>DASVRO010000001.1:0-17687 GCA_036388575.1 Allosphingosinicella sp.
GATGAAGTCCTTGGCCAGCACCGGTCCGTCATAGGCGTCGCGCACGGCGCTGAGATCGCGTAGCGAGCCGCCGAAATAAGGAGTGTCGGTGAGCACGCTGACGGCATCGGCGGCGCCGCGATAGGCGCGCGCCTGCGCCGCCGGATCGACCCCGGTCCGCAGTGAACCTTGCGAGGGGGAAGCGCGCTTCACCTCCATGATGAAGCGCGCCCCCGGGCGGGCCAGCACCGCCTTCAAGCTGCGGCGGGTCGGCGCGGCGGCATCGAGGCTGACGCCCGCCAGCCGCTCCGCCACGTCGATCCGCTTGCGGGCGACGATCGCGCCCAGCACATTCTGCTCAGCCATTGGTCGCTTCCACGAACAGCTTGAGCTTGGTGTAAGCGGCGCCCGACTGGATCGCCTGCATCGCCATCGCCGCGCCGTCCTTGAGGTCGGCGGCGAGGCCGGCGGTGGCGAGCAAGGCGCCGGCGTTGAACGACACCGTCTCGGCCTCGGCCGCGACGCCGTAGCCCATCAGCAGCGCCTTCAGCCGCTCGGCATTCTCCTCCGGGCCGCCGCCGCGAAGCACCTGCACCGGCCGCCGCTCGAGGCCGGCATCCTCGGGGCGGATCGTCAGCGGCTCGAGCGTCCCGCCCTCGACCCGAACCGCCTGGGTCTCGCCGTGGAGGGCGATCTCGTCGAGGCCCGAGCCGTGGACGACCAGCGCCCGGGCCACTCCGAGCGCGGCGAGGGTCCGGGCCACCGGCTCCAGCAAGGCGGGATCGGCGACTCCGAGCAGCTGGACGCCGGGCTCTGCCGGGTTGAGGCAGGGGCCCAGCATGTTCATGATCGTGCGCACCTTGAGCATCCGCCGCACCGGCCCGGCGTGGCGCAGGCCGGGGTGGTAGAGCGGCGCGAACAGGAAGCAGATCCCGGTCTCGTCGAGGATTCGCCGCGACGTCTCGGCCGGAACGTCGAGTGTTGCACCCAGCTGCTCGAGCACATCGGCGGAGCCGCAGCGCGAGGTGACCGAGCGGTTGCCGTGCTTGGCGACCGGAAGGCCGGCGGCGGCGGCGGTGAAGGCGACGGCGGTCGAGACGTTGATCGAGGCGGAGCCGTCGCCGCCGGTGCCGCAGCTGTCGGCGAACAGATAGTCGGGCCGGGGGAAGTCGGCGTCGGCGGCTCGAAGCGCCCGGGCGGCTCCGGTCAGCTCGGCGGCGGTCTCGCCCTTGAGCCGGAGCGCGACCAGCATGGCGGCGATGGCGGGCTCGGGCAGGCGGCCGGCGACGAGCTCGGCGAACAGGGCTTCGGCTTCGGCCTCGGCCAGCGATTCGCCGGTGTAGAGACGGGCCAGGGCCGCTTCGCAATCACTGGCTTCGGCGGTCGGGAGGACGAATTTCGGCTGGGTGGACATGGCGTGATTCCTTCGATGGAGCGCAAAAGAAAAGGCCCGCCGGGAGCGGCGGGCCTCTGCTGGGACTTCGGACCTTTTAGAGAGTCCGGTTCACCATCGATGGACGCGCGCCGCGGCGGAGGATGTGTTCCACCACCAATGCCAGGCGTGCGCAGCGGCCGGCGCCGAAGAGGCGCAGCTGGAGCCGGTGCGGGTCGCGAGGGTCGTCATCACGCCCTCAAATCCCAGCTAAACATCTCCCAGTCAACCGTAATTTTGGGGACAGTTTCTAAACTGTCCCCACCTCTGTGCCGCGTTCAGCAACGGTGCAGCCGCTGCGGCGTTGAAAGGACCGGAAGCGAAACTTTCCCGGAGTCCATCCCATGCGTAACCTGATCCTCGGCGCCGCCCTGGCGCTCTCGGCGGCCCCGCTGGCCGCGCAGCAGCCGCAGGCCGTCGTCCCAATCCTCCTCGACGGCACCCGACTCGACGTCGTCGCCACCGGCGAGGTCAGCCGGGTCCCCGACCTCGCCCGGATCAGCGCCGGGGTCGTCTCGATCGCCCCGACCGCGACCGCCGCGCTCGCCCAGAACGCGACCCAGATGGCCTCGGTTCGAGCGGCGCTGAAGCGGGCCGGGATCGCCGACCGCGACATCCAGACCAGCTCGATCAACCTCTATCCCGACTATCGCCACGATCCGCAGGGCAGCAATCCGCAGATCGTCGGCTACCGCGCCAGCAACGAGGTCTCGGTTCGCTTCCGCGACATCGCCAACAGCGGCAGGATCCTCGACGCGCTCGTCGCCCAGGGCGCCAACCAGATCAACGGTCCGATGCTGTCGATCGACAAGCCCGAGGCCGCGCTCGACGAGGCGCGCACGCTGGCGGTGACCAACGCCCGGGCCCGGGCCGAGCTCTACGCCAGGGCGCTCGGCAAAAGGGTCGGCCGGATCCTCTCGATCAGCGAGGCCGGCGCCAATTACGCGCCGCCGGCGGTGATGATGCGAGCGGCCAGCCGCGGCGCCGTCGCGGATTCGACCTCGGTCGACCCGGGCGAGCAGACCCTCGCGGTCAGCCTGTCGGTCTCGTTCGAGCTGGAATAGTTTTCCCCTCTCCCGCTTTTCGCGGGAGAGGAGGGGCCCAAGCGAAGCTTGGGAGGTGAGGGTCTGTACCGCTGAGTCAGTAAGACCCTCACCTCCCACCGCCTGAGGCGGTGGGCCCCTCCTCTCCCGTAAGGACGGGAGAGGGGCTGCTTGTCGCCCACTTTCCTTTTTCTCCGGAAGGCCTTAGCCGCGCCCGATGCGTTTCACTGCACTCCTCCTCGCGGCCGCCGTCGCCGCCGCGCCCGCCGCCGCCCAGAAGCCCGGCGACCGTAACTTCACCCCCCAGCAGGTGCTCGGCGAGATGGCTCCGGCCGATCCGATCGCCGAAGCGGAAGCGATCGCCGCCGCGGCCGCCGCGCACCCGCTCGGAAGCGTCGAGAATCCGGTCCGGGTCGGCGGCCCGCAGGGCGCCCGCGCCTACATCGCCCGGCTGCGCTGCGCGGACGGCTCGCGGCCGCAGGTCGGCGCGCGCAGCACCGGCGCCGTCGGCGCCTACGGCACCCTGACCGAGCGCTATCCCCTCGACTGCGGCGCCAACGCGCCCGGCCGGGTCGCGGTCGCCTTCGACTTCTACCACGAGGAGCATGTCGAGACCCGGCCCGCCGCCGGCTTCGCCCTCGACGGACGCTAGAGGCTCGCCGCCTGCGCCGGGACACATGACTTTCGGCCTCGAGAAGCTCTAGGAAGCGGCGATGCGAACCTGGCTCCGACGCTTCGGCACCCTGCTCCTCTTCCTCCTCGTCGGCCTGTGCTTCGCGCCGTCGCTGATCCCGCCCTTCCTCGACCGGATCTATTACGAGGGCCCACGTTCGGGCCATTTCAACGGCGAGCGCTTCTTCAACCCCGAGCCCGGGCCGAGTGCCGTCGCCCATGGCGGCCCTGCGCGCTTCTTCAACCGCTGGCTGAGCGGCGACGGCGAACGGGCGCGCTGGCCGGAACGGGTCACGGTCGTGCCGACGGTGCCGCCGCGCCGGGTCGAGGGGAAGGAGCTGCTCGTCACCTGGATCGGCCATGCCACCGTGCTGATCCAAACCCAGGGGTTCAACATCCTCACCGATCCGATCTGGTCCGAGCGCGCCTCCCCTTTCTCCTTCATCGGGCCCAAGCGGGTGCGGGCGCCCGGAGTCCGCTTCGAGGACCTGCCGAAGATCGACTTCGTCCTGATCAGCCACAATCATTACGATCACATGGACCTGCCGACCCTGAAGCGGCTCTGGGAGCGGGACCATCCGATGATCCTCACCAGCCTGGGCAATTCCGCCATCATCGAGCGCTCGGGCGTCGATTCCACGACCTCGACTGGGGGTTGAACTATCAGTGGCGGGGAGGGCCGCCGCCCTACGCCCGAACGGTTCCCGCTCTTGAGGGGCCGGCCAGGATCCTCTGCCTCACGCCCAGCATCTGCGACTCCAGGATCGAGTTCATCGCCGAGCGGAATCATCACTGGTCGTCCCGCTGGGGCACCGACCGCAATCGCGCCTTGTGGTCGGCCTTCACCATCGTCCTTCCCGGCGGCAACATCTTCTTCGCGGGCGACACCGGCTATGGCGACGGCAGCTGGCCGAAGGAGGCGGCGAGGCGCGGCCCCTATCGGCTCGCCATCCTGCCGGTCGGCGCCTACGAGCCGCGCGACGTCATGCAGGCCAACCACATGAACCCGGAGGAAGCGGTGGCCGTGTTCGAGACGCTCGATCCGAAGATGGCGCTGGGAATGCACTGGGGCACCTTCCAGCTCACCTTCGAGGCGATCGACGACCCGCCCAGGCGCCTGGCGGCGGCGAGGCGAGCGCGGGGCATCGCCGACGGGAGGTTCGTCACCACCGAGGTCGGGCGGACGTTCGCCGTGCCCTGAACCCCTCTCCCTGAAGGGGAGAGGGACAGCCGCCGCGAAGCGGCGGCAGGGTGAGGGCCTGGGCGCCCGCTACGCCCTCACCCTCCCAAGCCTTCGGCTTGGGCCCCTCCCTCTCCCCTGCAGGGAGAGGGGTTAGGGAGCCACCGCCTCAGTCCGCCGGGCCCATCCGGAACACGCAGAACTTGTGGCCGTCGAGATCGCGGAAATAGGCGCCGTAGAAGGCGCGGTCCCCTTCCGGGCCCCGCAGGCCGGGCGGGCCCTCGTCGGTGCCGCCCAGCTCCAGCGCCCTGGCGTGGACCCGGTCGACCTTGCCGCGGCCGTCCACCACCAGCGACACCATATTGCCGTTGCCCGGCCTCGCCTCCGCTTTGTCGTAGGGCCGGGTGATCGCGACTCCGGGTTTGCCGAAGCTGGTGCCGTAGAGGGTGAAGCCGCTGTCCAGCTCCATCAGCCGCGACGCTCCCAATTCGCCGAACAGCGCGTCGTAGAAGGCCCGGCTGCGCTCCAGATCGTCGCTGCCGAGCGTCACATAGCCGATCATCGCTCAGCCTTTCCTGGTGGCGGCGGTGCATTCGCCGATGCGGCGGCCGGTCATCCGCATCTCCATGGTCATCGCCTTGCCCATGATGTCCGTGTCCGACTTCATCGTCATGTCGATGCTCTGCGCCGTGTAGCGGCCGTCCATGGTCATCTCCGTCTTGCCGGCGCCGCCCTGGCCGGCGCAGACGGTCCTGCCCTGGATCCGGCCGTTGGCCCAGCTGAAGCCCTCGGTCTTGCAATTGGCGGGATTGTCCTTGGTGAAGATTTCGGCTTTCGGCCCTTTCGCCTCCTCGGGAGTCATGCAGGTGCGGCTCGCCGAGCCGGTCTCCTTCTTCATCGCCTCGGCGACGCCCTCCGGGAGGCCTTCGGCCTTCACGTTGACCACCTCCATCTTCATTTCCCATTCGCCGGGCTGAAGGCTCACTCCGGAAGCGGAGGCGCCCGCGCCTCCCTTCGCGCCCGTCGCGCCGTTCCCGCCGCTCTGGTTGCCTTCGCCGCCGCTTCCGCACGAGGCCAGCGCCAGCGCCGCGGCGCCCAGGATCAAATGCGTCTTCATCGTCTTCCCCCTTCTAGTGATCAGTGGCCGGATTCGGTGGCCCCCGGAGCGAGCAGATCGAGCACCGCGACGGTCATCGCCTCGGTGCCGAGCCGGATCGACGGCTCCGGATCGATCTTGAACAGGGGCGAATGGTGCGACGGCACCGGCGGCCCGCCCGCCCGGGCTGCTTCGAACGCCGCCTGCGGAGTGCCGCCGACCGAGAAATAGAAGCCTCGGACGCCGAGCTCGGGCTGAACGAAATAGGTGAAATCCTCCGCCCCCATGCTCTCCTGCGAGAACGGCACCACCGTCCCGGACGGCAGCGCCTGCTGCCAGGCGGCGCGGACGCGCTGGGCGAGCGCCGGCGTGTTGCTGGTCGTCGGAGTGCCTTCGGACACCTTGACCTCCGGCAGCCGGTTCTCGGCGACGCCATTGGCCCGGGCGATGTTCTTCGCCATCCGGTCGATGGCCGTGAGCAGCTGGCGGCGGGTCCCCTCGTCATTGGCCCGGACGGTGACCTGGAGGTCGGCCCGGTCGGAGATGATGTTGTGCTTGGTCCCGGCGTGGAAGGAGCCGACGGTGATCACGGCGGGCGAAAGCGGCCCGACCTCGCGGCTGACGATCGACTGCAAGGCGGTGACGATCTGGGCGCCGATATAGACCGGGTCCTTGCCGGTATGCGGCGCCGCGCCGTGGGCGCCGACGCCGTGGACGATGATGTCGACGCTGTCGGCGGAACTGTACATCAGCGCGTCGGCGCCGCTGACCGTGCCGGTGCGCATGCCCGAGTTGACGTGGAAGCCGAGCGCGTAATCGGGCTTCGGGAAGCGGGTGTAGAGGCCGTCGGCCAGCATCGCCTTGGCGCCGCCGACCCGTTCCTCGGCCGGCTGGGCGATCAGCACGACGGTTCCGCGCCAGCGGTCCTTCAGGGCCGCCAGCTGGTGGGCGGTGCCGACCAGCGAGGTGATGTGGACGTCATGCCCGCAGGCGTGCATCACCGGCATCTCGACCGCGTCGACGCCGACCTGGCGGGCGCGGGAGGCGTAGGGGACGCCGCTCTTCTCCTCGACCGGAAGGCCGTCCATGTCCGCCCGGACCAGCACCGTCGGGCCGGCGCCGTTGCGCATCACGCCGACGACGCCGGTGCCGCCGACCCCCTCGGTGACCGTCGCCCCCGCCGCCCGAAGCTCCCTGGCGATGATCTTCGCCGTCCGGTTCTCCTTGAAGCTCAGCTCGGGATTGCGGTGGAAGTCGACGAACATCGCGCCGAGCCTTTTGTCGTAATCGGCCTTGATCGACGAGGCGAAGTCGGCCGCCGCGGCGGGCGCCGCGGCGAGGGTGAGGGCAAGCGACAGATACTTCAGGCGCATTCGATGAAATCTCCAAGTTTACGAGTCATGCCGGACTTGATCCGGCATCCACCTTTGCCGCGAACGCCAGCCTGGAAGAAGGTGGACCCCGGATCAAGTCCGGGGTGACGACCGGTGTGATCGGCCCCCACACTAGTCCGGCCAAAGCGCCGAGAACAGACGCTCGACGTCCGCCTCGTCATTGTAGAGGTGCGGCGTGATCCGCATCCGCTCCCCCCTGAGGCTGACATGGACATCGGCCGCCGCCAGCCGCTCCTCAATGCCTTGCGGAAGCCCGCCGGGGAAGCGCACCGACAGGAAATGCGGCGCCCGCCCGGTCTGGCCGGTGACTCCGCGGTCCCCGAGGCGCTCCTCGATCGCCATTGTCGCCGCCGCCAGCGTCCGGGCGACATTGTCGACGCCCCAGTCGAGCAGCTGGCGTATCGCCGCGCCCGCCACCGGCAGGAGCGCGAAATTGGCCCGCTCGCCCATGTCGAACCGCCGCGCTCCGGATTCGAAGCCATCCTCGTAATCGGAGAGGCTGCGGAAATCCCTGGCGTTGCGGCGGACGATCCACGCCTCCTCCAGCGGCCGCCCCTGCTGGTGGCGCGGAGCGACGTAGAGGAAGGCGAGGCTGTAGGGCCCGAGCAGCCATTTGTACGAGGTGGCGACGAGATAGTCCGGGTCGACCGCGGCGAGGTCGAGCGGAAGCGCGCCGGTCGACTGGGTGGTGTCGAGCACCAGCGCCGCTCCGACCGAGCGGCAGCGACGGCCGATCGCCTCGAGGTCGATCATCGTGCCGCACACCCAATGGGTATGCGGCGCCACCACCAAAGCGGTGTCGCGGTCGATCGCGTCGAGGATCGCCGCGCTCCAGTCGCCTTGCGCCGGCCGGGCCACCGCCGCCACCCGCGCCTCCGACCGCCGGGCCAGCGCCCGCGAAGCGAGGATGCCGGACGGGAAATCCTCGGCCAGGGTGACGATCTTCTGGCCGGCCGCGACCGGCACGTTCGCCATCACCGTCGCCATCGCGTAGCTGACCGACGGGACGATCGCGACGTCGTCCGCCGCCGCTCCGATCAGCCGCGCGAACAGCGCCCGCACCTCCTCCGATTCGTCGAAGAAATGCTCGGCCCTGACCTCCCAGGGATGGGCCTTGCGCTCGAGCCCAACTCGCCCCGCGGCGATTGCCGCCCGGCTCAGCGGCGACATCTTCGCGCAGTCGAAATAGGCGACGCCCGCCGGGATGTCGAACAGGTCGCGCTGGCACGGGATGAGCGGCATCAGGCCTTGGCTTTGCCCTTCTCCTCCGCCGGCGCGGCGCAGGTCGGGCCGGTGCGGCGGCCGCTGATCTTCGAGTCCATCGCGAAGTCGCCCTCGCCCGACAGATAGGAGGTGGCGGTCGACGTCCCCTCGAAGCTGTCGCCCTTGTAGGTGCCCTGGATGGTCATGAAGATCTTGCCCTCGAGCGCGTCGCGCTCGCAGTCGAGCGTCGCGGTGATCCGACCGGCCCTGATGTAGCTGTCCTTATAGTCGCATTCGTAGCCGGCGCCGCCGAAGATCGCGGCGGGCGGCTTGGCCTCCTTGCCCGCCTCGATGCAGGCCGGCCCGGTCGCCTTGTCGCCGACCGCCGCCTTGAGTGCGGGAGTCGCCTTGTCGGTCGAGCGGAAGGCGGTGACCTCGGAGCTGATCTCCCACTGCCCCGCCTGCATCGCCGCGGCGGCCTCCTCCGACTTCTTCTCCTCTCCGCCACCCGAGCAGGCGGCGGCCAGGCACAATGGCACGATGATCAGACAGCGCATCTCCCGTCCCCCTTTTGTTATCGGCGGAAGCTAGCGCGAAACCGGGCGAATGACCATATAGGGACCATGCCGATAGCAATCAGGACCGGCCTCGAAGAGCCGGAGACGGGACAGTCGTTCGTCCCGCACCGCCCGCAGCGCCCGGAAAAGGCCGAAGGCGGCCACAGGTTCAGGATCGTCTCCGACTACGAGCCGTCGGGGGATCAGCCGACGGCGATCGCCGAGCTGGTCGGTGCCGTGCGTCAGGACGAGCAGACCCAGGTGCTGCTCGGAGTGACCGGCTCGGGCAAGACCTACACCATGGCCAAGGTGATCGAGGCGCTCCAGCGCCCGGCCCTCGTCCTCGCCCCGAACAAGATCCTCGCCGCCCAGCTCTACGGCGAGTTCAAGAGCTTCTTCCCCGACAACGCGGTCGAATTTTTCGTCAGCTATTACGATTATTACCAGCCGGAGGCCTACGTCCCCCGCTCCGACACCTACATCGAGAAGGAAAGCTCGGTGAACGAGGCGATCGACCGGATGCGCCACTCGGCGACCCGCGCTCTGCTCGAGCGCGACGACGTCATCATCGTCGCCTCGGTCTCCTGCCTCTACGGCATCGGCTCGGTCGAGACGTACAGCGCGATGACCTTCAGCCTCAAGAAGGGCGACACGGTCGACCAGCGCGAGATCGTCAGGAAGCTCGTCGCGCTTCAGTACAAGCGCAACGACCAGGCCTTCGGCCGAGGCAATTTCCGGGTCCGCGGCGACAATCTCGAGATCTTCCCCTCGCACTATGAGGACATGGCCTGGCGGATCGCCTTCTTCGGCGACGAGATCGAGGAGATCGTCGAGTTCGATCCGCTGACCGGCAAGAAGATCGCCGCGCTCGACTACGTCAAGGTCTACGCCAACAGCCACTACGTGACGCCCGGCCCGACGCTGAAGCAGGCGATGGAGGCGATCCGCCACGAGCTGACCGAGCGGCTCAAGGAGCTCCAGATCGAGGGCAAGCTGCTCGAGGCGCAGAGGCTCGAGCAGCGCACCAATTTCGACCTCGAGATGATCGCCGCCACCGGCTCGTGCGCGGGAATCGAGAATTACAGCCGCTTCCTCACCGGCCGACTGCCCGGCGAGCCGCCGCCGACCCTGTTCGAATATCTGCCCGAGAACGCCCTCCTCTTCGTCGACGAGAGCCACCAGACGGTGCCTCAGATCGGAGCGATGGCGCGCGGCGACCACCGGCGGAAGATCACGCTCGCCGAATATGGATTCCGGCTGCCCTCCTGCATCGACAACCGCCCGCTTCGCTTCAACGAATGGGACGCGATGCGCCCGCAGACGGTCGCCGTCTCTGCCACCCCCGGCCCCTGGGAGCTCGAGCAGACCGGCGGAGTCTTCTCCGAGCAGGTCATCCGCCCCACCGGCCTCATCGATCCGCCGGTCGAGATCAAGCCCGTCGAGGACCAGGTCGACGACCTCATCAACGAGGCGCGGATCACCGCCCGCAAGGGCTACCGCTCCCTCGTCACCACCCTGACCAAGCGGATGGCCGAGGATCTCACCGAGTTCATGCACGAGGCCGGACTCAAGGTCCGCTACATGCACTCCGACGTCGAGACCCTGGAGCGCATCGAGCTGATCCGCGACCTCAGGCTCGGCGTCTACGACGTCCTCGTCGGCATCAACCTGCTGCGCGAGGGGCTCGACATCCCCGAATGCGGCCTCGTCGCCATCCTCGACGCCGACAAGGAGGGCTTCCTGCGCTCCGAGACCTCGCTGATCCAGACGATCGGCCGGGCCGCCCGCAACGTCGAGGGCCGGGTCATCCTCTACGCCGACCGGATCACCGGCTCGATGGAGCGCGCCCTTCGCGAGACCGACCGCCGCCGAAGCAAGCAGCTCGAGTATAACGACGAGCACGGAATCACCCCGACGACGATCAAGCGCGACATCCAGGACATCCTCGCCCACGTCTCGAACCGCGACAGCGTCATAGTCGACACCGGCGACGAGGACCGTCCCCACCTCGTCGGCCACAATCTCAAGGCCTATATCGCCGACCTCGAGGCGCGCATGCGCAAGGCCGCCGGCGACCTCGAGTTCGAGGAAGCGGGAAGGCTGCGTGACGAGATCCGCAGGCTGGAAGCCGATGAGCTCGGGATCCCCGACCACGAGAAGCGCGCCCCGCTCCTCGGCCACTCGACCGAAGGCAAGCCGGGCACGAGGAAGACCCGCTACGGCAAGCAGCAGTCGATCCGGATGGGGCGGAAGGCAGGGGGGCAGCGTTCCTGACGCGCTTGACGGTTTCGCCAAAACTATCGATAACAGTCTTCGATAAAGATAATTTATGAGTCGCAAGGCGGCGTGTGAGTCGTCACCGCTGTTGCCAGATTTTCGACGCGACCCGGGCCGCAGGCGACTGGGAGGGCTTGGTGGTCAAAGCATCCAAAATCTACCAGCGTATGTTGGACGCACCTTCTCGTCCGGTTCCGTTTCGCGAGTTCGAACGATGTCTCCTCGCTTTCGGTTTCGCCCATTGGCGAACGAAGGAAGCCACCGCTCATACAAGCACCCGCTGGTGACCGAAGTGCTTACGATCCAGCCCAACGGGAAGGACGCCGAGCCCTACCAAATACGCCTTTTTCTCGCTATGCTAACCGCGCACGATCTCAAGCTGGAAGATTGATGGAACCCCGTTACCACATCAATGTGTTCTGGTCGGACGAAGACGGCCGCTGGATCGCCGACGTTCCCGATCTCCGCTACTGTTCAGCCCACGGCGCTACGCCGGAGGAAGCCGTTACCGAGGCGGGTATAGCCATCGATCTGTGGCTCGAGACCGCTAGGGAAACCGGGGTTCCCATACCGGAGGCTCGCTACAAGTCGGCGAAGCCTGAAGATCGCGCGGCCGCCTGAGTCCTTACCCCCAATACCCGAACCGCCGCCCGACGAAGCCGAGCCGAGCCTCGACCTCGCCGACATCGGCCGCGGTCAGGCTTTCGGCGAAGCGGCCGATCCGTTCGTCGGAGAGGGGCGCGGTATAGAGGTCGGACCAGAAGGCGCGGCTGAACGGGTCCAGCGAGCGCGCCGCCTTGTCGAAGGTCGGGCTGGCCGAGTCCGCCGCCTGGAAGCCGGCGACCTCCTCCAGCACATAGCGGGCGCCGCAGAAGGCGCCTATATCCGCGACCGACGCCTTCGGGTCGCGCATGAAATCCTCGTAGCGAACGATCCTGAGCCGCCCGCCCAGCGCCTGGGCCGAATCGAGCAGCAAGGCGTAATGCGAGCCGTAGACGTCGCACAAGGCGGCGATCGTCCCCGCCCCGCCAAGCGGGCCTGCAACCCCGTCGCGGGCGTGCCGGTCGCGGACCCTTTTCATGCTTGCGACGACGTCGCGGGGATCGCGGACGACGGCGAGGAACAGCATCTCCGGCGACAGCCCGGCGAGATCGACGAAGCTGCGGATCAGCTCCGGCTGCTTGAGGATCAGCACCTCGGGGTCGCCGTGCCGCGCCGACACGGTCCGCAGATAGTCGGCGACGTCGTCCGCGAGCATCCGGCTGTAGGCGGCGGCCGAGCCGAACTGGTCCTCGCCCATCGCCTCGAAGCGCGACAGCCGGAACCGGTACATGGCGAGCAGGTCGCGAAGGAACCAGCTCTCCGAGAGGAAGGGGTTTGAGTTGCGCGCGCTGCACAGGGCCCGATGGATGACGGTCGTGCCGCTCCGCATCGCGCCGCCGATCATCATCACCCGCTGCATAGCGGGGTTGCCGGCTTCCACTGTCATACGCCCCACCTCGTCCCTGATCCCGCGATAGCGGCTGCGCCCGGCCTTGTCAGCCCGGGCCCTGTCAGCATCGCGGGGTGACGAATCCCGCCGGACCCCCTATCTCGCCCCGACCATGGCCGCCCCCGTCCTCGCCTACGAAAATCTCGGCCTGATCCAGGGATCGGGCTGGCTGTTCCGCAATCTCGACCTGTTCGTCGGAGCGCGCGACCGGCTGGCTCTGATCGGCCGCAACGGCGCCGGCAAGACGACGCTCCTGAAATGCCTCGCCGGAACGATCGAGACGGACGAAGGACGGCGCACGATCAAGCCCGGAATCAAGGTCGTCCTGCTCGAGCAGGACCCGGCGGTGGCGGAGTTCGCCTCACTGCGCGAGTTCGCCCTGCACGGACCGGAAGCGCCGGCCCCGCACGAGGTCGACGCGATCGCCGACCAGCTCGGGATCGACCTCGACCGCCCCGCCGCCACCGCCTCCGGCGGCGAGCGCCGCCGCGCCGCCATCGCCCGCGCCCTCGCGCAGGATCCCGACGTCCTGCTGCTCGACGAGCCGACCAACCATCTCGATCTCGCCGCGATCGAATGGCTCGAGGACTGGCTGTCGCGCTACACCGGCGCCTTCATCGCGATCAGCCACGACCGCACCTTCCTGAAGCGCCTCACCCGCTCGTCGCTGTGGCTCGACCGGGGCATGCTGCGCCGGGCCGAGATCGGCTTCGGCGGCTTCGACGCCTGGACCGAGCAGGTCTATGCGGAGGAGGCGCGCAACGCCGAGAAGCTCGACGCGAAGCTGAAGCTCGAGCTTCACTGGCTGCAGCGCGGGGTGACCGCCCGGCGCAAGCGCAACCAGGGCCGGCTCGCCAAGCTCGGCGAGATGCGCGCCGCGCGCGCCGCCATGCTCGGCCCGGCCGGAGCGGCGAAGCTCGGACTCGAGAATGACGACGTCAAGACCAAGATGGTGATCGACGCCGACAAGGTCACGAAGCGCTTCGGTGACCGGACGATCGTCCGCGACCTCACCCTCCGGATCCAGCGCGGCGACCGGATTGGCGTGGTCGGCGCCAACGGCACCGGCAAAACCACCCTGCTGAGGCTGCTCACCGGCGAGATCGAGCCGGACGAGGGCCGGATCAATCGCGCCAAGACCCTGCAGGGGATCATGATCGACCAGCAGCGCCGCCTGCTCGACCCCGACAAGAAGGTCCGCGACATCCTCGCCGACGGCGGCGACTGGATCGAGGTCCGCGGCCACAAGAAGCACGTCCAGGGCTATCTCAAGGAGTTCCTGTTCGAGCCGACGCTGGTCGACGCCAGGATCGGCACCCTCTCCGGCGGCGAGCGCTCGCGCCTCCTCCTCGCCCGCGAGTTCGCGCGCCGCTCCAACCTGCTCGTCCTCGACGAGCCGACCAACGACCTCGACCTCGAGACCCTCGACCTCCTCCAGGAGGTGATCGCCGACTATGACGGCACCGTCCTCATCGTCAGCCACGACCGCGACTTCCTCGACCGCACCGTCACCCTCACCCTCGGCCTCGACGGCTCGGGCAAGGTCGACATCGTCGCCGGCGGCTATGAGGATTGGGAGCGCAAGAGGCGGCAGCCGGCGGCGGCGGCGAAGGCGTCAAACGCACCCAAGGCGTCGCCCGGTCCGCCGAAGCCCCAGACCAAGCTCACCTACAAGGACCAGCGCGACTACGACCTGCTTCCCGACCGCATCCACGAGCTGGAGGCCCAGATCGCGAGGGATGAGGAAGCGCTCCACGATCCGGACCTGTATGCGCGCGACCCCGCCCGCTTCGCCGCTCTGACCGCCGCGATCGACAAGGCGAGGGCGGAGCGGGACGCCGCCGAGGAGCGCTGGCTCGAGCTGGCGGAGAAAGTCGAGGCGCTGGCGGGCTAAAAGACCCCTCTCCCTGCAGGGGAGAGGGAGGGGCCCGCGAAGCGGGAGGGTGAGGGCCTGTCGAACCGAGGCTGTAGGCCCTCACCTGCCGCCGCTGCGCGGCGGCTGTCCCTCTCCCCTGCAGAGGGGTTCCCTCTCTAGGGCCGGCAGCTCGTCCCCTCCCCCGCGTCCAGGTCCAGGCAGCGCCCGTCGATGCTCCCCGGCGCGATCGGCACGCCCAGCACCGCCGCCAGCGTCGGCAATATGTCCGCCGTCTCCACCGGCAGAACCTGCTCGAACCCGGTCAGCCCCTTGCGCCAGAACAGGATCGGCACCCGCCGGTCGTAGTCCCACGGGCTGCCGTGGGTGGCGACATAGCCCCGGCTGGTGTCGAAGATCGGGGTCACCCGCGGCTTCAGAAGCACGACGAAGTCGCCCGAGCGCTCCGGGTCGAAGCTCGCCTTGGCGCGCTGGATCAGGCTCCACGTGTCGGGCGGGCCGGACGGGCCCGGCGCCGCCGCCAGCTCGGCCTTGGTGAACACCGCCGCCACCTGGGGATGGCGCCGGTAGGTCGCCACCGCCTCGCGAAGCACCCGGGTCCGCTGGGGCGCGGTGAGCTTGCGGTCGATATACATGTCGCCGAAGGCGCCGTCGCCGTGGAGGATGTCGCCGTTCAGCTTCAGCCTCTGCGCGAGCGACTTGTTCATGTTGCCGGCGTTCAGCGCCGGGTCGACCCGCATCGCGTCGCCCGAGGCATGGTCGCGGGCGCGCTCGGGGATGTCGACCCCGCCATGGTCGGCGGTCAGGGTCACCAGATAGTCGATCCCGGCCGCGTCGAGATTGCGGAAGAAGCCGCCCAGCGCCTCGTCGAGGGCGAGCAGCTGGATGCACATCTCGCTGCCCTGGGTTCCGAACGAATGGCCGACATAGTCGGTCGCCGACAGGCCGAGGATGAGCAGGTCGGTCGCCTCGCCCTCGCCCAGCTTCAACTCGCGGCGGAGCGACTCGCCGAGCTCGAGCGTGGCGCGGTCGAAATCGGGCGAGGCCCGGAACATGTTCTTGTCGCCGGCCGGGCGGTCGAAGCGCCAGGCCCCGACCGGCTTGCCGCCGCCGGTGACCGCGACCGCCCGGCTGTGGGCTTCGCAGACCTTCGGCAGGTCGCGCGCCGGGCGCGGCCGCGACAGCGCCTCCGTCACCCCCTGATTGGCCTCGGCGACCGAGCGCGGAGTCGTCGGCGCGCCGGGATTGACGAAGGCCTTGGCGTCATGATCCCACCACCAGCGCTGGTCGGGGCCGTAGCCGCCCATCATGATCGCCGCCCGGTCCTTGCCCGACACCACCGCCACCCGGCTCCTCGGATCGGCCCGCTTCATCCGGTCGCCCAGCGCCGGCACCTTCAGATGATAGGAGGAGACTTTGTACTGGCCGCCCTTCGAGCTGCTGCCCGGCACCCTCGGATCCTCGGAGCAATAGACCCCCTTGTCCTCGCGGCCGAGGTTCAGGTTGAACCAGTTGTTGGCGATGATCCCGGTCCGCGCCGGCCTCGAGCCGGTGAGGATGGTCGAATGGCCCGGGCAGGTCTCGGTCGCGTTGTGGCCCTGATAGCCGTTCGGGAAGACCACGCCTTGCGAAAGCCGCTGGAGGCCGCCGTCGAAACGCTGCCGATACTGGCTGAACAGGTCCGCCGACAATTGATCGACCGAGATAGCGACGATCAGCTTCGGCCTCGTTTGCGCCGCCGCGGGAGCGGCAGGGGCCAGGCCGGCAAACGGGAGGGCGAGCAGGGCGGCGAGGCGTGCGATCTTCATGGACATCCCCCTTTTGACGCCCCTCTGCCTCTACATGGAACAGACGTTTGAGCAAGGCTTCTGAAGGCGCTCGACTTGCAGCTTTTTCTTTGGCAGCCAAGCCCCTCCAACAGGGGGATAGCCAGGAAAATGGACTCGACCGACGCCGCAGACCTGATCGCCGAAATTCATGAAGACCGGGCCGAGAACCAGGCGGCCGAAAGCTTCCGCAACCGGGCCGCGCTGATGATCGCGGTCCTGGCCGCAATTCTCGCCGTCGGCGGGCTGGGCGGCGGCAACGCCACCGACGACATGATCGAGAACAATATCAAGGCGAGCGACACCTGGGCCTTCTACCAGGCCAAGAACGTGCGCCAGACCATGTACAGGATCGAGGCGGAGAAGCTGAAGACGTCGCTCGCCGCCGGTATCGTCCCTCCCGCCGAGCGCCCGAACGCCGAGGCCCGGCTCAAGGACTATGAATCGACCATCGCCCGCTACGACAGCGAGCCCGACCCGGAGGACCCGTCGAAGGGCGAAGGCAAGAAGGAGCTGAGCGCGAGGGCGAAATCCTATGAGACGGCCTTCGAGCAGGCGGCGCAGCGCGACAATGCTTTCGATTTCGCCGAGGTCCTCCTCCAGCTCGCCCTGGTTCTCGGCTCGGTTGCGATCCTCGCGGTCAACCGCTGGATCCTGATCCTGTCCGCGGCCATGGGCGCGCTGGGAGCGCTGCTGACCCTGAACGGTTTCTTGCTGCTGGTGTAGCGGCGCCGCGGAAACTCCTCCCCGAGCTTGCTCGGGGAGGGGGACCGCGGCGCGAAGCGCCGTGGTGGAGGGGCAATACGGAGTCGGAACTGCCCCTCCACCAGGCTTCGCCTGGTCCCCCTCCCCGAGGCAAGCTCGGGGAGGAATAGATCCCTACCCTTTCCTCGCGCTCCTCAGATGGGCCCTTATATCCTCGTCGCTCGGCGCCCCCTTCGCGGCCCGCTCGAGCAGGGCCAGCCCTCCCAGCCGGTCCTTGCCGCTCCGGAACAGGATCCAGCCGAGCGTGTCGGCGGTGGCGGGGTTGTTCGGCTCGAGCGACCAGGCGCGGCGGGCGAGCGGAAGGGCGCGCTCGAAATCGCCCGTCTCGGCATAGGCCCAGGCGAGGTTGTTGAGCAGGGTCGCATCGCCATTGCCGATGCGCTTGAGCAAGGCTTCGTAGAGCGGGATGGCTTCCGCCCAGCGCCTGGCCTGGAGATAGGCGTTGGCCGCCATCGTCTGGGCGGAGACGTTCTGGGGATTTTGCTGGAGGAACAGGGTCAGCACCCGGCCCGCGCCCGCCTCGTCGCCCGAGTTGCGCAGCGCCTCGATCAGCCGCAGCGCCACCGGCTCGCTGAACGCGAGGTTGGCCGCCCGCCTATAGGCGACCGCGGCGGCGGCATAATTGCCCTGGATCGCGAGCGCGTCGCCGACCAGCACATGGGCGTCGGGAACTCCGGGATTGGCGGCCTGGAGCTGCTTCGCCCGCTGCAGCGCCTCCGGACCGGCACCCCTGCCGAGCAGCGCCCGGATCAGGACGACCTTGGAGGGGACCGCGTCGGGCCGGGCGTCGGCTTCCCGGCGCAGCGCTTCCAGCTCGGCCAGGCTGAGCGGATCGTCGAGCGGCGAAGTCGCCGGGACGGGAGGCGTGGCGGCTCGAGCGAGGTAGCGCACGGCGGCG
>DASVRO010000002.1:0-3675 GCA_036388575.1 Allosphingosinicella sp.
TGATCTGCTCGCCAAGCCACATCAGGAACATGGTGCCGCCGACGAGGCTCACGACCGTGGTCACGCGGAACATCATCCCCGGATCGACGACGGCCGATCCGGTCGCGCCGGCGCCCCAGCCTTCAAGGCCGACGGCGATGAAGTAGCCCTGGATCGCGCACAGGAAGACGGTTCCGTAGCGCGTATATTGGTTGATCTTCTTGCGCCCGGTCTCGCCCTCCTTCTTGAGGGCGGCGAGGTGGGGCGACATCGAGGTGCCGAGTTGCACCACGATCGACGCGGTGATGTAGGGCATGACGCCCAGCGCGATCAGGCTCATCCGCTCGAGGCTTCCGCCCGAGAACATGTTGAAGAAGTCGAGCACGCCGCCGCGGGTCGTGTCGAACAAATTGGCGAGCGCGCGCGGGTCGATGCCCGGCAGCGGAATGAAGCTCAGCAGCCGGAAGACGATCAGCGCGCCGAGCGTGAACCAGAGGCGCTTCTTGAGGTCCGTCGCCTTGGCGAAATTCGCCAGGCTGAGGTTGGAAGCCATGGATTCGGCTGCGGATGCCATATTGGTTCGATCCCGGAAAAAGACGCGAGGCGGCGGAGACTGATGACCCCCGCCGAGGGTCCCATCAAAGTACTACTTTGATGGGGGCCCTCTCATATAGTGACCGGTTCCGGCTTGTCAGCCTTTCAACCGGTGGGAAGCGGCTCAGGCGTCCTTGCGCTTCTTGACGCTGTTCTTCTTCGCCGCGGCCTTGTCCGCGGCCGAAACGGTCTCGATCAGCTCGACCGAGCCGCCCGCATCCTCGACCGCCTTGCGGGCTCCGGCGGAGGCTCCGGCGACGCGGAAGGCGAGCTTGGCGGTGAGGCTGCCCTTGCCGAGCAGTCGGACTCCGTCCTTGCCGCCGCGCGACAGGCCGGCGGCGCGAAGCGCCGCCTGGTCGATCGTCCCGTCGGCCGTGAGCGTTCCGGCATCGATCGCCTTCTGGACCATTCCGACGTTCACCTCGGCGAAATCCTTGGCGAAAATGTTGTTGAAGCCGCGCTTCGGCAGCCGCATGTGGAGCGGCATCTGGCCGCCCTCGAAGCCGAAGACGCTGACGCCCGAGCGCGACTTGGCGCCCTTCTGGCCGCGGCCGGCAGTCTTGCCGAGGCCGGAGCCGATTCCGCGGCCGACCCGGACGCGCGACTTGCGGGCGCCCTTATTGTCCCTGAGATCGTTGAGTTTCATGTCTTTGCACTCGCTTTCGCTTTGGTCGCGCTATTCTCCCCTCTCCCTGTAGGGGAGAGGGGCCGGGGGTGAGGGAACGACGTAAGTGACAGTCACCTACCTCGGGCCCTCACCTGGCCGGCGCTTCGCGCCGGCTTTCCTCTCCCCTGCAGGGAGAGGAGGATTATTCGCCCACCTTCACCATATGCTGCACCTTGCGGAGCATGCCGCGGACCTCGGGAGTGTCCGTCAGCTCGACCGTCTTGTGCATCTTGTTGAGCCCCAGCCCGATCAGCGTCTTGCGCTGGTCGGGCGTGCGGCGGATCGGCGATCCGGTCTGGGTCAGCTTGATCGTGGCCATGTTCTTACTCCGTCACCAGCTCGGCCTCGGCCGACGCCTCGGCGCCGGACAGGCCCTCGCGGCGGGCCATCAGGTCGGCGACCTTGCGGCCGCGGCGCTGGGCCACCGCTTTGGGGCTGGTCTGCTCCTTGAGCGCCTCGAAGGTGGCGCGAACCATGTTGTAGGGGTTGGACGTGCCGATCGACTTGGTCACCACGTCGGCGACCCCGAGGCTCTCGAACACGGCGCGCATCGGGCCGCCGGCGATGATCCCGGTTCCGGCAGGAGCCGAGCGGACGTAGACCCGTCCGGCGCCGAAATGGCCGAGGCCGTCATGGTGAAGCGTCCGGCCCTCGCGCAGCGGAACCCGGACCATGGCCTTCTTGGCCGCGGCGGTCGCCTTCGAGATCGCCTCCGGCACCTCGCGGGCCTTGCCGTGGCCGAAGCCGCAGCGGCCCTTGCCGTCGCCGACCACGACCAGCGCCGCGAAGCCGAAGCGCTTGCCGCCCTTCACAGTCTTGGAGACGCGGTTGATGTGGACGAGCTTCTCGATCAGCTCCTCGCCGCCGTCGTCGTCGCCGCCGCGCCCGCGGCCGCCGCGCTCGTCGCGCCGACCGCGTCCGCCGCGATCGCCGCCGCCACGTCCGCCGCCGCCGCCGCCGCCGCGACCGCCACGGCCGCCGCGCGGGCCGCGGCCCTCGCGGGGCGGAGCGCCGGCTTCGGCCTCGGGAGTGGCGACGACGTCCGCCTGGACCTCGGTGCCTTCGATGGTGTTTTCGTCAGCCATTTAGAACTCCAATCCGCCTTCGCGGGCGGCATCGGCCAGCGCTTTGACGCGGCCGTGAAACAGGAAACCGCCGCGGTCGAACACGACCCGGGTGACGCCCGCCGCCTTGGCGCGCTCGGCGACACGCTTGCCGACCTCCTGGGCGCCGGAGACGGTCGCGGCGGTGGTGCCGCGCGCGTCCTTCTCGAGCGTCGAGGCGGAGGCGACGGTGCGGCCTTCCGAATCGTCGATGATCTGGGCGTAGATGTGGCGCCCGGAGCGGTGGATCGACAGGCGCGCACGAGCGCCGGCCCGCTTGCGGAGCGAGGTGCGGACGCGCTGACGGCGCCGTTCGAAGAGGGTGAGTTTCGCCATGGCTACTTCTTCTTGCCTTCTTTGCGGAAGATATACTCGCCGCGATACTTGATGCCCTTGCCCTTGTAGGGCTCCGGCTTGCGCCACTGACGAATTTCGGCGGCGAGCTGACCGACGCGCTGCCGGTCGTTGCCCGAAATCTCGACCGTGGTCGGATCCGGGGTCTTGACCTCGAGATCGTCCGGCACCGCGATGTTGACGTCGTGGCTGTAGCCGAGCTGCAGTCGCAGGTTGCGGCCCTGGGCGGCGGCGCGATAGCCGACGCCGGTGATCTCCAGCACCTTGGTGAAGCCTTCCGAGACGCCCGTCACCAAATTCTGGACCAGGGTCCGGTGCATGCCCCAGAAGGCGCGCGCCCGCTTGCTGTCGTTGGCCGGCTTGACGACGATCCGGCCGTCCTCGATGCCGTAGCTGATATCGTCCAGCATCGGCATGGTGAGGGTGCCCTTCGGCCCCTTCACGGACAGGATCTGGCCCTCGGTCGTCGCGGTGACACCGGACGGCAGCGGGACCGGCACTTTACCAATGCGGCTCATCAGAACACCTCCGCCAGCACCTCGCCGCCGACATTCTGCTCGCGCGCTTCCGCGTCGGACAGAACGCCACGTGGCGTCGAGACGATCGTGATTCCGAGGCCGTTGCGGACCCTCGGCAGGTCCTGGGCGCCCGAATAGACCCGGCGGCCGGGCTTGGAGACCCGGGACACGTGCTGGATCGCGGGCTGGCCCTCGAAATATTTCAGCTCGATGCGAAGGCCCGGATGCTGGCCGAGCGCTTCCTCGCGATAGCCGCGGATATAGCCTTCGCGCTGGAGCACATCGAGCACCCGCACGCGAAGCTTGGACGCGGGAGTCGTCACGCTGTCCTTGCGCGCCTGCTGGCCGTTGCGGATGCGGGTGAGCATATCACCCAGGGGATCGGTCAATGGCATATCTATACCCTACCAGCTCGACTTGGTGAGGCCTGGGATCAGGCCCTTGTTGCCCAGTTCGCGGA
>DASVRO010000003.1:0-56635 GCA_036388575.1 Allosphingosinicella sp.
ACAATGCCGACCCCAAGCCCTTCCGCTGGACCAAGTCCGCAGACCAGATCCTCGCTTCCATCGAACGCTTCTGCCTCTACAACGCACCCGCACCCGAAAAGCCGGCATGAGCCAGCGAACTTCTGAACCAGGACACTAGCGGGGCGCCGTCTGGTTCATCAGCAGCTTCTCGCTGTCGTCCTGAACGGGCTCGCCGTTACGGCGGCGCCATTCGGAAGCGGTCATGCAGATCTTCGGCCCGGCACCCATTCGGCTGACCGTGGATTCCTGCCGCTTGCAGATCTTCTTTTCCTTCTTGGGCGCCGCGACCGTCAATTCCGCCGCGGAAGCGACGTGGACGGGCGCCGGCGCGGCCTCGGCCGGAGCGGCGGTCGTTTCGCTGCGGACCTTCGCCGCGGGCTTCGTCGTCGTCGTCGTCGGGACCGTCCGAGCCGCCTTGCTCGGCCGTTCCCCGACGGGGCGGCAGATCTTGGTGCCCAGCCGGGTCTGGGAGGCAGGATCGCGTTTGCAGACCATGCGCTGCTTGGCCGGCTTGCCGGAGTCGCCCTCCTGCGCCGCCATCGCCGGCACAGCCATTCCGATCGCCAAGAGAACCGCCAGAGCCTTCATCGATCCCACCCCAATTTATTGCGCGAAACGAGGCCCTTAGCATGGTTTCGTTACAGCGACAAATATGCTTTTGTGACTGCGGGCTTGACCATTCTTGCTAATCGAGCGGCCAGTTCTCCAGAGTCTCGACGAAGCGGGCCAGCCAGCCGTTGGTCTGGTGGCCGTCGACGACGCGGTGGTCGATGGTCAGCGAGACATAGGCCATCGGCCGGATCTGGATCGAATCGACCCCGCCCACCTCGCGGACCACCACCCTTTTCTCGAGCTTGCCGACGCCGAGGATCGCCGACTGCGGCTGGTTGATGACGATCGGCGTGGCGAACAGCGAGCCCGAGACGCCGTGGTTGGAGATGGTGAAGGTGCCGCCCGACACGTCCTTCGCCGTCAGCCGTTCGGCCCGCGCCTTCTCGATCAGCTCGTCGAGGCCCGCGGCGATGCCCTTGAGGTTCAGCGTCTGGACCTTGCGGAGCACGGGCACGATCAGCCCCTTCTCGCCGAGCGCGGTGCCGACTCCGATGTTGACGTCGTCGAACAGCTCGAGCCGGTCGGAGTGCCAGCGGCTGTTGATCGCCGGCGCGACCTTCATCGCCTCGGCCGCCGCGGCGACGATATAGGCGGTGTAGGTGAGCTTGATGCCCTTCCTGGCCCAGCCGGCCTTGTGCTTCTCGCGATGCGCGATGATGGCGCTGAAATCGGCCTCGAACATCGCGGTGACGTGCGGCGCCCGGGTCACCGAGTTCAGCATGTTCTCGGCGATCTTCAGCCGCATCCGGTCGTGCGGGACGCTGTGCGAGCGGATCGAGGCGCCGGACGGCTCGGCGACCCTGGGCTGCGCGGTGGTGCGGGGGCCTTCGGTCTCCACCTTCGTCGCCGCCTCGACCGCCCGGTCGACGTCGGCGCGGGTGATCCGCCCGTCACGGCCGGTGCCGTCGATTCGGGAAGGATCGATGTCGTGCTGCAGCAGGGCACGGCGGACGGAGGGCGAGAGGCGAAGCTCCCGCGAGAGGCTGTTCCCCGGCGAAGGCCGGGGTCCAGATTGCGGCGGTTCGGGCTGCGCCCCGGCCTTCGCCGGGGAGCTGGGGGGCTCCACTTCCGCCACCGGCGCGATGCGGCCGAGCACCGCCCCCGGGACGGCCTCCGCATCCGTATCCAGCAATATCTCGCGAAGCACTCCGGCGGCCGGCGCCGGCACCTCCATCGCCACCTTGTCAGTCTCGAGCTCGACCAGCGGGTCGTTGAGCTCCACCCGGTCGCCGACCTGCCTCAGCCAGGCGCGCACCACCGCCTGGGTGCCTTCCTGCTCGGCGGGGACGAGGATGTCGATCATGACGGGGAACCCGTCACCCCAGCGAAGGCTGGGGTCCATACGGACTCAGGATGGACCCCAGCCTTCGCTGGGGTGACGATGGCGAGGCCGCTCCGCGTCTTCGCCATCGTCAGAACCCCACCAGCTCTTCGATCTTGTCGCGGATCCGGTCCACGCTCGGCACCGCCCAGTTCAGGAGCACTGGATTATGCGGGCTCGGAATGTCGGGCATCGTCACCCGGGCGACCGGCGCGTCGAGGTCGAGGAAGGCCTCGTCGGCGACCACCGCGGCGATCTCGGCGCCGAATCCGCCGGTGCGCAAATCCTCGTGGACGATCAGGCAGCGGCGGGTGCGGCGGACGCTTTCGAGCACCGTCTCGCGGTCCCAGGGCATCAGGGTCCGAAGATCGATGACGTCGGCCGACACGCCCTCCGCCGCCGCCTCGCAGCGCGGCACCATCGCCCCCCAGGTGACGATCGTGATCTCATCCCCCTCCCGCACCTTCTTGGCCCGCCCGAACGGCAGGACATAGTCGTCACCCGGCCACGGCCGCCGAGCCCAGCTGTCGTCGAGCATCGCGCGATGCTCGAAGAAGACGACCGGATCGTTGCCGCGAAGCGCGGTACGCAGAAGCCCGACCGCGTCCTCGGCATTGGACGGCACCGCCACCTGCCAGCCGGGATTGTGGACGAATTGCACCTCGTTGGTCTGGCTGTGCCAGGGATCGCCGCACTTGAAGAAGCCGCCGGGGATTCGAAGCACCATCGGCGCCGCGAAGCGGTTGTTGGTGCGCCAGCGCATCGTGCCGCAATCGTTGATCTGCTCGGTGGCGGGCTCGGCATATTTGCGGAACTGGATCTCAGGCACCGGCATCAACCCGGCCATCGCCATTCCGACTGCCCGGCCGATGATCCCCTCCTCGTTGAGGCTGGTGTCGAACACGCGTTCGGCTCCGTATTTCTCCTGCAGCCCGAGGGTCACCGCATGGACTCCGCCCTTGGGGCCGATATCCTCGCCGAACAGAAGCACGCGCGGGTTCACGGCAAGCTCTCGGTCGAGCGTCCGGCGGATCGCGGTCACCATGTTGATCCGCTGCCCCTCCGGCTTGGGCTCGTCGTGGCTCCGCGGCGCCCGGTAGCCATGGGTCCACTGCCCGCCCAGCTTCTGCATCTCGCCGTCGTAGAAGACATGGTCGAGCACCCGCTCCGGATCGGAGATGCCGCGCGCCTCCGCCGTCTCGCGCGCCGCCTCGACCTCGGCCTGGGCTTCGGCTTCGATCCCGTCCCATTCATCCTCGGAGAGGAGCGAAGGCACGAGATAGGCCTTGAGCTTGGGCAGCGGATCGCGAAGCCATTCGTCGCGGACCAGCTCTTCC
The DNA here is from genome assembly GCA_036388575.1 of Allosphingosinicella sp. Lineage (GTDB taxonomy): Bacteria > Pseudomonadota > Alphaproteobacteria > Sphingomonadales > Sphingomonadaceae > Allosphingosinicella. Next base: position 3,292 of record DASVRO010000003.1, read on the forward strand.
GACTTGTAGGTCTGCGTATCCTGGAAGCTGTGGCCCTGAAGCCGCGGCACGGTGAGGCGAAGCAGCGCCGGCCCCCTGTCGCCGCGGACATGGGCGACCGCCCGCTCGATCAGCTCGGCGGCCTCGGCCGGATCGGTGCCGTCGCCGGCGAAGATGGCGAGGTTGGCGAAGCTCGCCAGGTTCCTGGCGATATCGCCTCCCGGCGTCTGGAAGCTCGACGGAACGGAGATTCCGAAGCCGTTGTCCTCGACATAGAAGAGCATCGGCAGCTTCTGGGTGGTGGCGATGGTCAGCGCCGACCAGAAGCCGCCGGTGGCGCAGGAGGCGTCGCCGCCGAGCACGACCGCGATCGCGCCCTCGTAGCTCTCGTCGCCGAGTACGGTGCGGTAATAACGGATCGCCTGCGCCCAGCCGGCGGTCGGCGTATATTGCGCCCCGACCCCGCCCGACATGGGCAGCGCCGGCGGCCCGCTCGGGTTGGGATAGTTGAACACGACTCCGATGTCGCGGCCGTCCGAATAGCCGCCCTCCCGCCCCATGCCCGAGCCGAGCGCGTCCTCGATCGGAACTCCGAGCGACAGCAGCAGCGGCCGCGACCGGTAATAGCCGCAGGTGGCGTCGCGGCGATGGGTGAGCCGGCTTCCGAGCATCGCCTGGGCCATGTCGTGGCCGCGGGCGCTGAACTGATAGAGGACCTTGCGCTCGGGGACGAGCCGCTCCTCCTCGAGCTTGTCCATCGCCCGGCTGACGTGGACCAGCCGCGCGATTCGGCGCCAGTCATAGGCGGAGTCCGGCGATTTCTGGCGATTCCTGACCTTCGACTCGCTTTCAGCCATCCATCTTCTCCACCACCGCCGCGGCGAACGAATCGACATTCTCGTCAGAGAGCCCGACGACGTTGAAGCGGCCCGAAGCGGCCATGTAGATGCCCCTCTCCTCGCGCAGTTCGAGCACCTGGGCCTGAGTCAGCGGCAACATTGAAAACATTCCGTTCTGCCGATCGATAAAGGCGAGCCGCTCGTCATAGGCGGCAAGCCTGGCGCGCAAGCTCCTGATCCGGGCGCACATTTCCTTCAGCTCGGCATTCCAGTCGGAGCGCAGCTCGGGATCCTCGAGGACAATATGGACGATCGCGGCGCCGTGATCGGGCGGCATCGACCACATGGTCCGCGAGAGCTGCAGGAGGTTGCCGTAGGCGACCTGCGCCGCCTTCGCGCTCGCCGCCTTGACGAAGAGATTGCCGACGCGCTCGCGATAGACTCCGAAATTCTTGTCGCAGCTCTGGGCGACGAGCGCCTGCTCGGCCGCCTCGACCACCCTCCGCGCCCCCGCCGCATCGGCTTCGAGGCCGTTGCCGAGGCCTTGATAGGCGAGGTCGACGAACGGGACCAAGCCGCGGCGCGCCACCACTTCCGCCACTTCGCCCCATTGCTCCGCCGAAAGGTCGGCGCCGGTCGGATTGTGGCAGCAGCCGTGGAGGAGGACGAGGTCCCCCGCCCGCGCCTCCTCGAGCGCGGCCATCATCTCGTCGAACAGGATGAGTCGGCTCGCCGGGTCGTAATAGGGATGCGGCACCATCTCGACGCCGGCGCATTCGATCAGCGGGCCGTGATTGGGCCAGGTCGGCTGCCCGACGAGGATCCGGGCGCCAGGATTCGCCTTGGTGACGAGATCGGCGCCGAGGCGCAGCGCGCCGCAGCCTCCCGGCGTCTGCAGGCCGACGATCCGCTCGTCCGCCGCGACGGCCTCGCCGAACACGATCGGCCGGATCAGCTCGGTGAAGCGCGCGTCGCCCTGCGAGCCGAGATAGGCCTTTGTCTCCTGCCGCTCCCAGAGCAGCCGCTCCGCCTTCTTCACCGCGCGAAGGATCGGGGTGCCGCCGGCGGCGTCGCGATAGACGCCCACTCCGACGTCGATCTTGTCGGGCCGCGGATCGGCGTCGCATAGAGCGATCAGCTGCAGCAGCGAATCCGATTTCTGCTCGTCCAGCCGGTCGAACAGCAGGGGCTCGTCGCTCAGCATGAAGCCATCGTCCATCCGGTTTCCTTCCGGGTCGCCGAAGCGCCCAGCTACAGCTAACCCGCCCCGCTTCCAAATGCTTATCACTTTTGCCGCGCCGATGAGTGGATTTGAAACAGATGTTCAGTTAAGAGCCAAAGAATGAAAGAAGATGATCAACTCGACGCGGTCGACCGGCGAATCGTCCGCGAGCTGCAGCGCGACGCAAGCCTCAGCCATGCCGCTCTCGCCGAGCGGGTCGGAGCGTCCGCGGCCTCGGTCTGGCGGCGGGTGCGCTCGCTCGAGAAAGGCGGAGTCCTCGGCCGCGCCGTCCGGATCGCGAGCCCGCAGGCGCTGGGCCGGTCGGTCAACGTGCTCTGCCAGGTGAGGATGGGCCGGCAGACGGTCGAGGCCCGGGCCGATTTCGAGGATTTCATCCAGTCGCGCGAGGAGATCGTCGAATGCTACGCCATGTCCGGCGAGTGGGACTATCTGCTGCGCATCGCCGTTCGCGATGTCGCCGACTATGACCGTTTCATCATGCGCGGAGTGCTGGCGCATCCTTCGGTGGCCAATGCAGCGAGCAACTTCGCGCTCCGGCAGGTCAAATACACGACGGAGATACCGGTATAGACCTGATTTGCCGACGGTTTCGCGTGCTGGTAAGGTGACCATGAGGTGCCTATGATTCTCAGGTCATTTGCCTTTTGCCTGACGCTGGCCGCGGCGGCCGTCGCCCAAGCGGCGACTCAGCCGCGCTCGCCCAGCGCAGGATGGAACGTCGATTTCGCCGACGCGCAATGTCTCGCTCATCGCGATTACGGAACCGCAAGCGGGTCTCCCCGGCTCGTCCTCAAGGGAGCGCCGCTCGGCGACGTCATGCAGGTGGCGGTCTTGCGCGACGCCGCCTGGATCCCCGCGGATCAGGTCGACGCCACCGTCGCCATCGACGGGCGCCCGCTCAAGACCAGCCTGACGATGTTCTCTCCAAAGGGCTCGAAGCAGCGCGTCTATCTCCTGAACATGCCGTCCGCCGAGTTCGCCAAGGTGCGACAGGCGAAAACGCTCGCCGTGCGCTCGGTGGGCCTGAACGAGACCTTTGCGCTGTCGCAGATGGAGCCTCTCATGAAGGTCATGGACGAATGCGTCGCCGACCTGAGGCGCGTGTTCAACATCGGCCCGAAGGGAGCCGAGCCGGCCGGGCTGGGGAGCCGGGCCAAGACCGACCTCACGAAGATTTTCAGCTCCGATGACTATCCGGCCGTCGCGATCAGCAATCGGCAGAGCGGCAGGGTCAAGTTCGCCCTGCTGATCCAGGAAGACGGCCGGGTGGCGGACTGCACCATCGTCGAGACCAGCGGAGTCCCGTCGCTCGACAGCCAGGCCTGCGCGATGCTGAAAGCGCGGGCGAAATTCGAGCCGGCGCGCGACAAGGACGGCAAGCCGGCAAAGGACGCGGTCGTCGGCGCGATCAACTGGCGCATTTAGCTCCGGCGGCGCGCGCGGAGGGCCGCCGCCTTCGCCCGGACGGAACCCCTCCCCCTCCCGCGGATTTGAATCGGCAACGAATCGATCCGGAGCATATCAGCCATGGCCGCACGCGCCTATTGGAAGGGACAGATCAGGCTGGCCCTCGTCTCGATCCCCGTCGAGATCTTCTCAGCCACGAAAAGCGGGGCCACCATCGCCTTCAACCAGATCCATGAGCCGACCGGCAAGCGGATCAAATATGAGAAGGTCGTGCCCGGCGTCGGACCGGTCGACCCGGAGGAGATCGTCAAGGGCTTCCAGTATGAGAAAGGCAGCTACGTCCTCCTCAACGACGAGGAGCTCGAGGCGGTCAAGCTGGAGAGCAAGAAGACGCTCGAGCTCACCCAGTTCGTCGACTATGACGATATCGACGTCCTCTATTACGAAAAGCCCTATTTCGTCGTCCCCGCCGACGACCTCGCGGAAGAGGCCTTCATCGTTCTTCGCGAGGCGCTGAAGCGCACGAAGAAGGTGGGGCTGGGCCAGCTGGCGCTGAGGGGCCGGGAATATCTGGTCAGCCTCAAGCCCTGCGGCCGCGGCATCGTGCTCGAGACGCTCCGCTACGCCGACGAGGTCAACAAGGCGCAGAACTATTTCCGCGACATCGCCGAGGCCAAGCCCGACGAGGAGCTGCTCGACCTCGCCGAGGCGCTGATCGAGCGCAAGACCTCCCCGTTCGACCCGTCCAAATATCACGACCGCTATATCGAGGCGGTCGAGGAGCTGATCGAGCGCAAGCGCAAGGGCAAGACGATCCACACCGAGGAGGACGCCGCCCCGGCGCGCGGCTCCAACGTCATCGACCTGATGGCCGCGCTGAAGCGGTCGATCGAGCGGCCGGGCGGAAAGGAGTCGGGCGGCGGCACGTCGACCGGCGGAACGAAGAAGACGGCCGCCAAGCCCGCGGCCCGCAAGCCGGCGGCGAAGAATGCTCCGGCCAAGTCCGCCCCGGCGCGGAAGCGGGCGTGATTTGCCTCCCCATCGCAGATGGGGAGGGGGACCATGCGAAGCATGATGGAGGGGTAGCTTCCGTGATGCCTGAGGTTCTCCCGGGAACGGCCGGGCTCGGCGCCTTCTACCCCTCCACCACCCTGCGGGTGGTCCCCCTTGTATCTTTGATCTGTGGCAGATGGTTGGTCGCAGGCGGCCCCGGGGGGCCGCCTGCGGCGCCCGGAAGCCCGCGACCCCCCTGGAGTTGCAGACCGCTGGGGAGCTTGGTGCTCCGGGCGCATCTTCATCAACCCGTACGGTTGCGAGGGGTTTTTACCCCGCACACGCAAGGCAGGGAGTGGAAGATGGCACAGGAAGCGGCATTTGTCGGCATCGATGTATCGAAGGCTCGTCTCGACGTGGCGGTGCTGCCTTCGGGCGAGGCGTTCGAGGTGGCGAACGACGAGGGCGGCTGGCGCGAGCTTATCCGCCGGCTGAGGCCGATCGAGGCGGTGGCGATCGGGCTCGAGGCGAGCGGGGGCTATGAGCGCAGCGTCCTGCGCACGCTCATCGAGGCGGGGCTTGCCGCCCGCCTCGTCAACCCGCTTCGGGTGCGTCAGTTCGCCCGCGCCTGCGGTACGATCGCCAAGAACGACCGGCTCGATGCGCTGGCGATCGCCCGCTTCGTCCAGATGATCCCGCACAGGAAGACGGTGCGCAGCCGCGCCATCGACGCCCTCGCCGAGCTGGTCACGGCACGGCGCCAGGTCACCGAGGAGATCACCCGGCTCAAGAGCCAGGCCGGGCACGCCACCCAGGCGCTGCTCAAGCGCCTCGCCAAGGCCCGGGCCGTCCATCTCGAACGCGACCGGGCCGTCCTCGACAAGGCGATCGCAGACGCCATCGCCGCCGATCCCGACCTTGCCGCCAGGCACCGGCTCCTGCGCTCCGTCCCCGGCGTCGGGCCGGTCTACGCCGCCGCCCTGCTCGCGTTCATGCCCGAGCTCGGCAAGCTCACCAGCAAGCAAGCCGCCGCCCTCCTCGGGGTCGCCCCCTTCGACTGCGACAGCGGCGGATACAAAGGCCAGAGACGAATCTGGGGAGGACGGCGAACCCTGCGCGACATCGCCTACATGGCCGCACTCGTCGCCGGAACACACAACCCCGTCTTCAAAGCCGCCAAAGACAGGCTCCTCGCCGCCGGCAAACCCCCAAAGGTCGCCCTCGTCGCACTCATGCGAAAGATGATCGTCACCCTCAACGCCATCCTCCGCACAAACATACCCTGGGCCTACGCCTAAGACGGTTGCTCCCCATCTCCGATGGGGAGGATCATGATCAGCCCGGGCCGCTCTTGCCGAGGTAATAGGACAGCCGGTTCGCCCGGCCGCCGCTGCGCTGCGCCCGCATCGCCTCGTAGACCACCGCATTCTCGAGCACCCGCTGAACGTAGTTGCGGGTCTCGGAATAGGGGATGGCCTCGATCCAGGTGACGATGTCGGCTCCGCCGCGCGGATCGCCGTTCGCGCGAAGCCATTTGTTCACGTTGCCGGCGCCGGCATTGTAGCTCGCCACCGCCAGCGGCGCGTGGCCGCCGAACTGGTTGAGAAGCCGGGCGAAATAGCTCGAGCCGAGCATGACGTTGTAGGCGGGGTCGGTGGTCAGCCGGCCGAAATCGTAGGGCAGGCCGACCTTGCCCGACTGCTCGCGCGCCGTGCCCGGCATCAGCTGCATCAGCCCGCGCGCTCCGGCATGGCTGACCGCGGCGCGGTCGAACGAGCTCTCCTGGCGGGTGATTCCGTGCGCCAGCGCCCAATGCTGCGAGTAAGCCGAGGGCAGGGTCACCTCGGGGAAGCCGGCCGGGTCGTAGAAGGACTGGCCCTTGTTGCGCGCCTCCCGCGCCACCCAGACGCCGAGGTCCTGACGGCCGATCGTACGGCCGAACTGGGCGGCGAGGATTCGGTCGCTGGTCGTCTCCGCCTGCTCGGCGATGGCGCGCACGAACAGCGACTGATCGCTCCACCGGCCCATGTCGCCGAGCGCCTTCGTCGCCTGGACCAGCGGCCGCGCCGCGAAGGCCGAGCGCTCGGCTTGGGTCGGCGAGGCCGGCGTGGGAGCGGGCGGAGTCACCCTGCGTCCCAGCCGCTCGAGCGCGAGCTGGCCGTAAAACTGGTCGGGGCTCGCCGCCGCCTGCTCCAGCCAGGTGTTGGACTGCGCCTGCTGGCCGGCGCTGAAAGCCGATCGCGCCGCCCAGTAGAAGCCCTTGGTGCGGGTCTGCGAGGAGCGCGCGGCGCGGCCGTAGCGCTCGAACATGCGGGCGGCGTCGGCGTGGCGGGCGAGCTTCTGGGCGGCGGTTCCGGCCAGCCAGGCGAGGTTGGTATATTCGTCGCGCTCGCCATAGGGGCGGGCGCTGACGTCGGTGCCGGTCGGATAGGCGTCGTCGAGCTGCGAGGCGATCTGGTAGGCGGTCGACCATTGGGCGTCGTTGGCGGCGCCCTTGGCCAGCGTCATCATCGACTCGAACCATTTCTCCGCATTGGCCGGCGGCCGGGTCAGCCGGTGCGGCTGGGCCATGAGCTGGCGGGCGGCGAGGCTCTGGCCGCCGGCGCGAAGCCAGTTGGCGCGGTCGATCAGAAGCCCGGGATCGCCTTCGACGCTACCCAGGGCCGAGAGCCGGCCGGCGGCGTCGCCGGCTCGGGTCTGGAGCGCGATCCGGGTCGAGTAGAGCGCCTGGCGCTGCGGCGAGACCAGGGGCAGCTGCCGCGACGCGCTCTGGATGTCGCCGTTGCCGAGCAGTGCTTCCATCCGCGCATCATGCTCGGCGCTGCTGAATCGGCTGCCGAACTGGCTGAGGATCCGCGCCTCGTCGGTGGCCGGCAGAACGCCTCCGGTCCAGGCCTTGCGCGCCGCCTCGAGTGCCTCGTTGCCGCGGCCGGAGGCCTGCAGGGCGAAGGCGTGGCGGGCGTGGCCGGCCGGGGTCAGGGGCGGAAAGGCGGTGAAGAAGCCGATCACCTCGTAAGCGGCGCCGCCGTCGGAATTGGCCTTCTCGGCGGTCCGGCGCATCGCCGTCTCGCCCGGCCAGCCGCGATGGCTCATCAGGAAGGAGGCGTAGGAGGAGAAAGGCAGGCTGTCGGTCTGCCTGAGGCTGTTCCAGCGGGCGAGATCGGCGGCGACCGAGCCCGGCACGGGCGAATAAGCGGGAGCCGGCCGGGGCTGGACCTGCGGCGGCGGCACCGGCATCGCACTCTGCATCGCGGCGGGGAGAATCCTCGCGACATGGACCGGCTTCACCCCCGTCGCGACAGCGGCGAAGGACATTGCGGAGACGCCCAACAGGCTCAGGACCAACGCTTTTTTCTGCATGCTGGACAGAATGCCAACCCCCTCCTTATCAGGCCCTGAACGGGCCCGACCTTATTGTCGGCCCCATAGCCTCACGTGAAGGAGTCCAGCGATGTTCCGCGGGTCGATCCCGGCTCTGGTGACGATTTTCCGGGACGAAGCGTTGGACGAGCACGCTTTTCTCGACTTCGTGCGCTGGCAGGTAGGGGAGGGGAGCCACGCGCTCGTCCCGTGCGGCACCACCGGCGAATCGGCGACGCTCACCTCCGCCGAGCACCGGCGGGTGATCGAGCTCGCCATTGAGGGGGCGGCCGGGCGGGTGAAGGTGATCGCGGGCTGCGGCTCCAACAACACGGCGCACGCGGTGGAGCTGACCCGTTCGGCGAAGGAAGCGGGCGCCGACGCTGCGCTCCACGTCCCGCCTTATTACAACCGCCCCAACCAGGAGGGCATCTACGCCCATTTCGCCTCCGTCGCCGAAGCGGTCGATATCCCGATCGTCCTCTACAACGTGCCGTCTCGCACCATCACCGACATCTCGGTCGAGACGATGGCGCGCCTGGCGGGGATCGCCAACGTGATCGGAGTGAAGGACGCGACCGGCAATCTCGCCCGGGTCTCCGCCCAGCGCCTCGCCTGCGGCGAGGATTTCGTGCAGCTCTCGGGCAATGACGATATGGCCCTGGGCTTCTCGGCAATGGGCGGGACCGGCTGCATCTCGGTCACCGCCAATGTGGCGCCGAGGCTTTGCGCGGAGTTCCAGAATGCCTGTTTATCAGGTGACTGGCAGGGGGCGTTAAGATTGCAGGACAAGCTCTACCCGCTTCACGCGGCGCTGTTCACCGACGCTTCACCGGGCCCTGTCAAATATGCGCTGGGCCGGGTGCGTCCCGAATTCCGCTCCGATCTGCGACTGCCCATGACTCCGCCGTCGCAAGCCAGCCGAAAGGCGGTCGATGAGGCTCTCGCCTTTGCGGGGCTGGTATGACGGGTTTCGCTTTTGCCGCCGCGCGCCCTATCTGCTGATCATGGTCCGCCCCCGTCCCGCCACGTTCGACAAGCAGAAGGTCGTCGCCGAGAACCGGCGCGCGCGCTTCGATTATGCGGTCGAATCGACCTACGAGGCCGGAATTGCCCTCACCGGCACCGAGGTGAAGTCGCTTCGCTTCGGCGAGGGCTCGATCGCCGAGAGCTATGCCGAGGTGAAGGAGGACGAGGCCTGGCTGATCAATGCCAACATCCCCGAGTTCAGCCACGGCAACCGCCACAATCACGAGCCCAAGCGGCCTCGCAAATTGCTCCTCCACGAGCGCGAGATCGCCAAGCTGCACGGCGCCGTCGCCCGCCAGGGCATGACCCTCGTCCCGCTCTCGATCTACTTCAACAGCCGCGGCCGGGCCAAGGTCGAGCTGGCGCTGGCGAAGGGCCGCAAGGCGCCCGACAAGCGCGAATATCAGAAGGAGAAGGACTGGAAGCGGGAGCAGGGCCGGCTGTTGCGCGACCGTGGCTGACCGCGAGGGCCGCCTGTTCCGCTGGGCCGCGCGCAACATGCCCAAGCGCGAGGAGCTGGCCGAGAGCCGCTGGATCAAGCCGTTCGGCCAGCGCGTGCTGCACAGCGAGTTCTGGCGCTTCACCCGGCGGTCGGTGCCGCGCGGGGTCGCGATCGGCCTGCTCGTCGGGATCTTCGTGATGATCCCGGGCCTTCAGATGGTCGGCTCGGCTCTGCTGTGCGTGCCCTTCCGGGGCAACATACCCATCGCGGCCCTGATGACCTTCCTCTCCAACCCCTTCACGACGCCGTTCATCCTGCTCGCCTCGCTCGAGATCGGCAGCGAGCTCGGCTTCCGCACCGACATCGCCAGCTTCTATGCGCTCCGCGACAGCGGCGCCGGGCTCGGCGCCTGGATCAGGTGGCTCTTCTCCGACGCCGCTCCGGCCCTCGTCTCCGGCCTGTTCATCATCGGCTTCGGAGCGGCGCTGATCGGCTATCTGCTCTCGATCCTGGTCTGGCGCTGGTGGACCGCGCGCAAATGGCGGCGGCGAACCAGCAAGGTCGGGACCTAGGGGCGCGCGCGCCAGCGGCTGATCACCGATCCGCACGCGCCGTCCGAGCAGAGGGTAGCGATCATGCGCAATCTCGACGCCTGGTACAAAGCGTTCAACGTGTCGCCCGGCCAGAAGCTCTATCTGCCGCCGGAACAGCGCGTCCGCATCTGGTAGCAGCTTGCCGAGCTTGACCTGAGGGAGAGAAAGAAAGGATGGGTCGACGCCGATGTCGACCGTCCTTCCTTCCGCCCCGCCCGCCCGCCCGCGCCTCGGCCTCGCCGCTGTCGCCGTTCTGGCCGCGGCGGCGGCGTCGGCCGCGCTGCTCCTGTGGGCGCTCGACAATCCGGTCTTCGCCGCCGCCTTCCTGGCCGGCGCGCTCGCGATCGGATTGCCCTTGCTGTTCGTCGGGCGTGGGGGAGGCGCCGCCGCCCCCGTCGCGGCCGAGACGGGGCTCGATCTCGCCCTCGTCCGGGCCGGTCTCGATGCCTCGCCCGACGCGCTCGCGGTCACCGGCCCCGAGGGTGCGCTGCTCGCCGCCAACCACGTCTACGAGGGCTGGTTCGGAATTCGCCCGCCCACCGAGCTTCCGTTCGGCAACTCGCTCGCCGGCCTCGCGGCCGCCGCCGCGCGCGACGGGCGGGCCGAGGCTTCGGGGCTCGCGGCGGGCGATATCGGCCTCGCCGTCGAGGTCCGCGCCGCCGGACAGGCGGAGGGCGCCCTGCTGTGGCGGTTCGTCCGAACCGCCGAGGCCGACGCCGCCGCCGAAGCGCGCCGGCTGCTGGCCGGCGAGGTCGGCCGGCGGCTCGGCCAGACCGGCCTGATGGCGGCGCTCACCGCCGCCGACGGGCGAGTCCTCGAGGCCAATGCCGCTTTCCACGCCCGCGCCGGCGGCGAGGGCGAGGTCGCTCCGGGCACTCCTCTGGTCGACCTGCTGGCGATCGGCGAGCAGAACCAGTTCCATTTCGCCCGCGAGGGCAAGGCCGGGGGGGCGCTTCGCATCCTCCAGGTGCCGCTGGCCGAGGAGGAGGGCGGGCCGAGCCTGTTCCTGCTGCTCGACGAGATCGGCGCGGTCGGCGCCGACGGTTCCCACAACATCAACGCCCTGCTCGAGATCCTGCCGCTCGGCCTCGCCCTGGCCGACCGCGACGGCCGCTTCGTCTATCTCAATGCCGCCTTCCGACGCGCCGCCGGCCTGTCGCGCAACGCCGTTCCGACCTGGCCGAGCGACCTCGTCGTCGACGAGGACAAGGCGGCGGTCGCCGATTCGGTCCGCCGCTTCGGCCGCGGCGCCTCGATGTCCGGCGACGTCGCGGTTCGGCTCAAGGCCAATGCCGAGGAGCCGGTCGCCCTCACCGTCGCCGGCGCTCGCGGGCTGGGCGAGGCCGCCGTCCTGCTCTCGCTCAAGGACAATAGCGAGGAGGACCGGCTGAAGCGCCAGGTCGCCCAGGCGACCAAGATGCAGGCGGTCGGCCAGCTCGCCGGCGGGGTCGCCCACGATTTCAACAACATCCTGACCGCGATCATCGGCCATTGCGACCTGATGCTGATGCGCCATGCGCCCGGCGACAGCGACTATGACGACATCCAGCAGATCCGCTCCAATTCGAACCGGGCCGCCAGCCTGACCCGCCAACTCCTCGCTTTCTCGCGCCAGCAGACCCTGCGCCCGCAGGTCCTCCAGCTTCCCGACGTCATCGCCGAGGTGTCGACGCTGCTGAAGCGGCTGCTCGGCGAAAGGGTGAAGCTGCAGGTCAAGCACGGCCGCGGTCTCGGCGCCGTCCGAGCGGATCCGGGGCAGTTGGAGCAGGTGATCGTCAACCTCGCCGTCAACGCTCGCGACGCGATGACGGCCAAAGACGATCAGAGCGTCGGCCTGCTGACGCTCCACACCTATTCGGTCTCCGCCGACGACGTCCGCCGGATGGGCAGCGAGATATTGCCGATCGCCGACTATACGGCGCTTCGGGTCTCCGACACCGGCACCGGAATCCCGCCGCACCTGCTGCCCAAGATCTTCGAGCCCTTCTTCACCACCAAGGAGGTGGGGAAGGGGACCGGCCTGGGGCTCTCCACCGTCTACGGCATCGTCAAGCAGTCGGGCGGCTTCATCTTCGCGGAGAGCGAGCCGGGGAAGGGGACCAGCTTCGTCATCTATCTGCCCGTCCACCGCGCCGAGGCGGTCAAGCCGGCGCGCAAGGGCCGCGAGCCGGCGGGCGAATTGTGGGGCACCGGCACCATCCTGCTGGTCGAGGACGAGGCGACGGTGCGGGCCGTCGCCGAGCGGGCTCTGACCCGGCACGGCTATACCGTCCTCCTCGCCGAGAATGGCGAGGCCGCGATCGAGATCCTCGACCGCGAGAAAAGGGTCGACCTCATGATCTCGGACGTGGTCATGCCGACGATGGACGGCCCGACCACCGCCCGCGAGGCCCGGATCCGCCAGCCCGACCTGCCGATCCTGTTCATCTCCGGCTATGCCGAGGAGCAGCTGCGCCAGTCGATCGACCTCGACCGGGTCGCTTTCCTCGCCAAGCCCTTCTCGGTCCAGAAGCTCGCCGAGGCGACGAGGGATGCGCTGGTTATGAAGTGACCAGGGACAGTCACTTTTCCGCACGTCGCCGCCAAGCTTGGCACGGTCTGCGAGAAAAGTGACTGTCCCCTCCCGAGCCTGTCCCTTCCGGGATCAAAATAATTGTTTCGCAAACGATAGTTACGCCTTAAGCCGGCGCCCGTGACCGCCCGCTCGATCCTCATCGTCGAAGACGAACCGCTGATCGCGATGATGCTCGAGGATTTCCTCGATTCGCTCGGCCATACCGTCGCGGCGACCTGCGACACCGTGTCCGACGCGCTCGCCCGCGTCGTCCAGGGCGGCTTCGACGTCGCCATCATCGACGTCAACCTGAACGGCGAGCGGGTCTGGCCGGTCGCCGACCGGCTCGCCGCCCAGGGCGTGCCCTACATCCTCGCCACCGGCGGCCACATCGAGCCGCCCCCGCCGCAGCATGCCGGAGTGCCGGTCCTCTCCAAGCCCTTCACCCTCGACGCGATCGAGCCTGCGCTCGACGAGGCGTGCGCGAGGCAGTGATCGTCCCCGCCGCTTTGCGTTAGAGCGGATGCATGTGGAAGCTCCTCCTCATCCCGGTCTTCGTCTACGCGGCGCTGCTGGTCCTCGCCTTCGTCTTCCAGGCGCGCCTGCTCTTCCCGGCCGGTTCGGTCGCCAGGGCGGGGCCGCTCCCGCCCGGGGCGGAGCGGCTGAGCCTCGACACTCCGGACGGTGAACGCCTCCACGGGGTCCATGTCGCGCCGTCGAGGCCGGGGTCGGGCACCCTGATCCTCGGCTTCGGCGGCAATGCCTGGAACGCCGAGACGGCCGCCGCTTATCTGCACGACCTCTTTCCCGAGGCCGACGTGGTCACCTTCCACTATCGCGGCTACCGCCCCTCGACCGGGAGCCCGGGGGCTCGCGCGCTGGTCGAAGACGCCGGGCTGGTCCACGACCTCGCCCTGGGCCGTCTGCGCCCCGGCCGCACCGTCGCCGTCGGCTTCAGCATCGGCAGCGGAGTAGCCGCCGGCCTGGCGACCCGGCGCCCCGTCGACGGCCTCATCCTGGTCACTCCGTTCGACTCGATGAGCAAGGTTGCGGCCGGACATTTCCGCTGGCTGCCGGTGCGCTGGCTGTTCCGCCACGAAATGACTCCCGCGCAGTGGCTGAGCGGATCGGACGTTCCCGTGGCCTTGATCGCCGGAGGCCGCGACACGCTCATTCCGCCGCCACGGACCGACGGCCTCCGCCGCGCGGTCGGCCGGCTCGCCTACGACCGCACCCTCGCCGGCGCCGGCCACAACGGCATATACGACCGCCCCGACTTCCGCGCCGCGATGCGCGAGGCCCTCGCCAAGGTCGGCGGCTAGAGCTTGCTCCCCGGCGAAGGCCGGGGTCCAGCCGCAGAAGCGGAAGGACTGGGCCCCGGCCTTTGCCGGGGAACATAATCAGCCCATGGTTAAAGCGTCGATCGCGCCCTGGAGGATGTAGGCGGCGGCCATCTTGTCGATCAGCTCGGCGCGGCGGGCGCGGCTGGCGTCGGCGTCGAGCAGGGTCCGGGTCACCGCCTGCGTCGACCAGCGCTCGTCCCACAGCAGGATCGGCAGGCCGAGCGGCTCGAGATTTCGGGCAAAGGCACGGACGGACTGGGTGCGCGGGGAATCGCTGCCGTCGAGGTTGAGCGGCAGGCCGACCACGATTCCGGTGACGCGCTGGGCCGACGCCAGCGTCCGCAGCTTCTCCAGATCCTTGCCGAACTTGCCCCGGTGGAGAAGCTCGGCCGGAGTGGCGATCGTCCAGTTGGAGTCGCACAGGGCGAGGCCGATCGTCTTCGTCCCGATGTCGAGCCCGAGCAGCCGGCCGCCCTCGGGAAGGGCGTCGCGATACTCGGCGGCGGTAGCGGTGATCATCGTTTCTCCCACGCCGCCACCCGCGCCGCCGCGTCCGTCCGCATAGCCGACCAGAAGAGCGCGTAATCGTAGACGTGGTAATTGTTGCCGGGCAGCACGTAGGGCCCGAGATCCGGCGCCTCCTCGCCGATCAACAGAAAGCCGCGGACGTCGCAGCGGGCGGGGACTCCCGGAGTCTGCAGCCGCCCTTCGGTCAGCTCGGCATTGGGGACGAGGGTGCCGGGATTGGCCGCTGCCGGAGCCTCGCCGCCGAGGCCGCCGGTGAGCGGGTTGGTGCACAGCATCGGCGAGCCGGCGCGGGCGATCCCGGTGCGCCCCGCCGACTTGTCGTAGACCTCGGTGACCATCTCGGGGTCGGCGGGCTCGGCGAAGCTCTGCCAGCTCGCCACGCAGCCGGCCTGGTCGCGCCGCTCGCAGGCCGGCAGGCCGAGCGAAGGCAGGTCGGCCGGGATCGAGACAGGCCAGCCGATCACATAGGCCGCCGCCACGCGCTTCGACTCCGGCTTGCCGGCGATCCGCTCGGCGAGCAGCCGGGTCAGATGGAGGCTGCCCTGGCTGTGGCCGGCGAGGATGATCGGCCGGCCGGAGGGGGCCTCGCGCAGGAACTGCTCGAAGGCGGCGGCGACGTCGCCATAAGCGAAGTCGAGCGCCTTCTGCGCCTCCGCCTTGGTGGTCAGGAACGCGCCGAACGTCGCCTGGCGGTATTTCGGAGCCCAGATGTCGGCGACCCCGTTGAACACGCTGGCCTGGCTCTGCACGAACAGCTTTGCGCGCCACTGCGATTCCTCGTCGTCGAGCGGAGCGTTCCATTGCGACGCCTTCAGATAGGAGGTCGGGTGGATGAAGAAGACCGAGGCCCTCGGCTCGCCCTCGCGCTGCATGCCGGCCGGAAGCCATGAGGCGGGGCTGGGGGCCATGTCGGGCCGGGCGATCCACCGGCCCTTGTCGGCATAGGCGCTCGGAGCCGGCGGCGGGCCGCCTTCGAACGCGGCGGTCGGGACCATCGTGAAGCGGATCAGCTCGGCCCCGAACAGCCGGTAGACCAGCGCCCCGGCCACGACGAGCACGGTCAGCCCCGCCACCACCCACAGGAACCGCCTCGCCAGCATTCAAATCCTCCCGACCTGCATCGCCGCTGCACAAGCCCATGGCAGAAGGCGATGCAAGCGTTAGCATGGCGAAGGAGTCGGCGATGAACGAGCGGACCGGCAGCGAGCATCCCGCCTGGCCGTTGCGGGCGCTGCTGCTCGCGGGGCTCGGCGCCGCCTTCGGGCTCCTCTTCGACTCCCTGATCGGCGGGTCGCGAGGCTCGACATGGCCCGACAGTCCGCTTCGGATCGCCGGCGCGGCCTTCCTCGCCGTCTCGGGCCTCGTCTTCGCTCTCACGCTGGAGCGGCGGCGATGGACCTGGTCGGCCGCGTTCGCGGCCGCCTGCGGGCTGGTGGCGGCCTTCGTCGCCGGCTGGAACGGCAGCCCGAACGGCTGGGGCCCCGGCGAGGGCTGGCAATTCTTCTCCGGCCTGCTCGCGGTCGCGATCGCGGTCCCGCTGTTCCAGTCCAGCCGCGACGGCGGCGACGGTGGCCGCCGGCCGGATACGGCCCTGGTCCACGCCCATGTCTGGACCAACCTGGTGCTCGGCGCCGCCGCCTGCACCTTCGTCGGCGCGACGATCCTTCTCACCGTGCTGCTCGCCCAGCTCTTCCACCTGATCGGAATCGATTTCCTGCGCGACCTGATGAACGAGAGCGGTTTCATGTGGACCCTCGCCTGCGGCGCGTTCGGCGGAGCGGTCGGACTGCTCCGCGACCGCGACCAGGTATTGGCCACGCTTCACAAGGTCGGCCGGGCGGTGCTGTCGGTGCTCGCGCCGGTGCTGGCGCTCGGCCTCGCCCTGTTCGTGCTGGCGCTGCCTTTCACCGGCCTTCAGCCGCTTTGGGAGCAGACCGAGGCGACCCCAATCATGCTCGTCTGCATCGTCGGCGCCGTGCTCCTCGTCAACGCGGCGATCGGCAATTCGGCCGACGAGGAAGCGCGGTCTCCGCCGGTCCGCTATGCCGCGCTGGCCCTGGTGCCGGTGATGCTGCCGCTCGCCTTCGTCGCCGCGATTTCGACCGCCAAGCGAATCGACCAGTACGGGCTGACCCCGGACCGGCTCTGGGCCTGCGTCTTCGTGCTCGCCGCCGCCGCCTTCGCTCTGGCCTATCTCTACGCCGTCGTCCGCGGGCGGGCGGCCTGGCCGGAAGCGCTCCGGCGGGCGAATGTCCGCGTCGCGGCGGGCCTCTGCCTTCTCGCCCTCTTCCTCGCGCTTCCGATCGTCAGCTTCGGCGCCCTCTCGGCCCGCGACCAGCTCGCACGTCTCCAATCGGGGAGCGTAACACCCGACCGTTTCGACTGGGCGGCGATGCGCTTCGATTTCGGCCCCGCCGGCCGGAGGGCGCTCGAGCGGCTCGCCGCCAGCTCCGATCTGGTCATCCGCCAGCGTGCCCGGCAAGCGCTGCGGGCGTCGAGCCGCTGGGCGATCGGAGCCGGAGAGCCGCCGCCGCCGGCGCCGCCGATCGCGGTGAGGACGCCGCGGGTGCAGAACCGGCCGGAGGGGGGGGCCGACATTACGCCGGCCCTGAAGGATATCATCGACCGTACCGGGCAATGCAGCGAACGCCCGTGCCGGGTCGTCTTCCTGGAGCCCCGACAGGCGATCGTTCTTCGCCCCGATTGCGCCGACTGCCGGATCTACATGTTCGAGGGACGGCCGGGCGGCACCTGGGAGCAGAAATCCCCGCCCGTTCCGATCGCGTCCGCCTCCAGGCCCAGGTTCGACACGGCGAAGGGGAGGGTCGAAGTGCGCAGGGTAGAAAGACGACAGCTGTTCGTCGACGGGCAGCCGGTGGGCGAGGCGTTCGAATAGGGCTCCTTGCCGCGTTGCAGCGTGGATGCTAGCGGCCCACCATGTCCGTCGACGCCGCCACCGTACGCCACATCGCCAAGCTCGCCCGAATCGCAGTCTCCGACGAGGAGGTCGAGGCGCTCGCGCCCGAATTGAACAACATCCTCGGCTGGGTCGAGCAGCTCCAGGAGGTGGATGTCGAAGGCATCGAGCCGATGACGGCGGTGATCCCCAACACGCTTCGCCTTCGCGACGACGCCGTTACCGACGGCGGCAAGCGCGACGACGTCCTCGCCAACGCTCCCGCCGCCGAGCACGGCTTCTTCGCGGTCCCGAAGGTGATCGAGTGAGCGACCACACCAACCTCGGCATCGCCGCCATCCGCGACGGCGTCCGCGACGGCGCCTTCTCGGCGGTCGAGATCGCCGAGGCCTTCAACGCGTCGGTCGAGAAGGGCAGGGCGCTCAACGCCTTCACCTTCGAGACCCCGGAGCACGCCCTCGCCGCCGCCGAAGCCGCCGACCACGCCCGCGCGTCGGGCGAGCTCAAGCCGCTCTCCGGGGTTCCGCTCGGCATCAAGGACCTGTTCGCCACCCTGGACGTCCCGACCACCGCCGGCAGCCGGATCCTCGAAGGCTTCCGGCCGCGCTACGAATCCACCGTCAGCGCCAATCTCTTCGCCGCCGGCGCCGGAATGCTTGGCAAGTTGAACATGGACGAGTTTGCCATGGGCTCGTCGAACGAGACCAGCGCCTGGGGACCCGTCCTTTCGCCCTGGCGGAGGAGCGATGGCGGCAATGCGGCGCTGACCCCCGGCGGAAGCTCGGGCGGCTCGGCTTCGGCCGTGGCGGCGCGGCTCGCTCCGGGCGTGACCGGCACCGACACCGGCGGCTCGATCCGCCAGCCCGCCGCCTTCGTCGGGATCACCGGGATCAAGCCCACTTACGGCCGCTGCTCGCGCTGGGGCGTCGTCGCCTTCGCCTCGAGCCTCGACCAGGCGGGGCCGATGGCCCGCGACGTGCGCGACTGCGCGATCCTGCTCGAGGCGATGGCCGGCTTCGACCCGAAGGATTCGACCTCGCTCGACCTGCCGGTGCCGAACTGGGAGGCGGCTCTCAGCTCCGATGTGCGCGGCAAGCGGATCGGGATCCCGAAGGAATATCGGATCGACGGCGTTCCGGCCGAGATCGACAGGGTCTGGGAGCATGGCATCGAGTTGCTGCGCGATGCCGGCGCCGAGATCGTCCAGGTCTCGCTTCCGCACACGAAATACGCCCTGCCGACCTACTACATCATCGCCCCGGCCGAGGCCTCGTCCAACCTCGCCCGCTACGACGGAGTCCGTTACGGCCTTCGCGAGGCGCCCGAGAACGGCAACCTCACCGACATGTACGAGGCGACCCGCGCCGCCGGCTTCGGAGCCGAGGTCAAGCGCCGGATCATGATCGGCACCTACGTCCTCTCCGCCGGCTTCTACGACGCCTATTTCAACCGCGCCCAGAAGGTGAGGGCGCTGATCGCCCGCGACTTCGAGCGGGTGTGGGAGCAGTGCGACCTGATCCTCACCCCCACCGCGCCGTCGGCCGCCTTCGCGCTGGGCGAGAAGAGCGCCGATCCGATCGCCATGTACCTGAACGACGTCTTCGCTGTCCCCGCCAGCCTCGCCGGCCTGCCTGCGATCAGCGTTCCGGCCGGGCTCGACGACCAGGGCCTGCCGCTGGGGCTTCAGCTGGTTGGAAGGGCGCTTGACGAGCAGGGCGTCCTCAACGCGGCTCTGGCGCTGGAGGAGCGCGCGGGCTTCACGGCGAGGCCGGAGGCGTGGTGGTGAGCGATTATCGAATCCACGGCGCCACCGGCGAATGGGAAGTGGTCATAGGCCTCGAGGTCCATGCCCAGGTGACCTCCAACGCCAAGCTCTTCTCCGGAGCCTCGACCGAGTTCGGGGCGGAGCCCAACAGCCAGGTCAGCCTGGTCGACGCGGCCATGCCGGGAATGCTCCCGGTGCCCAATTCGGAGTGCATCCGCCAGGCGGTCCGCACCGGAATGGCGCTTGAGGCGCAGATCAACCCCTGGTCGCGCTTCGACCGGAAGAATTACTTCTACGCCGATCTGCCGCAGGGCTATCAGATCAGCCAGCTCTACCACCCGATCGTCGGCGAGGGCGAGATCGAGATATTGCTCGACGAGAAGTACGAATCCGCCGCCAAGCGGATCGGGGTCGAGCGGATCCATCTCGAGCAGGACGCCGGCAAGCTGATGCACGACCAGCATCCCAGCTTCTCCTATGTCGACCTCAACCGGTCGGGCGTCGCATTGATGGAGATCGTCTCGAAGCCGGACATGAGAAGTCCCGAGGAAGCAGGGGCTTACATTCGGAAGCTCAGAGCGATCCTTCGCTACGTCGGAAGCTGCGACGGCAATATGGAGCAGGGCAGCATGCGCGCCGACGTCAACGTCAGCGTGCGCCGACCCGGTGGCCCCCTCGGGACGCGGACCGAGACCAAGAACGTCAACTCGGTCCGCTTCATCATGGCGGCGATCGAGCATGAGGCGAACCGCCAGGTCGACGTGCTGGAAGGCGGCGGCAGCATCGTCCAGGAAACGCGCCTGTGGGATCCGGACAAGGCCGAGACCCGCTCGCTCCGCTCCAAGGAGGAAGCGCACGACTATCGCTATTTCCCTGATCCGGACCTGCTCCCGGTCGAGCTGTCGGACGATTTCCTCCAGGACTGCCGAGCCAGCCTCCCCGAGCTGCCCGACGCCAAGCGCCGCCGCTACGAGCAGGCGCTCGGCCTGACGCCCTACAATGCCTCGGTGCTCACCGCCGACGTCACGACGGCGCGCTGGTTCGAGGCCCTGCTCGAGAAGCTCGGCGAGGAGCATGCCCAGCGCGCGAGCAACTGGGTAACGAGCGATCTGTTCGGCGCTCTCAATCGCCTCGGCCGGAGCATCGAGGACAGCCCCGTCACCCCCGGCCAAGCGGCGGAGCTCCTCCGCCTCACCGCCGACGGCACGCTTTCCGGCACCCTCGCCAAGCAGGTGTTCGAGATCATGCTCGAGACCGGCCAGGACCCGGGGGTGATCGTCGAGGAACGAGGCCTCAAGCAGACCAGCGACACCGGCGCGATCGACTCCGCGATCGCCGACGTGCTCGCCGCCAATCCCGACAAGGTCGCCGAATATCGCGGCGGCAAGGACAAGCTGTTCGGCTTCTTCGTCGGACAGGTGATGAAGGCGATGCAGGGCAAGGCCAATCCGGGCGTGGTCAACGATCTTCTGAGGAAGGCGCTGGGCTAGAACCCCTCTCCGGCTTCCGCGGGGAGACGGGAATGGAGAAGCGATGATAGTCGGCCGCCGGACCGTCAACGCCGTCCGTTACGTCCTTGAGGATCTGCTTCCTCCGGCCCTGCGCGATTCAATCCTGTTCCGGCCGCTCATGTACCTCGCCTGGGGCCGCGAAGCGCCGCGGTTCATCGCCTTCCGCGACCGGGTCCGCACGATGGATGCCGAGGAATATGCGTCCTTCTATGCCGCGCTCGAGCCGATCTCGGGCGAATGCGACCTCAACCGGCCCTGCCTCGACCGGATCCTGGCGGAGCGAGTCGGCGACACCGTCCTCGATGCCGGCTGCGGCCGCGGCCATCTCGCCGAACGGATCGCGCGGGCGGATCCGGGCGTGACGGTGGTCGGCGCGGACATGGCGCCGCCGCCGGCCGACGGTCCCGCCAACCTGCGCTTCGTCGAGGGGTGGCTGGGCCGGCTGCCATTCGCCGACAAGGCGTTCGACACGGTCGTGTGCACCCATGTGCTCGAACATGTCCTCGACCTCGAAGGAGCCCTCGCCGACCTCCGCCGCCTCGCCCGGCGCCGCCTGATCCTGGTCGTGCCGCGCGAGCGGGAATCCCGCTACCCGTTCAACCTCCACCTCCACTTCTTCCCCTATCCGCACACCTTCCTCAACCGGATCGGGGCGCCGGACGAGCGCTTCGCCTGCGCGGTCGTGCAGGGCGACATCTACTATCGGGAGGATCTCTGCTGAGTCGACCGACGACTCCGCTTGCCGGCGCGCCCTTCGAGCGCCACCATCGCCGGATGACGGCCGCTTTCCTCTTCACGCTGCTGCTCGCCGCCGCCGCTCCCGCGCAAGCGCGGCCGCCGATCGTGTTCGACGAAGCCGTCTTGCTCCGCCATCGCCTGGCCGGCGAGTCGAGCCTTGCCGCGCCTGCATCGGCGCTCGCTCCGGTCTCGTCCGTCGAAGTCAGCGTCACCATCTCGCCCCACGGCGACGTCGTGGCCGCCGAGGCCGACAGGAAGCGGAATTTCGAAGGAGCGGACCTGGCGCCGGCGCTCGCCGCCGCGCGCCTCTGGAAATTCCAGCCGTTCCGTTATCGCGGCGAACCGGTGGCGGCGCGCGGCACCGTCACCATCACTTACCGCACTCCGCCCAGGTGGCGCGATCCGGCCGCGCCCCTGCCACCGATCGATCATTCGAACCTCAGGATCGGCCTCACTCGCTCCGCCTGCTTCGGGTCCTGCCCCGATTATTCGGTGACGATCGACGGCAGCGGCGCCGTCTCGTTCACTACCCGGTCGCCGGCGCTGAAAGGGTCCGCCGAGGCCCATCGGCAGTTCGGCCCGGACGGCGGCGTGCTTCTGCCCGGCGAGCACCGCGCCCGGATCGATCGCCCGGCTCTCGACGCGCTGATCGAGCGGTTCCGCGCCGCCCGCTTCTTCGGCCTCGAGCCCGAATATCGGGCGCCGGTCACCGACCTCCCGACCTATGTGCTGAAATTCGAGACCGGCGGCCGCAGCTGGACCGTCACCGATTATGGCGGGAGCCTGGCTGGAATGCCGCCCGTCGTCACCGAGCTCGAACAGGCGGTGGACGAGGCGGCGGGAACGGCGCGCTGGGTCACCGGCGACGAGCGCAGCATCGCCGTGCTGAAGGAGCAGGGCTTCGATTTCCGCTCACAAAAGGCGGCGGAGCTCGCCGCCTATCTGGCCATGACAGGCCAGGGGACCGACGGATTGGTGATCGGTCTCATCGAAGCGGGCCTGTCGCCGGATCATCCGATGGTGTTCGACAGCGGCGACACGCCCACGCCGCTCGGCGAGTCGCTGCTCGTCGGCGCGCTCGGCCGTCACCGCCCGGCGCTGTTCGCCTGGCTCGCCGAGCGTGGCTGGCTGAAGCGCGTGCCCCGCGAGCTGCTTTCGCAGAGCTTCGCCGAGAGCGGCGGCGGCTGCGATCCGGCCATCGCCCGCGCCGTCGTTGCCGCCGGGGCGGATCCCAGGGCGCGCGCCAGGGGCGGAGACCCCGCCGGAACGACCGCCCTGATCGCGGCGGTGCGGCCCGACGGGCTGTGCCGGGGAGTATCGCTCAAGCCCGTGGTCGAGGCGCTCGTCGCCCTCGGGGTTGACGTCAACGCCGCCAACGATTCCGGCGAAACCGTCCTCTACGGGGTCGAGGATCCCGAGCTTCAGGAGCAGCTGCTCGCCGCGGGCGCGCGTGCCGACGTTCTCGACAAGAAGGGGAACAGCCCCGTTTTCTCCTCATGGAACGACCGCATCGTGCTCGGCCTGCTCGACGCCGGCGCCAGCCCGAAGGGGCGGTATTTCGACGGCAAGACCCTGCGCGAGCAGGCGCTCGAACGCGACATGCCCTCCGTCCGCGCCTGGCTCGACGCTCACCGGATCAAGTGAGCTCAGGCCCCGGCGGGCAAAAGGTGTCCGAATAACGCTCCCGAAGCACGTTCTTCTGGACCTTGCCCATGGCGTTGCGTGGGAGGGCGTCGAGCAGGAACACCCGCTTGGGTCGCTTGTAGCCGGCGAGGCTCACCGCCAGCGCATCCAGGATCGACCTTTCCTCCAGCTCGACGTCCGGTCGCGCGATCGCTACCGCCACCACGCTTTCTCCGAAATCGGGATGCGGCACTCCGATCACCGCGCATTCGGCCACCCCCGGGATCGCCTCGATCGCCGCCTCCACTTCGGCCGGATAGACGTTGAGGCCGCCGGTGATGACGAGGTCCTTGTCGCGGCCGACGATGCGCAGATAGCCGGCCTCGTCGAGGTGGCCCAGGTCTCCGGAAATGAAGAAGCCGTCGTCGCGGAACGCCTCCGCGGTCTTGCCTGGCTGACGCCAGTAGCCCTTGCAGACGTTGGGCCCGCGGATCTCGATCATTCCGACCTCGCCCCTCGGCAGCGCGGTGCCGGTCGCCGGATCGGCGACCCGGATCTCCACCCCGGCAAGCGGCGGCCCGACGCTGCCCGGCACGCGCGGCCCGTCATAGGGGTTGGAGGTGTTCATGTTGGTCTCGGTCATTCCGTAGCGCTCGAGGATGGCGTGGCCGGTACGCGCCTCGAACTCGCGGTGGGTCTCGGCGGAGAGCGGCGCCGAGCCGGAGACGAACAGCCGGACATGCCCGACCAGCCCCCGGTCGAGGCCCGGGTGGGAGAGCAGGCGGGTGTAGAAGGTCGGAACCCCCATCATCGCCGTCGCCCGCGGCAGCAGCCGGACGATCTCGCTCAGGTCGAAGGCCGGCAGGAACAGCATCGCTCCGCCGGCGAGCAGGGTCACATTGGTGGCGACGAACAGGCCGTGGGTGTGGAAGATCGGAAGCGCGTGGAGCAGCCGGTCCGCGGCGGTGAACCGCCAGGCCTCGCGCAGGGTCTCCGCATTGGAGGCGAGGTTGGCGTGGGTCAGCATCGCGCCTTTGGAGCGGCCGGTGGTGCCGGACGTATAGAGGATCGCGGCAAGGTCGTCCGGAGCGCGCTCGACGTCCTCGAAACCGGCTTCGGCCCGCGCCTCGCCGACTACCTCCTCGAGCGTCGCACTGCGCCGGGCGCCGGCTCCCCGGCCCGGATCGCCGACGAACAGGGCCGGCTCCGAATCCTCCAGGAAGTAGCGCACCTCGGCCGGCGTATAAGCGAAGTTGAGCGGCAGGTGGATCGCCCCGGCGCGAAGCGTGGCGAGATAGAGGAGCAGGCCCGGGACGCTTTTCTCGGCTTGGATCGCCACCCGGTCGCCGGGGGCGACGCCTAGCTCGACGAGCCGGCCGGCGAGCGATCCGGTCCGCTCGTCCAGCGCCGCGTAGGAAAGCTCGGTCCCGTCCGGCTCGATCAGGAACGGCGCGGCCGGATCGGCAGGGAAGCGGGCCCGGAACAGGCTGTAGAGGTTCATCGCGGCTGCCCGCCGGCTCGTGCCGGGCCCGCTGCGATCCGCGCCTGCCAGAGGACGAGCAGGGGAACGGCGGCCAGTTCCATCGCCAGGCCGAACAGGTGCCCACCGCCGGGCATGCCGATCGACGCCAGCGAGTGCAGGCGGCCCAGCCCGCCGACGAAGACCAGGAAGGCGAGCAGCCGGAACCGCGCCGTCTTGTGCTCGATTCCCGGGATGCAAGTGGCGAAGGCGATGCCGACGGCGAAGAGGAGGCCCGAAAGGTAGCGGAAATGGCTGTCGAGGTCGGCCGGCGAGTCGTCGCCGACGCCGCGCAGCATTTCAGGCCCGTGCATGATTCCGATTCCGCCGGCCAGGAACGGCACCACGCAGCCGAGCGCGATCGCGATCTGGAGCAGGCGCCGCTCCATCCTCACACGTTGAAGCGGAACAGCATCACGTCGCCGTCCTGGACGACATATTCCTTGCCTTCCGAGCGCATCCTGCCCGCCTCCTTGGCGCCGGCCTCGCCTCCGAACTTCACGAAATCCTCGTAGGCGATGGTCTCGGCACGGATGAAGCCGCGCTCGAAATCGGTGTGGATCGCTCCCGCCGCCTGCGGCGCCTTGGCGCCCTTCTCGACCGTCCAGGCGCGCGCCTCCTTGGGGCCGGCGGTGAAGAAGGTGATCAGGTGGAGGAGGTCGTAGCCGGCCCGGATCACCTGGCTGAGGCCGGTCTCCTCCAGCCCGAGGTCCTTGAGGAATTCGGGGCGGTCGGCCGGGTCCATGGTCGCGATCTCCGCCTCGATCGCCGCCGAGATGACGACCGCTCCGGCGCCCTCCGCCGCCGCTTTCTCGAACACCCGGGCGCTGTGGGCATTGCCCGACGCGGCGTCGCCCTCGTCGACGTTGCAGACGTAGAGGACCGGCTTGGCGGTCAGCAATTGCGCCCGCTCCAGCGCCATTTTCTCCTCGGCGTCCTTCGGCTCGGTCAGCCGCGCCGGCTTCGAATCGCGCAGCAGGTCCAGCGCCTGGCCGAGCACCGAGGCCTGCACCTTCGCCTCCTTGTCGCCCTGCTGCGCCTTCTTGGCCGCGGCGGGGACCCTTTTCTCGAGGCTTTCGAGGTCGGCCAGCATCAGCTCGGTCTCGACGGTGTCGGCGTCCGCCACGGGATCGACCCGGCCCTCGACATGGGTGACGTCGCCGCCCTCGAAGCAGCGCAGCACGTGGACGATCGCGTCGACCTCGCGGATGTTGCCGAGGAACTGGTTGCCGAGCCCCTCGCCCTTGGACGCGCCGCGCACCAGCCCGGCGATGTCGACGAACTCGAGCTGGGTCTCGATCTCCTGCGCCGATTTGGCGACCCGGGCGATCTCGTCGAGCCGAGGGTCGGGCACCGCGACCCGGCCGACATTCGGCTCGATCGTGCAGAACGGATAATTGGCCGCCTGCGCCGCCGCCGTCTCGGTCAGGGCGTTGAACAGGGTCGATTTGCCGACATTGGGCAGGCCGACGATACCGCAACGAAAACCCATGAAAACTCCGTCGTCACCCGGGACTTGATCCGGGGTCCAGTTCGATGATCCTTCGACACGCCGGTTCGCCAGGCTCACCGGCTACTCAGGATGAGCGGAAAAGCTCCACCCGCTCATCCTGAGTGGGACTGAGCTTGGCGAAGGCCCGAATCGAAGGACCCGATGCTCGAAACTTGCCGCCGAGACAAGTTCAGGGTGACAAACGAGGGAGTGCCTGTTACATTTGTAGCATGGTCTCGATGCGCAGCATTGCCGCTTTGGGGATGGGAATGGCGCTTGTCGCGGCCCCCGCCGAAGCGCGCCTCACCGAAGCGAAGATCGACTCCGAAGTCCGCGCCGCCATGGCTCGCACGGGCGCTCGAGGCCTCGCCCTCGCCGTGATCGACGACGGCAAGCCCGTCCTGGTGCGCGCCTGGGGCGAGCGCAACGCGGCCGGCGATCCCCTGCAGGCCGGCACGATCATGTACGGCGCCTCGCTGACCAAGTCGGTCTTCGCCTACACGGTCATGCAGCTGGTCGAGGAGGGGAAGCTCGATCTCGACAGGCCGCTGGCCGGCTATCTGCCGCGGCCGCTGCCCGATTACGGCAATCTCGACGCCTACGGCAATTGGGCCGATCTCGCCGGCGACGATCGCTGGCGCCGGCTGACCGCCCGCCACGTCCTGACCCACAGCACCGGCTGGTCCAATTTCTCCTGGGACGAGCCGGACGGCAAGCTGCGCTTTCATGTCGAGCCGGGCGCCCGCTACGCTTATTCGGGCGAGGGGATCATCCTCCTCCAGTTCGTCATCGAGAAGGGGCTCGGCCTCGATCTCGGCGCCGAGATGAAGCGGCGGGTGTTCGACCGCTTCGGGATGACCGATACGAGCATGATGTGGCGGCCCGATTTCGCCCGCAACCTCGCCGACGGCTGGAAGAAGGACGGCAGCGTCGAGCCGCACGACGAGCGCAGCCGGGTCCGGGCGGCGGGATCGATGGACACGACGATCGCCGACTTCGCCCGCTTCGCCGCGGGTTTCATGCGCGGGGAGGGGCTCACGCCGGCCTCCCGCGCCGAGATGCTGCGCGGACAGCTGCCGATCCGCTCCGCCAGCCAGTTTCCGAGCCTCGCCCCCGAAGCGCCGCCGGAGAAGAGATGGAAGGACCTCGCCGCCGGGCTCGGAGTGGTCGCCTTCGAAGGGCCGCAGGGCCGCGGCTTCTTCAAGGGCGGCCATAACGACAGCACCGGCAACATGTGGGTCTGCCTTGAGACCGGCCGCCGCTGCGTCGTCCTCCTCGCCAACGACGTCCGCGCCGAGGCCGCGTTCCCGCGCCTCGTCGAATCGATCCTCGGTGACACCGGTCTGCCCTGGCGGTGGGAATATGCCTGGCTGCCGGAGGGCTGATCCCGCCGAGCCGCGCGATTGACCGGCCGGGGCAAAAGCCGCACTAAGGCCAGGACGGGGACGAATGGCCGGGTGCGCGTGGACATGGGCTTCGAATCTTTGACCTTTTCGAAGGGCCTCGCGATCCTCGCGGCGGCCGCTCTGGCGGCGCCGCCAGCCGCGGCGGCGCCGATCGGCAAGGAGACCGCCGGCAAGGCGGCGGGCGCAAGGCGCGAGGCACCGGCGCCGGTCGCCCAGCCCGAGCCGCGGCCGGCCCTCTGGCTGCTCGCCGACGAGGACACCAGGATCTACATGCTCGGCACGATCCACGTGCTTCCGCCCGGCTTCAGGTGGCGCTCGGCGGCGGTCGACAAAGCGGTCGGCGAGTCGGCGGAGCTGGTCGTCGAGACCTACGAGCCGCCGGGGACGGGGCCGCGGGCGGACAGCGGGCTCGAGGCGGCGGCGGGCTTCTTCGCCGCCAAGCCGGTGCCGATCCTGAAACGGGTGCCGAAGAACAGGCGTGCGCCGCTCAGGGCGGCGATCAAGGCGTCCGGGCTGCCCTTGCCGATGCTCGACCGGATGCATAGCTGGGCCGCCGCAATGACCCTCGGTATAGCCCAGATGCTCGGCGAATATGGAGTCGACGATCCGTCCGAGGCGCCCGGCGTCGAGGATGTGCTCGAGGCGCAGTTCCGCGACGCCGGCAAGCCGATCTCGAGCGTCGAGGACGGCGACGCGGTGTTCGCCTCGCTGAGCTCGCTGCCCGAGAAGGTGCAGACCCAGCTCCTGCTCGAGGCGATCGAGCCGCTTCCGGCCGACCAGCCCGCCGAGCCGGGAATGGTCGGTGAGCTGGACTGGGTCGCCGGCAATGACGAGGCGATGAGCCTGGAGGGCGAGTCGGGCTTCCCGCCGGCCCTGTTCGACGTGCTGGTGAGGCGCCGCAACGCCGCCTGGACGCAGTGGCTCGAGACCCGGCTGAAGACTCCCGGGACCTTGCTGTTCGCCGTCGGAGCGGGCCATCTCGCCGGCCGGGAATCGGTCCAGGCGATGCTCGCCCGGCGCGGCCTGCGCGTGAAGCGCGTCGATTGAGCCGGGCGATGCGGCCTTGGAAGCGGATCGCCTTCGCGGCCTTGCTGCCGCTCGCCGCCTGCGCGGGCGCGGCCGAACCGGCCACGGTCGAGGCGAAGCGTCCCGCGCTGTGGAAGCTGGCCGATTCCGACACTCAGATCTGGCTGTTCGGGACCATCCATATGCTGCCCGAGGGGCAGAAGTGGCGCACCCCCGCCCTGGAGTCGGCCCTGGCCGGCTCGGAGGAGCTGGTGCTCGAGGTCGCCGACATCGACGATATGATGGCGAGCGCCCGGGCGATGCAGAAGCTCGGCATGGCGAGCGGGCTGCCGCCGATCGCCGAGCGGGTTCCGGAGGACAAGAGGGCCGCTCTGCGGGCGATGATCGCCGAGAGCGGCTATCCCGAGGCCGTCTATGACCGGCTCGAGACCTGGGCGGCGGCTCTGCCGTTGCTCGGGGTAAGCTTCAAACGGCTCGGCCTCGACCCCGAGCTCGGCGTCGAGCGGCAGATCGGAGCGCCGTTCCGCGCGGCCGGCAAGCGGGTCGTCGGGCTCGAGACGATCGAGCAGCAGCTGGGCTTCTTCGACACCCTGTCGGAAGGGGCGCAGAGGGCGCTGCTGCTCGCTGTGATCGAGGACACCAAGGAGACGAGGGCCCAGTTCCGCTCGATGCTCGACGCCTGGGCGAGCGGCGACCTCAAGGGCATCGCCCGGACCTTCGACGACGAGACCCAGATGTCGCCCGAGCTCAAGGAGGCGCTGATGCGCAAGCGCAACGCGCGCTGGGCGCAGTGGCTGGAACGCCGGCTGGAGCAGCCGGGCACGGTGTTCGTCGCCGTCGGCGCCGGCCATCTCGCCGGCCAGGATTCGGTCCAGTCGATGCTGAAGGCGAGGGGCCTCAAGGCGAAACGGGTGCAATAGTCCCCTCGACCTCCCTCCTTGCCTTCCACGCCCCCCTGAGCTAGAGGCGCCGCTCCCCCGTTCATGGTCATCCCTGGAGGCGTGAGCGCGGGCGTTTTGCTATCCACGTTTTGAAAGGCATGCACATGAGCGAACAGCTTACGCTGTCGGCCGAGACGCGCGAGCGGGCGGGCAAGGGAGCCTCCCGTGCGATGCGTCGCGAAGGCCGCGTCCCCGCCGTCGTCTACGGCAACAAGGAGGAGCCCCTCGCCGTCCACGTCGAGGAAAAGGCCCTGATGAAGATGCTCAACTCCGGGCACTTCATGAATTCGGTGGTGATGGTCGAGGTCGCCAACGGTCCGACCGCCCGCACCCTGCCGAAGGACGTCCAGTTCCATCCGGTCACCGACCGGCCGCTGCATGTCGATTTCCTGCGCATCTCCGAGCACAGCAAGGTCCACGTCAACGTCCCGATCCGCTTCACCGACGAGGAGCGCTCGCGCGGCCTCAAGCGCGGCGGAGTCATCAACGCCGTCCGCCACGAGCTGGAGCTGGTCTGCGACGCGGCCGAGATCCCCGACGAGATCGAGATCAGCCTCGCCGGCCTCGACATCGGCGATTCGCTGCACATCTCTGCGGTAACCCTGCCCAGGGGCGTCGAGAGCGCGATCACCGACCGCGACTTCACCATCGCCACCATCGTCCCGCCTTCGGGCCTCAAGATGGACGAGGAAGATGCCGCGGCCGCCGAGGCGCCGCAGGCCGACGAGGTCCCCTCCGAGCATGGCTCGCCGGGCGACTCGGACGAAGACACCGTCGCCGACACCGGGGAATAAATTGTCGCTGTGGAGGCGGCTCGGCACCCTGTTCGGCTCGCGGGCCGTCGAGGTGCCGGGCCAGCCTCTCGGCGAAGCCCCAGACGATCGGACTGAAGCGCATTGGGAGGGGTTCGAGCCGGTGCAGATCTGGGTCGGACTCGGCAATCCCGGCGCGAGCTACGCCATGCACCGGCACAATGTCGGCTTCATGGCGGTCGACTCGATCGCCGCGACCCACAATTTCGAGCCGCCGAAGAAGGCGTTCCACGGCTGGGCGCAGCAGGGGCGGATCGGCGGCCAGCGGATCCTGCTCCTGAAGCCAGCCACCTTCATGAACGACAGCGGCCGGGCCGTTCGAGCGGCGATGGACTTCTTCAAGAAGGAGCCGGGCGACGTCACCGCCTTCCACGACGAGCTCGACCTCGCGCCGTTCAAGGTCAAGGTGAAGGTCGGCGGGGGAACCGCCGGCCATAACGGCCTGCGCTCGACCGAGGCGCATATCGGCAACGCCTTCCGCCGGGTGCGGATCGGGATCGGCCATCCGGGCCACAAGGACAAGGTGACCGGCCACGTCCTCGGCAATTACGCCAAGGCCGAGCAGGACCGCCTCGCCGACCTGCTCGGAGCGATCGCGGCGGAATCGGACTGGCTGGCCAAAGGCGACGACGCCCGCTTCATGAACGAAGTGGCCCTGAGGCTGCAGGATTAGATTGCCAAATCAGCCGCTTGCGAATTGGTGTCTGACACCAATTTTTCTTCGGGCTCGGGCGGCAGGACTGACAGGCTGGACCGATGCGGCGCCTTTTCTATCTCGGCCTCGGCTTCGCCTCCGTCGCCCTCGGCGCCGTCGGCATCGTTCTGCCGCTGCTTCCGACCGTTCCGTTCATGCTGCTCGCCGCCTTCTTCTTCGCCCGAAGCTCGCCTCGGCTCGAAGCCTGGATCGTCGACCATCCCCGGTTCGGGCCCCATGTCCGGGCCTGGCGGGAACGCGGCGCGATCGGCCCCGCCGGCAAGCGCGCCGCGCTCGTCGCCTTCGCCTTCAGTGCCATTCTCGGCCTCGTCCTGCTCCCTTTCCCCTGGCTGCTGGCGCCGCTCGCCGCCGCCCTCGTCGGCGGCAGCTGGATCGCGACCCGGCCCGACGGGTAGCTTCGCAGCAAATCGTCACCCCGAGTTCGGACGGAAATCGTCACCCCGAGTTCGGACGGAAATCGTCACCCCGGACTCGATCCGGGGTCCACCTTCTTCCTCCCGACGCAGCAAGGAAAGGTGGATGCCAGATCAAGTCCGGCATGACGATCGGATCGCCCTACGAATTCTCGCTCTTGTCTTCCTCGGTCGCGGTGCCGGGCTCCGCGAACCGGCGGTGCATCTCGGCCGTCGCCGCGCCGCCGGCGATCTGCGCCGCGGCGACCTGGATCTTGTTGTGGAGGCCGTGGATGACGCTTCGCTCGCCCTTCTTCATCGCCTCCCAGCCGCTCCTGGCGACGGCGGCGGGATCGTCCTTCCTCATCGTCCCGAACCTCGTGTCCTTCATGTCGGCGCGCTCGAAGAAGGCGGTGTCGGTGGCGCCGGGCTTCAGGCAGGTGACGGTCACCTCCGTCTCCTTGAGCTCGTTTCCCAGAGCGTCGGCGAAGCTGTCGATGAACGCCTTCGAGCCGTTGTAGACGGCCTGGAAGGTGCCCGCCATGTGGCCGGCGATCGATCCGGTGATCAGGATGCGGCCCGAATTGCGGGCGACCATCCCCTGCGCCACCTTCTGCACCAGATAGACGGTACCGGTGACGTTGGTGTCGACGACATGCCGCCATTCGGCCGGATCCTGGTCGAGGAAGGCGCGCCCCAGGCCGTGGCCGGCATTGGCGACGAGCAGGTCGACGTTGCGTCCCCCGACCGCATCGAGCAGCCGGTCGACTCCGCCGAAGGTCGAGAGGTCGGTCTCGACGTTGCGGACCTCGACTCCCCGGCCTTCGAGCTCGCGCGAGACGTCGACGAGGGGGGTGTCGGCGGCGACGACGAGGTCGTAGCCTTCCTCGGCCGCGAGCTTCGCCAGCTCCAGCCCGATCCCGCTCGACGCGCCGGTGACGATCGCCAGTTTTTTCTGCCCGGTCATTCCTGCCTCTCTCGCTGCAACGCTTCGAGGGCTGAACGCGTCAGGCCCGGCGCGGCTTCACCGGCCACGGGCCGTTTGTCGCGGCCCGTCGCATTGGCTATCGCAAGGCGATGCCGAGCCGCCCCCTCTTCGCCACCCGCTTCTACGAGGCCGAGCTCGACGCCCCCACGCTTCTGCCCGAGCTCGACCAGGCCTGCCGGGCGTTGGCCGGGGAGGACGGCGCCGGCCGGCGCTGGTCGCGCGACCACGGCTATCGCGGCTACACCTCCTATGCCTCGCTGAACGACCTGCCGGCCCGCGATCCGCGCTTCGCCGAGCTGGTCCGCTTCCTCAATCGGCACGTCGCCGCCTTCGCCGCCGAGTGCGCCTTCGATCTCGGCGGCCGGCGGCTGAAGCTCGACAGCCTGTGGGTCAACGTCCTCAGGCCCGGCGGCGGCCATTCCGGCCATATCCACCCGCACAGCGCCGTCTCCGGCACCCTCTACGTCGCCGTGCCGCCGGGCTCGGGCGCGCTGAAGCTCGAGGATCCGCGGCTTCCGATGATGATGGCGGCGCCGCCGCGCCTGGCCGACGCGCCCGAGGCGCTCAGGACCTTCGTCTACGCCGACCCGGCGCCGGGCCGGCTGTTCCTGTGGGAGAGCTGGCTTCGCCACGAGGTCGTGCCCGGCCGCTGGCAGGGGGAGCGGATCAGCATCAGCTTCAACTACCGGCTCTGACCCGGCGGCCGCCACTGCGGCTTGACCCGCGCCCCGCTCCTGCGCCAGAGCGAGCGCCTTCCTTGTTGCAGGTGCGAAGAATTTGGACCGGCCGCCAAGCTTCCAGTCGCTGATCCTCACCCTCCACGATTATTGGAGCCGGCAGGGCTGCCTGATCCTCCAGCCCTACGACGTCGAGATGGGCGCCGGCACCTTCCACCCCGCCACCGCCCTGCGCAGCCTCGGCCCGCAGCCGTGGAAGGCCGCCTACGTCCAGCCCTGCCGCCGCCCGACCGACGGCCGCTACGGCGAGAATCCGAACCGGCTCCAGCATTATTACCAATATCAGGTGATCCTGAAGCCGAGCCCGCCGAACTTGCAGGACCTCTATCTCGGCAGCCTCGCCGCGATCGGAATCGATTTCCTGAGGCACGACATCCGCTTCGTCGAGGACGATTGGGAAAGCCCGACGCTGGGCGCCTGGGGCCTCGGCTGGGAAGTCTGGTGTGACGGCATGGAGGTCACCCAGTTCACCTATTTCCAGCAGGTCGGCGGCTACGATTGCAAGCCGGTCGCGGGCGAACTGACCTACGGCCTCGAGCGGCTCGCCATGTACGTCCAGGGCGTCGACAACGTCTACGACCTCGCCTTCAACGATGAAGGCGTGACCTACGGCGAGGTCTTCCTGGAGAACGAGAAGCAGTTCAGCGCCTACAATTTCGAGGTCGCGAACACCGAGACCCTGTTCCGCTGGTTCCGCGACGCCGCCGAGGAGAACGCCCGCTGCATCCTCGCCAAGCTCCCGCTCCCCGCCTACGACCAGGCGATCAAGGCCAGCCACATCTTCAACACCCTGCAGGCAAGGGGCGTCATCTCGGTCGCCGAGCGCCAGGCCTACATCGGCCGGGTCCGCGACCTCGCCAAAGGCGCCTGCCAGTCCTGGATGGAAAAGAACGGGTGGGCGGCGTGATAAGGGTTTCACCCAAAGCACCAAAGCACCAAAGGGTCTTGCGGGGACCGGCGCGCAGCGCCCTTCAAGCCCGGCTTGCGAGAAAATATGGATCGGCTTCGCCGCTCGGGCCTCTTTGGTCCTTTGGTGCTTTGGGTGAAATAACGGCCTTTGAGCAGCGTGCAGGAGCAAGAGGCTAGATGCCGGACTTCCTCCTCGAGCTTCTCTCGGAAGAGATACCCGCCCGAATGCAAGGCAAGGCGCAGCAGGACCTTGCACGCCTTTTCTCCGAACAACTCTCAAGTGCGGGCCTCGCCGCCGAAACGGTCGATACCTACGCCACGCCGCGCCGCCTGGTGCTCATCGCCCGCGGCCTCCAGGCCGAGACCGAAGCGGTCCGCGAGGAAACCAAGGGCCCACGCTCGTCCGCCCCGCCGCAGGCGCTCGAAGGCTTCCTTCGCAAGACCGGCCTCACCCGCGACCAGCTCGAGGAGCGCGATGGCGTCTTCTTCGCGGTCGTCGAGAAGCCCGGCCGGCCCACCTCGGCCGTGCTCGCCGAAGCCATACCCGCCATCGTCCGCGCCTTCCCCTGGCCCAGGTCGATGCGCTGGGGCGCCGCCTCCGCCTCGACCGAGAGCCCGCGCTGGGTCCGGCCGCTGCAGGGCATCGTCGCCCTGCTCGGCGAGGGTGACGGCAGCAATCCCGTCACCGTCGACGTCGAGATCGCGGGGGTGCGGAGCGGCGCCGCCACCCTCGGCCACCGGTTCCACCATGCCGGCCCGATCACCATCGGCGGCGCCCACGATTATTTCGAGAAGCTCCAGGCCTGCCATGTCGTCGTCGACCCGGCCGAGCGCCGCCGCCTCGTCGCCGAAGGCGCCCGCGCCGCCGCCGCCGCCGCCGGCCTGGCCCTGGTCGAGGACGATGGCCTCGTCGCCGAGAATGCCGGCCTGACCGAATGGCCGGTGCCCCTGCTCGGAAGCTTCGACCCCGCCTTCCTCCAGGTCCCGCGCGAGGTGATCCAGCTCACCATGCGCACCAACCAGAAATATTTCGCCTGCGTGGACGGGGAGGGGGCGCTGGCCCCCAATTTCGTCTGCACCGCCAATATCGACGCGGCCGACGGCGGCGCCTCGATCGTCGCCGGCAACGAACGCGTCCTCTCCGCCCGGCTGTCCGACGCGAAGTTCTTCTGGGAGCAGGACCTCAAGGTCCCGCTCGAGGAGCAGTCGAGGAAGCTCGCCGACATCGTCTTCCACGAGAAGCTTGGGACGGTGGCGGACAAGGTGGAGCGGGTCGCGAAGCTGGCAAGGTGGCTGGTCGACGAGGGCATCGTGACTAGCTCCTCCCCGGAACGGGGAGGGGGACCGCCGGCGAAGCCGGTGGTGGAGGGGGCCCACGCCGGAGCAGGTTCGGAGGCGGGCCCCCTCCACCAGCCTGCGGCTGGTCCCCCTCCCCGTTCCGGGGAGGAGCGCGACGGCCTCGCCGCCCTCGCCGAACGCGCCGCCCGCCTCTGCAAGGCCGATCTCGTCACCCAGATGGTCGGCGAATTCCCCGAGCTCCAGGGCCTGATCGGCGGTCACCTCGCCCGAGCCCAGGGCGAACCCGACGCCGTGGCCGACGCCATCCGCGACCATTACAAGCCGGTGGGGCAGGGGGATGAAGTGCCGACGGCGCCGGTGACGGTGGCGGTGAGTTTGGCGGATAAGCTGGATAGCCTTTGTAATTTCTTTGCTGGAGAGATGCCGCCCACAGGATCGAAAGACCCCTACGCACTGCGACGTTCTGCATTAGCCGTGATACAGATTGTTCTTGCGAGTGGTCTTCGGCTCCCGCTTTCGCAAGTTCTGAGCCAGTCTTATGCCTCCCTCACAGAATTTAGCGATGGCAGTCGTATCCTCGATGGCGTGAGGAACGTAGCGCTCGCGGGGTACTATGAGAATGTGGAGGAAGCTCCGCTTCGCGAGGCGGAGAGGGTCGCTCCAGGTATATTGGACTACGAAGCATGGCCTCCTGGGCCATCTGAGGCCGCCTTCGGCCCCATTACCTTCTTCAATCCGGATGAAGCCGCAAGTCAGATCCTCGACTTCTTCGCTGACCGCCTCAAGGTCCAGCAGCGCGAGGCCGGGGTCCGCCACGACCTGATCGACGCCGTCTTCGCGCTCGGCGGCGAGGACGATCTCGTCCGGCTGCTCGCCCGGGTTCGGGCCCTCCAGGCCTTCGTCGAGACGCCCGAAGGCGCCGACCTCCTCGCCGGCTACAAGCGCGCCGCCAACATCCTGAAGAAGGAGGGGTGGGGCTCCACCCCCTCTCCCTCCAGGGGAGAGGGACAGGTTCGCGACGCGAACCAGGGTGAGGGCGCGGCGTACGGGAAGGGCGCCGGCAGCCCCTCACCCTCGGCCGCTGGCGCGGCCTCTCCCTCTCCCCTGCAGGGAGAGGGGCAAAACAAGAACAAAACGCTTCCCTACGCGCCAGAAATAGAGGAAGATGCCCTCATCGCGGCCCTCGATTCGGCCGAGCCCAGGGCCCGAGCCGCGGTCGAAGCGGAGGATTTCGAGGGGGCGATGGCGGCGCTGGCCAGCCTGCGCGCGCCGGTGGACGCGTTTTTCGACAAGGTGACCGTCAATGATCCCGATCCCGCCAAGCGCGAAGCCCGACTCGCCCTGCTCGCGCGGATGCGCGACGCCGTCCATCGTGTCGCGGATTTCTCGCGGATCGAGGGCTGAGGTGAGCCCGAAAAAAATGCGATCTCGTATGCAAGTCGTCCAACTTGTCCACTTTGCGCAGTCGACTTCATCGGGGGCTGTCTCGCGCGCGCGCGCGATGGACACGGACTTTCCGGACCTTCGTCCGTTTCCGGACACCCGTCACCCTGAACTAGTTTCAGGGTCCAGGGTCGAGCAGCGCCGAGGCGGGGCCGTTGTCACCAACGCCGGAGCGACGCCACCCTGGATGCTGAAACGAGTTCAGCATGACGGAGCAGGGTCATGACCCGCTACGTCTATCGCTTCGGCGGCGGCGCGTCCGACGGCGAGGCCGGGAACAAGAATTTGCTCGGCGGCAAGGGCGCCAACCTCGCCGAGATGGCCTCGATCGGCCTGCCCGTCCCGCCCGGCTTCACCATCTCGACCGAGATGTGCGCCCGCTACTACGCGGAAGGGGAGAGCTTCCCCGACAGCCTTCGCGCCGAGGTGGCGGAAGGCCTCGCCCACATCGAGGGCCTCTGCGGCAAGCGCTTCGGCGACCCCGCCGACCCGCTCCTCGTCTCGGTCCGCTCGGGCGCCCGCGTCTCCATGCCGGGGATGATGGACACCGTCCTCAACCTCGGCCTCAACGATTCCACCGTCGAGGGCCTCGCCGCCATCTCCGGCGACCCGCGCTTCGCCTGGGACAGCTACCGCCGCTTCATCCAGATGTATTCGAACGTCGTCCTTGGTCTGAAGCACGACATGTTCGAGGAAGCGCTCGAGATCGCCAAGGAGGACAAGGGAGTCCATCTCGACACCGAGCTCGAGGCCGGCGACTGGAAGCGGCTCACCGCCCGCTTCCGCGAGATCGTCGCCGAGGAGCTCGGCTGGCCCTTCCCCGACGACGTCCACGAGCAGCTCTGGGGCGCGGTCGGCGCCGTCTTCGGCTCCTGGCAGTCGGACCGGGCGAAGACCTACCGCCGCCTCAACGCCATCCCCGGCGACTGGGGCACCGCGGTCAACGTCCAGGCGATGGTGTTCGGCAACATGGGCGAGACCTCGGCCACCGGGGTCGCCTTCACCCGCAACCCCTCGACCGGCGAGCGCGCCTATTACGGCGAATATCTGATCAACGCCCAGGGCGAGGACGTCGTCGCCGGCATCCGCACCCCGCAATATCTGACCCGCTCCGCGCGCGAGACGGCCGGGGCCAGGGCGCCGTCGATGGAAGAATCGATGCCCGGGGTGTTCGCCGAGCTCGCCCGGGTCTTCGACCTGCTCGAGCGCCATTATCGCGACATGCAGGACATTGAGTTCACCGTCGAGCGCGGCAAATTGTTCATGCTCCAGACCCGCTCGGGCAAGCGTACCGCCAAGGCGGCGCTTCGGATCGCCGTCGACATGGCCGGGGAGGGGCTGATCACGCAGGAGGAGGCGGTGCTCCGGGTCGACCCGCAGGCGCTCGACCAACTGCTCCATCCCACCCTCGATCCCAAAGCGGAGCGAAAGGTCATCGCCAAGGGCCTGCCCGCCTCGCCGGGCGCCGCCTGCGGAGCGGCGGTGTTCGACGCCGACACCGCCGAGAAGCGCGCCGGCCTCGGCGAGAAGGTCATCCTGGTCCGGGTCGAGACCAGCCCCGAGGACATCCACGGCATGCACGCGGCGCTAGGCATCCTCACCGCCCGGGGCGGGATGACCAGCCACGCCGCCGTCGTCGCCCGGGGCATGGGCCGGCCCTGCGTCAGCGGCGCCGGAGCGATCTCGATCGACTACAAGGCTCGGCTGATGCGGGTCGGGGCGGCCGAGGTCCGCGAAGGCGAGACGATCACCATCGACGGCTCGTCGGGCGAGGTCATGCTCGGCGCCGTCGCCACCGTCCAGCCCGAGCTGGTCGGCGATTTCGGCACCCTCATGGTCTGGGCCGACGCCCACCGCCGCCTCCGCGTCCGCACCAACGCCGAGACCCCGCTCGACTGCCGCACCGCCCGCGAGTTCGGGGCCGAGGGGATCGGCCTGTGCCGGACCGAGCATATGTTCTTCGATTCGGAGCGGATCGCCAACGTCCGCCAGATGATCGTCGCCGGCGACGAGGCCGGCCGCCGGGCCGCCCTCGCCAAGCTCCTCCCCGCCCAGCGCGCCGATTTCGAGGAGATCTTCCGGATCATGGCGCCGCTTCCGGTGACGATCCGTCTGCTCGACCCGCCGCTCCACGAATTCCTCCCCCACAGCGAGGACGAGCTCGCCGAGGTCGCGGCGGCCGCGGGCGTCTCGGTGGAGGCGCTGAAGCGCCGCGTCGCCGAGCTCCACGAGTTCAACCCGATGCTCGGCCATCGCGGCTGCCGGCTCGGAATCACCTATCCCGAGATATACGAGATGCAGGCCCGCGCCATCTTCGAGGCGGCGCTGGCGGTGGCGATGGAAGGAGAGGCTCCAATCCCGGAGATCATGGTTCCGCTGGTCGCGACCCATCGGGAGCTCAAGATCATCCGCGACCTGATCGACCGCACCGCCCGGACCGTGTTCGAGGAGTGGCGCAAGAGCATCGACTATCTGGTCGGAACGATGATCGAGCTTCCCCGGGCCGCGCTTCGAGCCGCCGACATCGCCGCCGAGGCCGAATTCTTCAGCTTCGGCACCAACGACCTCACCCAGACGGCGCTCGGGGTCAGCCGCGACGATGCCGGCCGATTCCTCATCCAATATGTCGAGAAGGGTATTTTCGAGCGCGACCCGTTCGTCTCGATCGACGAGGCCGGGGTCGGCGAGCTGATCGCGATCGCCGCGGAGCGGGGCAAAGGCGCGAAGCCGGGCCTCAAGCTCGGCATCTGCGGCGAGCATGGCGGCGACCCCTCGTCGATCGCCTTCTGCGAGAAGGTCGGCCTCGATTACGTCAGCGCCTCGCCCTACCGGGTGCCGATTGCGAGGCTGGCCGCCGCCCAGGCGGCGCTGAAGCGCAAGCGCACGGAGCAGCGCACATAAGCGTCATCCCGGCCAAGGCCCGGACCCGGGAAGCACTGCGTATTTAAACGTCATCCCGGCGAAAGCCGGGACCCGGGAGCCGAAGCCTGTCCGGATAGGGCAGGTGCGCCTGGGTCCCGGCCTCCGCCGGGATGACGAAAGCCCGAAAGCTCAGCCCGCGTCGGAAAGCCCGACCGCCGAGGACTTGCCGTCGCGGCCGGTCTCGAGCTCGTAATTGACCCGCTGGCCTTCGCGCAGCGAGCTCATTCCGGCGGCTTCGACGGCGGTGACGTGGACGAAGGCGTCCGGGCCGCCGGCCTCGTTGGTGATGAAGCCGTAGCCGCGGTCGGTGTTGAAGAATTTGACGGTGCCGGTAGCCATGATCTTTTCCTTTAGTCGCGGGCAGTCGGGTGACTGCCCCTTTTATTCTTTTATTTGCTCGCGAACTGCCCCGGCTCTGCGCCGAAATGCTCCTTGGCATAGGCGCGCGCCGCGGTTGCGGTGGGGAAGGGCTCGTCGTGGAGCGTGGTTGTGACGATCGGATAGCCCTGGCCGTTGTAGCGGGTCTCGCGAAGGGTCAGTCGGACGTTGCCGTCCTCGTCCTTGGCGATCAGAAAGGGCTTGATCGGGGTTCGGGTGCTGTCGGGGGTGCCGCCCATCTTAAAACTCCTTCCCCGCTCGCGGGGCCTTCTGGTCGGGTCCGCATGAAAGCAATAGTTTCATGGCAGGTCTAGCGCTTGGCGCCGGGGCGGCGGGCGCCGCTGTTCGGCCCCTGGCCGGGGGTGCGCTCGCGGAAGATCAGCCGGCCCTTGGTCAAATCGTAGGGGGTCATCTCGACATGGACCCGGTCGCCGACCACCGAGCGGATGCGAAAGCGCCGCATCTTGCCGGCGGTGTAGACGATCACCCGGTGCTGGTTGTCGAGCATGACGCCGAAGCGCCCGTCCGGATAGATTTCGTCGATCTGCCCCTCGACGGTGAGGGTCGCTTCCTTCGCCATGCTTCGTATCTCCTTCGGCGCGCGGGCCGGCATAAGTTGGCCGCGCGGAGCGACGGAGGTCGCATGCGTGGGCGAGAAGCTTGGTAGGGAAGGCGGGGCCGGGGCGCCGCAAATTCCGTCGCAGGCGACGTCAGCTTTTCCTATGTAGGCGCTGGGGCGCGATTTGGCAACTTCGGCTCCCCCCGGCCGTCGCCGCGAACCCGTTTCCCGGCCCGGCCGCCTGCCCCCTCGACGCCGCAAGCGGCCTCGATGCTCAGGGAAACATGCTCCATTCCGGCTATTTAACCACTTCGGCGGTTGCGGCCGGCGCGGGGCTGGCGGCACATAAGGCGGATAGACCGGGAAGGGGATTCAACCGTGGATATGGATAGCAGGGATCTGCGAGGGCCGTCTCGTCTCGCTCTCACCGCCACAGGCCGGCTCGAACCGCGTGGATGACGCCGGCGGCCCTGAACTGGAATATCGACCCATGCCGGAAATTCGTCCTTACCGCTCCCCGCTCTCCGAACAGGAGCTTTACGAATTGTGGATGGAGTTGAAGGAACAGCTTCCCATCCTGTATGAAAAATATTGCAATCCCGACTATAACCGCCCTGACTACGAAGAAGAGCTTTTAAGCGTGAATGGACGGATCGGTGTGTTTGTCGATCGAAGTTTCCTAACGTCAACTTTTATCCAGAATGACATAACATTCACGAGGACATGCTGACATTCCATAACAGGTATCTCGGAAAAACTGGTTCGGGATGGCAATCGAAATGACAATTCGGGTAGGCATCGATACTTCGGTCGTTTTAGACGCTGTTAAAACCGCAATTGCCAACGGCAGACCGAACGACGCCGT
Source organism: Allosphingosinicella sp. (assembly GCA_036388575.1). GTDB lineage: Bacteria > Pseudomonadota > Alphaproteobacteria > Sphingomonadales > Sphingomonadaceae > Allosphingosinicella. Next base: position 44,559 of record DASVRO010000003.1, read on the forward strand.
CCAGAATTTAAATGGAAAGGGGACAGTCACCATAACTGTCCCCCGACGGAAAAGGAGACGGCGGGCGCAACTGTGCTTAAGGTTCCGGGACCGTCACTCGCTCGGCCATTGGGCCTCGGCGGCCTCGACATGTTTCCGGGCCTCGCTCCAGAAGCCGGCCAAGTCGGGAAAGGCGGAATAGCTGGGAGAAGCCACCTCATAGAGCTTCTCTGCGGCGAGCCGCGCTCTGATCCTCGCGACAGGCCCCGGAAAGCGGCTCCACGCAAAGGCCTCCAGCTGCCGGGCGTCGGCGGCACAGGCCTGGATCGTATTCTCGCCCCGGAATTTGACGGCGATGGGACTCACCCGATCCGCGGCCATCGTCACTTTCTCGGCACCGGCCCCTGCGTCGCCCACGGCCCAGGCAAGGGCCGCATAGCGCCAGGCAAGGGCTTTTTCCTTCTGGATTCTGACGTCCTCGAGAAAAGCCTTGGCGATCTCGTCGACTCTCGCCGCGGCTGCCTCGGCCTCGCCGGCCTCGGCTCCGTCCGGCACGGCGCTCCAGGCCTGGACTTCGAACCGCCGCGCATTTGCCGCTTCCAGCTGAATGTCCGGGCTATGGGGGAACCGGCGGGCGATGGCCAGTGCCTCGTCCGCGATGTTGCGGACTTTGTTCGCGCGCGTGCCTTCCGGCACGTTGCTATAGGCCAACGCCGCCGACGCCAAGGCTTCGACGGCATGTTCATGCATCTGGAGGTCCGCCGGCTCCGAATCGCAGAGCTGCAGCGCGGCAGTGGCGGCCTCCAGCGCTCGCTTCGCTTCTGCTCCGGCCGGTACATGCGCCCAGGCGCGAGTTTGACACCGATATGCAGAGGCTACCTCGCGGAGGATGTCGGTGTAGTCGGGAAACCGCTTCGCGATCTCCGCGACCTCCTGGACGATCGGTCGCAGCCGGCCCGCCGCCGCGCCGAGCGGGATTCGCGACAGCGCTGCAGCCTCGTAGCTCTTGGCCATCGCAACTTGCCATTGGACCTCCGGATTTGCCGGGAAAAAACGCGCGATCTGCACGACGGCGAGCGCCGCGGACCCCGCTTGGTCAGCGAAGGCGCCTGTCGGTTCCTGCCCCCAGGCGAATCCCTCGAAACGTCGCGCCTTCGCGGCGACGGCCATGAGCACGTTGTCGCCCGCGAAGGCGCTGGCGACTCGGACGGCCACGTCGGCGGTCCGGCGGGCCTCCGCCGCACCGGCACCCTCGGGAACCTGGTTCCAGGCGAATGTCGCGTCGGAGAAGGCCTGCGCCGCCTCGAGCTGGAGGATGGCGTCGCCGGGAAATGCTTGGGTAATTTCGAGAACTTTCGCCGCTGCGCTCTCCGTCTCTCGAGCCCGTTCTCCTGCTGGGAGGTTATGCCAGGCCCGTACTTCCAAATTGCGGGCCGCCACCGACGCGAGCTGCACGTCGGGATCGGATGGAAAGGCAGCGGCCATGCCTTCGATTTCGTCGGCGATAAGACGAAGTTCGACTGCACGCGACCGGCGGTCTCCCGTGCCGCTCGCTGTGGCCCGAAATGTCCGAGCCAAGATTGCTTCCAGGCTGATCTTCGGATCGTCCGGCCACGCCGCTGCGGCGTCTTGGGCTTCTATGGCCGCCGCTGCGGTTGTCGCCGACCGGATTTCGGGGTCGTGATGCTGTGCCCACGCATAAGCCGAATGTCGACGTGCTCGGACTGCTTCCAAAGCCAGCTCGCGATTTCCGCCATCGCGGCCAACCAGCTCGTCCAGCCGAGCGATGCACTGGGCGTAGGAGGCTCGATTAAAGCTTTCCGCAGCGGCGGTCGCCGCCATGCGTAATCTCCGCGCTTGGGCTCGATCGCCAGGCGCCGTGGGCGACAGGGCTTCCGCATCGAGCAGGGTTCGCCGCCAATGCTGGCCGAGATGATAGATGGCCTCGGCCAGGCTATCGGCCAGTTCGAAATCATCGGCGACGGCTTTCGCGGCTCGGGTCAGGCCATCTACGGGGCCAAGGCTGTTTCGGGACCAGCTTTGCGACTGGATACGGAGCTTGCGGAAAAAGGATATCCACTCCTTCGCATCCATCGTGACCTCGGCATCGTCGCACGCTTCATTGACGAATCGCAGGACGAGGTGCGGCTGAACCTGCCGGGCCGCCGCGTCTTCGGGAGATGACGAAAGGCCGCCGATCATTCGCCGGGCGAACTCATGCCTTTCTGACGCGCCGAGGACCGCGATTGCCTCGCTGGCTCGGATTTCCCGATCCTCCTGCAAGGCGGAGCTCCAGTCTGTCCAGTCGTCCAGTGAGACGAAAGCGGCGAGGCGCGCGTGCGCAAGAGCCCATTCGACCGGATCCACGCCGTCGACCCGGGCCTGACCTAGGCGCCGAAATGCCGGCCCGAGAGGCGAGCTTAATGGTCTCGGCCGCTCTATCTGGCGCAGCATTGCGGCTGGGTCGATTCGAAGCGCGACGCGAAGCAGTCCGTCCGCCTCGTCGACTCCGATGTCCTCGAGGACACGGTCAACGAAAGCATCGGCGATGAGATCGGGCCGGATCGGGGGAACGGTGCGCGGAGCGGCGCCGGACGTGAGCGGATCGGCCGGAAAACATGCGCGCAACGCAGCGGGAGGCGGCAATTCCTCCACCACGCCGAACAGGCCCTCACGGAAGGCTTCGCTCGCGATCCGTTTGCGATCTGCCCCGCCGGTCAGGGTTGCGATGGCAAGCTGGCCGAACTGCGAAAGGCTCGTCACACCACTGGCCTGGAGAGCGGCGATCACCCGGTCGATACGCTGACGCCGCAGACTGTCAACCGAAATGCCCTCGAAGTCGCCTCGCTCGAGCAGCCATTCCAGAGCCAACTCGACGAGAAGAGGATTACCGCGCGTGACCCGATGGAGGCGATTGCGCGCCATCGTCTTCACCGTTTCGGATTTGTCGTCGAGTACGCCGGACCGGAAGGCGAGGTCGCGAACCTCTCGGTCGGAAAACCACGCCTCCTCCGGTAGCACGATAGGCGGCGGGTCGGCAGACGCGCCGTCGTACAGCCATTGCCCGTCTGCGTAGACGTAGAGCGAGTCGGCCGTGATGGTCTGGTTGACGACGAGAAAGCGCACCGGATGTTTGAAGTCGGCGCTCGCCTCCGCCAGCGCCTCGTGGGTGCGAGCCGTCTGGTTCAACGCCGGATCGTCGAGGATCAGCAAGGTGGGGCGGCGCGGCCTCCAGCCCTTGAGGCGGCCGATGTACTGGTCAAAGCTCTCTTTGCCGATCTCCTGTCGTAGGACGCCGCAATCCCAAGGATCGGTCAGCCGGTGCGGCAGGAACCAGATCGTCCGCCTCAGGTACGCACTGGCGGCCAAGAGTACTCGCTTCGCCGTCACGCCTTCACCGGCAAGATCTTGCCGGGAAAGGTCGCGCGCGAACTCACCGGCCATTCTGCTCTTGCCCGAGCCTGATCTACCGACCAGCGCCGCCGTCGTCATCGACTTGAACTTCGGCCGGCGAAGCCAACGCTCCGCTTTCCGGCCGCTCCCATTGTGAGCCCAGCGCTGCAGGTGGGCCCAGGCGGCTTGCCGAGGCCCCTGGCCCAAGCGCCATGGCAGGCTGACGAACGTTCGGCTGGCCGCCGACTGGTCGACCGTGAACTGGTTCGTGACCGGAACGAGGACATCGTTGTTGAACGAGGCCAGGAATAGGTCATGGATCCGGTGCGTCAGCAGCAGGCTCAGCGGAATTCCGGCGAAAAGCACTCCGGCCAGCGCGATCGCCAATTGCGGGTAATTGGCAAGAAATCCCCGGATGGGCGGAATGGCTACGAGGAAATCGAGATAACGCAGGGAGTCGGCAATCTGCTGCGATGCATCTGGGAGCGTCGAACGGTCGACGAGCGTGGAAGGGGCCCGTCTGAGAGCGAGCGCGAAGCTTGCCCCCAGCAAGCAAAGCACGAGCCGCACGAGGTTCACTTTGAACGTTCGTCGCGATGACCAGGATCTAGCTGCCACCAACGCTGTTCCCCCCGCCCGAATACGGGAGAATAGCATGGCGGCAGAATTGCGACAGTCGCCTCACTCGACGAATTTCGGGGCTCTATTTAGCTCTTCTCAATCCTGACCGCTCTAACCTCGCACCATGAACCGCGCCTTCATCCCGCTCGCCGCCGCGGTCACGTTCGTGGCCGTCTACCAACTCACGCCGGCGCCGGCGCCGGCCCGGCAGGCGGTGGAACCCGCGCGCGTCGCGACCGCGGTGCCGATCGCCGCTCCGCTCGCGGCGGCCCGACCCGTGGCCGCCGCGGCGAAGCGCCGGTCGGATCGCCCTCGGACCGCGCGCCGCCGCCGGGCGGCCGCTCCCGCCGTCCGGGCGACCGTCCGGGCAGTTCGGCGGCCGGTGGTCAGCGTCTATTATTCCGGCTGCAACGAGGTCCGCGCCGCCGGCCTCGCGCCGCTCTATCGCGGCGACCCGGGCTATCGCTCCGGCATGGACGGCGACGACGACGGCATCGCCTGCGAGCCGCACCGCGGGCGACGCTAGGCCCTAGTCCGGCCCCGGCGCGAGCCGCACCTCGGCCAGCTTCCAGCCGAGGCCGTGGCGGCGGAAGACGAGGTCGACTTTGCCGTGCGCCCTGCCCTGGCGGTGGAGCCGGAACTCGCTCGCCCCGGACCGGATCACCTTGAACTCGCCGGCGCCGGCGCGGCCGTTGAGCCGGCTGGCCAGCGCGAGTCGAAGCGCGGTGGGGGTGAGGAGGGCGGAGCCGAGCCCGCCGAGGCCGGGCCCGAGCTGCGCCCGGGTCGACTCGCGCACGGCCGGGAAGTCGATGTACGAGGCGAGCGCGGCGGAATCGCCCGCCGCCGCCGCCTCGCGCATCCGCCACAGGGTCCACCAGGGGGAGCCGAGCCACCAGCCGGCGGCGAGGGCGGCCGCGGCGGCGAGGATCCATCTTCGCTTGGGCATCGTCGCTTCTCTCCCGCGGGCCGTGGCGCTCCTGGCAACATTTCCGGCGATAACGAGCGCAGAATTGGCGGTCTCGCGTCATTCCCGCCCGCAAACGGCACGATCCGAGGCACTTTCGCCAACATTCTCCTCCGCGCATCGCCCGCAAAGCAAAAGTGCCCGGGCATCGCTGCCCGGGCACCGTCGCGGCGCTTGCACGCCGACCCCCTTGTAAGATGCCTCGGCCCGCACACATCCCCCCTCGCATGAGGATGCGGGGCCCAAGGCCTCCCCGAACCCGGCTGTTCGCCTTAGTTCGTGGCCGGGACGCTATGAGCGCAGGGGCGCCTTGTCACTGCCTATCCAGGGGGTTGCGCCACTTTGCTCAGCCCCTGTGTCGGTAGGGCAACAGGCCGTTGCCGCCGGGCCGGTTGCCTTGGCGAAGGGCGGCCCGTAGAGGCGCTGGCATGCGACTTTCCCGTTACTTCCTCCCGGTCATGAAGGAAACGCCGGCCGACGCCCAGATCGTCAGCCACCGGCTGATGCTCCGCGCCGGCCTCGTCCGCCAGACCGCCGCCGGAATCTACGCCTGGCTTCCGCTCGGCCTCAGGGTGCTCAAGCGGATCGAGGCCGTGGTCCGCGAGGAGCAGGACCGCGCCGGCGCCGTCGAGCTGCTGATGCCCACCCTGCAGTCGGCCGACCTCTGGCGCCAGTCCGGCCGCTACGACGCCTACGGCCCCGAGATGCTCCGCATCCGCGACCGGCACGACCGCGACATGCTCTACGGCCCGACCAACGAGGAGATGATCACCGCCCTCTTCCGCGACGGCGCCCGAAGCTATCGCGACCTGCCCCGGATCCTCTACCACATCCAGTGGAAGTTCCGCGACGAGGTCCGCCCCCGCTTCGGAGTGATGCGCGGCCGCGAGTTCCTGATGAAGGACGCCTACAGCTTCGATCTCGACGAGGACGGCCTTCGCTCGAGCTACGAGGCGATGTTCGTCGCCTATCTGCGCACCTTCGCCCGGCTCGGCCTGACCGCCGTCCCGGTCAAGGCGCCGACCGGCCCGATCGGCGGCGACCTCAGCCACGAGTTCCACATCCTGGCGGATACCGGCGAGAGCGCGCTCTTCTACGACGCCGCCATCGAGGACATTTCCAGGGAGGAATTGCTCGCCGCCAACGCGTCCACGATCGCCCGCCTCACCGGTCTCTACGCCATGGAGGAGGAGGAGCACGGCAAGGTCGCCGACTGCCCGGTTCCCGCCGACCGGCTGCGCAGCCGCCGGGGGATCGAGGTCGGCCACATCTTCGCCTTCGGCACCAAGTACAGCGCCGCCATGGGCCTCTCCGTGCAGACGGCGGACGGGCAGCAGGTCCATCCCCAGATGGGCAGCTACGGAATCGGCGTGTCGCGGCTGATCGGAGCGATCATCGAGGCGAGCCACGACGACAAGGGCATCGTCTGGCCTGAGGCGGTGGCGCCTTTCCGGGTCGGCCTGATCAACATGCGCTCCGACGACGGCAGCGTCACCAGCGCCGCCGACGAGATTTACGGCCGGCTCAGTGACGCCGGCATCGACACTCTCTACGACGACCGCGACGAGCGCGGCGGCGCCAAGTTCGCCACCATGGATCTGATCGGCCTGCCCTGGCAGCTGATCGTCGGTCCCAAGGGCCTGGAGCGCGGCGTGGTCGAGCTTAAGCGTCGCTCCGGCGGCGAGCGCGAGGAGCTGTCGATCGAGGATGCGCTGGCGAGGCTGGCGGAATGAGTGGGGACAAGGGGAAGGCCCCCACCGTCATGCCAGCGAAGGCTGGCATCCATGCTGAATCCGAATGGACCCCAGCCTACGCTGGGGTGACGGAACGTCCCGAGGTCGTTCCGTCATGATCCTCTCCCGCTACGAGCGGATGATCGCCCGGCGCTATCTGCTGCCGGGCAAGGGGGAGGGGTTCATCTTCCTCGTCGCCGCGATCAGCCTGGTCGCGGTCATGCTCGGCGTCGCTGCACTGATCGTGGTGATGAGCGTGATGAACGGCTTCAGGGCGGAGCTGTTCGACAAGATCGTCGGCCTCAACGGCCATGCGGTCGTGCAGGGCTATGGCGGCCAGCTTCCCGACTGGCGCGACATCGTCAGGCAGGCCCGGGCGACTCCCGGAGTCACCGACGCCCTGCCGCTGATCGAGCAGCCCCTGATGGTCAGCTACGAGGGGCGGGTCGAGGGCGTCCTCGTCCGAGGCATGCAGCGCTCCGACATCCTCCGCAACGAGACGATACAGGGCAAGGTCCTCGCCGGCTCGCTCGAGGCGCTTCGGCCCGGCGTCGGCAACGTCGCCATCGGCGCCCGACTCGCCGAGGCGCTCGGCGCCAACGTCGGCGGCCAGATCAGCCTGATCAGCCCGGACGGACGGACGACTCCCTTCGGAACCGTGCCGAGGATCGTCTCCTACAACGTCTCCGCGATCTTCGAGGTGGGAATCTACGATTACGACAAAACGTTCGTGATCATGCCGATCGAGGACGCTCAGACCCTGCTCCTGCTCGGCGACTCGGTTGGGATGGTCGAGGTCCAGACGGTCGACGCAGACCGGGTCGGCGAGATCCTCGCGCCGCTGCGGGCAAGCGTCAGCGGCCGAGCCCACGTTGCCGACTGGCGCTCGATGAACACCGCTTTGTTCGAGGCCTTGCAGGTCGAACGGGTGGCGATGTTCGTCATCCTCTCGATCATCATCCTCGTCGCCGTGTTCAACATCCTCTCGTCCCTGATCATGCTGGTCCGCGCCAAGACCCGCGACATCGCCATCCTTCGAACGATGGGCGCGGCCCGGGGCGGGCTGATGAAGGTGTTTGTGACCGTCGGCGTGATCATCGGCGCGATCGGCATCGTCGCCGGCCTCGGCCTCGGCTTCCTGTTGCTCTATTTCCGCCAGCCCGTCGTCAATTTCTTCCAGTACATGACCGGCCAGAACCTGTGGGATCCCTCGATCCGCTTCCTGACCGAATTGCCCGCCAAGACCGATCCCTTTGAGGTCCTCGCCATCGTTACCATGGCGATGGTGCTGAGCTTCCTCGCCACGCTCTATCCGGCCTGGAAGGCCGCCAGCACCGATCCAGTCCAGGTGCTTCGCTATGAATGAGGTGCTCGCCGTCACGAACCTGAGGCGGAGCTTCCGGCAGGGCGGGGTCACGATCGACGTTCTGCGCGGAGTCGACCTGGCCGTCGGCAAGGGCGAGATCGTCGCCCTGCTCGGCCCGTCGGGCTCGGGCAAATCGACCCTGCTCCAGGCCGTCGGGCTGCTCGAGGGCGGCTTCGAAGGGTCGATCCGGATCGCCGGGGAGGAAGTGGCGGAGCTGAGCGACGGCAACCGCACCCGGGTCCGCCGCGACACGCTCGGCTTCGTCTACCAGTTCCACCATCTCCTGCCCGACTTCACCGCGCTCGAGAATGTCGTCATCCCGCAGCTGGTCAAGGGCGCCACCCGCGAGCAGTCGGAAGAGCGGGCCAAATCGCTGCTCGGAACGCTCGGCCTCGCCGAGCGGGTCACCCACCGCCCGAGCAAATTGTCGGGCGGCGAGCAGCAGCGCGTCGCCGTCGCCCGTGCTCTCGCCAACCGCCCGGCGCTGGTCCTCGCCGACGAGCCGACCGGCAATCTCGACGAGCATACCGCCGACATCGTCTTCGCGGAGTTCCTCCGCCTCGTCCGCGACGAAGGCAGCGCCGCCCTCGTCGCCACCCACAACGAGCGGATCGCCGCGAAGATGGACCGGGTGCTGCGTTTGCACGAGGGCGTGCTGGAGTAAGACCGAGGCCGAGTCGGTGACGGGCCGACATTCAGGTCGACGTCCGGGGGATAGATGCCCCCCTTGCTGCGTTGGCGGCGGATGGTGAAACCGCTGGAGCGTGTGTGATGGCGTTGCGTGAAGCCCTGCTGCTGGTTGCGGGAGGCGCCGTCCTGCTCGGCGGCTGCGACTGGATGAAGAAGAAGGATCCGCCGCAGGCGCAGAGCAAGGCGGAGCTGGCGGCGGCCCAGCGCGAACGGATCCGCAAGGCCTGCGCGTCCGACGGCACCTATGCGCGGCTGAAGGAGCTCGTCTTCGACGAAGCCGCTCGAATCCGTAAATCCGATCCACGCAATCTCGATCCGCTCGCCGCGGCCGCCGTAGTCCGGATGGAGGACCCGGTAGTAAAGAGCCGGGACGATGCGCTCAACGTCACCGTCTGCACCGGCCACTTCGTGCTCGAGCTGCCGCCCGGCGTCGAGAATGCGTTCGACGGCGAGCGCCGGCTCACCGCCGACGTCGAATATGCCGCGCAGGCCGCTCTCGACGGAAGCGGCCTCGTCTACCAGATGGATGGCGCCGAGCCGATCATCTACCGGCTCGCGACCGTCGGCCTCACCGGCCAGCCGCTGCCGAAGATCGTCGCCGCGCCCCAGCCGAGCGCCCCGCCGGGCGCCCCGCCGCAGGTGGCGATCGTCGAGCCGGCCGAGCCGGTCCGCCCGCTGCCACCGGCCGAACCGCCCCGGCCGGCTGCCGAGAAGCGCGCCGCCGCCGAACCAGCGCCGCCGCCGACGCGGGTAAAGGCCCGGCCGAGCTTCAACTGCCGCCACGCCCGCACCGGAACGGAGAAGTTGATCTGCGGCTCGCCGCGCCTCGCCGCCCGCGACCGCGAGATGGCCTCGCTCTGGTATGCGCTGATGGCCGACGCCGACCCGGCGACTCGCGGCCACCTCAGGCGCAGCCGCGACGCCTTCCTCGGCCGCCGCGAACGCTGCGGAAGCGAGAGCTGCGTCGACTCCGCCTACGCCTCGCGGATGGCGGAGCTCAGGAGGATCGCGCAGGGCGACTGATCGACGCGATTAGATGTGGAAAACCCCGCCGGCGAGCTTCCATCGCCGTCCGGCAGCCACCATAACAAGGCGATGGCCGGCCCCTACGTCCCTCTTCGCATCTTCTCCAGCTACACGATGCTGGAGGGCGCGATCGAGCCGAAGGCGATCGCCAAGCAGGCGCAGAGGCTCGATTTCCCGGCCGCCGCGCTGACCGACCGCAACGGCCTCTATGCGGCGATGGCGTTCACCGACGCCTGCCGCGACGCGGGCGTCCAGCCGATCGTCGGGACGATGCTGGCGGTCGCCCGGCCCGATTGCGCGGGAGGGCAGCCGGCGCTCGACTGGATCGCGCTCTATGCGCAGAACGACCGCGGCTACGACAATCTGTGCGCGCTCGTCTCCGCCGCCCATCTCGATCGCCCGGTGGAAGAGCCGGCCCACGTGAGCCTCGATTCGCTGGAGGGCCGCACCGACGGCCTGATCGCTCTGACCGCGGGGGCCGACGGGGCGTTGGTGAGGCTGCTCAGCCAAGGACAGGATTCGACCGCCGAGCCGATCCTGGAGCGCCTCATCTCCCTTTTTCCGGGGCGGCTCTACATCGAGCTGTCGCGTCGCGAGGACGCCGACGAGCAGCGCGCCGAAGCCCGTCTCGTCGAGCTCGCCTACCGCCATGATCTGCCTCTCGTGGCGACCAACCCGGCAGCCTATGCCGACGCTCACTTCCATGAGGCGCACGACGCCTTGCTGTGCATCGCCCAATCGAGCCAGCTGGACCGCGACGATCGCAAGCGCTCGTCGCCCCAGGACTGGCTCAAGCCCGCGGCGGAGATGCGGCGCCTGTTCGCCGACCTGCCCGAAGCGATCGACAATACGGCCGTCGTCGCCCGCCGCTGCGCCTTCGGAGCGCCGAAGCGCAAGCCGATCCTGCCGAGCATCGCCGGCGACACCGAGGCCGAAGCCGAGCAGCTGCTTCGCGATGCCCGCGTCGGCCTGGAGGCGAGGCTTGCCGAGCGGACCGGCCTCGCGGCCGAAGAGCGCAAGGCCTATTTCGACCGGCTCGATTATGAGTCCGACATCATCGTCCGGATGGGCTTTTCCGCTTACTTCCTGATCGTCGCCGACTTCATCAAATGGGCGAAGGAGAACGACATTCCGGTTGGGCCCGGCCGCGGCTCGGGGGCGGGTTCGGTGGTCGCCTGGGCGCTGACCATCACAGATCTCGACCCGATCCGCCTCGGCCTGCTGTTCGAGCGCTTCCTCAATCCCGAGCGCGTGTCGATGCCGGACTTCGACATCGACTTCTGCGAGACGAGGCGCGGCGAGGTCATCCGCTACGTCCAGAACCGCTACGGCTCGGACAAGGTCGCCCAGATCATCACCTTCGGGAAGCTGAAGGCGCGCGCCGTGCTCAAGGACACCGGCCGGGTTCTGCAGATGCCCTACGGACAGGTCGATCGGCTCGCCAAGGCGATCCCGAACCATCCGACCGACCCCTGGACCCTGGAGCGCGCGCTGAACGGCGTCAGTGAGCTCGCCGCCGAATATAAGAACGACGCGCAGGTCCGCCGCCTGTTCGACCTGGCGATGAAGCTCGAGGGCCTGCCCCGCCACGCCTCGACCCACGCCGCCGGCGTGGTGATCGGCGATCGCCCACTCGACAAGCTCGTCCCGCTCTACCGCGATCCGCGCTCGGACATGCCGGTCACCCAGTTCGACATGAAATATGTCGAGGCGTCGGGGCTGGTGAAGTTCGATTTCCTCGGGCTGAAGACATTGTCGGTGCTCAAGGAAGGCCAGCGCTTGCTGTCCGCACGCGGGGTCGAAGTCGACTACACCGCGCTGACGTGGGACGATCCGGCGGTCTACGAACTGCTCCAGCGCGGCGACACCGTTGGCGTGTTCCAGCTGGAATCCGAGGGCATGCGGCGCACGCTTGCCGGGGTTCGCCCGACCGGCTTCGGCGACATCATCGCGCTGGTCTCGCTCTACCGTCCCGGCCCGATGGACAATATCCCACTGTTCGGCGACCGCAAGAACGGCCGTGTGGCCTTGGCCTATCCGCACCCGATGCTCGAGACGGTGCTGGCCGAAACCTACGGTATCTTCGTCTATCAGGAGCAGGTGATGCAGGCGGCCCAGGTGCTTGCCGGCTATAGCCTCGGGGAGGCTGATCTGTTGCGCCGCGCAATGGGCAAGAAGATCAAGGCCGAGATGGACGCCCAGCGGGAGCGTTTCGTGACCGGCTGCGCCGCTAACGACATCGCTCGTCCCAAGGCCAACGAGCTGTTCGACTTGATCGACAAATTTGCCGGCTACGGCTTCAACA
>DASVRO010000004.1:0-35038 GCA_036388575.1 Allosphingosinicella sp.
CGGCCGAACACGCTCGGCTTGACGCCGTAGCTTGGGGACCGCGCCTTGACGAAGGAGAAGGCAGCCTGGATCGACTCCTGCATCACGTCGCCCAGCTTGCCGGTGGTCTTGATCTGGCCTTTGCCGGGCACCGTGACAGCCTCGATGGTGAGCAGCTCGCCGCCGACTTCGGTCCAGGCGAGGCCGGTGACGGCGCCGATCTGGTCCTCTTCCTCGCCCATGCCGTGGCGATGGCGGCGCACGCCGGAGAAATCGGCGATATTCTCCGCGGTGAGCTCGACCTTCTCGGTCTTGCCCTCGAGGATGCGGCGAAGCGCCTTCCTCGCAACCTTGGCGATCTCGCGCTCGAGCGTGCGGACGCCCGCCTCGCGGGTGTAATGCTGGATGAGGCTCCTCAGGCCGTCCTCGGCGAAGACCAGCTCGCCTTCCTTCAGCCCGTGCGACTCGATCTGCTTGGGGATGAGGTGGCGCTTTGCGATCTCGACCTTCTCGTCCTCGGTATAGCCTTCGAGCCGGATGATCTCCATCCGGTCGAGCAGGGGCTGGGGCATGTCCATCGTGTTCGCCGTGGTGACGAACATGACGTCCGACAGGTCGTAGTCGATCTCGAGATAATGGTCCTGGAACTTGTTGTTCTGCTCCGGGTCGAGCACCTCGAGCAGGGCCGAAGCCGGATCGCCGCGGAAGTCCTGGCCGAGCTTGTCGATCTCGTCGAGCAGGAAGAGCGGGTTGGAGCTGCCCGCCTTCTTCAGGTTCGAGATGATCTTGCCCGGAAGGCTGCCGATATAGGTGCGGCGATGGCCGCGGATCTCGGCCTCGTCGCGCACGCCGCCGAGCGACTGGCGGACGAACTCGCGCCCGGTGGCGCGCGCGATCGAGCGGCCGAGCGAGGTCTTGCCGACGCCCGGAGGTCCGACGAGGCACAGGATCGGCCCCTTGAGCTTGTTGGTCCGGGCCTGGACGGCGAGATATTCGACGATCCGGTCCTTGACCTTCTCGAGCCCGTAATGGTCCTCGTCGAGGATCGCCTGGGCTTCCGCTATGTCCTTCTTGACCTTTGACTTTTTGCCCCAGGGCAGGCCGAGCAGGACATCGAGATAGTTGCGGCTGACGGTGGCCTCGGCCGACATCGGCGCCATCGCCTTCAGCTTCTTCATCTCGGAGGTCGCCTTCGAGCGCGCCTCCTTGCTGAGCTTGGTCTTGGCGATCTTGCGGGCGAGCTCGGCGAGCTCGTCGCCCTCCCCTTCCTCGCCCTCGTTGCCCAGCTCGCGCTGGATCGCCTTCAACTGCTCGTTGAGATAATATTCGCGCTGCGTCTTCTCCATCTGCCGCTTGACCCGGCTCCGGATGCGCTTCTCGACCTGCAGGACTCCGAGCTCGCCCTCCATGAAGGCGAAGACCATCTCGAGCCGGCGAACCGGATTGAGCTCGGCGAGCAGCGCCTGCTTGTCGGAGACCTTGATGTTGATGTTCGCCGCGACCGAGTCGGCGAGCTTGGAGGCCTCGCCGATCTGCGCCAGCTGGACCGCCGTCTCGGCCGGCAGCTTGCGGTTGAGCTTCGAATAATTCTCGAACTGCTCGACGACGGAGCGCATCAGCGCCGCCACCTCCGGCCCTTCCGGCTCGTCGATCGCGATCGGATCGATCTCGGCGACGAGATGCTGGTCCTCCATCGCCATCGAGACGAGGTTGGCGCGCTGCTGGCCCTCGACCAGCACCCGCACGGTGCCGTCGGGCAGCTTCAGAAGCTGCAGCACGGTGGCGACGACGCCCATGTCGTAGAGCGCCTCGCGGTCGGGATCGTCCTCGGCCGGATCGAGCTGCGAGACGAGGAAGATCTGCTTGTCCGCCGCCATCGCGCTCTCGAGCGCCGCCACCGATTTGTCGCGGCCGACGAAGAGCGGCACGATCATCTGCGGGAAGACGACGATGTCGCGAAGGGGAAGGACGGGATAGGTCTGGGTCATCGAAACTCCACATTCAGGCCCTTGGGGCCTTCTTGCAACCTATATGGGGTGAGCGCCCCCGTCATCAATGCGAATGGCGGCCGGTCGCGCCTCGGCAACCGCCTGGGGCGGATACGGCCCGTCGCATTGCCCCTTTTCGCCTCTCTTCTAATATGGCAAACTCGCCAAGGAGTTAGGGGCCAGGCTGCGACAATTGAAACACAGGCGCCCGGCCTGCGGCATGAAGCGGCAACAGGACCGGGAGTAGAGCCGGTTCGACAAGCTGTTCAGGCCCATTGGGGAGTCATCTTATGCGTCGGTTTCTGTTCGCGTGCGTCCCGCTTCTCCTGCTTTCGGCGCAGCCCGCCGTCTACGCCAAGGAGCGCGGCGCCGACTCGGCCGGGCAGAAATGCACGCCCAAGAAGAAGCGCAGCGGCGGCATGTTCGGCGCCATCGCCGGCGGCATCGCGGGCACTGCCCTCGGCCATGCCGGAGTGCCCGGAGCGATCATCGGCATCGGCCTTCCGGTCGGCTCGCTGCTCACCGACGCGATCATCCGCAAGCTCGACTGCAAGGAGCAGGTCCAGGCCGCGACCGCGACCGACAAGGCGGTCCGCGGCGGGGTCGGCACCACCACCACCTGGGAGAGCGAGACCCGCCCCGGCGTCAAGGGCTCGTCGACGGTGCGCGACCAGCGGGCTGCGGCCGACGGCGGCAGCTGCATGCTGATCACCGACGTCGTCATCGTCGACGGCGAGGAGACGACGGTCGACAAGCGCATGTGCCGCAAGCCCGGCGGCGGCAATTACGTGCTCGCGGCCTGACCGGCATGCGGGGGGCGATCACCTGGCTCGCTCTGGCGGCCCTGCTTTCCTCCTCGGGGGCGCAGGCCGCCGTCGACCCGGCGAACCCGACCTGCCCGAAGGAGCTCAACTTCTCCGCCCACAGGACGATGCAGTTCAGCCTCCGCGAGGAGGGCGGAATGCGCATCCTCGTCGCGGAAGGGGCAATCGACGGCGGGGCCCCGGCCCGGCTTCAGGCCGCGCTCAAGAAATTTGAGCCGATCGACCAGATCTGGCTTCGCTCCCCCGGCGGCGACGCGCGCGCCGGCACCGAGGCCGGCAAGCTCATCCGCCAGTCGCTCGCCTTCACCCGGATTCCCGACGGCTGGGCCTGCTTTTCCGCCTGCAACTTCGTGTTCATGGGCGGCCGCGGCCGGATCGTCGATCCCGGCGGCCTGTTCGTAGTCCACATGTTCACCCATACCAGCGACCGCGGCGCCATCGAGGCGGAGGTGCTTCGCGGAACCGAGAGCACGGTCGGCCTGATCGGCGAGATCGAGCAGGATTCGGCGCTCCTCGCCAGCGAGGACAACGACTTCCTGATCCGAATGGGCGTGTCCCGCAAGCTTCTGACCGACATCATGTACCGCCAGAAAGCGGTCAAGGAGCAGGGCGGCGACGGCTCCACCCGCCGCTGCCTCAGCCAGGCCGAAGTGTTCCAGTACAAGGTCGCCAACGTCCGGCCGGAGGGCAATTAGGGTTCGCGCCACGCGGCGGGCTGACTGAGAAGGGGGTGGAATATGCGTGCATCAGCCTCGACGGCCCTCGCCGGTACGATCCTGGCCGCCGGTTCCGGCGCTTTCGCGGCTGAGCCGTTCCCGACGACCGGTCCCTCTCCCTCCTGGGTGATCGCCCCGGCCGTTCCACCGGTGGACACCTCGGCGGGGGACGTCCCTTTTCAAGTCCTGCTGGACTCCCTCCAGGAGAGAATCCTGCCGGATGGGGTGGAAGATTATGTCGAATATGCTGCCGTCCCGCTGACCACCGGCGGGTTGCAGGCGCTTGGCAACGTCACCATTCCCTGGGATGTTGAGAGGACCGACCTCATCCTCCACAAGATCGCGATTCGCCGCGGGGGCACGACGATCGATTTGCTGAAGTCCGCCGAAACACTCGTCCTGCGGCGCGAGAACAATCTCGAAAAGGCCATTCTCGACGGCACCCGGACGGTCGTGATTCCGGCCTGGGGACTGCAGGTCGGCGACATCCTGAGCGTCGCTTACACCTACAAGACCAAACCCTCCTCCCTCGCCCTGAAAGCCGAGGAGCTCCAAAATCTGGCCGCGCCGAGACCGACAGCCTGGATGGAGCGCCGTTTCCTCGTTGCAGACGACGTCAAGCTGGATTGGAAATTATCGCCCTCGATCCCGCCGCCCGCGATAATCCGCCGAGCGGGGATGACGGAGCATCGCTTCGTTGCGACGAAGGTGAAGCCGATCCAGGTGCCCAACTCGGCCCCCTCGCGCTACACGCTGCCGTTGATCCAGGTCACTGGATATGCGGATTGGAGCGCGGTCGCGGAATTGATCCGTCCGCTGTTCGACAAAGCGCGGCGTTCGAGCCCGGCCTCACCCCTCCTGCGCGAAGCCGACCGCATCGCCGCGGCCTCGAGCGACCCCAGCGATCGAATGCTTGCCGCCCTGCGGCTGGCCCAAGACCAAGTCCGCTACGTCGCTCTGCTGCTGGGCGAAGGCGCCTATGTGCCGATCAGCGCGGAAGATACGTGGCACCGCAAGTTCGGCGATTGCAAGGGCAAGACGAGCCTGATGCTCGCTCTGCTCGACCGGCTTGGAATAGAAGCCGAGCCCGTGCTTGTCAGTAGCCAGCATGACGACAGGCTGAAGGAGCAGCTTCCTTCACTGCAGCTTTTTGATCACGTTTTGGTACGAGCGCGCATAGGCGCTAAGACCTATTACCTGGATGCGGTCGGGTATGGACAGCGCACCCTCGACGAGCTCGCTATCACGCCTTTCTCCCATGGCCTCGCACTTCGTCAAGGAGCAGAACTGGAAAAGCTCGTGCAGGGCGAGCTTACGGCTCCGACGCAGGAATCGTTGCTCGTCTGGAACGGATCGAAGGGCTTGGACGGGCAGGTGCCGTTCGAGGCGACGCTGACTCTGCGGGGTACCGCGGCGGCCGGAATGCGGGCCAAGCTTTCGGGCGCCAGCGACATGGCCGAGTTCGACGCCGGCCTGAAACAACTCGTTCCGCGAATCCAGAACGACGATCTGACGATCGTGGAGAAGCGACCGGATGACCCGACCGGCAGCTTCGTCGTCCGTCTCGCCGGTAAGGCCCCGATGAACTGGTCGCTATTCCAAGGTCGAGCCGACCCCCGCTACCCCTTCACCCACAGCACACTCGACTGGCAGCCCGACTTCGACCGAAGCGTCGGGCTCGGCAAGGACTGGCCGGTCTTCATGGGATCCGATCCTCGCTGGGACCGGATGACGGAGACCATCATTCTGCCCAACGGCGGCAAGGGCTATTCGCTTGATGCGTCCGAGCTGGACAAGTCGGTCGCCGGATCGCGGTTCAGTCGCACCGTGACGAAATCCGGTGAACGGGTCACCATGGTCGCGGACCGCAGACATATGCAGCGCGAGATCAGCGCCGAAGCGGCTCGTGCCGCCATCCCCGTGCTCGATGAGATCAGCCGGGACTACGCCTATGTCGTGGGACCGCCGGTTCGGAAAGGCAAAGCCCCGCGAGGCAGGTGAGCCGCCGGGCGGCGCCAAGCATTAAGCGGCGCTCTCGCCCTGCTTCTCGGCGTAGACGCGGATCGGGTCCTTGCGGCCCTCGACGACGTCCTTGTCGATCATCACCTCGTCGACCCCGTTCATCGTCGGCAGGTCGAACATCGTGTCGAGCAGGATGTTCTCGAGGATCGACCTGAGGCCGCGGGCGCCGGTCTTCCTCTCGATCGCCTTCTTCGCGACCGCGATCAGCGCCTCCTCGGTGAAGCTGAGCTTCACGTCCTCCATGTCGAACAGCTTGGCGTACTGCTTGACCAGCGCGTTCTTCGGCTCCTTGAGGATCTTGACGAGGGCGACCTCGTCGAGGTCCTCGAGCGTCGCGATCACCGGCAGGCGGCCGACGAACTCGGGGATCAGGCCGAACTTCAGAAGGTCGTCCGGCTCGCCCTGGCGCAGGATCTCGCCGGTGCGGCGCTCCTCGGGCGCGGCGACATAGGCGCCGAAGCCGATCGACTTGCCCTGCAGGCGGTCGGCGATGATCTTCTCGAGGCCGGCGAAGGCGCCGCCGCAGATGAACAGGATGTTGGTCGTGTCGACCTGCAGGAACTCCTGCTGCGGATGCTTGCGGCCGCCCTGCGGCGGGACCGAGGCGGTGGTGCCCTCCATCAGCTTGAGCAGCGCCTGCTGGACGCCCTCGCCCGACACGTCGCGGGTGATGGAAGGATTGTCCGACTTGCGGCTGATCTTGTCGATCTCGTCGATATAGACGATGCCGCGCTGCGCCCGCTCGACATTGTAGTCGGAGGCCTGGAGCAGCTTCAGGATGATGTTCTCGACGTCCTCGCCGACATAGCCCGCTTCGGTCAGCGTCGTCGCGTCGGCCATGGTGAACGGCACGTCGAGCAGCCGCGCCAGGGTCTGGGCGAGCAGCGTCTTGCCGCAGCCGGTCGGCCCGACGAGCAGGATGTTCGACTTCGAAAGCTCGACCTCGCCGCCCTTGGAGCCGTGGGCGAGCCGCTTGTAATGGTTGTGCACCGCCACCGAGAGGACGCGCTTGGCGTGGCTCTGGCCGATGACATAATCGTCGAGATGCTTGCAGATCTCGAGCGGCGTCGGAACCCCGTCGCGGGTCTTGACCAGCGAAGATTTGGTCTCCTCGCGGATGATGTCGTTGCACAGCTCGACGCACTCGTCGCAGATGAACACGGTTGGCCCGGCGATGAGCTTCCTCACCTCGTGCTGCGATTTCCCGCAGAAGGAGCAGTAGAGGGTGCTTTTGGAGTCGCTGCCGCTAAGCTTCGTCATTCTCGTCCTTACGGGGCCTTGGCGGCGCCCGCCCTTTGCTGAAGGGCCAGTCTAGCCCGCACTATCGCACGACCACAATGGCTTATTGATTAACATCCCGATCAGCCGCACGTCCCCGCGGATAGCACGAGTGCGCCAGGATGGGATTGGTTCCGCCGTCTCGACGATGTGGCGTTGGCACACCGCCGCGACAAGGCCTCGCGACCTGTCCGGAAACGGACGAAGGTCTGGAAAGTCAGTGCCCTATGCGCGCGCGGGCGCGCTCGCGCGCGCGAGGGGCCCGGTCCCGAACGGCATGGAGGAAGGTGCGCGCTGCGATTCATCGCGCCATTTGACCACGAAAGTCGCCGCGGCCAAAGTTCTTTTTTCGTTCCGGCAGCGGGCGACGGGCCTGTCGACGCACCGGAACCGATGCCTTAAGCTCCTCCCGTTTCGGAGGGCAGGGACGGGGTCATGGACCGACGCGAAATGCTGGCCGGCGCCGCCGCGGCCGCGGCGCTGATGCCGGCGGCAGCGGGCGCGGCCGTCCGGCGGCCCGCGACCCGCCGAACACGGACGATCGACACCCTTGCCGTCGACGGACCGGGCTTCGACGCTCCGGCGATGCTCGCCGCCGGCCTCGACGCCGCCGTACTCGATCTCCTGATCTACCCCCGCGCCCCGGCCGAGGCCGCTCGCGCGCTGGCGGAGTGGAACGAGGCGGAGCAGCGCCCGGGCGCGCGTTTCCGGCTGATCCGCCGCTCGGCCGATCTCGCCTCGGCGGGCGCGGCGGAGCGCTTCGGAGTAATCCTCGCCTGCCAGGATGCCGCCATCCTCGGCACCTCCGTCTTCTCCGTCGGGGACGGCAACCTCGACGCTCTTCGCGACTATCACCGCCTCGGCCTCCGAGTGCTCCAGCTCACCCATAACGAGCGCAACGCGGTCGGCGACGGCTTTCGGGAGCGGACCGACGCCGGCCTGTCGCTGCTCGGCGAGGCGGTGGTGGCGGAGATGGCGCGGCTTGGGATGGTCGTCGACCTGTCCCACTGCAGCGACTCGACGACGCTGGCCGCCGTCCGCCTCTCGCCCGGCCCGGTGGCGGTCACCCATGCCGGCTGCCGCGCGCTCTATCCGAGCCGGCGCAACAAGACCGACGAGGCGATCCGGGCGCTGGCCGACAAGGGCGGCTATTTCGGTGTCTATATGATGACGCGCTGGCTGACCGCGGCTCCGCAGGCGTCGGTCGAGACGGTGGTCGATCATATCGAGCATGCGATCCGGGTCGGCGGCGCCGGGCTGGTCGGCTTCGGCAGCGACCAGCCGCTGGCCGGCGAGCCCGAGCCCGAGTCGGCGAAGGTCGCCGCGCTCGCCGGCTATCAGGCCCGCAACCGCGGCCTTCCCGGCGCCGAGCCGCTCAACGGCCACGTCACCGCCGCCGACCTCGACCGGCCCGACCGGATGGCCGTGCTCGAACGCGCCCTGCGCCGGCGCGGCCACGGGCCGGCCGCGATCGAGGGCATCCTCGGCGGCAATTTCCAGCGCCTGTTCGCAAGCGTGGCCGGCTAGGAAGCGCCCCCCTCCCGGAGCATTGAACGCTCAGGTTGCACCACCTCGTCATGCCGGACTTGATCCGGCATCCACCTGTACTTTCAGTCGCAAGGACCTGAAGAAGGTAGACCCCGGACTGAGTCCGGGGTGACGATGCAACCTGAAGCCGGCCTGCTCTAGAAGACGAGGGCGACGATGATGATGATGACGATGAGGGTGCCGAGGCCGATCGTGACGTTGCGGTTCATGTGGATTTCCCCTTCGGAGATGACGCTCGCGTAACAAAGGGAACGGGCCGGGGTTCCGGCGGCCGTCGGCTAGGCCGCCGGATAATGCAGCCCGTCGGGCGCCGGCACGGCTGCCGGGGTGAGACGGGCCGGCTCGACCCGGTCCTCGCCCATCAGGTGGAACACCTCGCGGCCCGCGGCGAGCAGATAGTCGGCGACGATCCGGCGGTGGCAGCGCCACCAGACCGCTTCCGCGCACATCATCGCGCAGCGGCGCTCGCCCGCCAGCTCCGCGAGGCTGGCGAGCCCCGCCCGAAAGTCCTCCGACAGCCCATAGTCGGCATAATTGTGGAAGCTTCGGTTGGTCCAGAAGCCGTTGACCTCCGGCGGCACCTCCGGCGAGCGCTTCCTCAACCCGCCGAGCTCGGCGATCCTCAGATGGCCGATCTGGTACGGCGCCAGCGCCTCGGCGAGCGGCTCCGGGTTGAAATGCGGGTTGGTCCGCGAGCGCGGCACGCTCCTGATGTCGACCACCGTCTCGACCCCGCCGGCTCGAAGCAGCTCGACGAACCCCTCGATGGTCCGGGTGGAGTGGCCGATGGTGTAGACGGGAAGCGGCATGTCTGCGGGGTTAGGCGGACTGGGCTGCCACCGCCAAGCCTTCTACCGTCATTTCCGCAAATGCGGGAACCGGGCGCAGCTCGCGCGATACGAAGACGGCGGCGGACGGGGCGAGCGCTCGGCAAGCAAATTTTAGATGACTTCCCCGGCCGTGTAGGATCGCTTGCAGCTACACCCCGACACTTGCAGTAACCCAACGGTTAGGTTATGCCATGCCCGCCATCCACCGGCAGCATGGACTGCGATTTGCGATCCATACGAATGATCATGAGCCCGCCCATGTGCACGTTTTCGGCGATGGCGAGATGAAGCTCGTCATTGCCGCCGACGACGGCTTGCCGCTGGCGATCTGGTCGATCGGGATGAAGCGCGCTGACGAGCGCAGCGCTATGGATGTGGTGCTGGAAAGACAGGCGGAGTTTCTGGCGCGCTGGCGGGAAATACAGGGAGAAAGCGGGTGACGAAGCATTGGTCGGACGAACAGCTCGCGGCAGCGGAAGTCCGCGGCCGGACGATGCTCGAGACGGAGCCGCGGGCAGCTTCGGCGCGCTACGACTCCCTCACCGGCCGAATCGTCGTCGAGCTCACCAACGGCTGCACCTTCGCCTTCCCGGCCCGACGCATCGAGGAGCTCGAGACGGCGAGCGACGCTGAGATCGCCGAGGTCGAAGTGGCCGGCGCCGGCTTCGGCCTCCACTGGCCCTCGCGGGACTCGGATCTCACGCTCAGCGGCCTGATGAACGGCGTCTTCGGCACCCGCAACTGGATGAGCGAGCTCGCCCGCCGCGCCGGCCGCTCCACCTCCCCCGCCAAGGCCGAGGCGGCGCGGGCGAACGGTGCGAAGGGGGGCCGGCCGCGCAAGGCCGGATGAGGCACCGACTCATGAAAAAAGGGGACAGTCGGGTGACTGCCCCCTTCAGCTAGGGAGATGATGGCGAGGAGCCGTTAAGCCGCCTCCGCCTGGTGCGTCGCGTCCCCCTCGCCCGGCGCCGGGCGCTTGTCGAACACCTCGTCGACGAGGCCGAAATCCTTCGCTTCCATCGCGCTGAAGAACTTGTCGCGCTCGACCGCCGTCTCGATCGCCTCGATCGACTGGCCGGTGTACTTCGCCATCAGCTCGTTCATCCGGTGGCGGATGCGCAGGATCTCCTTGGCCTGGATCTCGATGTCGGTCGCCTGGCCCTGGGCTCCGCCGGAAGGCTGGTGGACCATGATCCGGGCGTTGGTCAGGGCGACCCGCATGCCCGGCTCGCCGGCGCCGAGCAGGAAGGCGCCCATCGAGGCGGCCTGGCCGATGCACACCGTCCCGACCCGCGGGCGGATGTACTGCATGGTGTCGTGCATCGCCATTCCGGCCGTCACCACCCCGCCCGGCGAGTTGATGTACATGAAGATGTCCTTCTTCGGATTCTCGCTCTCCAGATAGAGGAGCTGGGCCGTGACCAGCGTCGCCATATGGTCCTCGACCTGGCCGGTGACGAAGACGATCCGCTCCCTCAGCAGCCGCGAATAGATGTCGAAGCTGCGCTCGCCGCGGTTCGACTGCTCGATCACGATCGGAACGAGGCCGGCGATGATGTCTTCATGGTCCATGGTGGGGAGAGTTCCTGCTGGGGGGTGGGTGTGACCCGTCACACATCGGACGTTCGGGGCGGAGGTTCAAGCCCCGCCGATGGCGCTAGGCCGTCAGCAGGCCGGCCTCGCGCGCGGCGACGGAATAGGTTCGGCTGACCGGCACCCGGATGCCGTTGGTCAGGACGAGTACCGGCCGGTCGCCCTCCCGCTCGCAGCGCGCCACCGCCGATCGCGCCACCCACCAGCCGCGGTGGACCCGCGCGCCGTCGAGCCCCGCGAGGTCGGCGAGCGCGTCGCCGAAGCGGCGCAGGATCAGCGCCTCGCCGCGATCGGTATGGACCCTCAGATAATGGTCCTCCGCCGCCACGGCGAGCAGGGCGCCGCGCCGCTCCGGCGGGATCGCGGCGAGGATTCGCGCGGGATCACCTGGCGGGACGGCGTCGGGTCGGGCCTGATCCACCGGCACGACCGCCCGCATCGCCAGCGCCAGCGGGATCGCGATCAGGAGCACGTCGCTGTAGATCGCGGCCAGGTCCACCACGCCCAGGTCCCGCTCGACCCGGAGCAGGCTTTCGGCCCAGGCGACCTCGAAGGCGCTCGGCACCGCACCGGCGAGGCCGGCGATGGCCGCCACCGCCGTCCAGTGCAGCCGCGCGAGCGGCGCCCGGAGCAGGTGCAGGGCGATGAGGATCTGGACTCCGAGCAGCAGTGTAAGGCCGATCCAATAGGCCGCCCGCTCCGCCGCCGGCAGTTCCGAAAAGGTGTCGAACGGTCCCAGCCGGGTGAGCAGCACGCCCGCCGCCAGCGCCACCAGCAGCGGCAATGCCAACGTCGGGGCCGGCGTCCCGCGTATCGTGAACGGCATTCGCGAAATTCCCTCCGCAGCTCCCGCAAACCGGCTTGTGGTTAGCGGGCCGGGCCGACAGCCGGAAGGGGCGGCGCGCCCCGGACGGTCCGGCCGACCGCGAAAGGAGCACCGACATGGCACTTGCGAAAATGGCCCTTCCGATCCTGCTTGCCCTCGCCGCCTCGGCCGCGGCGGCGGCGCCGCCGGCCCCGGCGGACCGCGCCGCGCTGGAGCGGCTGGCGGCCGACAACGACGCCGCCTGGACGGCCAGGGACTGGGCGACGATCACCGGCCAATATGCCGACCAGGGGAGTCTGCGGGTCGGCCCCGGCGAGCCGATCCATGCCGGGCGCGCCGCCATCTCCCGCTTCTTCAAGGCCGCCTTCGGGCGCCGCGGCGCCGGCTTCCGCCACGTCACCCGGATCGATCGAATCGAGATGGTGACCGGCGACGTGGCGATCGCCGACGGCCATGTCCGGGTCGAGCGCGCGGCGGAAGGCGGCGGCTGGAGCCTGGCGCGCGAGTTCACCAGCTCCAGCCTGCTCGTCCGCGACGGCGGCCGCTGGAAGCTTCACTCGGTCCGGGCGACTCCGCTGCCGGGCGCCGCCAGGTCCGGCTAGCAAGCCGGCACGACCGTCGCGGGCCTCGCCGCCTTCCCCCCCTTGACGCCCGCCTTGCGCTTGCGCCACGTTCGCGGCCGCGAAGCGGGAGTCGGGGCATGCGCCATTACCGGGTGAACAAGCTGGCCAGGGCCGGCGGCGAGATCGTCAAGCGCAAGGACATCCTCGCCGGCAACGACCGGGAGGCGGTGGCGCGGGTGGCCGGCGACCCCGACTGTCCGGTCTGCGACGTCTGGCGCGACGGCGAGAAGGTCGGCTCGATCACTTGAGCGGCGGTCCGCAACCGGCGGCGCCGCCGACCGTTCACGCCTCCCGAGACCAGGGCTTGAGGCGGTGATGACCAAGGATTCAAAGGACAACAAGCGCGGCTGCTTCATCTTCTCGGCGATCATCGCGGCCTTGCTCGCGGCGCTGGCCTGGGGAATTGCGCGCACCGACGACGATCCGCGATCTAACGGCATCGTCACGCCTGGCGCGGCCCCGCAGCCGACGCCGGCAGGCTCCGATCCGGCCGCCGATCGGTCGGAATAGCGGCGGCGGTTCGGCTCTCGTTCAGCTTGCGTAACGAAAATCTTCGGAGGACTGTCCTCGGAGCCTGAACATGCGCCCTCCCCTCCTCTGCCTCCTGGCCCTCGCCGCCCTCGCCGCCCTCGCCTCGCCCGCCGCCGCGCAGATCGCCGGCAAGCACGATTACGGCCACGTCCCAATCTCCAGCCCCTTCCTCCCCGACAGCCGCCTCGGCGGCCCCGGCCTGGGCAAGGAGCTTCGCGACATCGATCGGCGGATCGAGCGGGCGCGCGAGTCCGGCCGGCTCTCCGGACGCGAGGCGCGCCGCCTCGACCGCGAGAATCGCGCGATTGGCCGCCTCGCCCGGGTCTACGGCCGCGACGGCTTCTCGCCCTCCGAGCGGGCCGAGCTCGAGGCGCGGGCGGCCTATCTCCGCGATTCGGTCGGCCGCCCCCGCACCGGCGGCTGAAGCAAATCGGGACAGTCGCCGGTTTTCCGCCGCTTGTCCCGGCCCGCGCGGCTGACCTAAATTCCTTCCGCCCGACGAACCGATTTCCATCCCCCGGGACGGAGGCCCGGCACCATGTTCGCAGCCATCATCATCGAGCTTGAGCTCTATTGCGAGCTGCTCAACCTCGTCGCCCATTTCGCCGGGTTCAGCGTCCGGCTGGCCGACCTCGACGATGCCGACGAGTGCCGACGGATCGACGCCTTCGTCGCCGACCATCCCGAGGCCGAGCTGTTCCATCGCCCCGCCTGGACCCTCGGGGTCGAGCAGGGCACCGGCCAGCCGGGCCGCTACCTGGTCGCGGAGGACGGGGCCGGGCGGCTCGCCGGCCTGCTCCCTCTCACCCGCATCCGCTCGCCCATCTTCGGCTCGGCTTTGGTCTCGAGCGGCTTCGGAGTCGGCGGCGGAATCGTCGCCGGCACCCGTTCGGCGGCCGAGGCGCTGGCCGGCGCCGCCTCGTCGCTGGCGAAGCGGGAAGGCTGCCCGTCGGTGACCCTGCGCGGCGGCCGGCTGCCCGACGGCTGGGCGCTCGAGCAGGGAGTCCATGCCGGCTTCCTGCGCGATCTGCCGGCCGGCGACGAGGCCATCCTCCGCTCGATCCCCCGCAAGCAGCGCGCCGAGGTGCGCCGGGCGCTGTCGCTGGGCCTGGAGGTGCGCCATGCCAGCGCCGCCGACGCGCTCGACGACCATTACCGGGTCTATTCCGAAAGCGTCCGCAACCTCGGCACCCCGGTCTTCCCGCGCGCCCTGTTCGAGGCGATGGCGCGGCTGTGGAGCGAGCAGGCGGACATCGTCACGGTCAGCGCCGGCGGCCGCCCGGTCGCCTCGGTGCTCAGCTTCTATTTCAAGGGCGTCGTCCACCCTTATTGGGGCGGCGGGACGCAAGAGGCGCGCGCCCTTCGAGCCAACGACCTCCTCTATTTCGAGCTGATGCGCCGGGCCGCCGCCCGCGGCTGCACCGGCTTCGACTTCGGCCGCTCGAAGGTCGGCTCCGGCGCTTATGCGTTCAAGAAGAATTGGGGATTCGCGCCGCGCCCGCTCACCTATGCGACCCGCGGCGAGCGCCGCGACCTCGACCCGCGCAGCCCCCGCTACCGCCTCCAGACCGCGGCCTGGCGGCGCCTTCCCCTCCCGCTCGCCAACCGCCTCGGCCCGATCCTCGCCCGCGGCCTCGGCTGAGCTCGGCTGCTAGGCCGGCGCCCCCGGCGGCCGCTCGTGCCGGGGCAGGTCGCCCTCGATATCGTAATAATCGCCCTTGTCGGCGGTGAAGATATGCTTGGCGAGGCGGGTGCCGGTAGGCGCCTCGAACGCGCCCATCGCCACCGCCGTCCAGTCGCGCCCGATCGGGTCCCAGAACAGCGACGAGCCGCAGACCGAGCAGAAGCCCCGCCTCACCTTCTCCGACGAAGCGTACCAGGCGACACTCTCCTCCCCCTCGACCGTCAGCGCGGCACGCGGCACGTCGGTCGAGGCGAAGTAATGGCCGGACCACTTGCGGCATTGCGGGCAATGGCAGGCGTCGGGCCCGGGCAGCTCGCCGGCCACCTCGAAGCGAACGGCGCCGCACAGGCAGCTTCCCTTGGGCATGAAGCGACTCCTCCTCTCCGGAAAGTCGCTGTCACTAGCGACAGTCGCCGGCGGCTGTCACCCGTGACCGGCGCCTCAGCGCAGCTGGCTGTCCTTGCTTCCGCGCCGGTTGATCCCGGCGCCGGCCCTGCGCGCGTCGGAATCCCGCTCCGACTGGCAGGCGACGCAGGTCCGGGTCCCCGGCAGCGCCTCACGCCGCCGCTCGGGGATGAGCTCGCCGCAATCCTCGCAATGTTCGGACCCCTCGCCCGCCGGCAGCCGCGCCCGCGCTCCGAGCACGGCGTCCTTCACCGTGTCGTCGATCTGGTCCTGAACCGCGCCGTCGCGCGCCCATCCGCCGGCCATGGCGAAGCTCCCTTTCGTTCCGTCCTAAATAGGCCGGCGCCGGCTTCGTTCCAACCGGCGCCGCCCCCCACAGCCGCCGGATGCACGGTCCGGCAACCATCGGGGACGAAGGGACGGACACTTAAATCAAGCTATTCGCATTCGACGTGGGAATGGCGATCCGGTGATCGCGCTTTAAGCGTCCGTCCCCTTCTTCGTCCCCTTCCTCGCCTATCGACACGGTCGCACTCTACCCCGGCTTGTCGGGCTTGCGGAGCGAATGGGCTTCCAGCTCGGCCGAGGCGCGGGCTCTGCGGGCGGCGTCCTTCTCCTCGCTATGCCACGCCGGCGCAACGTCGAACGAGGCCCGGTCTCGGGGCGTAGCGGGTGGGTTCGGCGGCTTGCGGCGGGTCATGAAGAGCCTCGGCCGCGTGTCGGCAACCCGGTGTACGCCTTTGAATTCATTCACGCCAGCGGCGATCGGCAAGAGGCCGGCAAAGCCGAAACAATCGCTGCGAACCTCCATTAGAACCCTGCTGACCAACTAATATTGGTTTGCAGGCGACGGCAAATCGCCGATACCCTACGCTTCCCAACAGGGCGGCCACTCGATGACGGACGATCCCAAACGCCCAACACCGCACGCGTGGCAAGGCGATCACCTCAGGCTGGCGGTCGAGGCGGCCGGAGTCGCCTTGTGGGCGTGGAACGTCGACGACGATCGGTTCACGATGGACGAGCGCGGGTTCGAACTCTGGGGCATGCCCTGGCGCGACAAAGTCACCTTCGAGGAGCTCTCCCAGCACATCCACCCGGCGGATCGGGATCGGGTGCGGGCCGCGTTCGCGGCGACCCGGGCGGTGCTCGGCCCCTACGAAACCGATTTCAGGATCATAGTCGGCGACGAGGTAAGGTGGATCGCCGCTCGCGGGCAAGGCGAGGATGTCGGCATCGTCGGCAGGACCATGTTCGGGATCTTCCTCGACGTGACCGGCCGCAAGCAGGCGGAGGAAGGCCACGAGCTGCTGGCCGGCGAGATGAGCCACCGGGTCAAGAACCTGCTGGCGATCGCGGCGGGCCTGACCCAGATCGCCTCCCGAGTGACCACATCCACGGGGGACATGGCCCGCGAGCTCATCCAGAGGTTGACGGCGCTTGGACGAGCGCACGATCTGGTCCGGCCGCTGCCCGACGGCCAGGGATCCGCGGCCTTGCTGGGCGACCTGCTTTCGATCCTGCTCGCGCCCTACGACGACCTCGGGGCGTTCAGCGGCCGGATCCGGGTCGCGGTCGAGCGAATGGGTGTCGGCGAGGCCGCCGCGACGAGCCTGGCGCTGGTCGTCCACGAGCTCGCCACCAATTCCCTCAAATACGGCGCGCTCTCGTCCGACGTCGGAACCCTGGATGTGTCGACCCAGACCAGCGGCGACACGATCAGCCTGATCTGGATGGAAAGGGGCGGCCCGGTCGTCGAGGCTCCGCCGGAGGCGGTGGGCTTCGGCAGCAAGCTCGTCCAGCGCAGCCTCTCGAGTCAGCTCGGCGGAGCGATCGAGCGCGACTGGTCGCCCGAAGGCCTGGTCGCCACGATCCAGCTCGACCGAGCCAAGCTGAGCAGATAGCGCGCTTCGAACTCCTCGACCCGCGCCGCCGTCGTCGCTATCGCTTTGGCCGATGCGATGAAATCAGCCGAGAACTTCTTGCCACGCGGCCTCAGGGCGATTGCGGCTTTCGTCGCGATCGCGGCGGTTTTGGTCCTCGTCCTGAGCTACTGGGGCGCCACGATGGACGCCGCCGGCCGGGCCTCCGTGATAGTCGCATCGATAGGGTTGGTGGGCGTGATCTTCACCGCGTCGCTGACGTTGATCGGCCTGCTCCTGAAAGATTCCATAGATCGCCGTGCCGCCATACTTCAGCACGAAGCGGAGTTGCGTCTGAAGGCCGAGACATCGCTCAAAGCCATCGAGCTGATGACGGCTAAGGACCTGACCCCCGCGCTGGCGGCCGAGCGGCGGGAGGGCGCGTTGATAGCCTTGTCCAGCTTAGGCTATCATACGCTGATTCTGCTTTTGTGTGAGCGCTACTGGAAGGAAGACGCGATCTCGCCCGATCTGATCATGGGCGTCATCGACGATTGCTTGAAGACCAACGATCAACAACTTCAAAGGAGGGCGTCGAGCCTGATCGAGGAAAATGCGGAACGCCTCCCCTTGAGCCCGAGGGAATATGCATTTCCACCATCGTTGTTTCTCGGCTGGCGGACGGACTTTCCTTCCGATGTGAAGCATGCCCTTGCCGACGGCCTGATGATGGCGATGGTTTCCAGACCGGCCGACTATTGGGAATCGCAGGTAAAAAACCAGTTTTTATATTCCGTCTTCACGATGTTCGTCACCGAAGACGATAAGAGGTTCAAGACCGCCTGCGCTCTGTTCGCGATGCGGATCTGCGAGCACCTGGAAGGCAGCGGGTCCGCGGGATTCATGCCGCCCGACCGGTTCATGATCACCTACGCCGAGATCAGGGTTGCGGCGCTGCGGGCATTGGGGTTCGAGGACGGCTCGACCTATCCCGAGGAAGCGGTGCTGAGGGACAAGCTCGACCAGAAGATAACCGAGGCCACTTATGCCCTGTCCGGGAAAATCTCGGAATGGGGCGCGTCGGGAGAGACGGAGCCGGCCACCTCCTGACCCCGCGGAGCGGAGTCCGGCGACCGCGCACCCGAACCGACAAAGGGCACAGTCAGCGGACACAGTCGCCTGACTGTCCCCCCAATATGATATCGTGCAACCGGAGCCGGGGCTGGAGGTGGTATTGCGCCTGTTCAAATATGTCGCCGCGCCGGAGGCGGTCGAGGCCATGCTCGGCGGATCGCTGAAGTTCACGCCCGTCGACCAGCTGAACGATCCGATGGAGGTGTTTCCCTTCTTCGACGAGGCCGAGGTCCGCGAATCGCTCGACGTGCTTCGGCGCGACGGCTGCAGCGAGGAACAGTTCAGCTGGCTGACGCACCAGCACAACCTGCTTCGGCTACTGGCGCCGGAGCTGATCTTCATGCCGCTGCCCCAGGATCGGGAGCTGGTCGGCCGGATCTACGGTCTCGCCGCCTACGAGCATCTGCCGCTCATGAGGCAGATGCTGATCGCGACGATCGAGGCGATCCGGTCGAAGGTCGGAATCCTCTCGCTGTCGGAGCGCTCCGACTGCGTTCCGATGTGGGCACATTACGCCCGCGACGCCGCCGGATTCGCAATCGCTCTGGACGGCCTCGACCTCCGCTATCCGGGCGACAAGACCGGCAGCCTCAACATCGCCAAGCCGGTCCTCTATTCCGAACGGTTCCTCGGAATGACGTTCGACCCCCCGTCCCAGGACCGCCTATTTTTCTCGAAGATCGAGGACTGGCGGTACGAGAAGGAGTGGCGGGTGGTGCGGGCGCTGGAGCAATGCCGCCGGGCCGGACCGTCCGGCGCACCGCTGTTCCTCGACGATGTCCCGATCGATCATGTGGCGGGAGTGATCTGCGGGTGGAAGGTGCCCGACGACGTCTACGCAAAGGTCGGCGATCTGGCCGCGACACTGAACCCTTCGGCGACGGTGGCGCGGGCGAACATCGTCGATGGACGCATCGTCCTCGACCGCGAGCTCCCGCCGGAGAAATAGCGGCCGAACGGACGGCCGCCGAGGCGCGCCCCTCCCCTCACATCTTCAGCGACACCCGAGCGTAGAGGAACGTCCCCGGCACGTCGTAGGTGGTCGGGTCCATGTTGTTCAGCCCGCAGGTGAAGCAGGCCGGCGGGTCGACGTTGAACAGATTGTTGGCGCCGAGCGCGAAGCCGAAGCCTTTGGCGCTCTTCGGCTCCCACCTGAGCTGGAGGTCGGTGTAGAGGCGCGAGCCCATCCGGTTGCCGTCGGCCTCGTCGACTCCGGCGATGTAGCGGCCGGTGATCGACATCCCGAAGCCGGCGTCGCCGCCTTGGCTCCAGTCGAGCACCGCGGTCGACTTCCATTTCGGGAAGGCCTGGTCGGGGCTGCCCTGCTCGGTGCCCTCGCGCTCGATCACCGTGATGCCGTCGGTGGCGGGCACCGAGACATGGTAGTTGAACAGGAAGGTGTTGGTCCAGAACAGGCCGAAGCGCCCCGCCCCGGTCTCGCCGGTGCGGTAGTTCAAGGTGACGTCGAGGCCGTCGGTCTCGATCCCGGCGATATTCTGGAGGAGGCCGCGGATCTGGGTGACGGCGCCCGAGGCCGAGCGGTCGATGGCGGCGCACGACAAGGCGTCGCCGTCCTCGGCGCAGCGGCTGAGCAGCACCTCGGCATCGATCGCCTGGATGGCGCCGTCGACCCTTATGTCGAAATAATTGGCCTCGAGGCTGAGACGCGGGATGAAGCTCGGGCTGAAGACCGCTCCGAACACCCAGCTTTCGCTGGACTCCGCATCGAGGTCGACATTGCCGCCGGTGACCACCGGAAGCTGCGGATTGGCCTGGACGTAGGAGCCGCCGGCGGGGACCCCCTCGGCGATGCAATTGGCGGCGACCGCGGCCGGGATCGCTCCGCCGACCGCCGAGCAGGGATCGATTATCTCCTGGTCAAAGCGCGACGGGGTCCCGAACAACTCGCCGATCGTCGGCGCCCGGAACCCTTCCGCCCAGCTGCCGCGGAACAGGAGGTCCTTGACCGGCTGCCAGTTGACCGTGCCCTTCAGGGTCGTCGTCGAGCCGCTTTCGGAATAGTCCGAATAGCGGACCGCGCCGCTCAGCTCGAGGCGGTGGAACAGCGTCCTGTCCCTGAGCAGGGGCAGCCTGAGCTCGAGATAGGCCTCGTCGACGTCGTAGCTGCCTCGGGTCGGAAGCGCCGGAATGTCGGAGCCGAGGCCGGCGGCGACGATCTCGTCGGGGTCGAAGCGGCCGGACTGCTTGCGATGCTCTAGCCCGACGGCGAAGCCGGCCGCTCCGCCGGGCAGGTCGAACAGCTCGCCCGACAGATTGGCGGTGAAGTCGAGCAGGGTCTGCCGGCTGCTGTCGTTCTGCTCGAACGCGACATAGGAATATTGCGCGTCGGTAATCGATCCCGCCCCGCCGAAGATGTTGAACGGAACGCAGGGCGCGGTGCAGGCGGCGACCGGGCCGAGCGCCTTGGCGAGGTTGGCGGCGTTGATGTTGCCGAACACCGTCTGGTCGGCCTCGTTTCGGCCGTAGACGGCGTTGAGGTCCCAATACCAGTCGCGGCTGCCGACCTGGAAGCGGCCGTCGACCGTCGCCGACAGGTACCAGGTCTCGACCTGCTGGTTGTAGCGCCTAGGCCCGCCCTCGACGACGCGGCGGCCGATGAAGGCGAGGTTGGAGGCGTCGAGGGTCGTTCCGAACGGGTTGAACTGGTTGGTCGAGTGGATGGTGATCGTGTCGAGCAGATTGCCGTTGCCGGCGTCGGGCCCGACGAACAGCGGCAGCGGCGCCGCCTGGTTCTTCGAGTTGCGCCGGTTCCAAACCCCCTTCAGCGAGACGGCGACGTCGCCGGCTTCCTGGCGGACGTTGAAGAAGGCGCCGTAGCGCTCGAGCGGGGTCTGGATGAAGTTGAACGGAGCGAAGTTGAAGCGGTCCGGCGCCCCGGCGAACGGACGGAAGTCGGCCAGCACCGGATTGCGCCCGATCACCGGAGCGATCAGCGTCAGGTCCTGGCCGAGCAGGATGAAGCGGCCGCGCGGCGTACCCGAGCTGCAGGTGGCGTCGCAGGCGGTCGCGCCCGGAGTCGGGAAGAGCGAGATCTCGCGGTCGGCCGAGCTGATCCCGTCCTGCTTGACCCAATTGCCGCCGACGACGAGGCTCAGGCCGCTGTCGGTCTTGTTCCCCCAGCTCAGCTGCAGGTTGCGGGTGAAGCCGTCGCCTTCGTTCATGATGCCGAGCTGGGCCGAGGCTCGAAGGCCCTCCTGCTCCTTGCGGGTGATGATGTTGACGACCCCGGCGATCGCGTCCGAGCCGTAGATCGCCGAGGCGCCGTCCTGGAGCACCTCGATCCGCTCGATCATGCTCTCGGGGATCGAGTTCAGGTCGGTCGCTCCGGGGACTCCGCTCGCCGAGGCGCCGTTGACGTAGCGAAGGCCGTCGACGAGCACGAGCACCCGCTTCGAGCCGAGATAGCGAAGGTCGACCTCGGCCGAGCCGGCGCCGACTCCGCCGCCGTCGGGCGGGTTGCCGAAATTGCCGCTGTTGTTGAAGCGGCTGTTGAGCGCTCCGCCCGAGCTGGGCAGGCGCTGGATGACGTCGGCGGCGGAGGTCAGGCCGGTGCGGGCGATGTCCGCCTCGTCGAGGAAGGTGACCGGAGCCGGGCTGTCGAGCGGGTTGCGGCGGATCCGCGAGCCGGTGATGACGATGTCCTGGTCGTTCTGGGCGGCCTGGGTCGTGGCCTGCTCGGGCAGAGGCTCGTCGGGCTGGGTCGTCGAGGGCTGGGCGAAAGCGGGAGCGGCGAGGAAGGCGGTGGCGATCGCGAAGGAGGCGCAGCCCAGGCGGAGCTTGCGGTTCGATCTGGCCATGTCTTGTCCCCCTGCGGGCGCCGGCCGCGACCACCGCGGCGCTTCGGCGCCCTCGATCGGGATTAAACAATGGATCGCCCCGGCGCCGAAGCGGAATCGCGCCCGAAACGGACTTATTGATCTGGATCGTTGCAAAGGCGTTACAGTTTCGGCCCGGCTGCGCAACGTCCTGCCGATGCTTCGGCCCCGCGCCGCGGGCAAGGCGGAGAAAGCCAGAGCCTCGCCGGTTTACCGGACACCGCCCGCGGCATGGGCCGCGGGACGACGGCGCCCCCGATGCGGCGCCGTGAGCTGTAGCCATGGAGTAGATGCGATGAGAACTGCCGCTTTTGCGATTGCGCTCCTGTTGAGCGGCGCGGCCTTCGCGCAGAGCACCACGACCACCACCACCGAGCCGGCCGCCGACGTCGACCTCGGAGTCCAGCCCGACGGCGACCCCGACGTCGATCTCGACATCGGCACCAAGTCGACGACCACGACCCAGAATGCCGACGGCACGGTCGTGACGTCGACCACCGACAATGTCGGCGACGATGCCGGAACGACCCGGACCGAAGCGACCACCGGCTCGACGACCACCGGAACGATGACCACGGGCACGACGATGGCGACCAACGTCACCGCGCCGATGAACCCGGTCGTCCAGCCGAGCAACGCCGCACCCGAGCGCGACGCCCGCGGAATCGCGGTCATCTCGGATCCGGCCGTGGTCCCCGCCGGCTTCAACGGCAACGCCGCCACCGCAGTCGGCGGCCCGCTGGTCGATACGGCCACCGGCGCGACCATGACCGGCGCCGAGACGACCCACCCGGCCTGCACCCGCACGGTCACCGACAATTGCTTCCAGACCTACGAGCGCGGCCGCCGGCGCTGACGCATCAAAGGGGACACGTACCTTTCGAGCTGAAAGGTACGTGTCCCTTCAATTCGGCCGTCCCGGCCGATCGGCGATCAGGGTTTCAGCGTTGTCGCCGCCCGCCGCTCGGAATCCGATTGGGGGCCCCATTGTCCCTCGACGGCCGCCTGCTTCGGCGGCTCATAGCCCCAGGGCCGTTCCTGAAGGCTGTAGAGGCTTCGCTCCGAACGCGGGATATGGTCGCCGAGCGCCCGCTCGACCGCGACCGCGAACAGGGGCGCCATCTCGGATCGCGAGCTGAACAGCTTCGGAGCGTCGGCGGCTTCCGATATCTCGCCTGCCTCGACCCAGGTGCTCACTCGGGTGGTCGACCCGTCGGCCGAGGGCTTGAGCTCCGCCTTCATCCGGAGCACCGACTTCTCGCCGCTCATCACGAACCAGCTGAGGCCGTCGGGATCGCGCTGGACGACGATCTGGGGGGGCCGGCCGCGGTCGGCCCGCGCCAGCTTGGCCTGGGTATGCGGCTGTCCCACCACGTCGACCTGCTCCAGCGCCGCGGCCACCACGGCCGGCGGCTGGGCGACGTCGCGCGAGAAGTCGCTGTCGACCCCGCCGGCGCCGATCAGGACCAGCGCGACCGTCACCGGCGACGCCAGAAAAACCAGAATCTTCAACATGCTGCACCCCTCCCGCTATGCCCCGAGGCTTAGGCGGCGAAGGTGAAGCACCGGTAAAAGAGGAGGCATTTCAGCCGCTTGAAGCGTCAAAGCCTGCCGGCTTTGACGGCACCGGCGTCGTCGGTCGGCGCTCGGACGGACAATGTCGTTCCGCAGGAGTCAAAAGGGGGCGGTCACAAGCGACCGTCCCCGCGCTCCGCCGCGCCGGCTGCGCCCCGAGCGATTTCGCGCTGGCCGCGGCCCCGGCTCATGCTAATCCGCCGCTGGGTCGTCGGCAGCTGGGGCGCGTCGGGTAAATGGCATCGAATGTCGCTTCCGAGGGCAAGGCGCCGGGCTTCCGACTGAGGCTCCCCGACCGGGTGCCGGATTTCGGCCCGCGCAGCTTCCTCGTCTTCCGGATCCTCTGGTTCGCCGCCTTCGCGCTCGCCCTGCTCGGCCCGATCGCCGGCACCTGGGTCCGGCTCGCCGACGCCGGGCGCAACAGCGCTCTCGTCTGGGGCAGCCGCGCCGGAGTGGCGCTCGACGACAAGGATCTCACCCGGATCCGCTTCCCCGTCGGCCCCGCCGCGGCCGCGGCCGGTATCCGCACCGGCGAGCATATCGTCGCGGTCGACACCATCCCGGTCTCGCCGGTGGTTCGCCTGCCCTCGCCGGCGGAGCCCAAAGGCGCCGGCACCGAGACCGACCAGCTGCTGCTGGGCGACCTGATCGGCGGCGCCGAGGATCGCGACGTCCTTCTGCGCCTGCGCTCCCCCGACGGCCGCGAGCGCGACGTCGCGATACGCACCGGCGAGGGCCATATCGAGCAGGCCGCGAGCGCCCGCTACATCGCGCCCGCTTTGCTCAGCTTCGTCGACCTCATCCACCTGCTCACCTACCCCTTCCTGCTCGTCTCCGCCTGGCTGCTCTACAAGCGCAAGCGCTTCGACGTGGTCAGCTCGGTGGTCTCGCTCGCCATCCTCCTCACCATGGGCACCGAGCAGCCCTCGGCGACCTTCCTCGCCACCGTCGCCGGACTGCCCGAGGGAGTCCACCGGGCGCTCTACGACCTCGCCAACATCTGCCTGATCGGCGGCATCCTGCTCTTCCCGCACGGCCGCCTGGCGCCGCGGGCCACCCTCGTCCTGCTCGCCGCTTTGCCCCTGCTCCTGTTCCTCGGCGGCGACTTCTACCGCTCGATGCTGATCGCGGCGATGGCGGCTTCCGTCCTCCTCTTCCTGTGGCGCCTGAAGACGGCGACCGGCGACGAGCGCCAGCAGCTCAAATGGGCGGTGTTCGGCTTCTCCGGCTACGCCTTCTTCCTCGGAGTCTCGCTGACCGCCGACATGCTGAAGTCCGGCGCCCCCAGCTTCGGCCAGCAGCTCGGCCTCGAGGTCGCCGCCGGCTTCGCCTTCGGACTCGCCTTCCTCATCCTCCAGGCCGGGCTGCTCGTCGCCCTGCTCCGCTACCGGCTCTACGACGCCGAGGTGGCGATCAGCCGCTCCGCCTCCTTCGCCCTGATCGCGGTCATCCTCGCCGGCATCTTCGCCGCGACGATGGAAGGCGTGAAGGAGGTGATCCTGCGCTTCTTCGGCCGCGACGCCGGCTCGATCGCCCCGATCGTCGGCGCCGCGCTGTCGACGGTGATGATCAACCCGGTCTACGAACGAGTCCAGGGCTGGGCCGAGCGGCGCTTCCAGCGCCGGCTGGTCGAGATGCGCCGCGACCTCCCCGACTGCCTTCGCGACCTTCGCCATTTCGCAAGCCTGCACGAGCTCGTCGAGGAAGTGCTCCAGCGCATCTCGTCCGGAGTGCGCTCGGCCCGGCTCGCCCTCGTCCTCGACGGCAAGGTGGCGGGCACCCGAGGCACCGGCGCCGCCGAGGTCGACGCCTGGCTGGAGCGGACCGCGCTCGATCCCGCCTGCTCGGCCGGAGTCGAGACCGGCGACGCCTTCTTCCCGCTGCGCCGCCCGCTCAGCCTCGACGACGGCACCTGCCTCGGCTGGATCCTGCTCGGCCCCCATCCCGACCGCTCGAGGCTGAGCACCGCCGAGCTCGACGCGCTCGACGAGCTCGCCGGCCCGGTCGCCCGAGCGGTCCGGGTGGTGGTGGCCCGCGAGGCGCGCGAGCGCGCTCTGGCCGAGACGCTGGCCGCCCAGCAGCGCCGGATCGACGAGCTCGCGCTGCGGCTGGGCGAGCCGAAGCCGGCCTAGATTTTTCCGCCGATTCGAGTCACAAGCCACAATTGACACAGACCGGCGGCGGGCGCGGCATAAACCCGCCACAGCGCGGCAATAGCGGGACTGCTCAATCCTCTGCATTGAAGAAGGTGGGACAGATGGCGAGAACCGGGCTCAGGGTCATGATCGGAGCGGCCGCGGCCGCGTTGCTGGCGGCGCCCGCCATTCTGTCCGCCGCGCCGCTCGTCGTGCGCTCGCTCGGCCCGTCGGCCAAGTCCTATCCGCCGGGCCGGGCGGTCGGCGAGAACGTTCCGCTGGTGCTCAAGGCCGGCGACGTCGTCACCGTCCTCGCCCCCTCGGGCGCCCGTACCCTGCGCGGCCCGGGCACGTTCAAGGTCGCCGGCGGCGGCGCCGCCCCGGCCTTCAACCCGCGCTCGCGCTTCGGGGCGATGCGCGGCGCCGAGGTTCCGCCCTCGCCCGGCCTGTTCGACGTCGACGTCTCGCGCGCCGGCAATGTCTGCGTCGCCGCTTCCGCTCCGGTGCTGCTCTGGCGGCCGACCAGCAGCGCCGCCGCGACGCTCGAGCTCGCCCCCGCCGGCGGCTCCGGCCAGAAGCTTAGCTGGGCCGCCGGCTCGATGATGCAGCGCTGGCCTCAGCAGCTTCCGATCGCCGACGGCGCCGAATATTCGGTCCGCTTCGCCGACGAAGCCGCCGCCCGGAGCCTCAGAATCAAGACCCTGGCCGCCGTCGGCGACGACCCGACCGCGCTCGCCAGGGCGCTGATCGACAAGGGCTGCGACGCCCAGCTCGACCTGCTGATCAAGGCCGCCCCGGCGGAATAGCGAGCGCCACCGCCTCTGCCCTCTCCCGCCTTGCGCGGGAGAGGAGGGGCCCGCCGCGAAGCGGTGGGAGGTGAGGGTCCTGTACTCCTGACTCAGCAAGACCCTCACCCCCCAAGCCTTCGGCTTGGGCCCCACCTCGTAAGGACGGGAGAGGTAGGACAATTCCTCCATACGCTAGGAATTTGGTGCGAAACGGACCTTTCTCCTCCGCTTTCCTCGGCGCCAGGTACCGGACGCTCGCCCTCCCCCGGACTCGGGCGCGTCGATCCGGACACCGCGACATGAAGGAAAGGCCCCCGTCCTATTTGCGCCTGCATCAACTCAATGGCTTTCCAATCGGTGCCTGACACCAATTCCTACTTGCCACCGGAAACGGCCCTCTTCCCCCGGAAACCCGGCTCCTCCGCCCGACATCGAAACCTGAAAGGAACGGCGGACCAATCCTATTTACGCTGCCTCAATTCAATGACTTACCAATCGGTGTCTGACACCAATTCCTATTTCCTCGGTGGGCAGGGGTACGCGCCGGCAATCCGGTGTCGGCCTCCGCACGCCCGTTTCCGCCCGCGGCTCTTGCCCGCCGGCCCTGCGCTGGCGCATAGGCCGGCGCCATGCGGATCGCGCCGTGCATGAAGCAGGCTCTCGTCCTCGGACCCCTGTGCCTCCTGGCCGGATGCGATTCCGGCGCTCCGGCCTCGGCAGGCGGCGCCGGCGCGGCCCCGCCGCCCGCGTCGGCTCCGGCCGACGCTCCCTCCGGGCGGGCGGCCGCGACCGGAAAGGCCCCTTCCGCGGCCGACGACGAGCGCGAGCTGATCCGCCTCGAGCAGGCCTATGCCGAGGCGCTGATGAAGAAGGACCGGGCGTTCCTGATGCGCTTCTACGCCCCCGACTGGCGCGGCGGGAACTGGATGGGCTTCTGGTCCAAGTCGACGATGCTCAAATCGGTCCTCGACGAGCGCTACCTGGTCAAGTCGATGGCGGTGCGCGACCTCAAGGTCCGCCTGCTCGGCGACGTCGCCATCGTCCAGGGCGTCGACGAGGAGGTGACCTCGATGGGCGGCAGGGACACCAGCGGCAAATGGGCCTTCACCGACGTCTTCGCCCGGAGGGGCGGCCGCTGGGTGGCGATCGCCAGCCACACCAGCGAGGTCAAGCCGGCGGGGCAATAGCCCACTTACTTGAGGTAAGGCGGGGGTGAGCCGGCCCGAAGCCGAGCGAGCCGTTCTGAGGCACCACTTTCGAGCAGGCACGGCGGCCGGAACCGTGCGCCGGCCTAGGGTCCTAGGGCTTGCCCTTGGCGAGCGAGCGCTGCCTGTCGTCGGCCTCCGCCAGGAGCCGCTCGAGCGAGTCGACATTGTGAGCCGTGATCCGCGAAGCGGCGGATTTCGTCGTGCCTTTAGCCTTGGACGTCACGCCGAAGGTCGGGATCTTGAGGGTCTTCTCCGCCTTTGGGCCCATGAAGTCCTGCGGGTTCACCTTCATTCTTCAACTCCTGGCCCGTCTGGGCGTGCATCAGATGCAAGGCTCAATATATCCAGCGCTCGAAGCCAGTTCAACGCCTGGGCGTAATCGGCGAGCTCGTTGGCGTGGACGACGAGCGCCGGCCGCGCCGGAAGCGGCTTGGCGCGGCCATATCTTTCCTCGTCCGTGTCGATGACGAGCACCCCCGTCGGCCGCTCCGGAGCGCCCTTGGCGATCTCCTCGGCGATCGCCAGCGCCGAAGTCCCCGGCTGCGTGGCCTCTCCCATCAGCCAACCAAGCGGGCGCAACGTCGATTCGAGTGCCGGATCGGCCAGTTCCACCAGAGCCTCGCGGCCGAAACCGAGCGCCCGCAAGGCGGCGGGGAGAAGCCAGTAGGGAGCCTCCGCGGCGGCGCCTCGCACGGGTATCGCGGCCAGCGCCAACGCGCTCCAGTCGGCAACGGTGAGGTCGTTGAGATCGGTGCTCAGCACCGCTTCCGGCAGCTTACCCTCGGCGGCCCGAACCAGGTCCGAATAGCTGAATCGGACGGGCGCCGAGCCGTCGGCGAAGAAACGCCGAAAGTGGGGCAGGAGACCTGCAAAGGGGCCCTCTTGCGGCTCTCGCGCGGATTTCGCGGGCAGCGGCCGATTCAGGAGATCGTCAAGCCAGGGTTGCAGCTGGGCCGTGTCGGAAGGAAGCGGGGGCAGTCCCCGAAGCGAATCCGTCAGCCATTTGGCCGGAGATTCACGATACGGTATCAGCCTTCGAAACGCCGGAAGAGCGACCGGGGGGCCGGCGGCTTCCGGCGACGCGAGGCTCCGCGAAACGGAGGCGGTCAGGAACAGCAGATATGCGAGCTTTTCAGGGTTGAGCTGCACTTCCTTGACGAGGCGCTCGAGCGTGGCGGCGTGCTGGAGCGCCTCGGGATCGGCACTTCCGAGCCGGAGAGTCATGGAGACCGCTCCATGGGCGACCTCGAGCGATTGGTTCGATATGCCCGAGAGAAGCGGAGTCTCGGCCAGCTCGTCGAACGTGGTGCGGCAGCCGGAAACGACCTTTCGGAGCTCCATTGAATATTCCAGGAGCTCGCGCAGCCTGGCTCCGGTCTCACGAGTGACCACGCCTGCGTCCTCGACGATCGGTTCCCCGTCGGAATTGAACAGGAAGCGGTAGGTGCCCTGCTTTTCCCGCTCGACGATCTTCGGCACTTCGATCGGGAGCACGTCCTTCAATTTTACGTCG
The DNA here is from genome assembly GCA_036388575.1 of Allosphingosinicella sp. Classification (GTDB taxonomy): domain Bacteria; phylum Pseudomonadota; class Alphaproteobacteria; order Sphingomonadales; family Sphingomonadaceae; genus Allosphingosinicella. The sequence goes on from DASVRO010000004.1 coordinate 28,899, forward strand.
CCGGTGACCTCCTGCTCGGCCAGGCTCGTCCGCAGGCCCTCCAGGTCGGCCAGCGAGTTGAGAAATTTGATCAATGAGCGGTGGAGGAGGTAGAAATCGGGCCCCGAAACGCCGGGGAGCTCGAGCTCGCCATCCGCTTGGCCGTGGCCCTCCGGAGGGTAGCCGAGCCGGCGCAGAAGATGGGCATGGAGCCGTTCCCGTGACGGATCGACGACCGCCTCGCCGCGGCTCCATTGATCGGAGGGATAATAAAGCGTGTCGATCGCCAGCTGAGCGAATCCCGGATTCACGGCGATCCGATCCGCCAGGAACGGTTCCTCCAGCACTTGTCCGATCGCGATCTGCACCGTCGCCAACACGCGCCGACGCTGCTTCAGTATATCCTCGATGGTGCCGATCGGCTCCTCCGTCCCAGTTTCATCGCTCCGGACGACACGCGAGACGACCCGAATGACTTCGGTCAGGTTGAGACGAGTCTCGTGCATGGTCGCAAGGGCGAACACGGCGCGGGCCACGCCTTGGTTCGGCAGGCCCTCGTCGCCCTTTACCAATGCGAGGAGGTGGCGCAGCAGGAAGTCGGGCTCGGGCCGCAGCAGGATGCGCTCGCTGAACAGCGTGTGCTCGGGCGGGTAGGTCCTCGCCGCGATACGGCGCTCGAATTCCTCGTAGCAGTCGCGGTTGACGAGGAAACAGAAGAAGCCGAAATCCGCGATCAGGTGCTTCAGCCGCCCGATCAGCTTCACCAGCTCGTCCGCGGCGTTCTCGACCTTGTCCAGCTCGTCGATCACGAACACGGGCGCCAGACCCGCTTCGCGCAGCCGCGAGATGACGAGGGGCAGGTCCCGGTCCAGCGTCGCCCGGTCGCGGTCGCGGATAAAGCTGTAATCGAGGGTCCGGTCGTCCTTGCGGGTACGCGAGCGGCTCCAGGTGACGGTGAGCGAGCCGAGAAACCAGGTGATCAGTCCTGCGCCCAACGCCACCCCCGCGGTGGCCTGGGGCAGCGCGGCGATGCCGGCGACCGCACCGATGCCCAGCGGTCCCAGCCGCTCGAGTATCGCCTTGATGTCGCTGGAACCCTTGGTCTCGCTCGTCTCGCTCCGGACGACATTGTCCTTCACCGTCGTCGCGTAGCTGACTCGGCCCGAGCAAACCTGGAACGCCTGGGCGGCCGTGGCGATGGCGACCACTTCGCGGAACCCTTGATCCTCCATCCGGTGGCCGCACAGCGAGTCGTCCGCGTCCCGGGGCCAGAATACCCCCAGCTTCAGTCGCCGCAGCCTCGACCAGTAGCTGCGCAATGACGCCGCCTCGACACCGGTATCGAGATCAAGCGCGAGCTGGGCGGCCAGTTCGGCGGCGTCCGCTGCGCCGACTCCGTCGCTGAGGCGCGCATAGGCCCGGTATCCGGTCGCAGCTTCGGCCGCCAGGGCGCGATAGAGTCCGATGGCGATCTGCACGAGCGCGGCATGGACGCCCTTGGCCGGAGGCACCGGCTTCGCGGGGCCTTGGGCGGGCGCCTCCGATTTGCCCGATTCGCTCTTCGACTGGCCCTGATCGGCGGCGGGCTCGGGCTCCGCTTGCGGCGACTCCGGTTCCGCCGTCTCGGGCGCCAGCATGCTCGGTCCATAGAGCTTGACGAGGAGCGGACGCTGGAACGGGCCCTCCCGCAGGCTGGTCCCTTCCGCTTTGACCGACCGACGCATCACCTCAACCCGCACCATGTCGACCGCGCGCGCCACCAGCGCAGTCTTGCCGGCACCGCGGTGGCCGGCGATCAGGTAGGAGCGGCCGAGGACTCGGCCTTCAGTGTACAGCTTGAGGTCGCGGGTGAGCCAGAGCAGCGGCGTCGATCCGACGAACGATTGCGACAGGGGCAGCGGCCACTCGTTGAGCGGGCTCCTGTCCTTGACTTCGGCATCGAGCCGGAGGGTCATTGGCTATTGTTCCCGGTGCCGCCCGCGCCTGCTTGAACGTTCGAGTCATTGCCGACGGCGTTCGATGTGGCGCCGTTCGTGGACGCTGCGCCGGTGCGCGCCGCGCCACCGGCCGCTTGCCCGTTATCGACTCCGTTCGATACCGAGTCGTTCGCCTGCACCGTGTTGGCCGCCACCTTGTTCGAGGCCTCGCCCTTTGCACCGTCCGACTCGACGAAAACGGCGGCTATGGCAACGCCCGTGAAAATCAGAGCCAGCAATCCCAGTCCGGTGGCGGGAAGCATCCGCCAACCGCCTCCGCCTCCCCCAAGGCCGCCCCAATGGCTTTCGAACCCGATCTCGGCCCCCTCTGCGAGCCTGGCGATGCATCGGGCGGCGGCGAAGGAGGCCAGCACGAGGAGCGAGAAGACGAGAGCCGCCCTAAGCGGGGCGATGGCCGTCGAGACAGCGGCCACCATGCTCAGGCAGGCCAGCGTCGCGATCAGCACGATAAGGATGGCCCCTTCCACGTCCTTGGCGCTGGCGGGCGCGTCGAGAAATCTGCGCGCGGCGAGCGTCAGCAGCCCGCCGGCGAGGCCACCCAGAATGATCGGGATGATCGCAGGAAGCCTGAGCGTCTCGAGGCGCGGCACCCAGCTCGTCTCGGTCGTTCCGCCGAGAAAGGGAATGGCGGCGAATGCGGCGAGGAGACCTGCGAGGAGCAGCCGACGGGCGGTCATCGGCCGCCCCCCGGCCGAGGCCCTGTTCTCGGCGGCACGAGACAAAGTGCTGGACGCGCTGGCATCGCATTCCCCCTGCCGGGCCACCCTCCGCCCTGGACGCGAAGTCAACCGGGCTGGGTCAGGCTCGTCAAGGAATAAGTTTGGACGTGGTGACAGTCACTCCTGACAGTCCTTTCCAGGGCGCGCCCGCCGAGGCGGTTCCCCGTCCGCGGGTCACATCGAAATTACCGCTTCGACGGGTTTATTCCTCCCCCACCGCCGGGAAGCTCAGATAGGCCAGCCGCCGCACCTCGCGCCGGCCCCGCACCACCGTGTCGAGGATCAGGCCGACCGAGAAGGACAAAGCCGCGACGATCATCAGGCCGGTGATCAGGATCGCGGTCGGCTGGCGCGGGACGAGGCCGGTGTCGACGTAGGTGATTATCAGCGGCACGGCGAGGGCGAGGCCGAGCGCGACGAGGAAGGCCGCGAAGCCGCCGTAGAAGAGGACCGGGCGCTCGATCCTGAACAGGTGGAGGATCGTCCGGGCGATCCGCCAGCCGTCGCGGTAGGTCGACAGCTTGGAGACCGAGCCTTCCGGGCGGGCGCCGTAGGCGGTCACCACCTCGGCGACCGGCATCGCCAGCTCGAGCGCGTGGACCGAGATCTCGGTCTCGGTCTCGAAGCCGCGCGACAGCGCCGGGAAGCTCTTGACGAAGCGCCGCGAGAAGACCCGGTAGCCCGAGAAGATGTCGGTGAAGCTTCGGCCGAACAGGCCCGCCAGGAGCCCGGTGAACAGCCGGTTGCCGAGCCGGTGGCCGCGCCTGTACGCCTCCTCGACCTCGGACTTGCGGGCGCCGACAACCATGTCGAGCCGCTCCTCGACGAGCCGGCGGACCAGCCCGGGCGCGGCGGAGGCGTCGTAGGTCAGGTCGCCGTCGGCCATGACGTAGACGTCGGCCTCGATGTCGGCGAACATCCGCCGCACGACATGGCCCTTGCCCTGCATGCGCTCGTCGCGGACGATCGCTCCGGCGGCCTCGGCGACCTCGCGCGTTCGGTCGCGGCTGTTGTTGTCGTAGACGTAGATCGTCGCGGCGGGCAGCGCGGCGCGGAAGGCGGCGACGGTCTGGCCGATCGCCGCCTCCTCGTTGTAGCAGGGCAGCAGCACGGCAATTCGAAGCTGCGACTGTTCCACCGGCACCGGCACCCCCAACCCGTTCGGCCTGAGCCTGTCGAAGGCCCTGTTTGAGTTAAGAAAGGCGCTTCGACAAGCTTAGCGCGAACGGATCTCAGGAGTCCTTCTTCTTCGAGCGCGGCTTCTTGGCGGGCGCCTCCTCCGCGGGCGCTTCCTGCGCGGCGGGCTCGGCCTTCGCCTTCGCCTTCTTCGCCGGCTTCGCTTCGGGCTCGGCGGCGGCCGGCTCGGCCTTGGCCTTCTTCGCCGGCTTCACGTCGGGCTCGGCCGCGGCCGGTTCGGCCTTGGCCTTCTTCGCCGCCGGCTTCTTCTTCGCCTTGGGGGCGTGGTCGTGGTCGTGGTCGCAGTCCGGGCCGTGGACGTGGCCGGTGTCGGTCGATTCGATCTCCGCCTGGAGCGCCTCGCGGCTCACCGTCCGCTCGCTGACCTGTGCCCTCGCGAAGAGGAAATCCACCACCTTGTCCTCGAACAAAGGCGCCCGAAGCTGCGCCGCCGCCATGGGCTCGTTCTTGACATATTCGACGAACTTCTGCCGGTCCTCGGGGCGGTAGTTCTGGGCGGCCTGCATGATCAGCTGGTTCATCTCGTTCTCGCTGATCATGATGTTGTGGCGCTGACCGATCTCGGAGAGCAGCAGCCCGAGCCTCACCCGCCGCTCGGCGATCGAGCGATACTCGTCGCGCTCGCTCTCCATCTCGGCCCGAGCCGCCGCCGGATCCTCCTCCTGCGCCGCCTCCTGCTCGAGCTGCTGCCAGATCTGCGCGAACTCGGCCTCGACCATCGAGGGCGGAACCTCGAAATCGTGCGATTCGGCGAGCGCGTCGAGAAGCTTGCGCTTCATGTGCGTCCGGGTCAGCCCGCCCAGCTCCTGCTCGACCTGGCCCCGCATCAGCTGGCGAAGCTGGTCGATTCCCTCCAGCCCCATCGACTGGGCGAAGCCGTCGTCGAGCTTCATCTCGCGCGGCGCCTGGACCTCGCCGACGGTGACCTCGAACACCGCCTCGCGGCCCTTCAGATAGGCGACCGGATATTCCTCCGGGAAAGTGACGGTGACCGTCCGCTGGTCGTTCGCCTTCGCCCCGACCAGCTGGTCCTCGAAGCCCGGGATCAGCCGGCCCGAGCCGAGCTCGACCCGCATCGATTCGCCCTTGCCGCCCTCGAACGCGACGCCGCCCGCCGTGCCCTCATAGTCGATGACGACGAGGTCGCCGACCCGCGCGGCGTGGCTCGCCGGCGCCGGCTCGAACGCCTTCTGCCCCTCGGCGAGCCGGGCCAAAGCCGAATCGACCTCCTCGTCGGACGGCTCGACCAGCAGCCGCTCGAGCTTGAGGTCGTCGATCTTCGGCGCCGGAACGTCGGGCAGGGTCTCGAGCTCGACCTTGATCACCGCGTCGCGGCCGGGCCCGCCGTCTTCGAGCTCGACCTGAGGCTGCATCGCCGGCCGCAATTTCTTCTCGGCGATCAGCTGCTGGACGCCTTCCTGCACCGCGCTCTGAAGCGCCTCCTGCTCGATCGCCGGCCCGTGCATCTTGCGCACGAGGTTGGCCGGCACCTTGCCGGGGCGGAAGCCGGGCATTCGGATCTGCGGAGCGACCTTCTTCAGCTCGCCGTCGACCCTGTCGTCGATGTCCTTCTTCTCAATGGTGATCCGGTAGGCCCGCTTGAGGCCCTGGTTCAACGTCTCGACGGTCTGCATGGTTGGAAGCTCTTACCTTCTCGCGGGAGTGCGGCCTTAAGCGGAATCGGGCCTGGCGGGACCGCCCTCGCTTTCGCTCGGGAGTTGCGCAAGCCGAAACCGTCCGCCAGACGGTTTCGAGTCTGGCTGCACGCCCTCGCTGACGCTCGGGAGTTTCGCAAGCCGAAACCGTCCCCCGGACGGTTTCGAGTCTGGCGAAACTGGTGCGGGCGAAGGGACTCGAACCCCCACATCTTTCGATACTGGAACCTAAATCCAGCGCGTCTACCAGTTCCGCCACGCCCGCCGGGCCGCCGGTCGCGCGGGGATATAGCAGGCGTGGCGCGGGGGGCAAGGGCGGTGGCGGCAAGCGGCGCCTGCCGCCGGGGACCTGCAGCATGCAGACTGGCGGCGCGATAGCGGATCGCGTTGCCGCTTCTAGCGACATGCGAATTTGGGATGGGGTGCAGACCTTGTTATCAGGGCGCCTTGGAATGACCCATGATCAGGACGAGTTCGCAGATTCTCCAGGAGAATGAGAAAGCGAGGGCTTGGTCCACCATCATCTCCAACGTCGGAACGGCCCTTTTCATGACGGGAGTCGCAACTCTATGGCTGAATGGCCCCGACCCCTG
>DASVRO010000005.1:0-21843 GCA_036388575.1 Allosphingosinicella sp.
GATGAAGATGCGCCCGGAGCACCAAGCTCCCCAGCGGTCTGCAACTCCAGGGGGGTCGCGGGCTTCCGGGCGCCGCAGGCGGCCCCGCGGGGCCGCCTGCGACCAACCTTCTGCCACAGATCAAAGATACAAGGGGGACCACCCGCAGGGTGGTGGAGGGGTGACCTGGCGCAAGCCTGGGCATCGCGCTCGCGACCCTCGGCCCTGAGCCAGGCCACCCCTCCACCATGCTTCGCATGGTCCCCCTCCCCATCGCAAGGCGATGGGGAGGCAAGTCAGTTGATCGAGATGACGCCATCCACCGCCCGCCATTCGGCGGGGCGGACCAGATGCTGATGGGCGATCCGCACCGAGTGGAGCACCGCCTCGACGTCGGTTCGCCAATGGTCGAGGAAGCGGTGGAGGACGGGGAAGCGCGGCGCCACGTCATATTGCTGCCAGACGAACAGCTGGATGAGCTTGGGATGGTCGGGCATGTAATAGGCGACCTCGGCCGTCATCAGGCCGTAGCCCTGGAGCTGGAGCAGGAAATCGCGGTCGTTCATCGCGCCCTCCGGACCTTGTCGGGGGAGCATAAGCAAGGAGGCTTAACGGGGCGCTAACCATGACGGGCCTTCTCCTCGGCCCGCCGGCCGGGCCGCAGAAACGCAAGGAATCGTAAATCGCGCGTCCGGGCAAGTCGTTCCGGAGCCGCCTGTCGGACGCGCCCGGTTAACCGGGCGCTAGGGAAGCCGCTCTAGGGGTGGCCCGGTTCATCGGCCCGGGGATTGTCCTTGTTTCGTATCCTGCTGCTGGCGGCCGCCACGACCGGCCTGTCCTGGTTCCAGTTCGTCAACACCGCCTCGGCGCGCGACGTCGGACGCGACGCCGTCGACCTGTTCGACCCGCGGCCGGCCAAGTCCGTCCTGTTCATCGGCAACAGCCGGCTGTTCACCAACGATTTGCCCTCGATGGTCCGGGCGGTCGCCGATTCCGCCGACGCGCCGGTCAAGTACCGGGTCAGGATGTGGGCGCTGCCCGGCCGAAGCTTCGCCGATCATGCGCGGAATGAGTCGGTGCGGGCCTTGCTGGCCGAGCGCTGGGACCGGGTGATCCTCCAGGCGCAGAGCGCCGAACAGCTGGGCCGTGACAGGCGGATCGACTTCCAGCTCTACGGCAGCCAGCTGATCGACCGGGCACGGGCCTCGGGATCGCCGTCCAGCCTTGTGGTCAACTGGACCTACAGCGAAGAGACGATGCGCGAGATCGACTGGTCGCGCAGCAAGGCCTACGCGCTGATCCAGCGCGATCATCGCATCCTCGCGAGGGCGAGCAAAGCGGAGCTGATCAACGTCGGAACGGCGTTCAGGCGGGTCGAGGCGGCGCGGCCGGACCTCGAGCTCACGCCGGATGGCAACCATCCCTCGATGGAGGGAACCTATGTCTACGCGCTGATGGTCTACGCGCACCTGTCCGGGGCCGACGTTCGCGGCGTGCGTTACGTGCCCGAAGGCGTCGGCGAGGCGGAGGCGCGACAGCTCCGGGAGCTGGTCGCCGACTATCTCGGCTCCGCCGTCAACGCCTAGCGGAGCGGCCTCCCGAACACGACCAGCCGCTCGACCTCCGATCAGCTCAGACGGTGAAGCTCTCGCCGCAGCCGCACTGGCCCTTGGCGTTGGGATTGGCGAAGACGAAGCCGGCGGCGAAATCGTCCTCGCGCCAGTCCATCGTCGAGCCGATCAGATAGAGGATCGAGGCGCCGTCGATGAAGAAGGGGCCGGCCGGCGTATCGATCCGCTCGTCCATGGGATCGGCGGCAGCGACATAATCGACCGAATAGGCGAGGCCCGAGCAGCCGCGCCGCGGAGTCGACAGCTTCACTCCGAGCGTGCCTTCGGGAGCGCGCGCCATCAGCGCCGCGACGCGCGCCTCGGCGGAAGGCGTGAGGGTCAGCGCGGCGCGGCGGGCGCGGCGGGGGGCGGTGGTGACTTCGTTCATCTCATCCTTCCTAACCCCCCTCCCTGCACGCAGGGAGGGGACGGGGGTGGGTGCGTCTCCGAAGATGCACTGCCGCTTCTCACGCACCCACCCCTAGCCCCTCCCTGCGTGCAGGGAGGGGAAACAATCACAGCATTCCCAGTTCGAGCTTGGCTTCGTCGCTCATCCTCTGCGGGTCCCAGGGCGGATCCCAGACCAGCTCGACCTCGGCATGGCCGACGCCCGGCACCGATCCGACCCGAAGCTCGACCTCGCCCGGCATGGATTCGGCGACCGGGCAGTGCGGCGTGGTCAGGGTCATCTTGACCATGGCGTGATGCTCGGGGGTGATCTCGACGTCGTAGATGAGGCCGAGATCGTAGATGTTGACCGGGATCTCCGGGTCGTAAATCTCCTTCAGAGCCTCGATCACGGCTTCGTAGAGGCCGCCGCCCGCCTCGACGGGCGCGGGTTCGGGCGCCTTCTGTGCCAGGAAGCCTTCGAGATAGTCGCGCTTGCGCTCGAACGTCTCGGCCACTCGGGCGCGGGGCGGAGTCGGCACTGCGTCCACCTCCTCGACCTCGATCCTGCGTTCCTCGTTCACCCGAAAATCCTTCTGACCCGTTCCAGCCCGCAAACCAGAGCCTCGATGTCGCGGCGGCCGTTATAGACCCCGAAGCTCGCCCGCGCCGTCGCCTCCACGCCGAGATGCGCCATCAGCGGCTGGGCGCAATGATGGCCCGCGCGGATCGCCACCCTGCTCTCGTCCAATATGGTGCCGATGTCGTGCGGATGCACCCCTTCGAGCGCGAAGCTGACGATTCCGGCGGAGTCGTCGGGGCCGAACAGGCGGACGCTGTTGAGCGACGACAAGGCGTCGCGGGCCTCGCGGACCAGGGCCGCCTCGTGGACGCCGATCGCCTCCAGCCCGATCCGCTCGACATAGCCGACCGCCGCCTCCAGCCCGAGCACCCCGACGACGTGCGGGGTCCCCGGCTCGAAGCGGCCGGGAGGCGGAGCGTAGGTCGTCTCCTCGAACGTCACCTTGTCGATCATCGCCCCGCCGCCCTGCCAGGGAGGCATGGCCGCGAGCAGCTCGGTCCGGCCCCACAGAACTCCGATCCCCGTCGGGCCGTAGAGCTTGTGGCCGGAGAAGACGTAGAAGTCGCAGCCGATCGCGGCGACGTCGACCGGCATCCTCGGCACGGCCTGGCAGCCGTCGAGCAGGAGCAGGGCTCCGACACGATGCGCGAGGTCCGCGGCCCGGCGCGCGTCGAGGACGGAGCCGAGCACGTTGGAGACGTGGGCGAGGGCGACGATCCGGTGCCGCTCGGTCAGCATCGCGGCCATCGCATCGAGGTCGATTCGGCCGTCCGCGGTCAGCGGCGCGACGTCGATCGCGGCGCCGGTGCGCTCGGCGATCATCTGCCAGGGGACGATGTTCGAATGATGCTCGAGCACCGACAGCATGATCCGGTCGCCGGCCCTGAGGTTGGCGCCGCCCCAGCTCTGGGCGACCAGGTTGATGCCTTCGGTGGCGCCGCGGACGAACACGACCTCATTGGGCGAGGGCGCGCCGATGAAGCCGGCCACCCGCCGGCGGGCCGCCTCGAACGCCAGGGTCATCTCGGACGAGCGCTGGTAGACGCCGCGGTGGACGGTCGCATAGGTCTCGGAATAGCCGAGCGCGATCGCCTCGATCACCGCCTGCGGCTTCTGCGCGGTGGCGGCGGTGTCGAGATACGACCAGCCGACGGGGATGGCCGGGAAATCGGCGACATGGTCGAGGGGGCGGGTGGAGGTGGCCATGTCCATCAGCCGAACCACCGTTCCGCATCGGCGTGCATCGCCTCGCGCACCGCCGCCTCGCCGGCGCGGCCGATCGCGTCGGCGACGAAGGCTCGGGTGAGAAGGGCCTTGGCCTCCGTTTCCGGCACGCCCCGGCTGGCCAAATAGAAGAGGGCGTCGCGGTCGAGCTCGCCGACGGTGGCGCCGTGGGCGCATTTGACGTCGTCGGCGAAGATCTCGAGCTCGGGCTTGGCGTTGATCGTCGCCGTCCGGCTGAGCATGATGCCCTTCAGGGACTGCTCGCCATCGGTCTTCTGGGCGCCGCGGGCGACCTCGACCCGGGCGGCGACCGAGCAGATTGCGCGGTCGTCGGCGACCGAGCGCCAGACCTGGCGGCTGGTGCCTCCCGGCGCCGAGTGGCGGACGACGAAATTGGCGTCATGACGCTGCCGGCCGCGCGCCAGCAGGGCCCCGCTAGCCTCGGCATAGGCGCCCTCGCCCTGGAGCAGGAGGGCGCCGTCGAGCCGGGTGTCGGAGCCCCCGGCGGCGAGCGTGGTGAGGATCAGGCTCGCTCCCTCGCCCACCACGGCGCGATCGGCCAGGCTGACGAAGCCTGTCCTGAGCGACGCCGCAGGCGGCGTCGAAGGGCCGCCGCTGCCGATCACCCGGCGCGACAGCATCAGCCGGGCGCTTCGGGCGAGGGTGATGCTGGAGAGCCGGTTGATCCAGCCGTCGCCGACGAAGGTCTCGACGATGGACGCCTGCGCGTCGACGTCGAGCGCGATCCGGGCGGGAAGATGGTCGGCGGCGCCCGTCGAGACGTGGACGATCTGGATCAGGCCGGCCGGAGCGTGGTCGCGGCCGAGGCGGAGCACCCAGCCGTCCCCCCCGACGAGCCGGGCGAGGGCGTGATCCTCCTCGTGCCGGTCGACGGCGCCGAGCTCGATCGGCCCGAGGCGGCTCCGGTCGGCCGCGAGGATTCCATCGACGAAGAGCAGGCGGGCGCCTTGATGCTCGCAGTCGAGCCAGGGCAATTCCGCCGGGACGGAACGCGAAGGCTCGCGCTCGGCGAGATTGGGCAGCGCCGAAAGGTCGCTCCAGCGCCAGGCCTCCGTCTTGGGAGAAGGGAGATCGAGCCTCATAGCTCCTCCCCGGAACGGGGAGGGGGACAGCGACGCGAAGCGGCGGGGTGGAGGGGGCCCGGCGCCGAAGCGGCGGAGAGGCGGGCCCCCTCCACCATGCTTCGCATGGTCCCCCTCCCCGTCCCGGGGAGGAGCCGCGGAAGGTCCGGAAAGTCCGTCTCATACGCGCGCGCGCGCGAGGGGAGGCTCATGCCGCCATCTCCCCATAGCCCTCGCGCTCGAGCTGGTGGGCGAGCTCGGGGCCGCCGGAGCGGACGATGCGGCCTTCGGCGAGGACGTGGACGAAGTCGGGCACGACGAGGTCGAGCAGGCGCTGGTAGTGGGTGATCAGGAGCACCGCCTTGTCGGGACGGCGCATGATCCGGTTGATGCCGTCGGCGACGACGCGAAGAGCGTCGATGTCGAGGCCGGAATCGGTCTCGTCGAGCACCGCCAGGCGCGGGCCGATGATGCCCATCTGGACCATCTCGTTGCGCTTCTTCTCGCCGCCCGAGAAGCCGACGTTCACGTTGCGCTTCATCATGTCCATCGACATTCCGAGCGCGTCCGCCTGCTCGCGGGTCAGCCGCAGGAAGTCGCCCGCCGAAATCTCCGCCTCGCCGCGGGCGCGGCGCTGGGCGTTGAGGGCGGTGCGGAGGAACTGGACGTTGGAGACGCCTGGGATCTCGACCGGATATTGAAAGCCGAGGAACAGGCCGGCGGCCGCGCGCTCGTCCGGCGCCATGTCGAGCAGGTCGCGGCCGTCGAGGGTGACGGAGCCTTCGGTCGCCTCGTAGCCGGGGCGCCCGCCGAGCACATAGGCGAGGGTCGACTTGCCGGCGCCGTTCGGCCCCATGATCGCGTGGACCTCGCCGGCGTTCACCGCGAGGGTAAGGCCCTTGAGGATGGGCTTTCCGGCGACCGTGGCGTGGAGGTTGTCGATGTTCAGCACGGTTAACGCTCACCTGTTTTGGCGCGGGCCTGATCGACGACCCATTCGATTCGGACATCCCATGTCGCCATCAGCTTCGCCGCCTTGGTGGCGGCCGTTTCGCCGCCGCCGAGCAGCGTCGGATCGCGCCTATAGGCCGCGACTAGCGCGTCGGCCGCATCTCGTTTGGGCCCAGCACAGCCGCCCCGAGCTTCCGCAGCCAAGTCCAGGGTAGTGCGGCGATCCGCGCGTCGTTCACGGGTCTCGTGAGCCAGGCAGACGATATAGGTCTCGAACAGGCGTGTGGCCTCCGGCCCGATATTCTCGGGAAGTTCCGCAGGCGGCGGCTCGGCCGCCGCAGGATCGGCCAAGAGAAGCAAACCAAGCAGGAAGCCGCTCATCCGACGCTCCTCTCAGGGGCGACGTAGGTCCGCAAAAACCGGTCTTTCCTCTCCCTGACGCACGCCTCGATCAGGGCGCGCTTCCTGGGCTTCACCATTCCGCAGGCCTTGGCGATCTCGCAGACCTCGCGGTCGATGACCGGATCACCGCTGGAGACGGTGACCCGGCAGCGCGTCTTCCCGGTCATCCGGTTGACTCCGGCCGCGATCTGGACTTGGCCCATCCGCCGGCCGGTGACGACGATTTCCTGCTCGGTCGGCAGCTCGGGCATCGCCGCGCCCTGAATGATCGCGATGATCAGCGCGGCCATCATTTGCCACGCCTTTCCGGGGGGACTTTCCCAGTCTCCACGAACCAAGCCTGCAGCTTGCCCTCGAAGCCGGTGACCTGGGCTTCAGCCTCAAGCCTGAGCTGCGCGCGCAGGCGGCGGGCCTGGCCGGACGTCTTGGCCGTCGCCGCCCAGCCGAAGCTGACATGATCGCGCACTTCCGCGAGCAGGCGGGATCGGGCGCGGGCACAGTCGCCGCGCCCGATCTCGACGACCGGCGCCGGTCGCCGCTGGTACCCGGCGGCAACGCAGGCTCGATAGGCCTCGGACTGGCTTTGTGCGGAATAGAGGACCGGCACCGGTGCCGCGGCCGCCGCGAGAAAGAGGAGCGCGATCATCCGACGCTCCCTTCGAGGCTGATCCCCAGCAATTTCTGAGCCTCGACGGCGAACTCCATCGGCAGCTGCTTGAGCACCTCGCGGGCGAAGCCGTTGACGATGAGGGCGACGGCGTCTTCCTGGGAAAGGCCGCGCTGCATGGCGTAGAAGAGCTGGTCGTCGCTGATCTTCGAGGTCGTCGCCTCGTGCTCGATCTGCGCGGTGGGGTTGCGGACCTCGATGTAGGGGACGGTGTGGGCGCCGCACTGGTCGCCGAGCAGAAGCGAATCGCACTGGGTGAAGTTGCGGACGTTCTCGGCATTGGCGAGGACCCGGACGAGGCCGCGGTAGGTGTTGTTCGAGCGGCCGGCGCTGATGCCCTTGGAGACGATGGTCGAGCGGCTGCCCTTGCCGATGTGGATCATCTTGGTGCCGGTGTCGGCCTGCTGGCGGTTGTTGGTCAGAGCGACGGAGTAGAATTCGCCGACGCTGTCCTCGCCCTGGAGGATGCAGGAGGGATATTTCCAGGTGATGGCGGAGCCGGTCTCGACCTGGGTCCAGCTGATCTTCGAGCGGGCGCCGCGGCAGGCGCCGCGCTTGGTGACGAAATTGTAGATGCCGCCGACGCCGTTCGCATCGCCCGGATACCAGTTCTGGACCGTCGAATATTTGATCTCGGCATCGTCGAGGGCGACCAGCTCGACGACGGCGGCGTGGAGCTGGTTCTCGTCGCGCATCGGCGCGGTGCAGCCTTCCAGGTAGGAGACGTAGCTGCCCTTGTCGGCGACGATCAGGGTGCGCTCGAACTGGCCGGTGTTGGCGGCGTTGATGCGGAAATAGGTGCTCAGCTCCATCGGACAGCGCACCCCTTCGGGGATGTAGACGAAGGTGCCGTCGGAGAAGACCGCGCTGTTCAGGCAGGCGAAGTAATTGTCGCGCTGCGGCACGACGCTGCCAAGGTATTTCCGAACGAGGTCCGGATATTCCCGGACCGCCTCGGAAATGCTCAGGAAGATGACTCCGGCGCGCTTCAGCTCCTCGCGGAAGGTGGTGGCGACGGAGACCGAATCGAACACGGCGTCGACGGCGACCTTGCGCGCGCCCTCGACGCCGGCGAGCACCTTCTGCTCCTCGATCGGGATTCCGAGCTTCTCGTAGGTCCGGCGGATCTCAGGGTCGAGCTCGTCGAGCGAGGCGATCGTCGGCTTGGCCCTGGGCTCGGCGTAATAATAAGCGTCCTGGAAATCGATCGGCGGGATGTCGAGCTTGGCCCAGGTGACCTCCTCCATGGTCAGCCAGGCCCGGTACGCCTTGAGCCGCCATTCGAGCATCCATTCGGGCTCGTTCTTCTTGGCCGAGATGAAGCGGACCGTGTCCTCGTTGAGGCCCTTGGGCGCGAAATCCTGCTCGATGTCCGAGCTGAAGCCCCATTCGTAGGTGGAGGCGCGGTCGACCGCCTCCTGCGCTTCCTTGTTGCGGACGTCGGTCACGAGAGGTCTCCCGCGGCACTGACCGTTCGGCCCCGGATCAGGTCCGGGGTTGTCGAAGCCCTTCCCTTCTCCGATCCGGAAACGAAGGAGAGGCCTTCGACAGGCTCAGGCCGAACGGGGGAGGAAGCGAGGGTCGCCAGGGTGACGCCCTGGAGGGCGCCGCGGACGGCGTCGTTCACTACGCTCAGGTGCGGCTTGACCCGGCAGCTGCCCTCCAGCGCGCAATCGTGGACCGAGCCGGTGATGCAGTTGGTCATCGCGATCGGCCCCTCGACCGCCTCGATGATGTCGGCGAGGCTGATCCCGGCCGCCGCCTTGGCGAGGCGGAAGCCGCCGCCGGTGCCGCGGGCCGATTCGAGCAGGCCGGCGCCGGCGAGCCGCCCCATCAGCTTCTGGGCGGTCGGCAGCGGCACTCCGGTCTCCTCCGCGATCAGGCCGGCCGAGAGGCGCGCGCCGGCGGGGCGCCGGGCGGCGGCGGCCATGACGACGACGGCATAATCGGCAAGGGAGGTGAGGCGCATGTTCTAATCGGACCAATTCGTTCCGATTGGCATGTGGCCGTGGAGGACGGGGAAATCAACCCTCCTGTCCTCCCTGCCGCGAAGCGGTGGGGAGGGGGACCACATGCAATGTGGTGGAGGGGTAAATGACTCGGAGGCTGGCGAGTCGCGCGAGACCCTCCAACTCCACGACATCTACCCCTCCACCATGCTTCGCATGGTCCCCCTCCCCGCGAGCTGCCGCTCGCAGGGAGGACGAGGCTGTGCCATAGGCGGCGCCTATGGCGCTCTACCCGCTCGTCCGGCCCCTCGTCTTCGCGCTCGACGCGGAGCGGGCGCACCGGCTGACCATCCGGGCGCTGAAGGCGGTCCCGGCGGGGCTGCCGCCGAGGGAGGACCCGCAGCTCGCCGTCCGGGTGGCGGGGCTGGACTTCCCCAACCCCGTCGGGCTCGCCGCGGGCTTCGACAAGGATGCCGAGGTGCCCGCGCAGATGCTCGGCTTCGGCTTCGGCTTCGTCGAGGTCGGAACGCTGACTCCGCGGCCCCAGGCGGGCAATGAGCGGCCGCGGCTGTTCCGGCTCGCCGGGGACCGGGCGGTGATCAACCGGATGGGCTTCAACAACGGCGGCTTCGAAGCGGCGAAGGCGCGGCTTGGGCGGCGGCGATCGGGCCTGGTCGGGGTGAATGTCGGGGCCAACAAGGACAGCGCGGACCGGGTGGCCGACTATGTCGCCGGAGTGCGGGAGATGGCGCCGTTCGCCGACTATCTGACCGTCAACGTCTCGTCGCCGAACACGCCGGGGCTTCGCGGCCTGCAGGACGCCGGAGCGCTGGCCGAGCTGCTCGCCGCGGTCGGCGAGGCGCGGGCCGGGGTCTCCGTCTTCCTCAAGGTCGCGCCGGACCTCGAGCCGGGCGCCATCGAAGACGTTGCCCGGGCCGCGATCGACGCCGGGGTCGACGCGCTGATCGTCGGCAACACGACGCTGTCGCGGCCGCCTTTGCGCTCGAAGCATGGCGGCGAAGCCGGCGGACTGTCGGGCGCGCCGCTCAAGGGACTGGCGCTGCAGCGGCTGAAGGACTTTCGGGCGGCGACCGGCGGGGCGTTGCCGCTGATCGCCGTCGGCGGGATCGAGAACGGGGTCGACGCTTATGCCCGGATCCGCGCCGGGGCGAGCCTGGTCCAGCTCTACACGGCGCTCGTGTATCAGGGCCCGGGGGTCGCGGCCTCGATCCTCGGCGAGCTGAGGTCGCTGCTCAGCCGGGACGGCTTCGCCACCCTCGGCGAGGCGGTGGGCGCGTCTTAGCGCTTGCGGCGCGGGCGAAGGCGACTAGTGTCGCCGCCGATGCTCAGCCGGCTTTTCCTTCCGCTCCTTCTCCTCCTCGCGTCCTGCGCAACCGCTTCCGACCCGGCTCCGGCCGGAACGGCGCAGGCGCGCGGAATGGTCTCCGCCGCCGATCCGCGCGCGGCCGAGGCGGGGCGCTGGATCCTGAACCAGGGCGGCAACGCGGCAGACGCCGCGATCGCCATCCAGATCGCGCTGACCGTGGTCGAGCCGCAATCGTCGGGCATCGGCGGCGGCGGCTTCTTCGTCTATCATGACGTGGAGAAGGGCCGGATCTTCACCTACGACGGCCGCGAGAAGGCGCCGGACTCCGCCTCGCCGACCTGGTTCTTCGACGCGAGCGGCAAGCCGCTGCCCTATCGCCAGGCCATTCCGGGGGGCAGGAGCGTCGGCGTTCCCGGCAACATCCGGCTGATGGCGCTCGCCCATGGCCGCCACGGCAGGCTGCCCTGGGCGAAGCTGTTCGAGCCGGCGATCCGCCTCGCCCGCGACGGCTTCGCCCTCACGCCCCGGATGCGCAATGCGATCGGCAACAACCGCGACCTGATCGGCCTGAGCGGCTGGGGACGCACCTATCTGTTCGGAGCGGACGGGGAGCCGAAGCCGGCCGGGACAATCCTTCGCAATCCCGAGCTGGCGCAGCTGCTCGAGAATGTAGCGGCCCGCGGACCCGATTATTTCTACGTCGGCCCGGCGGCGGAGGCGCTCGTGCGCACCGTCCGCGGCGCCCCGCGCAACCCTTCGACGATGGTGACGGGCGATCTCGCCGCCTACGAGGCCAAGGAGCGGCCGCCGGTCTGCGCGCCGTATCGCGGCTACCGGATCTGCGGGATGGGCCCGCCTTCGTCGGGGGCGACGACGGTCTACGCGACCCTCAAGCAGGTCGAGCGCTTCGACCTTCGCGCGCTGGGCAAGGACAATCCCGTGGCCTGGCACCTGATCGGCAACTCGATGCGCCTCGCCTTCGCCGATCGCGACGCCTATCTCGCCGATCCCGATTTCGTGCGGGTGCCGGTCGCCGGCCTGATGGATCCCGCCTATCTCGCGTCCCGCTCCAGCCTGATCTCGCCCGAGCGCGCGATCGAAAATGCCGTCGCCGGAACTCCGCCCGGAGCGCCCCGGGTGACCGCCGGGGTGACGTTCGAAATTCCGTCCACCTCGCACATGGCCGCCGCCGACGGGGCCGGCAACGTCGCTTCGGTGACCTCCACCATCGAGGGGGCGTGGGGCTCGGGGCTGACGGTGAACGGAATGTTCCTGAACAACGAGCTGACCGACTTCAGCATCGTGCCGGAGCTCGACGGCGCCCCCGTCGCCAACCGGGTCGAGGGCGGCAAGAGGCCGCGAAGCTCGATGTCGCCGACCATTGTCTACGGCCCGGACGGCAAGGTCCGGCTGGCGGTCGGAGCGGCGGGCGGACCTACCATCATCGCCCAGGTCGCCAAGGCGATCATCGCGGTGATCGACTGGGATTTGTCGGCGCAGGAGGCGATCGCCTTGCCGACCATCTTCGCGCCCGGCGACACCTTGATGGTGGAGCGCGGAACCAGCCTCGAGGCGATGATCCCGGCGCTCCAGGCGCTCGGCAACAAGGCTGCGCCCATGAACCCCGGCTTCAAGGCCAATGCGATCGAATGGGTGGACGGCGGATGGCGCGGGGGCGCCGATCCGCGCAGCGAGGGCGTGGCGCTCGCACAGTGAACCGGGGAACGGCCATGCGCGAGCTCGAACATTTCCCCAATCTGGTCGCCATGTTCTTCGCGCGCGCCCGCGAGAAAGGCGAGGCGCCGTTCCTCTGGGCCAGGCGCGACGGCGCGTGGCGCCCGCTCAGCTGGCGCGAGACGGCGGAGCAGGTCTGCTCGCTCGCCGCCGGGCTGAAGGCGATCGGCCTCAGGCCGGGCGACATGGTCATGCTGGTTTCGGAGAACCGGCCGGAATGGTGCATCGCCGACCTCGCCATCATGGCGGCCGGCTGCGTCACCGTCCCCGCCTACACGACCAATACGGAGCGCGACCACCAGCACGTCCTCGACGACAGCGGCGCCCGGGCCGTCATCGTCTCGACCCAGAAGCTGGCCAGGCCGCTGCTTCCGGCGGCGATCCGGTCGAGCAACTGCGAGCATGTCATCGGTATCGACGCTCTGCCCGGGGCCCAGGCCGGCAATGTCGAGTTTCACGACTGGAAGGCGCTGGTCGCCGCCAATCCGCCCGACGTCGCCGCCTGCACCGAGTCGGCCGCGGCGGTCAGCCGGGGCGATCTCGCCTGCCTGATCTACACGTCGGGCACCGGCGGAGCGCCGCGCGGGGTGATGCAGCACCACGGCGCCATCCTCCACAATGTCGGGGGCTGCGTGGAGGTCATCTCAGAGGACTTTGGAGTGGACGAGGAAGTCTTCCTCTCCTTCCTTCCGCCTAGCCACGCCTACGAGCATAGCGGCGGCCAGTTCTTCCCGATCGGGATCGGCGCCCAGATCTATTATTCCGAAGGCCTGGAGAAGCTCGCCTCCAACATCGAGGAGGTCCGGCCGACCATGATGATCGTGGTGCCGAGGCTCCTGGAGGTGCTGAGGCAGCGGATCCTCAAGAATGTCGAAAAGCAGGGCAGGCTCGCTAATTACATGATGAAAAGGGCGCTCGAGATCGGCGCCAGGGATTATGCCGGCGCGAAGAGCCTGTGGGACCGGCCGATGGACCTCGTGCTCGACGGGCTGTTCCGCCCCAAGATCAGCGCCCGCTTCGGTGGCCGGGTGAAGGCGATGGTCTGCGGCGGAGCGCCGCTCAATCCCGAGGTCGGAATCTTCTTCCACTCGATCGGGCTCACCGTCCTCCAGGGCTACGGCCAGACCGAATCCGGGCCGGTGATCAGCTGCAACCGTCCCAAAGCGGGGGTGAAGATGGACACGGTCGGGCCGCCGCTGATCAACACCGAGGTCAGGATCGGCGAGGACGGCGAGATACTGGTTCGAGGCGAGCTGGTCATGAAGGGCTATTGGCGCAATCCTGCGCAGACCGAGAAGGCGCTGATCGACGGCTGGCTCCATACCGGCGACGTCGGCCATATCGACGAGGCGGGGCGGATCGTCATCACCGACCGCAAGAAGGACCTGATCATCAACGACAAGGGCGACAACGTGTCGCCGCAGAAGGTCGAGGGCATGCTCACCCTCCAGCCGGAGATATTGCAGGCGATGGTGGTCGGCGACCGCCGGCCCTATCTGGTCGGGCTGCTGGTGCCCGATCCGGAATGGACGGCCGAATGGGCCGCGGCCCAGGGCAAGGCCAGGGACGGATCGCTCGGCGACGATCCCGATTACCACCGCGCGCTGAGCGGCGCCGTCGACCGGGTCAATGCCGACCTGTCGGTGATCGAGAAGGTGCGGCGCTTCATCCTCGCCGACGAGCCGTTTTCCACCGAGAACGAGCAGCTCACCCCGTCGATCAAGATCCGCCGCCACGTCATCCGGGCGGCCTATGGGGAAAGGCTGGACGCGCTGTACAAGAAATGATTTGCCTCCCCATGCGGAGCATGGGGAGGGGGACCATGCGAAGCATGGTGGAGGGGTAGCTCGCACCCAGGTGGACGGTTCGCGTGCGAACCTCGAGGGCGGGAGTCATTACCCCTCCACCACCCTTCGGGTGGTCCCCCTCCCCGCCGCTTCGCGGCAGGGAGGCAAAAGCTACCGCACCCGCCGGTACGGCTCGAAGTCGCCGAGGCCGCAGCCGCCGAATTCGGATCCGGCGACCGGATCGAAGACGGTGGCGATGTCGCCGCGGCAGAGCTGGCTGGACGACGTCCGGGTGCGCAGCGCGCGGCCGAGTCCGAGGCTCGGGCAGCCGCCGGCGGGGCGGTTGACCCATTTGCGGCCGCCGCGGCCGTCGAAGACGATGGCGTCGCCGGCCGAGCGGTTGCCGTCGAGGTCGCGAAGGTTGACGCACGACACCGGCGGTCCGGCCGGCTCGTAGCCGGCGAGCTGGGCGGAGAGCCTCGCCTCGTCGTTGGCGGCGGTCTCGACCGGTTCGTCGGTGGTGCAGCCCGCGGCGAGGCAGGCCGAAGCGAGCATGATCAGATATTTCATCCCAGGGCCTCCATGGGGGCTGAAACGCCCGATGCGCCGGGCGGTCCCCTATGCGCGGAAATTATCCTTGGCCCGGCGCCGTTCAGCAAGCTCCGCCGCCGATGAAGCGCGCATGAACGGGTTGGTGGCGAGCTCGAGCGCGATCGTCGTCGGCAGAGTAACCTGGCCGCGTTCGCGCGCCGCCTTCACCTCCTGGACGCGGCGGATCAGTGCTTCGTTATCGGGCTCGACGGTGAGGGCGAACAGTCCGTTGGCGAGCGTATATTCGTGGCCGCAATAGACTCGGGTTTCGGGCGGCAAAGCGGCGAGGCGCTGGAGATTGTCGTACATCTGCGCCGCGTCGCCCTCGAACAGCTTGCCGCAACCCATCGCAAACAGGGTGTCGCCGGTGAAGACGGTTGCCGCCGCGGGAAGGTGGAAGGCGATGTGACCGGCGGTGTGGGCGGGGATGTCGATCAGCTCCGCCTCGATCGTTCCGATCCGCGCCCGACCGCCGCCGGCGACGATCGTGTCCATGCGCGACACTCGTTCCGCCTCGCGCGGTCCGGTGATCATACAGCCGGTCGCGTCGCGAATGGCGTCGTTGCCGCCGGTATGGTCGGGGTGCCAGTGGGTATTCCAGACCTGGGTGATCCGCCAGCCGCGCGCCGCGGCCTCCGCCAGCACCGGCTCGGCGACCGAAGGGTCGACCGCTACAGTCTCGCCGGATTCGGGCTCGTGGACGAGCCAGACGTAATTGTCCGAGAGGACCGGTACCGGGACGATGTCGAGCATGGCCGCCAGACTAGCCGCTCACACCGAGCCGCGCCAGCGCGTCGCGGGCGAGAAGCTGTGTCAGCTCGAGCGCGGGAAGCGGCTTGCCCAGCCGGGCCGCCTGTCCCGCCCACATGGGCCGGAACCCCGGCTCGCCCCGCTCCGCGGCGGCCCGCGCGAGCGGCGCCAGCGCCGCCGTCGCCAGCGGGAAGGGCGGCGCTTCGGAGCGGACGGGCCCGAGCGCCTCCATCGGCGCGGTCCACAGGCCGCGGGCGAGGCCGCCGCTGAACAGGTTGGTGAAGACGCCATGCTCCGCCGCCTCGGACGCCAGAGCGGCTCGATGGGCCGGCGCGATCAGGCTCTCGGGGCAGTGGAGATAGGCGGAGCCGATCTGGACGGCCGCGGCGCCCAGCGTCAGAGCCGCCGCGATGCCGCGGCCGTCGGCGATGCCGCCGGCGGCGATGACGGGGCAGTCGACCGAATCGGCGATCTGCGGCAGCAGCGCGAACAGGCCCATATGCTCGTCGGGCCGGCCGCCGAGGAACCGGCCGGCATGGCCGCCGGCCTCCCAGCCCTGGGCGATGACGGCGTCGATACTGCGCTCCGCCAGCCAGCGCGCCTCCGCGACGGTCGTGGCATTGGCGATCACCCTGGCGCCGACGGCGCGCACCCTGTCGAGCAGCCCCTCCTCGGGGAGGCCGAAGTGGAAGCTGACCAGCTCGGGCCGAACCGCCTCGACAACCTCGCACATGGCGTCGTCGAACGGCCGCCGGACGGGACCGGCCGCCGAGTTGGCCGCGACCCGGTAATGCTCGTAGAAAGGCGCGAGCAACGCACGCCACGCGGGCTCGTCCGCTCCGTCGGGCGTGCGATGGCAGAAGAAGTTGAGGTTGATCGGCCCGGCAGCGCGGGCGCGGACCTGCTCGACCTGCGAGCGCATGTCGTCGGGGGCGAGCATCGCGCCGGGCAGCGAACCGACCGCGCCGCCCTCGATCGCCCCGACGGCCAGATCGACTCCGCCGGCGCCGGCCATCGGCGCGAGCAGGATCGGGTGCCGGCTGCCGAGCAGCGCGGCGAAGCGGCGGTCGCGCCAATCCGGCTCAGCTGGCGATGGCGTCATAGCCGAGCGCGTTGAACTCGATCAGGCAGAAGCCGTGGCCGAACGGGTCGGCGAACATCGCCAGCCGGCCGTAGGGCGCGTGGCAGGTTTCGCCTTCCTGCACCGCCCCGGCCCGCACGGCCCGCGCCGTCGCGCCTTCGATGTCGTCGACCACGAAGTCGGCGTGGACCGGGCTCCAGTGGCGCTCGTAGCGGCGCCTGTCGCCGCCCGCCGGGCCGATCGGAGTGTCGGCATCCTTGCACAAAAGGTAGATCGGCACGCCGCGGCCGACCAGCTCGACGAAGCTGGAATCGAAGCGGCGGCCGACCTCGAGGCCGAGCGCGGCGGTGTAGAAGGCGATCCCCTGCTCCATGTCGGGAACGTCGATGTTGAGGAGCAGGCCCGCCATCTTCGCCTACCAGTGGCCGGTGTTCGGCATCGACGCCCAGGGCTCGGCCGGGGGCAGCGCCTCGCCGGCCTGGAGCAGCTCGATCGAGATGTTGTCGGGGCTGCGGACGAAGGCCATGTGGCCGTCGCGCGGCGGCCGGTTGATGGTCACTCCGCCCTCCAGCAGCTTTCGGCAGCTTTCGTAGATATTGTCGACGCGGTAGGCGAGGTGGCCGAAATTGCGGCCCTCGCCATAGCCTTTCTCGTCCCAATTGTGGGTGAGCTCGACCTGCGCCTCCTCGTCGCCCGGGGCGGCGAGGAAGATGAGGGTGAAGCGGCCCGCCTGATTGTCGAAGCGCCTGAGCTCCTTGAGGCCGAGCAGCTCGAAGAAGCGGAGCGTCTCGTCGGCGTCGGAGACTCGGATCATGGTGTGGAGGTATTTCATGCCCGCCCCCTACAGCGCCGGGAACGGCCAGTGAAGGTCCTGGCGGCGCATTGTACCTTCGCCTCCTCTTGAGAACCCTGCCCGGCGGGCGGCGAGAAATGCGCAAGATCGGATGCGGCTACTGCTGTAGATTTCCACCTCGACCGAGCGAGGAGAGAGACGATGGCCAGGCCCCTGCCGCTGACGATCCTGGCCGCGCTCGCGCTCTCCGCGGCCGCGGCGCCCGCCCAGCCGCCGGCCGCGCCGGTGCTGACCGCGGCTCTGGCGGAGGCGATCGTCGCCGGCTGCCGGACCCATGCCGACGCCAAGCGGCAGAGCCACGCCGTCGCCGTCGTCGATTCCGGCGGCCATCTCGTCGCCGCCTTGCGGATGGAGGGTAATCGGGCCGGGATGCTGGACTTCTCGATCGAGAAGGCGAAGGCGGTCGCCGCCTGGGGCTTCGCCACCGCCCAGATGGAGGAAGCCGCCAAGGGCACGCCGGGCTTCGCGCGGGCGCCTGGGGTGGTGACGGTGGCCGGGGGAGTGCCGGTCTTCGCGGCCGACGGGCGGACCCTGATCGGCGCCGCCGGCGCGTCGGGCGAGGCGCCCGCCGACGATGCCGCCTGCGTCGAGGCGGGGATCAAGGCGGCCGGGCTTCTGTCGCAGCGGCGGCGGTAGAAGAATCCCTCTCCCGCATTTCGCGGGAGAGGAGGGGCCCGCCGCGAAGCGGTGGGAGGTGAGGGTCTGTAGCAAAGAGTCAGCAAGACCCTCACCTCCCAAGCCTTCGGCTTGGGCCCCTCCTCTCCCGTAAGGACGGGAGAGGGGCCTAGCGCGGCGCCTCGTTGGCGGCGATGGCCGCTTTGGCCGCCTTGCCCGCGTCCGAATCGGGCGCGACCCGCGCCGCGCGGGCGTAGAGGCCGAGCGCGGCGTCCTTCTCGCCGGAGACTCCGGCGATGTTGCCGGCCTCGAGCAATATGGCGGCATCGTCGGGGGCGAGGCCCGCCGCCTTGGCGATATGCTCGCGGGCGAGGGCGAGGTCGTTCTGCCGGCGCGCCAGCGCGGCGGAAAGATACCAGCCGAAGGCGTCCTTCGGCACCAGGGACAGGCCCTTGTCGATATGGACCCGGGCGCCGCCCGGATCGTTCAGGGCGACCGCCGCCCGGCCGAGGTCGAGATGGACCTCGCCCTGGAGCGGCGGCGCCAGCAGCCCGGTGGCGAGCGCGGCCTCGAACGCCTTGACGGCCCGGGCGGAATCCCCCGCCGCCAGCCGGGCGTTGCCGGCCTCGACGAGGAGGTCGCCGCGGCGGCGGTCCTGGCGGTTCTCGGCGTCCTTCGCCGCGGCTTCGAACGCGGCGGCCGCCTCGGCCCATTTCTCCTGCGCCGACAAGGCGAGGCCGAGGCATTGCGCGGCGTCGATGCCGCCCCCGCTGCCGAGCCACGCCTGCGCCCGGCTGACCGCCTGGGCGGGGGCGGTGCGGGTCAGCGCCAGGCAGGCGCGGTAGCGGTTCTTCGGAGTGTCGACGGGGCCGGCCTGAGCGGCGGCGGCGAGCGCGAGGAGGAGCATCATGGGCGCGGCCTTACCAGAGGCCGCTGCACCGCCGGTGAACGGAAAAGCGACGTCATGCCTCCGAATCCGGAAGCGACTCGACGGTGGCGATCAGGTGGGCGATGTCGCCCGGTCGGGACAGCCGGTGGTCGCCGCCCTTGATCAGGGTGGTTCGGGCGTCGGCGGAGCGCAGGCGCTCGATCAGCCGGAGCGAGATCCGCCACGGCACGTCGGAATCGGCGAGGCCGTGGAGCAGGCGGACCGGACAGTCGATCGCGATCTCGCCCTCGAGCAGCCTCAGCGCCTCGCCGCTCTCCCAGAAGGCGCGGGTGGTGACGTAGGGCGCCTCGCCATAAGGCGACGGCTCCTCGAGCCGGCCATGGTCGCGGATCGCCGACTTCTGGGCGGCATCGAAGCCCCAGTCGGTGAAATCGGGGGCGGCGGCGATCCCGACAAGGGCGCTCACCCGCTGCGGCCGGGCGAGGGCGGCGAGCAGCATCAGCCAGCCGCCCATCGAGGAGCCGACCAGCACCACCGGCCCGTCGGCCAGGTCGATCATGGCGAGGGCGTCGTCGCGCCAGCCGGCCAGGGTCTGGGCCTCGAAGTCGCCGCCGCTCAGCCCGCAGCCGGCATAGTCGAAGCGGATCATCGCCCGCCCCCGCGCCTGCGCCCAGCAGTCGAGCGCGGTCGCCTTGCCGCCGTCCATGTCGGACATGTAGCCGGGCAGGAAGACGAGCGTGGGCCCGCTGCCCTCACGGCAGCGAAAGGCGAGGCGGCGGCCGTCGCGCTCGAGATAATCGGGCCGATCCATGCGCCGCCTCTAGTGCATTGAGAGATCAGGTTGCACCATCCTCGTCATGCCGGACTTGATCCGGCATCCACCTTTCATTTCTGCGCAGTCGCTTGAAGAAGGTGGACCCCGGATCAAGTCCGGGGTGACGATTCAACCTGAAGCCAGCGCGCTCTGGCAGAGCCATCCGGCCTGTCACGGCCGCGCTTGCGCCGGCATAAGCGGCACGGGGGCTGGAGATGCCGCGAGGGTGCCGCTACATGCGCGCCTGTCATGACGCAGCATTTCAAGATCAGGCTCCCCGACGGCTCGGTTCGCGAGGTCCCGGAAGGGACGACTCCGGCGGACGTCGCCGCCGCTATCGGCCCCGGCCTCGCCAAGGCGGCGATGGCGGCCCGGGTCAACGGCGAGGTGAGGGACATCAACCGCCCGCTCGAGGGCGACGCCGAGCTGGCGCTGATCACCGCGCGCGACGAGAAGGACGCGCTCGAGCTGGTCCGCCACGATTATGCGCACATCCTCGCCGAGGCGGTTCAGAACCTGTTTCCGGGCACCCAGATCACCTTCGGCCCCGCCACCGACGACGGCTTCTATTACGATTTCGCCCCGGCGCCCGGGCGCGGGCCGTTCACCGACGAGGACCTGCCCGCGATCGAGGAGGAGATGCGGCGGGTCATCGCCCGCGACGAGCCGCTGGTCCGCGAGGTGTGGAGCCGCGACCAGGTGCGCGACTTCTTCGAGAAGCAGGGCGAGAGCTTCAAGGCGGAATGGGTGATGGAGCTGCCCGCCGACGAGACGATCACCATGTACCGCTCGGGCGGCTGGATGGACCTGTGCCGGGGCCCGCACCTCGCCTCGACCGGCAAGGTCGATCCGCAGGCGTTCAAGCTGACGCGGGTGTCGGGCGCTTACTGGCGCGGCGACCAGAAGAACGCGATGCTCTCGCGAATCTACGGGACGGGCTGGCTCAACAAGAAGCAGCTCGACGCCCATCTCGTCCGGCTCGAGGAGGCGGCCAAGCGCGACCATCGCCGGATCGGCCAGGAGATGGACCTGTTCCACCTCCAGGCGGAGGCGCACGGCTCGGTCTTCTGGCACCCGAACGGCTTCGTCGTCTGGCGCCAGCTCGAAGCCTATATGCGGCGGCGCCTCGACTCCGCCGGCTATGCCGAGGTCAAGACCCCGCAGGTGATGGACGCTCGCCAGTGGGAGCAGTCCGGCCACTGGGGCAAGTATCGCGAGAACATGTTCGTCATCCCCGACGAGGTGCCCAACACCGAGGACGAGGGGCCGATCGTCTCCGACGATGCGCAGTGGATGGCCCTGAAGCCGATGAACTGCCCGGCCCACGTCCTCATCTTCCGGCAGGGGATCAAGAGCTATCGCGACCTGCCGATCCGGCTGGCCGAGATGGGCGTGTGCCACAGGAACGAGCCGCACGGCGCGCTCCACGGCATATTGCGGGTCCGCCAGTTCACCCAGGACGACGCCCACATCTTCTGCAGCGAGGGCCAGCTCGTCGAGGAGGTGCGGCTGTTCCTCGACCTGCTCGACACCGTCTACAAGGATCTCGGCTTCCCCGATTATGCGATCAAGCTCGCCCTTCGTCCGGAGAAGAGGTTCGGCTCGGAGGAGATGTGGGACTGGTCGGAGCAGTCGCTTCGCGACGCGGTCAGGGCGGCGGGGCGCGACACCGAGGAATATGGCTGGGAGGAGCTGCCCGGCGAAGGCGCCTTCTACGCGCCCAAGCTCGAATTCCACCTCACCGACGCGATCGGCCGGACCTGGCAGGTCGGGACGATCCAGACCGACACGGTGCTGCCCGAGCGGCTCGACGCCTCCTATGTCGGCGAGGACGGCCAGCGCCACCGGCCGGTGATGCTCCACCGCGCCATATTGGGCTCGTTCGAGCGGTTCATCGGAATCCTGATCGAGCATCATGCCGGCCGGCTGCCGGCCTGGCTTGCGCCGGTCCAGGCGGTGGTGGCGACGATCGTCTCCGACGCCGACGATTATGCCCGCCAGGTCGAGGCCCGGCTGGCGGCGGCGGGGCTGAGGGTCGAGGCCGACGTCAGGAACGAGAAGATCAACTACAAGGTGCGCGAGCACAGCCTGGCCAAGGTGCCCAATTTGCTGGTCGTCGGCAAGCGCGAGGCGGAAGAGCGGACGGTGGCGCTGCGGCCGCTCGGCACGGATGCGCGGCAGGAGGTGCTGGGGCTGGAGGCGCTGGTCGAGCGGCTGAAGCGGGAGGCCATGCCGCCGGATCTGCGCGGCTGATCCGCAACATCGGCGGCAGAAAAACCGCCCGCCGTTCGTCTCAGCCTTTCATTTCGGCCTGCCTTTGACTAGGTGGGGCGCTTGGAAATCCGCTTCAGGAGAATTCGCTATACGACCCCCCATGATCCGGCGTCCGCAGACGCCGCCAATGAACGGCCCGCGCTTCAACGAATTCATCTCCGCGCCCAAGGTGCGCGTGATCGATGAAAATGGCGAAAATCTCGGGGTGATGTTCACCCGCGAGGCCATGGAGCAAGCAGCGGAGGTTGGGCTGGACCTGGTCGAAGTCTCCCCAAATGCCGATCCGCCGGTCGC
>DASVRO010000006.1:0-7370 GCA_036388575.1 Allosphingosinicella sp.
AGGCGTCGTGCGCGCTGCCCACCTCCGAGGGGCAGGAAATCGTCACGATGTCGCCGACCGTCAAAAAGGCGCGTGAAGGCGTGATGGAGTTCCTGCTCATCAACCACCCGCTCGACTGCCCGATCTGCGACCAGGGCGGCGAATGCGACCTTCAGGACCAGGCCATGGCCTATGGCCGCGGCCATTCGCGCTTCGCCGAGAACAAGCGGGCCGTGACCGAGAAATATATGGGTCCCGTGGTCAAGACGATCATGACGCGCTGCATCCAGTGCACGCGCTGCGTGCGCTTCGCCGAGGAAGTCGCCGGGGTCGAGGAGATCGGGGCGATCGGGCGCGGCGAGAATATGGAGATCACCTCCTATCTGGAAGGCGCGGTGACCTCGGAGCTGAGCGGCAACGTCGTCGACCTGTGCCCGGTGGGAGCGCTCGTCTCCAAGCCCTACAGCTTCGAGGCGCGGCCCTGGGAGCTTCGCAAGGTGCCCGGAATCGACGTGATGGACGCGGTCGGAACCAACATCCGGATCGACCACCGCTTCCGCGAGGTGATGCGGGCGCTTCCGCGCCTCAACGAGGACGTCAACGAGGAGTGGGCGCACGACAAGACCCGCCACGCCGTCGACGGCCTCGTCCGCAACCGGCTCGACCGGCCCTGGGTGCGCCGCGAAGGCAAGCTCGAGCCGGCGACCTGGGACGAGGCTTTCGAGGCGATCGCCGAACGGCTGAAGGGCGCGACCGGCGACCAGATCGGCGGTCTCGCCGGCGATCTCCAGGACCTCGAGTCGGTCTTCGCCCTGAAGACGCTTCTGAACGCGCTCGGCTCCACCCTCCACGAATGCCGGATCGACGGCGCCCGCTTCGACGTGTCGAGCCCCGCCGCCTATCGCTTCACCCCGACGATCGCCGGGATCGAGACGGCGCCGGCCATCCTCCTCGTCGGAACCAACCCGCGCTGGGAGGCGCCGCTCGTCAACACCCGGATCCGCAAGGCGGTGAAGGCGGGCGCCAGGGTCTTCCGGATCGGGCCGGTGGTCGACCTGACCTATCCGGTGACCGAGCTCGGCGACGACATCGCACTCCTCGGCGACCTTCCCGATGCCGTCCGCGAGGCGTTCGGCGGCCGGGAGAATGCGGCCGTCGTCGTCGGCATGGGCGCTCTCCGGGCGGACGGCGCCTATCAGGCGGCGCGCGCCGCCGCCGCCGCGCTCGGCGCCTCGTTCGGTCTGCTTCACACCGCGGCCTCGAGGGTCGGGGCGCTTGACCTCGGCTTCGTCGCCGACGGCGGCCTCGACGCCCTGCGCGCCCGGGCGGCGAGCCTCAGGGCGCTGTTCCTGCTCGGCGCCGACGAGCTCGACACGTCCGCCTTCGCAGACACCTTCACAATCTACATCGGCACCCACGGCGACCGCGGAGTCCGCCACGCCGACGTCATCCTTCCGGGCGCCGCCTACACCGAGAAGCACGGCACCTACGTCAATCTGGAGGGGAGGGTGCAGCTCTCCGAATTCGGAGTCCATCCGCCCGGCCAGGCGCGCGAGGACTGGACCATCCTCCGGGCGCTGTCCGACGTGCTCGGCAGGACGCTCCCGTTCGACGATCTCTCGCAGCTCCGGCGGGCGATCGCCGCCGAGGTGCCGCGGCTCGGCACGTCCGGGCTGACTCCGGTCGATCCGCTTCCCGCCTTCTCCGGAGTGGCGCCCAAGGTTTCGGGTTCGATCGCCTATCCGATCGAGGATTTCTACCTGACCAACCCGATCGCCCGGTCGTCGCCGACGCTTCAGCGCTGCTCCGCCGAGATCCTCCACGGCCAGACCTTCCAGGAGGCGGCGGAATGAGACACGACCGCAAGTTCCTCCCCGGAACGGGGAGGGGGACCATGCGTAGCATGGTGGAGGGGGCCCGCCTCTCCGCCGCTACTGCCGTGGGCCCCCTCCACCACGCGCTTCGCGCGCGGTCCCCCTCCCCGTTCCGGGGAGGAGCAAGATGACCGCCTGGTTCCAATCGACCTGGCTCGGCGAGGGGTTCGGCTGGTTCGCCTCGACCCTGATCCTGATCCTGATGATCGCACTGCCGCTGATGCTGGCGGTGGCGATGATCATCTATGCCGACCGCAAGATCTGGGCGGCGATGGCGCTGAGGCGCGGGCCCAACGTCGTCGGGCCGCTCGGCCTGCTGCAGAGCTTCGCCGACGGCCTCAAGGTCTTCCTCAAGGAGACGATCGTCCCCTCGGGCGCCAATCGCGGCCTGTTCATCATTGCCCCGATCCTCACCTTTACGGTGGCGCTGGTCGGCTGGGCGGTGGTGCCGTTCGGGCCGGGCATGGTGCTCGCCAACATCAACGTCGGGCTGCTCTACCTGCTCGCCATCTCCTCGCTCGGGGTCTACGGCGTGATCATCGCCGGCTGGGCATCCAACTCCAAATATCCCTTCTATTCGGCGCTTCGGGCGGCGGCGCAGATGGTCAGCTACGAGGTCTCGGTCGGCTTCGTGCTGATCCCGGTCATCCTCTGGTCCGAGACGTTCAACCTCTCGGGGATCATCGAGGCGCAGCGCGGCCACGTCTTCGGCTTCCTGAACGGCTTCGGCTTCAACCCTTTGCTGTTCCCGCTCGCCATCATCTTCCTCATCTCGGCAATGGCCGAGACGGCGCGCGCCCCGTTCGACCTCACCGAGGCGGAGAGCGAGCTCGTCGCCGGCTACCAGACCGAATACAGCTCGATGAGCTTCGCCCTCTTCTGGCTCGGCGAATATGGCAACGTGCTGCTGATGTGCGGAATGACCGCCGTGCTGTTCTGGGGCGGCTGGCTGCCGCCGGTCGACTGGGCGCCGCTCTACTACGTGCCGGGGATCTTCTGGTTCTTCGCGAAGATCCTGTTCTTCTTCTTCGTTTTCAGCTGGGTGAAGGCGACCGTGCCGCGCTTCCGCTACGACCAGCTGATGCGGCTCGGCTGGAAGATCTTCCTGCCGATCTCGCTGCTCTGGGTGTTCCTGGTCTCGGGCTATCTGATGCTCACCCGCTACAATTGCGCCGACGGCGTGGCCTATTCCGCGCGTGCGGCGGGCTCCCAAACCTGCAAAGGCACAGCGCCATGATCTCGCACTGGATCAAGTCCTTCTTCCTCTGGGAGTTCGTGAAGGCGCACGCTCTGACCCTGAAGTATTTCTTCAAGGCCAAGGCGACGATCAACTATCCGTTCGAGAAGAACCCCTTGAGCCCGCGCTTCCGCGGCGAGCATGCCCTGCGCCGCTATCCCAACGGCGAGGAGCGCTGCATCGCCTGCAAGCTGTGCGAGGCGGTGTGCCCGGCCGTCTGCATCACCATCGAGGCCGAGCCCAGGGAGGACGGCAGCCGCCGGACCACCCGCTACGACATCGACATGACCAAGTGCATCTTCTGCGGCCTGTGCCAGGAAGCCTGCCCGGTCGACGCGATCGTCGAGGGCCCCAATTTCGAATATGCCACCGAGACCCGGGAGGAGCTGATCTACGACAAGGCGAAACTGCTCGCCAACGGCGACAAATGGGAGCGCACGCTCGCCGCCAACCTTGCCGCCGATGCCCCCTACCGCTAAGCGCCGGGCCGTCTTCAGATGAGCATTCCCCGATTCATACGCGACTTGATCCTCCCCGGGACGGGGAGGGGGACCATGCGCAGCATGGTGGAGGGGGCCCGCCTCCTCGCCGCGGCGGCGCCGGGCCCCCTCCACCACCCGCCTGCGGCGGGCGGTCCCCCTCCCCGTTCCGGGGAGGAGCTTCAGTGATCGGCGCCTTCGCCTTCTACCTGTTCGCCACGCTGGTCATCGCCAGCGGGGTGATGACGATCATGTCGCGCAACCCGGTCCATTCGGTGCTGTGGCTGATCCTCGCCTTCTTCAATGCCGCCGGGCTGTTCCTGATCCTCGGCGCCGAATTCATCGCGATGCTGCTGGTGATCGTCTACGTCGGCGCGGTCGCCGTCCTGTTCCTGTTCGTGGTGATGATGCTCGACGTCGATGTCGCCCAGCTTCGAGCCGGGGTCGCGCGCTACTGGCCGTTCGGCCTCGGCCTCGCCCTGGTCCTGTTCGCCGAGATCTTCTTCGCCGTGATGGCGTGGAACGCCGGCACTCTGAGCGGCGCCGTCCGGGGCGCCCCGACGGCGCAGGGCATCCCCAATATCGAGGCGCTCGGCCGGGTGCTCTACACCCGCTACCTCTACATCTTCGAGGCGGCCGGGCTGGTCCTGCTCGTCGCGATGATCGGAGCGATCGTGCTCACCCATCGCACCCGCAGCGGCCTTCGGCCCCAGAACGTCTCCGACCAGGTCCGCCGCCGCCCCGGCGACGCGGTGGTCAACATGCAGCCCGGCGTGGGGGAGGGGATGAAGCTGTGATTTATCCCGTCATCCCGGCGAAGGCCGGGACCCATGAACGCCATCCTGCGATATGTCGGCGAAGCCTGTGTTCCTGGGCCCCGGCTTCCGCCGGGGTGACGGCATCGGAGCTCGGCGCATGATCGGCCTTGGCCATTACCTCGCCGTCGGCGCCGTCCTGTTCGTGCTCGGCGTGTTCGGGATCTTCCTCAACCGCAAGAACGTCATCGTCATCCTGATGGCGATCGAGCTCATTCTGCTCGCGGTCAACATCAACCTCGTCGCCTTCTCAGCCTTCCTCGGCGACATGGTCGGCCAGGTCTTCGCCATGTTCGTCCTCACCGTCGCCGCCGGCGAGGCGGCGATCGGCCTCGCCATCCTCGTCATCTACTTCCGCCGCCGCGGCACGATCGCGGTCGACGACATCAACCAGATGAAGGGGTGAGGGGGATGGCGGTCGTCATGCCAGCGAAGGCTGGCATCCTTACTGACTCCGCATGGACCCCAGCCTTCGCTGGGGCGACGGGTACCCCGTCGTGACCGTCCAGCTCATCGTCTTCCTGCCGCTGCTGGCGGCGATCGTCGCCGGCCTCGGCAACCGGATGCTCGGCAATTTCGCCGCCAAGCTGATCACGACGGCCGCGCTCTTCGCCGCCTGCGCCCTGTCCTGGCCGATCTTCCTCGGCTTCATCGCCGGGACCGAGCACAGCCAGCTCCACCCGGTCCTCGCCTGGATCCATTCCGCCCCGATGAAGGTCGACTGGGCGCTCCGGGTCGACGCCCTGACCTCGGTGATGCTGGTGGTGGTGACGACCGTCTCGGCGCTCGTCCACCTCTACTCCTGGGGCTATATGGCGGAGGACGACAGCCAGCCCCGCTTCTTCGCCTATCTGTCGCTCTTCACCTTCGCGATGCTGATGCTGGTGACGGCGGACAATCTCGTCCAGATGTTCTTCGGCTGGGAGGGCGTCGGCCTCGCCTCCTACCTGCTGATCGGCTTCTGGTACCACAAGCCGTCGGCCAACGCGGCGGCGCTGAAGGCCTTCCTCGTCAACCGGGTCGGCGACTTCGGCTTCTCGCTCGGCATCTTCGCGACCTTCCTGGTGTTCGGCACGGTGTCGATCCCGGAGATCCTGGCCGCGGCGCCCAGCCAGGCGGGCTCGACGATCGGCTTCCTCGGCCAGCGCTTCGACACGATGACCCTGATCTGCATCCTCCTGTTCATCGGAGCGATGGGCAAGTCGGCGCAGCTCGGCCTCCACACCTGGCTTCCCGACGCGATGGAGGGCCCGACGCCGGTCTCGGCGCTGATCCACGCCGCGACGATGGTGACCGCGGGCGTGTTCATGGTCTGCCGCCTCTCGCCGATGTTCGAGACCAGCGACACCACTCTGGCCTTCGTCACCGTGATCGGCGCCGCCACCGCCATCTTCGCCGCCACCGTCGGAACGGTCCAGAACGACATCAAGCGGGTGATTGCTTATTCGACCTGCTCGCAGCTCGGCTACATGTTCTTCGCCGCAGGCGTGGGCGCCTATGGCGCGGCGATGTTCCACCTTTTCACCCACGCCTTCTTCAAGGCGCTGCTCTTCCTCGGCGCCGGCTCGGTCATCCACGCCATGCACCACGAGCAGGACATGCGTTACTACGGCGCGCTTCGGAAGGAGATCCCGCTGACCTTCTGGGCGATGACGATCGGAACCCTCGCCATCACCGGAGTGGGGATCATCCAGGTGGCGGGCTGGTCGGGCTTCGGCTTCGCCGGCTTCTATTCGAAGGACGCGATCATCGAGAGCGCCTTCGCGAGCCACTCGGGCGTCGGCGGCTTCGCCTTCGTCATCGGCATCACCGCGGCGCTTCTGACCAGCTTCTACAGCTGGCGGCTGGTCTTCCTCACCTTCTTCGGCAAGGCCCGCTGGGCCGCCTCAGAGCATATCCAGCACGCGCTCCACCACCATGGCCATCACGGCGACCATCCCGCCGCGGAGGATAGCGGTCACGACACCCGGCGGCACGAAGCCTCGGCGCGCGAGGTTCCCGCCGGCACCGGCGGCTATCATCCGCACGAAAGCCCGTGGACGATGCTGGTGCCGCTCGGAGTGCTGTCGCTGGGGGCGATCTTCGCCGGAATCCTGTTCCACGGCCCGTTCATCGAGGCCGAGGAGGGCGCGCATTTCTGGGCCGGCAGCATCGCCTTCGACACCCATCTCGCCCATGCCATCCACGAAGTGCCGCTCTGGGTGAAGCTCGCCCCCGGCATTGTGATGATCATCGGCTTCCTGATCGCGCTCCAGGCCTATATCCGGCGCACGGACATCCCCGCCCGCTTCGTCGGCCAGTGGGGAATCCTGCACAATTTCCTCTACAACAAATGGTATTTCGACGAGATCTACGACCTCGTCTTCGTCCGTCCGTCGCTGTGGCTCGGGCGCCTGTTCTGGAAGCGCGGCGACGAGAAGACGATCGACCGCTTCGGGCCTGACGGCGCCGCGTCGGTGGTTCGGGCCGGCAACGTGCTCACCGCCCGGCTCCAGTCCGGCTATCTCTATACCTATGCGCTGGTGATGCTTCTTGGCCTCGCCGCCGCGGCGACCTGGGCGATGGCGCGATGAACCCTCTCGGATTTCCGATCCTCTCCGAGATGCTGGTCATCCCGCTGGCCGCGGCGATCGTCTGCCTGTGCGTCTCCGCCAATACGGCCCGCTGGGTCGCGCTCGTCGCCACGCTGATCGAGCTGGCGCTCGGAATCCTGTTGTGGAGCGCCTTCGACCTCGGCGGGCGCCAGTGGCAATTCCGCGAGCTGGTCAACCTGTTCGGGACCCCGGCCGAATCGGCGGCCCGGCTTGGAGACGCGCCATTCTACTGGGCGCTCGGAGTCGACGGCATCGCCGTCATGCTGATCATGCTCTCGGTCTTCCTGATGCCCATCTGCATCGCCGCCAGCTGGTCCTCGATCGAGCACCGAATTCCGGAATATATGGCGTCCTTCCTCCTCATGGAGACGCTCATGCTCGGCGTCTTCATG
>DASVRO010000007.1:0-16477 GCA_036388575.1 Allosphingosinicella sp.
CCTCCAGATGTTCTTCAAGATGGGAATCGAGGACGCGACCCGGGTGATGCTCGCCGTCCACCAGCGCGGGGTCGGGGTCTGCGGCGTGTTCAGCTACGAGGTCGCGGAGACCAAGGTCGCCCAGGTCATCGACTATGCGAGGCAGAACCAGCACCCGCTTCAGTGTACGCTCGAGAAGGCGTGACCCGTCCTTCGATACGCCGGTTCGACAGGCTCACCGGCTACTCAGGATGAGCGGTAGAGGACAGCCCCAGCCGCTCATCCTGAGTAGAGACTGAGCGAAGGCGAAGGCTCGTATCGAAGGACTTGGGATGAGGTTGGAGGATAGTCACAGCCGCTCATCCTGAGTAGGGACTGAGCCTGGCGAAGGCCCGTATCGAAGGACCCAAATGGATCGCATCATCATCCGCGGCGGCAAGCGCCTCGAGGGCCGGATCCCCATCTCCGGGGCCAAGAACGCCGCCCTCACCCTGCTCCCCTGCGCGCTTCTCACCGACGAGCCGCTGACTCTGAGGAACCTGCCGCGCCTCGCCGACGTCGACAGCTTCGGGCACCTCCTCAACCAGCTCGGCGTGTCGATCACCGTCGAGGGCTCGCGCCCCGACGAGTTCGGGCGGGTGATGACGATGCGCGCCTCCCGCCTCGCCTCGACCGTCGCGCCCTACGACATCGTCCGCAAGATGCGCGCCTCGATCCTCGTTCTCGGCCCGCTCGTCGCCCGCGCCGGCGAGGCGACGGTGTCGCTGCCCGGCGGCTGCGCGATCGGCATGCGGCCGGTCGACCTGCACCTGAAAGCGCTCGAGGCGCTCGGCGCCGAGATCGAGGTCGCGGCCGGCTATGTGAAGGCGAAGGCGCCCAAGGGCGGCCTCGTCGGGGGCACCATCACCTTCCCGTTCGTCTCGGTCGGCGCCACCGAGAATGCCCTGATGGCGGCGGTCCTCGCCAAGGGCGAGACGGTGATCGAGAATGCCGCGCGCGAGCCCGAGATCACCGACCTCGCCAAATGCCTGATCGCGATGGGCGCCGAGATCGACGGCCTCCGCACCGACACCCTCACCGTCCGCGGCCGGCACCGGCTGCACGGCGCCACCTACGCGGTGATGGCCGACCGGATCGAGGCCGGGAGCTACGCCTGCGCCGCGGGCATCACCGGCGGCTCATTGGAGCTGGTCGGAGCCCGCAGGGACACCATGCCCTCGATCCTTTCGGGGCTCAGCGACGCCGGCCTGATCGTCGAGGATACGGCCGACGGAGTCCGGGTCAGCGCCGACGGCGGCCTCAAGCCGCTCTCCATCTCGACCGCGCCCTACCCCGCCTTCCCGACCGACATGCAGGCGCAGTTCATGGCGATGCTGACCCTCGCCGAAGGCACCAGCCTCCTCACCGAGACGATCTTCGAGAACCGCTACATGCACGTCCCCGAGCTGAACCGAATGGGTGCCGAGATCGAGGTGCGCGGCCGCTCGGCGGTGGTTCGGGGCGTGGATCATCTGATCGGAGCGCCGGTGATGGCGACCGACCTTCGAGCCTCGATGAGCCTCGTCCTCGCCGGCCTCGCCGCCGAGGGGCAGACGGAGGTCCACCGCGTCTACCATCTCGACCGCGGCTACGAGCGGCTCGAGGAGAAGCTCCAGGCCGTCGGCGCCGACGTCGAGCGGGCCTCGGACGGCTAGCTCCCCGGCGCCGCCGCCTCAATCCGCCGTCGTCAGCTGGCGCTCGCCGCCGAGCTTGTGGACCCGGCCGTGCTTCATGACGAACTGGACGTTCTCGAGCAGGCCGATGTTCGCGGTGGGATCGCCGCGCACCGCGACGATGTCGGCGTCCTTGCCGGCCTCGATGGTGCCGATCCGGTCGGCCCGGCCGAGCAGGGTCGCCGCGGCGACGGTGGCGGAATGGATGGCGGCGGCCGGGGCCATGCCGTTCTTGACCATCAGCCCGAACTCCCGGGCGTTGAGGCCGTGCGGAGCGACTCCGCTGTCGGTGCCGAAGGCGATGTTGATCCGCTCCCGGACCGCCCGGGCGAAGCTTCGCTCGGCATTGCCGGAGGCCTGCTTCGCCTTGTCGAACTGGGCCGGAGTCAGCGCTCCGCGCTCCCCGTCGGCGACCGCGGCGGCGGGAGCGACGAGGGTCGGCACGTAATAGGCGCCGGTGCGGCGGTAGAGGGCGAAGGTCTTGTCGTCGGTGAAGGTGCCGTGCTCGATCGAATCGACCCCGGCCTCGAGCGCGGCGTTGATCCCGTCGACGCCGTGGGCATGGGCGGCGACCTTGCGGCCGAACGTCTTCGCGGTCTCGACGATGGCGCGCATCTCGTCGGCCATCATCTGCTGGTTGAGCCCGCCGGCGACGTTGCTGAGCACGCCCCCGGTGGCGGCGAACTTGATGACGTCGGCGCCGGCCGAGATCTGCCGGCGCACCGCCCTACGGCAGTCGTCGGGGCCGTTGCAGGTGTTGTCAGCATTCCTCAGGCCGATCTCGGTGAGGTCGCGGTTGAGGCCGTTGACGTCGCCATGGCCGCCGGAGACGGAAACGCCACGCCCGGCCGCGACGATGGTCGGCCCGGCGAACTGTCCCGCCTCGATGGCGTCGCGAAGGGTGGTGATCATGCGCGGCTCGTTGCCGAGGTCACGGACCGTCGTGAAGCCGGCGAGCAGCGTCTTGCGGGCGTTGATGAGGGCGGTGAAGGCCTCGTCCTCATAATCGCGCTGAGCGGCCTGCAGGCGGGCCTGGAGCCGGTCGTCGAGGCCGCGAAGATGGACGTGCATGTCGATGAAGCCGGGCATCACCGTGCTGTCGCGAAGGTCGACGACCCGCGCGCCGGGCACGTCGGCATAGCCGCTCCTTATCTCGACGATCCGGCGGCCGCGGACGACGACGCTCGCCTCGCGCCGCGGCGGCTGGCCGGGGACCGCCATCAAGGTGCCGGCGTGGATGACGGTGACGGGCTCCGCCGCCGCCGACGCCGGACCCGACGTCTGGGCGAGAGCGGGAGCGGCCAGTGAGATCGCCAGCGCCGCGAGCGCGGTTCGAACCATTCTCATCGTTATCCCCTTGTCTTTGCGGAGCCCACCAAAGCGGCAAGCCGGCCGTTCTTCAAGGGGTTATCAGGCTACGACCTCGATCGTGTGGATGATCAGCCCGACCAGGCCCCCGACGAGCGTTCCGTTGATCCGGATATACTGGAGGTCCCGCCCGACGGCATTCTCCAGCCGGCCGGTGACCGTCCGAGCGTCCCAGCCCCGGATCGTGTCCGAGACGAGGGTGACGATGCCGCTTCCGTATGTGGCGACGGTGCCGACGACCATCCGCCGGGCGAACTGGTTGATTGCCTTGTTGAGCCGCCGGTCCTGCTGGAGCGTGTCGCCCAATTGCTTGAGGGCCTCGCCGAAACGCCCGGCCATCGCGGCTTCGGGATCGCGGGCCGCCCGGAGCAAGGCGGCGCGGCTGGTCTCCCAGAGGCCGCCGAGCCAGTCCGTGACCGCCTTGTTGGCGATGATCTCGTTCTTCCAGCCCTCGACCTGCGCCTGCATCTCCGGGTCGAAGCGCATGTCCCAGGCGATCGCCGCGAGGGCCTCCTCGGCTTTCGCGCGGAGCGGATGGCCCGGATCGATCGCCATGTCGATGGTGAGGCGCCTGAGGCCGTCGACGATCCCGTCGGCCAGCTTCTCGTCGAGCCCGGCGAGGCGCATGATCAGATTGGCGCGCTCGTGGACCATCTTGCGGATAAGATCCTCGTTCGCGTCCAGGGTCCGGCCCGCCCAGGTGACGATCCCGTCGAGTATCGGGATGTGCCGCTCCTCGGTGATCGCGGCTTCGAGCGTCTGGCCGATCAGCGGCGAGACTTCGAGGGTCCGCATCCGCGATGCGACCGCCGACTTGACCATCCCGCCGAGCCGCTCCTGGTCGAGCGCCTCCAGAAGGTCGGCGATCAGCCTCGATCCGCCCTGCCTCAAGCGCCCCTCGGGGGGCGGATTGGCGAGGAAGCGACCGATGGCGCCTGCGATGTCGACGTTGCGCATGCGCCGGGCGACGACCTTGGGGGTGAGGAAGTTGTCGCGGAGGAAAGAGGCGAGAGTCGCTCCGATCCGGTCCTTGTTGCGCGGGATGATCGCGGTGTGCGGGATCGGCAGGCCGAGCGGATGGCGGAACAGCGCCGTCACCGCGAACCAGTCGGCCAGGCCGCCGACCATCGCCGCCTCGGCGAAGGCCTTGACGAAGCCGAGCGTGGGGTACGTCTCGTCCCAGGCGTTGGCCGCTAGGAACACGCCGGCCATCGCCACCAGCATGCCGGTGGCGATGATCCGCATCTCCCTGATGCCGTGGCGGGGCGCTTCAACGGAGGCCATGGCCCCCCATTTCGCTCGGCGAGCGATGGTTCACTCCGCCGGCTGCGGCGCGGGCCGCAGCTCGCCGTCCTCGGACCGGTAGGTCAGCATCCGACGAAGCCGCTGCCCGAGCCATTGCTCGAAGCTGTCGGCGAGGCTGAAGCCGGCCGGGACGATGACCAGGGTCAGCACGGTCGACAGGATGAGGCCGCCGATCACGACGACTCCCATCGGCGCCCGCCAGCTGCCGTCGCCGGTGAAGGAAAGCGCGATCGGAAGCATCCCGGCGACCATCGCCACGGTGGTCATGACGATCGGCTGGGCGCGCTTGTGGCCGGCGTCGACGATCGCCTCGTCCTTGGGCACGCCCTTGGCGATCTCCTCGATCGCGAAGTCGATCAGCAGGATAGAGTTCTTGGCGACGATCCCGAGCAGCATGAGGAGGCCGATCATCACCGGCAGCGACATCGGATTGCCGGTCATGTGCAGGGCGAGCGCTCCGCCGAGCGGCGCGAGCAGCAGCGAGCCCATGTTGACGAAGGGCGGAAGCACCCTCTTGTAGAGCAGGACGAGGACCGCGAAGACCAGGAACACCCCGGCGATCACGGCGAGCACGAAGTTCTCGACCAGCTCCGCCTGCCATTTGGCCGCTCCGACCTCGACCTTCTCGACTCCGTCCGGAAGGTTCTGGACCGACGGCAGGGCCTCGATCTTCTTCATCGCGTCGCTGGTGACGACGCCCGGGGCGAGATCGGCGCCGATGGCGGTGCGGCGGCGCTGATTGTAACGTTTGACCTCGCTCGGCCCCGCGCCGAACGTGATCGCCGCGACATGCTTCAGCGGCACCGAGCCGCCGTTCGCGGTCGGCACCGGCAGGTTCTCGATCGTCGACAGGTTGCGCCGCGACGACTGCGGCATCGCGACCCGGATCGGCACCTGGCGGTCGGACAGGGAGAATTTAGCGCTGTTCTGGTCGATGTCGCCCAGCGTGGCGATGCGGATCGTCTGGCTGAGCGCCGCCGTCGTCACGCCAAGATCGGCGGCGAGGTCGAGCCGGGGCGTGATCGTGATCTCGGGCCTCTGCAGCTCGCCGTTGATCCGCGGCGCCCGAATCTCGGGCAGCCGGCGCATCTCGGCGATGATCTTCTCGGCCGCCTGCTGCATCTTGGCGGGATCGTCGGCGACCAGGGTGACGTTGAGGTCGCGGCCGCTGCCGTCGCCGGCCTGCGACTGGAAGTTGATCCGGGCGTCGGGGATCGCCTGAAGCTCGGGCGAGTAGGCGCGCTCGAACTCGACGCTGCTGCGCTCGCGGTCCTTCTTCAGGGTGACGAACAGCTCGGCGCTGGTCGGGCTGACGTCGGCGAAGGCATTCTCGACCTCCGGCTTGGACCGGAGGAGCTGAGTCACCTTGTTCGCGACGACGCTGGTGCGCTCGAGCGTCGAGCCCGGCGGCATCTCGACCTGGACCTGGCTGAAGTCGAGGTTGAGCGGCGGCTGGAAGGTCATCGGCAGGGTAGCGAAGGAAATGATGGTGGCAATGAACGCCGCCACGCCGATCAGCATCGTCTTCCACCGGTTCCTGAGCGACCAGCGCAGCATTCCGACATAACGGTCCATCATCCAGCCCTCGCCGTGGCTGGCCTGGCCCTTGGCCTTGAGGAAATAGGCCGCGGCGAGCGGCGTGATCAGCCGCGCCACGGCGAGGCTGGTCATGACGGCGGCGACGACGGTGAAGCCGAAATTCTTGAAGAACTGGCCCGACACGCCCGGCATCAGCCCGACCGGCATGAACACGGCGACGATGGATAAGGTGGTGGCCACGACGGCGAGTCCGATCTCGTCGGCGGCGTCGATCGACGCCTGGTAGGCCGATTTGCCCATCCGCATGTGCCGCACGATATTCTCGATCTCGACGATGGCGTCGTCGACCAGCACGCCGGCGACGAGGCTCAGCGCCAGCAGGCTGAGGCCGTTCAGTGAGAAGCCCATCAGGTCCATGAACCAGAAGGTCGGGATCGCCGACAGCGGGATGGCGAGCGCCGAGATGAGCGTGGCGCGCCAGTCCCGAAGGAAGAGCAGGACGACGAGGACGGCGAGGACGGCGCCCTCGACCATCGCCTCCATCGCGCTGTGATATTGCGACTTCACATAGTCCACGCTGGTGAACATCTGCGTGAACTTGACCTTGGGATTGTCCTTCTCGAGCTGCGCCAGCGCCTTCATCGCGTCTTCGTAGACGGTGACGTCCGAATAGCCCTTCGCGCGGGTGACTCGGAAGCTCAGCACCTGGCGCCCGTTCATCGTCGCGAGGCTCCGCTGCTCGGCATAGGAATCGCGCACGTCCGCGATTGCCGAAAGCTTGGTTGTGCGCCCGCCCGGCAGCGAGATCTGCGTCTCGCCCAGGGCGAAGGCGTTGGCCGCGTTGCCGAGAACCCGGACCGACTGCTCCGACCCCGCTATCTCCGCCCGGCCGCCGGCGGCGTTGACGTTGACCTGGCGGAGCTGGGCGTTGACCTGGGCGGCGGTGAGGCCATTGGCCTGCATCTTGGCCGGATCGAGGATGATCCTGATCTCGCGGCTGACTCCGCCCGAGCGGCGGACCTCCGCCATGCCCTCGACGCTGAGCAGGCGCTTGGCGACGGTATTGTCGACATACCAGCTGAGCTCCTCCAGCGACATGTCGCGGGTCTCGGCCGAATAGATCCCGAGCGGCCCGCCGGCGATGTCGACTCGCTGGACCCGCGGCTCCAATATGCCTTCGGGCAGGTCGCTCCGAATGTTGGCGACCGCGTCGCGCACGTCGTTGACGCCGCGGTCGACCGGCGTTCCGATGACGAACTG
This sequence comes from Allosphingosinicella sp., assembly GCA_036388575.1. Classification (GTDB taxonomy): domain Bacteria; phylum Pseudomonadota; class Alphaproteobacteria; order Sphingomonadales; family Sphingomonadaceae; genus Allosphingosinicella. Next base: position 7,164 of record DASVRO010000007.1, read on the forward strand.
GACGAAGGTCTGCGAAGAGCCCTCGCCGACGGTGGAGGATATCTCGTCGACGCCGTTGATGCCGCGCACCGCCGCTTCGATCCGCTGGGTGACCTGGGTCTCCATCTCGGTCGGCGCCGCCCCCGGCTGCGAGACGACGATCACCGCCGCCGGGAATTCGATGTCCGGATTGTCGTTGACGTCCATCCGCATGAAGCTGACCATGCCGAGCAGGGACAGCGCCGCGAACAGGACGAGCGGGAAGATCGGGTTCCGGATCGCCCAGCTGGAGATATTACGCATCGGCCGTACCTAGGGTGCCAAGGCGCCAGCGACAATGACCCCTCGTCCTCCCCATGCGCAGCATAAGGAGGGGGACCGCCAATTTTGGCGGTGGAGGATCGAGCACAAGACGGCGGCGGGCTTCGCCAGCTACCCCTCCAATATGCTCCGCATGGTCCCCCTCCCCATCTTCGATGGGGAGGACGTTCACTCCGCCGGCTGGACCGCCGCCGGACCGTGATCCTTGGCGCCGCCATAGGTGAGCATCTTGCCGAATTTCGGGCCGAGCCAGCGCTCGAAGCTGTCGGCGAGGCTGAAGCCGGCCGGCACGATGACGAGGGTCAGCACGGTCGACAGGATCAGGCCGCCGATGACGACGATGCCCATCGGCGCCCGCCAGCTGCCGTCGCCGGAGAGCGAGATGGCGGTCGGAAGCATTCCGGCGACCATCGCCACCGTCGTCATGACGATCGGCTGGGCGCGCTTGTGGCCGGCGTCGGCGATCGCCTCGTGCTTCTCGACGCCCTTGGCCATCTCCTCGATGGCGAAGTCGATCAGAAGGATCGAGTTCTTGGCGACGATGCCGAGCAGCATCAGTATCCCGATCAGAACCGGCATCGACATGGCGTTGCCGGTGAGATGGAGCGCGATCGCCCCGCCCAGAGGCGCGAGCAGAAGCGAGCCCATGTTCACGAACGGCGGCACGATCCTCTTGTAGAGCAGCACCAGCACCGCGAAGACGAGGAAGATCCCGGCCACCACCGCCATGATGAAGTTGGAGATCAGCTCGGCCTGCATCTTCTGCTCGCCCTGGCGGGCATGCTCCACCCCGGCAGGCAGGTTGTTGTAGGACGGCAGCTGCTTGATCTTGCTCATCGCCTCGACGACGCCGGGCGCGAGGTCGGCTCCGACGACGATGCGGCGCTGCTGGTTGAAGCGCTGGATCTGGGTCGGGCCCGCGCCGAAGCCGATCTTGGCGACGACCTTGAGCGGCACCGAGCCGCCGTTCGTCGTCGGCACCGGCAAATTCTCGATCGTCGAGAGGCTCTGCCGGGATTCCTCGGTGAGCGAGACGCGGATCGGGATCTGACGGTCGGACAGCGAGAATTTGGCGCTGTTCTGGTCGATCTCGCCCTGGGTCGCGATCCGGATCGTCTGGCTCAGCGCCTGGGTCGTCACGCCCATGTCGGCGGCGAGGTCGAAGCGCGGCGTGATGGTGATCTCCGGCCGCCTCAGATCGCCTTCGATCCTGGGCGCCTTCACCTCGGGCATCTTCTTCATGTCCTGGACGAGGGCGTTGGCGGCCGTCTCGAGCTTCACCGGATCGTCGCCGGACAGCATGATCCCGACGTCGCGGTTGCCGAAGCCCTGCTGCGAGCGGAAATAGACCCGCGCGTCGGCGATCTCGCGCAGCTTGGGCGCCGTCTGGCGCTCGAACTCGCTGCTGGTCCGCTCACGGTCGTCGCTGAGCGTGATGTAGATGTTGGCGCCGCCGACCCGGATCGAGGCGAAGGCCTTGAGCACGTCGGATTCCCGGCGGATGATCTCGGCGGCCTTGGTGGCGACGGCCTGGGTCTGCTGCAGGGTAGAGCCCGGCGCCATCTCGACCGCGACCGAGCTGAAGTCGCTGTTGACGCTGGGCTGGAAGGTGAAAGGCAGGGTCGCAAAGGCGAAGCCGGTCGCGACGAAGGCGGCGACTCCGATCAGCATCGTCTTCCAGCGGTGCTTCAGGGACCACCAGAGCAGGCCCATGTAGCGGTCCATCAGCCAGCCCTCGCCGTGGCTGGCGGTCCCCTTGGCCTTCAGGAAATAGGCCGCCATCAGCGGGGTGATCAGTCGCGCGACGAGCAGGCTGATCAGCACGGCGACGACGATCGTCATCCCGAAGCTCTTGAAATACTGGCCGATCAGGCCGCCCATCATCCCGACGGGGAGGAACACCGCGACGATCGAGAAGGTGGTGGCGACGACGGCGAGGCCGATCTCGTCGGCGGCGTCGATCGCTGCCTGATAGGCCGATTTGCCCATCCGCATGTGTCGCACGATATTCTCGATCTCGACGATCGCGTCGTCGACCAGCACGCCGGCGACGAGGCTCAGGGCGAGCAGCGTCACGCCGTTCAGCGTGAAGCCCATCATATCCATGAACCAGAAGGTCGGGATCGCCGACAGCGGGATGGCCACCGCCGAGATCAGGGTCGCCCTCCAGTCGCGCAGGAACAGCAGGACGACGAGAACGGCGAGCACCGCGCCCTCGACCAGGGCCTCCATGGCGCTGTGATACTGGCCTTCGGTATACTGGACGCTGGTGAACAGCAGGCGGAACTTGACCTTGCCGCCGCTCTCCTCCTCCAGCTTCTTCATCTCCTCCTCGGCCGCCCTCCAGACGGTGACGTCGGAGGAACCCTTCGCCTTCTCGATCGAGAAGCTGAGCACCTGCCGGCCGTTCATCAGGGCGACGTTGCGCTGCTCGGCATAGAGGTCGCGGACCGTGGCGATCGAGGACAGCTTGATCGTCCGGCCGTTGCCGACCGAGACGTTCTTCTCGCCGAGGTCGCGGGCGTCCACGGCGTTGCCGAGCACTCGCACCGACTGCTCGGAGCCGGCGATCTCGGCTCGTCCGCCGGCGGCGTTGACGTTGGTCTGCCTCAGCTGGGCGTTGACCTGGGCGGCGGTGATGCCGTGGGCCTGCATCTTGACCGGATCGAGGATGATCCGGATCTCGCGGCTGACTCCGCCGCCGCGCGAGACGTTGGCCATTCCGGCAATGGCGAGAAGGCGCTTGCTGATCGTGTTGTCGATGTACCAGCTGAGCTCCTCGAGCCCCATCGCGGTCGATTCGACCGCCATGTAGGCGATCGGCCCGCCGTCGGCCTCGACCCGCTCGACCCGCGGCTCGAGGATCCCGTCGGGAAGGTCGGAGCGGATGTTGGCGATCGCGTCGCGGACGTCGTTGACGGCGCGGTCGACCGGAGTGCCCATGTCGAACTGGACGAAGGTCGTGCTCGACCCTTCGCGGGCGGTCGACTGGATTTCGTCGACCCCGTTGATGCCGCGGATCGCCGCCTCGACGCGCTGGGTCACCTGGGTCTCGAGCTCGGACGGCGCCGCGCCGGGCTGGGCGACCGTCACCTCGGCCGCCGGGAAGCTGATGTCCGGGTTGTTGTTGACGTCCATGCGCATGAAGCTGACCAGCCCCATCAGGGTCAGCGCCGCGAACAGCACGAGCGGGAAGACCGGGTTTCGGATCGCCCAGCTGGAAATGTTGCGCATGTCGGTCGAACTCCGTCTTGGGCTTCGTCAGCGGGCGGCGGTGGCCCGCTGCGGCCGGATCTTCTCGCCTTCGGTGAGGAACGGACCGGCCGAGAGGACGACCCGCTCGGTGCCGTTGAGCCCCTCGGCGACGACCACTCCGGCGTCGGTCACCGAACCGACCTTCACCGGCCGGCGGCGGACCGCATTGTCCTTGTCGACGATGTAGACGTAGCTGCCCTGGCTGTCGTTCAGGACCGCCGATTCCGGCAGCATCGGAGCGTCGGTCGAGCCGGCGGTGATGTTCGCCGTGGCGAAGCCGCCGGGCCGAAGATCGCGATCATAAGGCACCGCGATCCGGGCGACGCCCTGGCGAGTGGCGGGGTCGATGACCGGCGCCACCTGCCAGATGCTGCCCTGGTAGGTCTTGGTCGAGCCGACCGGAGTGACCTGCGCCGGCACTCCGGTGCCCAGCGTCAGAAGGTCGGATTCGGGCAGTCGGGCCATCATCTCGAACTGGCCGCCGCGGGCGATCCGGAACAGCGCGCCCGAGCCTGAGCTGACGATCTGGCCGGGCTCGACCGCGCGCGTCAGCACCAGCCCGGCGGCCGGTGCGGTCACGCTGAGACGGCCGATGCGGGCGCGGCTCTGGCCGAGATTGGCCTGGGCGACCCGGACCCGGGCCAGGGCGGCGTCGCGGGTGGCGATCCGGCGCTCGACGTCGGCCTTGGAGACGAAGCCGCGCGAGACCAGCGCCTGGGCCCGCTCGAGCTCCTGCTGGGCGAGGCGGGCGTCGGCCCGGGCGACGTCGATCTGGGCGGCGAGCTGGGCCGATTCCTGCGCCTGGACCGAACGGTCGATGACGGCGAGGGTCTGTCCGGCGCCGACCCACTGGCCGGCCTCGACGAGGACGCTGACGATCCTGCCGCCTTCGCCCGGCACGCCGACCGGCATGTCGTAGCGGGCGGCGAGCTGGCCGGTGGCGGAGATGGTGCGGGCGACCTGCTGGCGGCCCGGCACGACGACGCTGACCGCGGGCGCCGCCTCGGCGCTCTCGCCGCCGGCCTTGACCGCGACCTTGGTGTCGCCGCCGCCGCGCCCGAACATCAGGAAGGCGACGACGAGCAGGGCCAGCACCGCCACGATGGCGATGATGATGTTGCGGCGCCGGCGGCGCGCCGCCGTGGCGTCATCGATGACCACCGTCTCGTCGGCACGGCGCCATTTGGGCGACTCGAAATTCATAGTGCTCATAATCCCCACACCGCAGGCGGCCTGTCCGCTTCGGCTACTGTGTTAGCCGAATATATCACCTGCCTCAAGTCCAAAACTGGCGCGCCACCCCCCGGCGCCGCGGAACCGGCCCTCTACCTTTTTTGTTGGGGTTTGGCCACTCGAAAGCGGTACAGCGAAGAACGAGCAAGAGAGGGCAAGGAGGGATCAATGAACCTGCTGGCGGACTATGGCTGGGTCGTCTGGATCCTTATCGGCGCGCTCGCCGGCGGCATCGCCAAGGCGGTGATGCCGGGCCGCGACCCGGGCGGCTGCATCGTCACCATCCTGCTCGGAATCGCCGGAGCGGCGCTGGCCGGCTTCATCGGCAACCAGATGGGCTGGTACGAGCGCGGCGAAGGCGCCGGCTTCATCGCCGCGATCCTCGGGGCGATCGTCATCCTGCTGATCTGGCGCGTGGTGGCGGGCCGGCGGCGGTAGGTAATCCTCCCTGCCGCGAAGCGGTGGGGAGGGGGACCACCCGAAGGGTGGTGGTGGGTAAAGTGCCTCCGCCGCCGAGGTTCTCCCGACCGAACACCGATTTGAGCGTCGTATACCCCTCCACCATGCTTCGCATGGTCCCCCTCCCCATCGCCTTCGGCGACAGGGAGGATCAGAGCCGCGTCGCCGCCTTCATCTCCGCGACGAAGCCGCGAACATCGTCGCCGCGGGCGATGCGGTCGACGATCGCCGAGCCCGAGATCACGCCCGCCGCCCCGGCCGCGAGCGCCAGCCGGACGTGCTCCGGCACCGCGATTCCGAAGCCGAGCACCGGCGGCGGCGCACCGGCCTCTTTCAGGACGGCGATGACGTCGCCGGCGAAGCGTACCTCGGAATCCGCCCCGGTCACTCCGGCTCGGGCGACGCAATAGGTATAGCCCTCCCCCTCCGCCGCGATCCGCTTCAGCCGCTCGGCCGGCGTGTTGGGGGCCGCGATCAGCACCGGCGCGACTCCGGCCGAGCGGGCGGCGGCGAGGAAGGGCGCCGCCTCGAGCAGAGGCACGTCGGCGACGAGGACGCTGTCGACTCCCGCCGCCGCGGCGGCGGCGTAGAAGCCCTCCCGCCCCCGCGCCAAGACGACGTTGGCGTAGGTCAGGATCCCGACCGGCACGTCCGGATGCCGCGCCCTGAACCCGGCGAGAAGCCGGAAGCAGTCCGCGGTTCGGGCGCCGGCGGCGAGCGCGCGCACCGCGGCGGCCTGGATGACGGGGCCGTCGGCGACCGGATCGGAAAAGGGAATCCCCACCTCGATCATGTCCGCCCCGCCCTCGACCAGCGCATCGAGGATCGCCGGGCTCGCCCCGGGATCCGGATCGCCGAGCATGGCGAAGGCGCCGAACGCCCCCTCGCCGCTCCGCCCGAGCCGCTCGAACATCGCCGCATACCGGGTCACGCCGCCGCCCCGATCAGCCGCCGCGCCTGCTCCATGTCCTTGTCGCCCCGCCCCGAAAGGTTGACGACCAGCACCGTCTCCTCCGTCGCCGCCTCGGCCAGCTTCAGCGCATGGGCCAGCGCATGCGCCGATTCGAAGGCGCAGATGACCCCCTCCCGGCGCGCCAGCAGCGCGAAGGCGGCGAGCGCCTCCGAATCCGTCGCCCCGACATAATCGGCCCGGCCGCTGTCCTTGAGAAAGGCGTGCTCCGGCCCGACCGCCGGATAATCGAGGCCGGCCGACACCGACCAGCTCTCGTCGATCTGGCCGTCCTCGTCCTGGAGCACATAGGTCTCGGCGCCGTGCAGGATTCCGGGCCGGCCGCGAAGCAGGGTCGCGCCATGCTCGCGTCCGTCGAGCCCCTTCCCCGCCGCCTCGACTCCGATGAGGCGGACGCCCTCGTCCTCGACGAAGTCGGCGAACAGGCCGATCGCGTTCGAGCCGCCACCGACCGCGGCGATGCAGGCGTCCGGAAGCCGCCCCTCGGCCTCCAGGACCTGGGCCCGCGCCTCCTTGCCGATCACCCGCTGGAACTCGCGCACCATCAGCGGGAAGGGATGCGGCCCGGCGACCGTGCCGAGCAGGTAATGGGTGTCCTCGAAGCTCGCCGCCCAGTCCCGCAACGCCTCATTGATCGCGTCCTTCAGGGTCCTCGAGCCGCTCTCGACCGGCACCACCTGGGCCCCCATCAGCTCCATCCGGAAGACGTTCGCCTTCTGCCGCTCGACGTCGGTCGCGCCCATGTAGATCCGGGTCTCGAGCCCGAACAGGGCGCCTGCCAAAGCGGTCGCGACGCCGTGCTGGCCGGCGCCGGTCTCGGCGATCAGCCGCCTCTTGCCCATCCGCTTCGCCAGAAGGGCCTGGCCGAGAACCTGGTTGGTCTTGTGGGCGCCGCCGTGGAGCAGGTCCTCGCGCTTCAGGTAGATCCGCGCCCGCTCGCGGCCGAGGTTGCGGCACAGGGTGAGCGGCGTCGGCCGCCCGGCATAATTGGCGAGCAGGTCGTCGAGCTCGGCGCGGAAGCCGGGATCCTCGGAGGCATCGAGGAACGCCGCCTCGAGCTGCTCGATCGCGGGAACGAGGATCTCGGGAACGTAGGCGCCGCCATAAGCGCCGAACCGGCCGCTCAGGCGCACCTCGCCTCCCCCCGCACCGGCAGCCGGAGCGCCTCGAAGAAGGCGTGGAGCTTGCCGGCATCCTTGCGGCCCGGAGCCATCTCGACGCCCGAGCCGACGTCGAGCGCGAAGGCGCCGACCCGCGACGCGCGCCGGGCGTTGCACGGCTTCAGCCCGCCGGCGAGAAGCGACCGGCCGAGATCGGCCCGGCCCTCCACCCGCGACCAGTCGAAGGCGATCCCGGTGCCGCCCGAGCGGCCGCCGACCTGGCTGTCGAACAGGGTCCGGTCGGCGCCGAGCCGGGGCCGCGGCACCTCGCGGCCGACCGCCGCCGCCGCCCAGATCTCGGTCTCCTCCGGAAGCAGGCCGCGAAGCGCCCGGATGTAGAGCGCGTCCTCGGCGCCGTGGAGCTGGACCGCCCTGAGGTCGAGGGCCCGGGCGCTGTAGGCGACCTGCATCGGCTTCTCGTTGCGGAACACGCCGACCAGCGGCACCGGCGAAGCCTCGGCGATCGCCTCGGCCCGGGCACAGGTGACCGCTCGGGGCGTGTTCGGCACCATGACGACGCCCGCATAAGCGGCGCCGTGCTCGCCCGCCATCGCCGAATCGTGGCCGTCGGTGATCCCGCACACCTTGACCCGGCCGTAGGCGAGCGCCCGTGCCGCTTCGCCCGGATCCTCGGCGCGCATCAGCGACGAGCCGACCAGGAAGGCGTCGGCATGAGGCGCCAGCCGGGCCACGTCGGAGCGGTCCGAAATGCCCGATTCGGCCACGATCAGCGTGCCGGCCGGGACCAGCCCCGCCAGCCGCTCGGTCGTGCCGAGATCGACCCGCAGCGTGTCGAGATCCCGGTTGTTGATGCCGATGATCTCGGCGCCGAGCCCGACCGCGCGCCGAACCTCGCCGGCGCTGTGCGCCTCGACCAGGGCGTCCATGCCGAGCCGCCGCGCCGCCGCCATCACCGCCGCCGCTTCCTCGTCGGCGAGCACCGCGAGGATGACCAGCACCGCGTCGGCGCCGTGCCGCCGGGCCTCGGCGACCTGGCGCGGGTCGACGATGAAGTCCTTGGCGAGGATCGGGCCGAGGAACTCGCTCCGGACCGCCCGCAGGTCCTCGAGCGACCCTCCGAAATAAGGCGCGTCGGTGAGCACGCTGATCGCGTCGGCGGCGCCTCGATAGGCCCGGGCGAGCGCTCCGGCATCGGCTCCCGGCCGGATCGCCCCGCCCGACGGCGAGCCTCGCTTCACCTCCATGATGAAGCGCGAGCCGGGCCGGGCCAGCGCCGCCTTGAGGCTGCGCCGGGTCGGCTCGGCCTCGCCGCCGAAGCCGGCCAGCCGGGCGGCGACGTCGAGGCGCTTGCGAGCGACGATTTCCGCGAGAACGCCCTCAGCCACGGCTCGCCTCGATGAACGCGTTGAGGCGTCGGTAGGCCTCGCCCGAGCTGAGCGCCTGAAGCGCGATGGCGACTCCGTCGCGAAGATCGGCGGCGAGGCCGGCGGTGTGCAGCAAGGCGCCGGTGTTGAGAGCGACCACCTCGGTCTCCGCGGCGAGGCCGTAGCCCATCAGAAGCGCCTTCAGCCGCTCGGCATTCTCCTCGGGCCCGCCGCCACGAAGCACCTGCACCGGGCGCCGCTCGAGCCCGGCATCCTCGGGGCGGATGGTGACCGGCTCGAGCGCGCCGAAACGCACCCGCACCGCCTCGGTCTCGCCGTGAAGGGCGATCTCGTCGAGGCCGGAGCCGTGGACGACCAAGGCCCGGGCGACGCCCAGAGCGGCGAGCGTCTTCGCCACCGGCTCGAGCAGGGCCGGATCGGCCACTCCGAGCAGCTGCACCTGCGGCTCGGCCGGATTGAGGCAGGGGCCGAGCATGTTCATGATGGTCCGGACCTTGAGCATCCGCCGAACCGGACCGGCGTAGCGCAGGCCGGGATGGTAGAGCGGGGCGAACAGGAAGCAGACCCCGATCTCGTCGAGCGCCTTGCGGG
>DASVRO010000008.1:0-39369 GCA_036388575.1 Allosphingosinicella sp.
GGCTGATCGTCCCGGGCGAGGAGATAGCCGCTTTCGAGGGTCCGGTGAGCCGCGACAATTTCGAGGCGCTGAGCGTGACGCGCGAGGGCGGACGGACCATCCTGTGGCTAGCGTCGGACGATAATTACAACGCCTTGCAGCGCACCCTGCTGATGAAGTTCGCGCTGGAGTGACCGGCTCGCTTGCCCGCGAAGGCCGGGATCGCCCATCCGCCGGTGCCGCCGGACCCCGGCCTTCGTCCGGGAGCTAGAGTCGGTCCTGTTCGGATCGAATCGTCACCCCGGACTCGATCCGGCGTCCACCTTCCTTTGCGGGAAGAGGGGAAAGAAGGTGGATGCCGGATCAAGTCCGGCATGACGGAGATGCCGTTCAGTCCCAGCAGAACAGGCCTTAGGCCGCGGCGCCTTCGCCCTGCTTCCTGGCGATCTCGCGCTTCAGGCGGCGGGCCTTGAGGCTCAGCGAATCGTCCTTGGACTTGAGCAGCCAATTGTCGAGGCCGCCGACATGCTCGACCGAGCGAAGGCCGTTCATCGACACCCGAAGCTTGACCCCGCGGCCGAGCGACTCGCTGATCAAGGTCACGTTCTGCAAATTGGGCAGGAAGGTGCGCTTGGTCTTGTTGTTGGCGTGGGATACGTTGTGGCCCACCTGCCGGCCCTTGCCGGTCAGCTCGCAAATGCGCGACATAGTGTCTCGTCCTGATATGGAGCGGGGCCGAAGACGGTCCCGGAAAGCCGGGGCGGATAGCGGCGGAAGGCGCTTTCGTCAACCGGAAGCTGGCGCCGCCGGGGACGAATGGGTCGTTGCGGATGTGCAACCCAATCGCCTACGCGTCGTTATCCGCTAAGGAGGAAGCTGATCTATGTTACGTGCTGTCCTGATGCTTGTCGCCCTGCTGATCCTCCTCGCGATCGGCGCCGTCTGGCTCGGCCTCGTCGATCTCAACCAGACCAAGCAGGCCCAGGCGCCCGCCTTCGAGGTCAAGGTGAACCCGGTGAACGTCGGCACCACCACGACAAATGTTCAGGTCGAGGTCCCGAGCGTCAGCGTCGGCGGCAACGAGCAGGCGAACCAGCAATAGCATCTGCCGTTTCCCGGCGAAGGCCGGGACCCAGCACTGCAAGCGCGGCACTGGGCCCTGGCCCCTTCGACGCCGCCTGCGGCGTCGCTCAGGACATGCTTCGCCGGGGATCAGAGACTTCCTGCGCGCGCCCGTCCCGTCTAGGTCTCGGCCGATGACCGCCGCCTTCTCCGAACCGATGCGCCGCGCCCTCGACGAGGCGCGCGCGGCGGCGGCCGACGGCGAGGTGCCGGTCGGCGCGGTGGTGACCCGGCGAGGCGAGGTGATCGCCATCGGCCGCAACCGGATGCGCTCCGACAACGACCCCACAGCCCATGCCGAGATGGTGGCGATGCGCGCCGCCGCCGCCGCGCTCGGCTCACCCCGGCTCGACGGCTGCGACCTGTGGGTCACGCTCGAGCCCTGCGCGATGTGCGCCGGAGCGATGGCGCTGGCCCGCCTCTCCCGCCTCTATTTCGCGGCGCCCGATCGCAAGGGCGGAGCCGTCCTCCACGGCCCGCGGATCTTCGCCCAGCCGACCTGCCACCACGCCCCGGAAGTCTATTCCGGGATGGGGGAGGGGGAGGCCGGGGAGATGCTCAGGGCCTTCTTCAGGGAGCGGCGCCCTTAATTCCTCCCCTGCATTTGCAGGGGAGGGGGACCATGCGAAGCATGGTGGAGGGGTCTTTGCCGAGTCGGAGAAGAACCCCTCCACCGCGCTTCGCGCGGTCCCCCTCCTCGCGAAATCGCGGGGAGGAATTAGAGGCGCCCTTGTCGTGCGTCTTCCTTCCCGGCTAAGAGGCGGGGGCGCCATGCCGCCCGTTTCCCCTTTGCCGCCATTCCCGTGGTTCGACGTCGTCGTCATCCTGATGCTGATCGCCCTCAACGGGGTGTTCGCGATGGCCGAGATGGCGATCGTCTCGTCGCGCAAGCCGAGGCTCAAGTCGATGGCCAAGTCGGGCCGGTGGGGCGCCCAGACGGCGCTCGACCTCGCCGCCGATCCCGGCCGCTTCCTCTCGACCGTGCAGATCGGGATCACCCTCATTGGAATCCTCGCCGGCGCCTATTCGGGCGCCAGCCTCGGCGCTCCGGTCGGCCTTCGGCTGGCGCGGCTCGGGATCGCCCCCGACACCGCGGCGACGCTCGGCTTCGCCGTCGTCATCATCCTCACCACCTACGCGTCGCTGGTGATCGGCGAGCTCGTGCCCAAGCAGTTCGCGCTTCGCTCGCCCGAACCGCTGGCCGCCTTCATGGGGCCGCCGATGCTGTGGATCGCCAGGGCGACCGCGCCGCTGGTCTGGCTGCTCGACCGGACCAGCGCGCTGATCTTCCGGCTGCTTCGGATGCGCCGCGACAATGCCAACAAGGTCACCGCGGAGGAGCTCCACCTGGTCGTCGCCGAGGCGCACAGCGCCGGAGTGCTGGAGGAATATGAGCGGGCGATCATCTCGGGCGTCGTCCGCCTCGCCGACCGGCCGGCCCGCGAGGTGATGACTCCGCGCACCGAGGTCGCGTGGGTCGACGCCCGGTCGAGCCCCGAGGAGATACGCGAGGCTCTGCTTGAGACTCCGCACAGCCGGATTCCGGTCGCCGACGGCTCGGTCGACCGGCTGATCGGGATCGTCCAGGCGCGCGACATCGTCGCCGCCCTGATCGAGGGCCGCCCGCTCGATCTTCGGGCGCTCAGCCGCGAGGCTCCGGTCGTGCCCGACCAGATGGACGCGATGGATGCTCTGGCGGTCCTTCGCGGCAGCGAGACCCGGATGGCGTTCGTCCACGACGAATATGGTCATTTCGAAGGGATCGTCACCTCGGCCGACCTGCTCAACGCGATTTCGGGCGTCCTCGCCGGCGGCTTCGACGGCGGCACCGAGGCGCCTCTGGTCGAGCGCGAGGACGGCAGCTGGTGGGTTTCCGGCTCCCTCTCCGCCGACGCTTTGTCGGACCGGCTCGGAATCGCCCTCCCCGAGGACCGCGACTATGCGACCACCGCCGGCTTCGCGCTCTCGGTCCTCAAGCATATCCCGGAAGTCGGCGAGCGCTTCGCTTATGGCGGCTGGCAGTTCGAGATCGTCGACATGGACGGCTTCAAGATCGACAAGCTGCTCGCCAGCGAAGTGGTGAGGAAGCGGCGCGGGGGATAGCTAAAATTCCTCCCCTGCATTTGCAGGGGAGGGGGACCAGGCGAAGCCTGGTGGAGGGGCCTCGCTGACTCCGAAAGAACCCCTCCCCCGCGCTTCGCGCGGTCCCCCTCCCCGCGAAATCGCGGGGAGGAATTAGTTACCGCCCAGCTTGCCGAACTTCGCCTCGAAGCCGTCGATGTCGCCCCGCTCCAGGTAGCAGGCCTGCTCGACCAGGCGGTCGCGGGCGATCCGGCCCTCGAAGGCGCCCATGCGCTTGTCGAGCAGGGCGACCTCGGTCCCGGTCAGTCCGGCGAGCTGGTCGAACCGGGTGATCCCGAACTCGTTCAGCTGCGCCGCCAGCTTCGGGCCGACGCCCTTGAGCCGCTGGAGATTGTCCGGCGGGCCGCTTGGGCCCGGGATGGCCGGATGGGCGTCGACTCCCAGTATCTCGCCGGCGACGTCCTGGGTCGCGGCGGCGAACTCGTCGGGAAGGGCGTTGCCTTCGGGGCCGTCCGACGCCGCGCCGCGCCCGCGGAAGATCCACAGCGCGATCGCGAGGCCGAGGACCAGCACGACGACGATGAGGACGAGGTTGTTTTCGGCGAGGTTCAGCATGGTCGGTCCTTCTTCGGATCAGTCATAGCCGTCGCGCCTCCGCCGGCGCCAGATGAGCGCGCCGAGGCCGAGGCCGATGAGATAGGCGAGAGCGGCGAGGACCATGGTCTCCGCCAGCAGCGGCAGCGCGCGGCGTTCGAACGCCGGCTCGTCGGTCCAGCGGACGGTGGCGATGCCGTCGACCTCGCGGACGAAGTCGTTGATCCCCTGGCCTGAGCCGAGGCCCTCGCGCTGGAGGTCGTTGGTCGGCCCGGCGAGGGTGACGTTGCGGTCGAGCGGGTCGCGGCCGAGGCTGACGGAGAGGCCGGGCAGCTCCGAGCGGTCGACGGCGGCGCGGACGTCGCGCTCGAGCCGGTCGACCAGCGCCTCGCCATGGCCGAGCGGTCCGTGCGACGTCCAGGCGGCGGCGAGCGTCAGGAGGAAACCGATGGTCGCTTTGAGGATCGGCGGCATATCGCTCCCTTTCCCGAATCGGCGCCGTGCGCAAGACTTTCGCGTCGCGGCGCAGCGCGACCGGTCAGCCGCCGCGCTCGATCTCCCGCCAGCCGATGTCGCGGCGGCAGAAGCCGGTGGGGAAGTCGATCCGGTCGACGGCGGCATAGGCCGCTTCCCGGGCCTCGGCGACGCTTCGCCCGCGGGCGGTGACCGAGAGCACCCGGCCGCCCGCCGCGACGAGCTCGCCGTCCCTCAGCGCGGTTCCGGCCTGGAACACCCGCACCCGCTCCGACTCCGCCGTCTCCAGGCCGGCGATCCCCCCGCCCGTCTCGAGCGTGCCGGGATAGCCGTTGGCGGCCATCACCACGGTCAGCGCCGCCTCGTCGGCCAGCTCCACCGGCCCGGCTTCGGCGAGGCGGCCGCGGGCGACCGCGTAGAGCAATTCCAGCAGGTCGCCTTCGAAGCGCATCATCAGCGCCTGGCATTCGGGATCGCCGAAGCGGGCATTGTATTCGATCAGCTTGGGCCCGTCGGCGGTCAGCATCAGGCCGGCGTAGAGCACGCCGGAATAAGGCGCGCCCTGCGCGGCCAGAGCCTCGACCGTCGGGCGGACGATCTCGTCCATGACCCGCGCCTCGAGCTCCGGGGTCAGCACCGCCGCCGGGCTGTAGGCCCCCATGCCGCCGGTATTGGGACCGGTGTCGCCGTCGCCGACCCTTTTATGGTCCTGGGCCGAGCCGAACGGGACGATCGCGGCGCCGTCAGTTAGCGCGAAGAAGCTCGCTTCCTCGCCTTCGAGGAACTCCTCGATCACCACCGCCCCGCCGGCCGCTCCGAACCCGCCTTCGAACATCGTCGCGAGCGCCGCCTCGGCCTCCTCGCGGGTCGCACAGACGACGACGCCCTTGCCCGCGGCCAGTCCGTCGGCCTTGACCACGAGGGGGGCCGGGAAGTCCTCCAGCGCCGCCTCGGCGGCGAGCCTGTCGGACGCCCGGACGTAGCGCGCGGTGGGGATATGGTAGCGCGCGCACAGATCCTTGGTGAAACCCTTCGAGCCTTCGAGCTGGGCGGGTATCCGGTTGGGCCCGAACACGCAGAAGCCCATCGTCCTGAGGTTGTCGGCGAGGCCGTCGACCAGCGGCGCCTCCGGGCCGATGACGATCAGCTCGACGCTGTTCTTGAGACAGAAATCGACCGTCGAGCGGTGGTCGGCCGGGTCGATCCCCACTATCTGGGCGTGGGAGGCGATCCCCGGATTCCCGGGCGCGGCGAACAATTTGCCGAGCCGCGGCGATTGCGCGAGCCTCCAGGCGAGCGCATGTTCGCGGCCGCCCGAGCCCAGCAGCAGGACATTCATGGACGATTTCCCTCCGGCCGAGAGCGGCCTCGTAGCAACCCAGAGCGCCGGCGACAACGCGGCGCCCTTCTCGGTCTCCGAGCTCGCCATGCGCCTCAAGCGGACCGTCGAGGACGCGTTCGGCTTCGTCCGCGTGCGCGGCGAGATCTCGGGCTGGAAGCGCGCCGCCTCGGGTCATTGCTACCTGTGCCTGAAGGACGACAAGGCGGTGCTCGACGGAGTGATGTGGAAGGCGACCGCCGCCGCGCTCCCGTTCCGCCCCGAGGACGGGATCGAGGTCGTCGCCACCGGCAAGCTCACCACCTATCCCGGCCGCTCGCGCTACCAGATCGTCATCGAGCGGCTCGAGCTGGCCGGCCAGGGCGCCCTGATGGCGCTGCTCGACAAGCGGCGCCGGGCGCTGGCCGCCGAGGGGCTGTTCGACTCGGAGCGCAAGCGCCGGCTGCCGTTCCAGCCGCGGGTGATCGGGGTCGTCACCTCGCCGACCGGCGCCGTCATCCGCGACATCCTCCACCGCCTCGCCGACCGCTGCCCCTGCCACGTCATCGTCTGGCCGGTGCCGGTCCAGGGCGAGGGCGCCGCCCCCCAGATCGCCGCCGCCGTGCGCGGCTTCAACGCGCTTCCGGAGGGCGGTCCGATCGCTCGGCCGGACCTGCTCATCGTCGCCCGGGGCGGCGGCTCGATCGAGGATTTGTGGGCGTTCAACGAGGAGGAGGTGGTGCGGGCCGTCGCGGCCTCCGATATCCCGATCATCTCCGCCGTCGGCCACGAGACCGACACCTCGCTGTGCGACTTCGCCGCCGACGTCCGGGCGCCGACCCCGACCGCCGCCGCCGAGATGGCGGTGCCGGTCCGGACCGACCTGCTCGGCCAGCTGCGCGAGCTCGGCCACCGGATCGAGCGCTGCGCCCGCCGCGCCCTCGATCGCACCCGCGAGCAGCTCGACCAGGCAATTCGCCGCTGGCCGGAGCGCGAGGCCCTGCTCGCCCCGCAGCGCCAGCGTCTCGACGACCTGGCCGACCGCCTGCCGCGGGCCTTGCGCACCGAGCTGAGTCACGCCCGGGCGGCGCTGGAGAGGAGCGCCGGAGCGCTTCGTCCCGGGCTTTTGAAGGCGGCTCATCTTCGCGCCAGGGAACGGCTCGACGCCCTCTGGCGGGTCGCCGAGCTGGCCCATCCCGAGCGCCCCCTCAAGCGCGGCTACGCCCGGGTCGAGGACCGCGACGGCAGGACGCTGATCTCCGCCGCCGCCGCCCGCAAGGCCGAGCGGCTCCGACTGATCTTCGGCGACGGCGACGTCGAGGCCCAGGTGGGCGGCTCCGGGCCGGTTGAGCGAGTTCGACGCTCCGCTTATGTTAAGCCCGCAGGCGAGCAGCCGAAGCTGCTGTGAGCTTGTCGTGGGAAGAGATGGAACGTCACCCCGGACTTGATCCGGGGTCCATCTTCTTCGATGAGTTCAGGTTCAGGAAGGTGGATGCCGGATCCAGTCCGGCATGACGAGATAGGGCGAAGCGGATGCTGATGTCGAACAAGGGCCGCGAGGCGAGGCTCCACTACATGCCCGGGACCTTCCGGATCCTCACCCCGGGCGACCACGTCCGCTGCGCCGCCACCGGCCAGCCGATCCCGCTCGAGGACCTGCGCTACTGGAGCGTGGCGCGCCAGGAGGCCTATTCGTCGGCCGAGCTGTCGGTGAAGGCGGGGAGGCGCGGCGAGTAGGGCGTTCGGCCGAGCCGCCGCTCAGCGCGGCCGCCGCTCCAGATAGAGGTAGGCCGGGTTGAATTCGGCGATCCGCTCGAGCGAACGCAGGTCGGCGATGTCGACCCGCCCCGACCGGAAGACGACCACATCCTGCTCGCGAAGCTCTTTGAGAGTCCGGTTGATGTGCACCGAGGTGAGGCCGAGGCAGTCGGCCAGGTCCTCCTGGGTGAGGGGCAGGTCGTAGCCCGATTCGTCGGCGAGGCCGACGAGGCCGAGCCGGACGCGAAGCTCGCACAGCAAATGCGCGAGCCGGGAGATCGCGCTTCGCCGTCCCAGCGACAGCTCCCACTCCCGATGGATCGCCGCGTCGAGGTTGGTGGCGAACCAGTAGACCCTGGTCAGGTGCGGAAAGCGCTCGGTTATCTCCCTCAGCTTCTCGTGGGGCACGACGGCGATGGCGCAGGGCGTCAGGGTCATGACGTGGTGATCGAGCCGCTTCAGCGTGAAGCTGTGCAGGTCGGTGAAGTCCCCCGGCACATGGAGCTCGGTGATCTGCCGCTGGCCGTCCCTCAGATCCTTGTGCCGGGAGGCGATGCCGTCGAGCAGCAGGCTGCTGTGGTTGAGCAATTCTCCGGCCCTGAT
The DNA here is from genome assembly GCA_036388575.1 of Allosphingosinicella sp. GTDB lineage: Bacteria > Pseudomonadota > Alphaproteobacteria > Sphingomonadales > Sphingomonadaceae > Allosphingosinicella. Next base: position 7,931 of record DASVRO010000008.1, read on the forward strand.
GAAGGTCCTGTCGGCGGGATAGTCCCTTATTTCGGACACCGCGTCCTGGATCGCGAGCTCCTCCTCGGCGCTGAGCTCGTCGCGTGCCCTGAGTTTCGTGAGGTGCCGGTCGATCAAGGCTCCTGCCCCTCTGCATGTCGCGCGGCCCCGGCGCTGTCATGGAATCGAGCTGGAAGCGGGGCAGGCTGCCGGTCAACGAAGCGCGGCCGAAACGGTTCAGCGACGGCTGGTACCGAAATGATCCTGGCGGGCTTGACTGTAAATCTACATAGGTAGAGTAAGTACCGGATGACCCGTAAGCGCGCCTTGTCCAGACATGCCCGAGCCCTGCTCGCGGCGCTGCTGGGGGCGGGGGAGCGGTGGAGCTACGGCTACGAGCTGGCGTCGCTGACCGGGACCAGGTCGGGGACCCTCTATCCGCTTCTCATCCGCCTCGAGGCGCAGGGCTATCTCGAAGCCGAGTGGCAGCAGCCGGCCGCCAGCGGCCGGCCGCCCCGCCATGCCTATCGGCTGACCGCCGCCGGCCGGAGCCTCGCCCGGGCCGAAGCGGCGGCGCCCGGCGAGGCCGGGTCGGCGACGGCGTGGCAAGCGGGCCGGGCGGCGTCGTGACGGGGCTGGTCCGCCGCCTGGCGTCGTCGATCCTGTTCGCGGCATCCGGCCTGCTGCCGCCGAACCTGTCGCCCTGGGCCCGGGCGATGGCGCGCGAGCTGGCCGAGATCGCCGACGACCGGGCCGCCGCGGCGTTCGCGGCCGGTTGCCTGCGCGCGATCGTCCCGCTCGCCGCCGGCGCCGGCCTGCGGTCTCTCCTCGCCGCCGCCGGCACCAACCCGATCCCACCTTCACTGCGGAGCTTCCTGACCATGAACAGCCTTTCGGCGCGGCCTCGCCTGCTCGGCCTCCTCTGCGCCGCGGGCGCCGTCGCGATGGGCATCGCCTACATGTCGGCGGCCGGGGCGCCGTCCAGCTACATGCTGATGAACCTCGCCGCCCTCGTGCTCGGAGCGACGGCCTGGCTCGCGCTCGTCCGAATATCGGGATCGCGGCTCGCCGGCGCCGGAGCGGCAATTTTCGCGCTCGCGGCGGCGCTGCTTCTGACGGCGCTGTTCGGAATCGCGGCCGACGGCGCGGCGCGATGGGTGAGCGTCGGGCCGCTCAACCTCCAGGTCAGCCTCATCGTCCTTCCGGTCATGCTCGTCCTCTATGCGAGGCGCCCGGACGGGATCGGCACGGCGGCGATGATCGTCGCGGCGCTGGCTCTGGCGCTCCAGCCCGACCGGGCGATGGCTGGAGTCCTCGCGGCGGGGCTCCTCGCCCTCCTGGCGTCCAACCGGAGCCCGCTTGCGGCGGCGGCGGCGGCCGGCGCGATCCTCGCTTTCGGCTGGACCTTGCTCAGGCCCGATTCGGCCCCGGCCGTGCCCTATGTCGATCGAATCCTCTATACCGCGTTCGACGTCCATTGGCTCGCCGGCCTCGCGGTGGCGGTCGGAGCGGCCGCCCTGGTCCTGCCGGCCGCGATCGGCGCCCGGCGGTCAGGGAGCGAGCGGCCGGCCCTGCTGGCCTTCGGCGGCTGCTGGGCGGCGGTCGTCGTCGCGGCCGCGCTCGGCAACTATCCAACCCCACTGGTCGGCTATGGCGGGAGCGCGGTCCTCGGCTATCTGCTCAGCGTCGCGCTGCTTCAGGAAGGGACCCGGGAGACCGGCTCCGCGGGCGCGGCCGTGTCCCCCGCGGGCGACGGCGGCAGCGCCGATCCCGCCGCCTCGGAGCTGCGCGCGGCGGGCTTGGCCTGAGCGAGCGCCCGCCTCAGATCCGGCGCTTCGCCCGCACCCCCGGCTGGCCGTTGACCCGCATCATGTAGCTGCCCATCGAGGCCTTGACGATCTTGACCTTGTGGCCGCGCTTCGGATTGACCGCGAAGGGGTAGCTGTCGGTCTGCGCCCAGGTGCTGTTGTCCTCGAGCGTGATCACCCAGCGGCCGTCGCCGTCGGTATGCGCCGAGCGGACCGTGCTCTCGATCGACTTGATCTCCTCGACGCCGTCGTCGCCGCCGCCGCCGAACGGGTTGAAATCGGGGATGTCGAGCCCGAACAGGCCGCGCTTGGCCTCGCGGATCTGCTTGCGGTCGACGACCACGACGTCGCGGTTCTCGGCCGCCGTCTGGAGCGCCGCCGCCGCCGCGTCGAAGCAGCGCAGCCGAGCCGAGTCGTCGGTCATGGCCCGGCAGCGGACCAGCGCCTCGAAAGCCTCCGGCCGTTGCTGCGGCTTCGCCTTCTGGGCCGGAAGCGCCGCCGGAGCCACCAGTGCCGCCGCCGCGACCGCCATCACCAACCCGCGCATAATCCACCCCTTTTCCGCTCGTATCGCTCCGATATTGCGGCAAGGGCCCGGCCGGCGCAAGCCGCCGGCTTGCCTCGCGCCCCCCGCCCCGGCTAGCGGGGCCGGCATGACTGCCGCCGCGAGCCTTTCCGCGGGGACGCTGGCGGCGACGCCGCTGTGGTTCCCCCATCTCCTCGACCCGGTCACCGACCGGATCCTCCTCGTCGAGACGGCGGAAGCCGATTATCGCGACTCGGCCTTCCTCGACGAGCGCTCGCTCAAGGCCGGCCGGCCGCGCCACGGGGTCGAGTGGTGGCACCTCGGCGCCGCCTTCCCGCCGGCGGCCCGGCGCGACGTCCAGTATATCTTCCATCTCGGCCATGTCGGCTCGACCCTGGTGTCGAGGCTGCTCGGCGAGCTGCCCGGCATGCTCTCGCTGCGCGAGCCGCTGATCCTTCGCACCTTCGCCGAGATGCTCGGCCAGCGGGGGCAGTCGGAGGCGCTCTGGGACCCCGCCTCGATCCCGGGCCGGCTCGACGTCCTGACGGCCCTGCTCTCCCGCACCTTCCGGGTCGAGCAGAGGGCGCTGGTCAAGGCGAGCAGCTTCGTCAGCGAGATCGCCGCCGACCTCGTCCCCGCCGGCTCGCGCGCGCTGCTCCTCTACGCCCGGCCGGAGCGCTATTTCGAGACCATCCTCGCCGGCCCCAACAGCCGCAACGAGCTGGCGATGACCGCTCGCGACCGGCTTCGGCGGCTCCACCGCTCGGCCGGGGGCGAACGCTGGCGGCTTTGGGAGATGGGGGAGGGCGAACGGGTCGCGATGGCCTGGGCCGCCGAGATGACGAGCCTGGCGCGAGCCGCCGAGGCCCTTCCGTCGGGAAGCGCGATGTGGCTCGACTTCGACTCCTTCCTCGCGGCGCCGGCGCCGGCGCTGGCGAGGCTCGCGGCCTTTTTCGGAGTGGAGCTCGATTCGGCGGGGGCCGAGCATCTCGCCGCCGATCCGCTGATGCGCCGCTACTCCAAGGCCGCCGAATATGAATATAGCCGCGAGCTTCGCGAGGAGGTGCTGGCGGAGGCGCGGCGGGAGCAGGCCGGAACGATCGAAGCGGCCCGGCGCTGGCTCGATTCAGCGGCACGCGACTGCCCTGCGGTGGCGACGGCGCTCGATCGCGCCGCCTCGACGGACGATCGCCCGGCCGCTAATCCCTAGCGCCGATGTTCAAGGAACTCCCCGATCTGCTCACCGCCGACGAGGTCCAGGCGCTGCGCCGGCTCGCCGCCGCCGCGCAATGGGTCGACGGCCGCCAGAGCAATCCCCATTCGTCGGTCAAGAACAACCTCCAGCTCTACGAGAAGAACGCCGCCGACATATTGGCGCGGGCGCTCTACCGCTGCGAGGACTTCGTCAATTTCGCTTTCCCCGTCGTGCTCGCGCCGCCGATGCTGAGCCGCTACGGGCCGGGCATGAATTATGGCGGCCATGCCGACGCCGCCTATCTGCCGCTCGGCGAGAAGCCGCTGCGCTGCGACCTCAGCTGCACGATCTTCCTGTCCGATCCGGAAAGCTACGACGGCGGAGCGCTGAGGATCGCCCTCGGCTCGAGCGACCTGCGCTTCCGGGGAGCGGCGGGCTCCGCGATCGTCTATCCGTCGACGACCTTCCACGAGGTCGAGGCGCTCACCCGCGGCGAGCGGCTCGCCGGTATCACCTTCATCCAGAGCCGGGTCGCCGACGCGTTCAAGCGCGAGCTGCTCTACGAGCTCAACGAGGTCGCGGCGCTCGAGGGGCTCAACATGGCTCCCGACAATTATGCGCGGCTCCAGCTGGTCCAGCGCAACCTGCTGCAGCGCTGGGGCGACATGCCCTGAGCCGGGACCCGGCCCCGCGTGACACAAAAGCCACACCAGAGGCTGTTTCGCTAGGGGAATGGCGTCAGCGAATTGCTTCCGTTCAATGACTTCCCTTACAGAAGGCTTGGGTCGCCGACGCTTGAGCGGCGCTACAGGGATGTAAGGAATCCGTGGCCAAATGGCCGCATAAAGGGGACGGACATGAATAAGAACCGCATTCTCAATAACTTGATGGCGACTACTTTTATCTGTGGCGCCATCGGTTTCGCCGCGCCGGCTTACGCGCAGGGCACGGAAGAGCCGCTCGCCCCGCAGTCCGGCCCCGTTGAAGCCGCCGATCCGGCCGTCTCCGCCGATGCCGCTCCCGAGGGCCAGGGCCAGGACACCGAAGGCGACATCATCGTCACCGGCACCCGCATCCCGCAGCCGAACCTCAACTCGGCCAGCCCGATCACCGTCCTCAACAACCAGGACGTGAAGCTGCAGGGTACGGCCCGCACCGAGGACATCATCAACTCGCTGCCGCAGTCCTTCGCGGCCCAGGGTTCGAACATCTCCAACGGCGCCACCGGCACCGCCACGGTCAACCTGCGCGGCCTCGGCTCGCAGCGCACCCTGGTGCTGGTCAACGGCCGCCGCCTGATGCCGGGCGATCCCCGTTCGCCGGTTCCGGACATCAACTTCATCCCCGCCCTGGCCGTCGACCGCATCGACGTGCTGACCGGCGGCGCCTCGTCGGTCTACGGCGCGGACGCCGTGTCGGGCGTCGTCAACTTCATCATGGATACCGACTTCGAGGGTATCCGGATGGACGCCCAGTACAGCTTCTTCAACCACGTCAATAACGGCCGCTCGGACATCATCGAGGCGATCAACGCGCGCGGCTTCCCGCGTCCGGTCGGAAGCGTCGCCGACGGCGGCACGGTCGATGCCAGCCTCGTGATGGGCGCCGGCTTCGACGACGGCCGCGGCCACGTCACCGCCTATGCGACCTATCGCAAGCAGAATGCGGTCCTGCAGCGCGACCGCGACTATTCGGCCTGCTCACTGACCGCGCTCACCGCCGCCCAGGCGACGACCAACGGACGCCTCTACAATTGCGGCGGCTCGGGCACCGGCAACCCCGGCAGCTTCATCACCAACGTCGGCACCTTCACCATTGGGCCGAACCGGACGTTCACCACGCCGGTGGCGCTGTTCAACTTCGCGCCGTACAACTACTTCCAGCGGCCCGACGAGCGCTACACCTTCGGCGCTTTCGCGAATTACGAGATCAGCACCGCGCTGAAGCCGTATCTGGAAGTGATGTTCATGGACGATCGCTCGGTCGCGCAGATCGCGCCGTCGGGCCTGTTCATCGGCAACACCAACAGCATCAACTGCGACAACCCGCTGCTCAGCGCCCAGCAGCGCGCGATCGTCTGCTCGCCCACGAACCTGGTCGGCTACGCTCCGGCCGTCGCGGACGATCCGGCGACTCCCGAGAACGAAGCCGCTCCGGTCACTCCGCCGACGGTCTTCCTCGACCAGAACGGCAATCCGTATAACCGCGGCGTCCTCTACATCGGCCGCCGCAACACGGAAGGCGGCGGTCGTCGCGACGATCTCCAGCACACCGACTACCGCATCGTCGTCGGCATGCGCGGCGATCTGGGCGGCGGCTTCTCCTACGATGCCTCCTACCAGTACGGCCGGGTCGTCTTCGCCCAGACCTACTTCAACGACTTCTCGATCATCCGCGGCGCTCGCGCGATCGACGTCGTCTCCGGTCCGGGCGGAGTGCCGACCTGCCGCTCGGTTCTGAACGGTCAGGATCCGAACTGCGTCCCCTACGACATCTTCGCCATCGGCGCCGTCAACCAGGCGGCTCTCGGCTACCTGCAGACCCCGGGCTTCTCGCGCGGCAACACGCAGGAGACGGTGGCGACCGGGTCGGTCACGGCGGAGCTCGGCGAATATGGCGTTCAGAGCCCCTGGGCGGAAAGCGGCATCGCCATCAACGTCGGCGCCGAGTATCGCAAGGAGCGGCTGGAGTTCAACACCGACCAGGCCTTCTCGACCGGCGACCTCGCCGGCCAGGGCGGCGCCACGATCGGCGTGAACGGCGAGTTCGACGTTCGGGAGCTCTTCACCGAGCTGCAGATCCCGCTCATCTCGGATCGGCCGTTCTTCGAGCAGCTCGAGTTCCGGGCCGGCTACCGCTATTCGAAGTACAATGTCGCTAACAACAGCTTCTCGACCGACACGTACAAGTTCGAGGGCGAGTGGGCTCCGGTTCGCGACATCCGCTTCCGCGCCAGCTACAACCGGGCGGTCCGCGCGCCGAACATCGTCGAGCTGTTCTCCGCTCAGGCGGTGGGCCTCGCCGGAAGCACGGATCCGTGCGCGGGCGACTTCGATCCGGATACGGCCGATACGCCGCCGACCGCGACTGCGGCCCAGTGCGTCCTGGCCGGCGTCTCGGCGGCCCAGTACGGCAACGTCAGGCAGAACCCGGCGGAGCAGTATCAGAGCCTGCTCGGCGGCAACCCGAACCTGACTCCGGAAGTCGCCGACTCGATCACGGCCGGCATCGTGCTCCAGCCGCGCTTCCTGCCGCGCTTCGCGCTGACCGTCGATTATTTCGACATCAAGCTGAAGAACGCGATCGGGACGATCGGCGCCGACACGATCCTCGCGCAGTGCGTCGCCACCGGCGATCCGTTCTTCTGCTCGAGGATCAACCGCGACGCTCAGGGTACGCTGTGGATCTCGCCGCAGGGGTTCACCACCGACATCAACACCAACGTCGGCGGTCTCTCCACCCGCGGTGTGGACGTCAACGCTTCCTACACGCAGCCCCTGGGCGGCATGGGCAGCCTGGCGTTCAGCTTCGTCGGCACCTGGCTCGACGAGCTGATCGTCAATCCGCTGGCGGACATCACCTACAATTGCGCCGGCCTGTTCGGCTCCCAGTGCGGCACTCCGAACCCGGAGTGGAGGCACAAGATGCGGGTCACCTACACCGCTCCGAACGGCATCGGCCTGTCGGCGCAGTGGCGGTACTTCTCGGCGGTCGATGCCGACACGTCGAGCGCCGATGACGATCTCGCCGGCACGACGCTTCCGGGCAACGCCGGCTACAAGGCCCAGAGCTATCTGGACCTCGTCATGACGGCTCGTATCGGGGATCACTACAGCTTCCGCCTCGGCGCGAACAACATCCTCGACCGCGATCCGCCGACCTCGGTCACGCCGGCTCCGTTCGGTAACGGCAACACCTATCCGCAGGTGTACGACTCGCTGGGTCGCTACATCTTCGCGGGCGTCACGCTCGACTTCTAAGCCGGGCACGTACGGGAATTGGGGCGGGTCTCTCCGGAGGCCCGCCCTTTTTCTTTGCCTTAAGTCCTCCCGAGACAATCTCGGGAAGGAATAGGGTTCCGGTATAGCCTAGAGGCCGCGCAGCGCCTCGGTCAGGCCGGCGAGATGGCGCTCGTAGTTACGCCAGCGGCCCGAAGAGCGGCGGTAGAGCGGCTCGCGCACCTGCCCGGCGCTCGCCGTCCTCACCGCATTGCCCGCTTCGTGGAACGACAGGCACGCCTCGCGCCACTCGAGGCCGCAGAAGCCCAGCAGCGCCTCGATGCGCGGCTTCGGATCCGCGACCAGGGCGTCATAGTCGAGCTCGTGAATTTCCTCGGGGTAGAGATGCCGCCAATGCGCCATCAGGCGGCGATACTGCCGGTACCAGTGCGCCGAGTCGTCGAGGTCCTGCGCGTAGGCCATGGCCGGGTCGAGATGCAGGAAATAGAGCGACAGGATGTTATCGAGCGGGTTGCGCACGGTGTGGACGATCCGCGCTTCCGGGAAGAGCCGCTTGATCAGGCCGATGTGGAGGAAATTGTCCGGCCGCTTGTCGGTGATCAGGCCCGTCCCCGGGTGGACCTTCCGCAACGCCTGCAGATAGGCGGCGTGCAGCCGGGCGAGGTCCTCCGGCGCCGCCGTGGCCGCGGCCTCGGGATAGGGGCGCAGCGCGTCGGCGATCGCCGGAACCAGCCCGAGCTCGCCGCCCGGAGTCACCGCCTCGTGGCGGGCGAGGATCTGCTCGGCGAGGGTCGAGCCCGACCGGAACATGCCGCAGATGAAGACCGGCGCCCCCGCTCCGCCGCCGGCCGGGCGATCTTCCGGGACCGGAAAGGCGGCGATCAGCCGATCCACCAGCGCTTCATGGGCGGCCCGGTCGTAGCGCGCGCCGGCGGCGGTGCGGCTCGCCGCATTGGCGGCGGCATAAGCGGCGAAGGCGTCGTCATAGGCGCCCAGCCGGTCCAGCGCCGAGCCCAGCGAGAAGCCGAGGTCGGCCTGCGCGGCCGGCTCCCCCGTGGCGATGGCCGAGCGTAGCCGGTCGAGCAGGGCATCGTCCGGGCCCGCCAATGCCGCCACCCCCGCCAGTCGCGCCAATGCCATGCTGTCGCCGGGGGCGATCGCCACCGCCTGCTCGTAAGCGGCCCGCGCCCCTTCCCGATCCCCTCGGTCCTCATGGAGATTGCCGAGGTTGAGCCAGGCCGGGAGGTAGCGCGGATTGAGCTGCAGCGCCCGCTCGATCTCGGCTTCCGCCGCCTCGCTCGAGCCGAGATCGTCGGCATGGATGACTCCGCGGTTGAGATGCACCTCCTCGGGCTCGCCGATGCCCCGGCGCAGGGCTTCGGCATAGGAAGCCAAAGCGGCATCCGGCTGCCCCACCTGCCGCTGCAGCCGAGCCAGGTTGTACCAGCTGTTGGGCGCCTGGGGCTGCAGAGCCAGCGCCTCGCGGTAGGCGGCGATCGCCTCGGCGATGCGTCCGGCATCGCGGTGCTCGGCGGCCGCCCGCAGCAGCCTTTGCGGTGTCGTGCCCGCGCTCACGCGGCCGAGTCCTAAGCCGGGGCCGCGACTCTGTCGAGCGCGTCGGAAGCCCGCCGCGCGGACGTTTTCTTTTTCCGCGAATCCGGCCACAAGGCCGCCATGGACAGGACCGTCTCCCCAAGCGAAGCCCAGGCCGACGCCGCCGCCGCCGCGGGCCGCCTGGCCGACTCGCGCCGGCTGCTCGAGGCGGCCGCACGGGAGACTCCGGCCCGCCTCGAAACCTGGCTCAAGCTTTCGGCGATGTGCCGCGCCACCGGCGACCTCGACGGCGCCCTGGCGGCGGTCTCGCGCGCACTGGCGCTCGCGCCGCTCGACCTTTCCGCCCTGCTGATGCGGGCGATGCTGCTGGAGAAGGCCGGCGACGAGGCCGGCGCGGGCGAAGCCTATGGCCATGCCTTGGCGCAGCACCCGGAGGGACCGCCGCCGCCCGGGCTCGAGCAGATGCTCGGCCACGCCGAGCAGCGCTATCGCGCCTTCCAGGAGGGGACGCTGGCGCGCCTCCGCGAAGGGATTCCCGCCGGCCAAGGCGGCTCCGGCGAGGAGCAGGCGAGGATCGAGCGATTCTGCTCCAACATCGCCCGGATCACCCGGCCGTTCGGCCAGGAGCCGAGCCACTTCGCCTTTCCCGGATTGCCGCCGGTCGAGTTTCACGACCGGGCCCATTTCCCCTGGCTGGCGGAGCTCGAGGCCGCGACCGATGAGATCCGCGAGGAGTTCGACGCCCTGATCGCCTCCGAGGCGGCCGAGCTCGTCCCCTATATCCAATATCCGGACGACGTGCCGCTCCGGCAGTGGGAGAGCCTCAACCGCTCGCGCGACTGGACCGCCGTCCACCTGCTCCAGAACGGCAGCCGGATCGACCGCAACGCCCGCCACTGCCCCCGCACTATTGCCCTGCTCGAGCGCCTGCCGCAGCCCGACGTGCCGGGCGCCTCGCCCAACGCGATGTTCTCGCTGCTCGCGCCGCGGACCCGGATCCCCGCCCATACCGGAGTCGCCAATACGAGGCTGGTCTGCCACCTGCCGCTGATCGTGCCGCCGGGCTGCGGCTTCCGGGTCGGCGCCCAGACCCGGCAATGGCAGGCGGGCAGCGCCTTCGTGTTCGACGACACGATTGAGCACGAGGCGTGGAACGACAGCGCCGAGCTGCGCGTGGTCTTCATCTTCGACCTCTGGGCCTGGGCGCTGAGCGAGACCGAACGGAGCGCCGTCGCCGCGATCATCCCGCGCAGCGGCGCCCCGGCGGCGGAGCTGTGACCTCCGCGGCGGCGATCCGCGCCGTCAACCCGGCCGATTCGACGGCCGCCTTCAACGCAGCGGTCGACGCCCTGAACCACGGCCTCGAGCCGGAGGGGCTGGAACTGCTCGAGCGGGCGCGCCGGCTCCACCCCGGCGACTCCCGGCTGTGGCAGATGGCGGGCCTGCTCCATCGCCAGCTGGACGAGATCGAGCCGGCCATCGCCGCCTTGAGCCAGGCGGCGCGCCTCGCTCCGAGGGACGCGCTCGTCGCCCACGGCCTTGCCCGGGCCCATCTGGAGGCCGGCCTGCCGGCGATTCAATTCTTCCAGGCCGCCCGCCGCCTCGCCCCGACGGACACCGAAATACTCGAGGGCCTGGTCGCCGCCGTGGAAGCCCAGGTCGGGCCGAAGGCGGCGATCGAGGCGCTGGAGATGCTCCTCGGCCCGAACCCGACGTGGCTGCCGGGCCTCGAGACGGTGATGCAGCTACGCTGGATGTGCGGGGACAGGGAAGGGTTCACGGCCGATTTCGAGCGCGCCCTCGCGCTCGACCCGCGCAACATCGGCCTGTGGCGCTCCCTGATCATCGCGCTCACTCAGGCCAATCGCTACGACGAGGCGCTGGAGGTCGTGCTGCGCGGGCGGTCGGCGGCGGGCGATCATCCCCTCTTCGACGTCAACGAAGCGGTGGCGAGGACCGAGCTCGGCCAGTTCGACGCCGCCGAACCCCTGTTCGAGCGGCTCGCCGACCTCGAGGACGGTCCGTTCCAGGTGCGCCGGGTGCGTCACTTCCTGCGCACCGGCCGCCCGCAACAAGCCGCCGCCCTCGCCGAGCGGATGACCGGCACCGCCGATGCGATGCTGTTCTGGCCGTACCTCTCGATCGCCTGGCGCCTGCTCGGTGACGCGCGCTGGGAGTGGCTCGAAGGCGATCCCCGCTTCGTCGGGATCTACGATCTCGACCTGCCCGGGCTCGACTCGCTGGCGGAGCGGCTGAGGGCCCTGCACCGAACCACCCACCAGCCGCTCGAACAGTCGCTGCGCGGCGGCACCCAGACCCAGGGCTCGCTCTTCGCTCGGATCGAGCCGGAGATACGTGCGCTTCGAGCCGCGATCGTGACGGCGGTGGAGGCCCATGTCGCCCAGCTGCCGCCGCCTCGCCCCGATCATCCGCTGCTGAGCGTTCCGCGCGGGCGCCGGGTGCGGTTCGCCGGCTCCTGGTCGGTTCGGCTGACCGGGGGCGGCCATCACGCCAACCATATCCATCCGGCCGGCTGGTTCAGCTCGGCCTTCTACGTGGCGCTGCCGCCGGAATCGCCGGAGCCCGCCGGCTGGCTGACGCTCGGAGTGCCGCAGGCCGAGCTCGGCATCGACCTTCCGCCGATCCGGTTGGTCGAGCCGAAGCCCGGGCGGCTCGTCCTCTTCCCCTCGACCCTGTGGCACGGCACCGTGCCGTTCGAGGCCGGCGAACGCCTCACCGTCGCTTTCGACGTGGCGAGGCCGGCCTGATCCTCCCCATCGGCGAGCCGATGGGGAGGGGGACCATGCGCAGCATGGTGGAGGGGTATCCGGCAGGAGCCTGCGCAAGCTACCCCTCCACCACCCTGCGGGTGGTCCCCCTCCCCACGCGCTTCGCGCGCAGGGAGGATTACCAAGCTTACGCCGCCTCGCGCCGCTCGACCTGGAGAGCCAGGGCGCCGTCGCCCTCGTCGACCCTGACAATGCTGCCGTCGGGTATTTCGCCACGGAGCAGGCCGTCGGCGAGCGGGTCCTGCAGGTAGCGCTGCACCGCCCGCTTGAGCGGCCGGGCGCCGTAGACGGGATCGTAGCCGACCCGCCCCAGCCAGGCCCTGGCGCCGTCGGTCAGCTCGAGGCGGATCTTGCGGTCCGCGAGCAGCTGCAGGACTCGCTCGATCTGGATGTCGACGATCGGGCCCATATGCTCCTGGCCGAGCCGGTGGAAGAGGATGATCTCGTCGAGCCGGTTGAGGAATTCGGGCCGGAAGTGGCCGCGGACCATCTCCATCACCTGCGGCTCGACGTCGGCCACGCTCTGGCCCTCCGTAAGGCCGGTCAGATACTGGCTGCCGAGGTTCGAGGTGAGGATGATGATCGTGTTGGTGAAATCGACCGTCCGGCCCTGGCCGTCGGTCAGCCGACCGTCGTCGAGCACCTGGAGGAGGACGTTGAAGACGTCGGAATGCGCCTTCTCGACCTCGTCGAACAGGACCACCTGGTAGGGCCGCCGGCGGACCGCCTCGGTCAGCACTCCGCCTTCCTCATAGCCGACATAGCCGGGAGGTGCTCCGATCAGGCGGGCGACCGAATGCTTCTCCATGAACTCGGACATGTCGATCCGGACCATCGCCTGCGGATCGTCGAACAGGAATAAAGCGAGCGACTTGGTCAGCTCGGTCTTGCCGACTCCGGTGGGCCCGAGGAACAGGAAGCTGCCCATCGGCCGGTTCGGGTCCTGCAGGCCGGCGCGCGAGCGGCGGATCGCCTTGGCGACGGCGCGGACCGCATCCTGCTGGCCGATCACCCGCTCGCCGAGCACCTGCTCCATGTTGAGCAGCTTCTGGCGCTCGCCCTCGAGCATCCGCTCCATCGGGATCCCGGTCCAGCGCGCGACCACCGAGGCGATGTCCTCGCTGGTCACCTCCTCGCGGAGCATGGCGGTCTGGCTGGCCGCCTCGACCTCGGCGAGCTGCTTCTCCAGCTGCGGAATGCGGCCGTATTGGAGCTCGCCCGCCTTGGCGAGATCGCCGGCGCGCTGCGCCTGCTCGAGCTCGAGCCGGACCCTGTCCAGCTCCTCCTTGATCTTCGCCTCGCCGGCCAGCTTCTCCTTCTCGGCCTGCCAGCGCTGGGTCAGCTCGGCCGACTGCTGCTCGAGATTGGCGAGCTCCTCCTCGAGCGCCCTGAGCCGGTCCTGCGAGGCGCGGTCCTTCTCCTTCTTGAGGGCCTCGCGCTCGATCTTGAGCTGGATGATCCGCCGGTCGAGATTCTCGATCTCCTCCGGCTTCGATTCCACCTCCATTCGAAGCCGCGAGGCGGCCTCGTCCATCAGGTCGATCGCCTTGTCGGGCAGGAAGCGGTCGGTGATGTAGCGGTTCGACAGGGTCGCCGCCGAGACGAGCGCTCCGTCGGTGATCCGGACTCCGTGGTGAAGCTCGTATTTCTCCTTCAGGCCGCGAAGGATCGAGATCGTGTCCTCGACCGTCGGCTCGCCGATGACGACGGGCTGGAAGCGCCGCTGGAGCGCCGGGTCCTTCTCGACATGCTTCGAATATTCGTCGAGCGTGGTCGCTCCGATGCAGTGCAGCTCGCCGCGCGCCAGAGCCGGCTTGAGCAGGTTCGAGGCGTCCATCGCGCCCTCCGATTTGCCGGCGCCGATCAGCGTGTGCATCTCGTCGATGAACAGGATGATGTCGCCTTCGCCCTGGCGGACCTCGTCGAGAACGCCCTTGAGGCGCTCCTCGAACTCGCCGCGATATTTGGCGCCGGCGATGAGCGAGCCCATGTCGAGCGCCATCAGCTTGCGGTCCTTGAGGCTGTCGGGAACATCGCCGTTGGCGATTCGGAGCGCCAGCCCCTCGGCGATCGCGGTCTTGCCGACTCCCGGCTCGCCGATCAGCACCGGGTTGTTCTTGGTCCGGCGGGCGAGGATCTGAACGGTTCGCCTTATCTCCTCGTCGCGGCCGATGACCGGGTCGAGCTTGCCGTCCCGAGCCGCCTGGGTGAGGTCGCGCGCGAACTTCTTGAGCGCGTCGTAGCGGTCCTCGGCCGACTGGGTGTCGGCGGTTCGGCCGCCGCGAAGCTCGTTGATCGCCGCGTTGAGCGCCTCGGCCTTGACGCCGGCGTCGGCGAGCGCCTTGCCGGCGCCGGTGGTCGTGGCGAGCACCAGCGCCAGCAGCATCCGCTCGACGGTGACATAGCTGTCGCCTGCTTTCTGGGCGACCTGTTCGGCCTGGTCGAGCACTCGAAGCGTCTCGGCGTCCAGGCCCGGAGTCGTGTTGGCGCCGCTCCCCGAGACGACCGGAATCTTCGCCAGCTGCTCATCCGTCTCCCGCCGCGCCGCCTCGGAGCTTCCGCCGGCGCGGGCGATCAGCCCCGAAGCCATGCCCTGCTCGTCCTCGAGCAAGGCCTTCAGCACGTGGACGGGCGAGATCCGCTGATGGTTCATTCGGAGCGCGACGGTCTGCGCCGACTGCAGGAACCCGCGCGCCCGCTCGGTGAATTTCTCAAGGTTCATTCCTGAGGCTCTCCTTTCGGGAACGGATGTAGTGTTGCATTAGGGCAACACAAGAGCCTCGCCCTCCGTGCTGATCGGCGGCGGCGGCGGGTCCGGCGCATCGCCGCTCTCCAGCACCTCGTGCTTGTCCTCTTCGAGATAGAGGCGCCGGATCAGCACCAGCACGACGATGGTCAGCGGCGTTGCGAGCAGCACCCCGGCAACGCCGAACAATATGCCGGCGGCGATAATGCCGAAGATCGTCACCGCCGGCGGCAGGTCGACCATCCTGTTCTGGAGTAGCGGCATGACGAGATTGCCCTGGATTTGCTGCACCGCGATCAGCACGCCGATCGTCCAGAGGCCGGTGTCGGTGCCCTGGCCGAAGCCGAGCACGATGGCCGGGATACCGGCCACGAGGATTCCGAGATAAGGAACGAATTCGGCCAGGCCGGCGACCAGACCGATCGCCCAGGCCGCGGGCACTCCGACCAGCCACAGGCCGAGGCCGGTGGCGATTCCGACGAAGACCATGCCGAGCGCCTGGCCCTTCAGCCAGTTGCCGAGCGAGACAGTGATCGCGTCGAGCGTCTCGGCCGCGGGGCCGCGCGCCCGGGTCGGGATGAGCCGAAGCAGGCCTCCGGCGTAGAGCGTCGGCTGGGCGGCAAGGTAGAGGCCTCCCACTAGGACGATGGCAAGGCCGGAAATGGCCCCTCCGACCGCCGCCAGCGCCGTGGTCACGCCGTTGACGATCGCCTGGCCGCTCGGCGCTACGCCCTGGGCGCGTTCGAGGATCGCGGCACCTATCCGGGACTGGGCGAGCCGCGCCTGGACGTCTGCCCAGGCGGCGGGGAGGCGGGTGGCGAGCTCCGAAAACTCCGCCTGCAGAGTCGCTCCGAAAAAGGCGAAGGCGCCGCCGATCAGCGCCAGCAGCCCCAGCACGCTGATCCCCAGCGCCACCGCGAAGGGCAGGCGAGTCGTCTGGCGCAGCTTGTTGGTGACGGTCAGCAGGATCAGCGAAACCAGCGAGCAGGCGAAGAGCAGCAGCAGCAAATCGACCAGCACCCACAGGACGTAGGCCGCGGCGAGGGTGGCGATCACCACCGCCGTGGCGCGGAACACTCGGCGCTCCAGCGTGTCGCGCACTAAAGCCGCCGGAGCCTCCTCGCGCGTGATCATCTCGGATTGTTCGGCGAAGTTGGACATGAGTTCGCGGCGCTCCGATCAGGTCTCGGAAAACCGCAATGCCTCAGAATGGGGAGGGCGGCAAACTGCGGTTTGCCGCCCCCTGGAAGGTCACCGCGCCGCTTTCTTCTGCCCCGGCGCGAAGATCTTGCCGAAG
Organism: Allosphingosinicella sp.; assembly: GCA_036388575.1. Taxonomy (GTDB): domain Bacteria; phylum Pseudomonadota; class Alphaproteobacteria; order Sphingomonadales; family Sphingomonadaceae; genus Allosphingosinicella. The sequence goes on from DASVRO010000008.1 coordinate 23,784, forward strand.
AAGCTGTCGGCATACCAGCGCGGCGCTTCGGGCGCGTCGGCGATCTCGCGGGCGATCAGATAGTTGATCCGGGCGAACTTGGCCGCTGAGTCCCAGCGGATCGGAAGGTCGATCTGGTCGCTGACGCGGTGATAGTGGCTGGCGAGGAAGGCTTCGGTCGCCGCCTTGCCCGGGCCCTTGACGCCGGTGGCGAGCGCGACCGACGGGACGCCGACCTTGACGAACTCATAATGGTCCGAGCGGGTGAAGAGGCCCTGCGCCGGATAGGGATCCGGGGTGAGGGTGACCCGGTCCCGGCCGGCGGCGCGCTCGACGATCGGGCCGAGCGTCGAATGCTCCGCGCCGAAGGCGATCACATCCTCGAAATCGTAGGTGAGGATCGGCATGTCGAGGTTGACGACTCCGACCAGCTTGCGGCCCGGCAGCGGGTTGCGGGCGAGATACTGGGCGCCGAGCAGGCCGTCCTCCTCGGCGGTGACCGCGGCGAAGAGGATCGAGCGGCGCGGACGGTCGGGCGAGGCGGCGAGGGCCCGGGCGGCTTCGAGCATGGTCGCTATGCCCGCCGCATTGTCCAGCGCGCCGTTGTAGATCTTGTCCTCGCCCGGCAGGTCCGGATCGACGCCGTCATGGTCGAGATGGCCCATGACCAGCACATATTCATCCTTCAGCGCCGGATCGGAGCCGGGGAGGACGGCGACGACGTTGGGGCTGTCGAAGCGGGTGCCGAGGCTCTCCCGCTCGAAGCGCAGCTTCTGGGCCAGGGCGAAGCCTTTGGGCCTGCCGCCCTCCCGCTCCGCCTCGGCGATGACGGCGGCGAGCGGGCGGCGGGCGCCGCGGAACAGCGCCTCGGAGGCCGGCGCGTTGAGCGCGGCGCCGAACTTGAGGTCTGGCGAATCCGAATAGGGACGGCCGTCGGCCATCAGCCAGTTGAGCGTCGGAACGGCGGCATAGGCCGCCCGCCGCTCCCAGGAAAAGACGTTCAGAGCCGTCGGAGTCAGGATCGCGAGCGTCCCGACGGCGCCGTTCGCCTGGGCGACCTTGGCCTTCTGCGAAGCGAGGTGGGCGCCGACGTCGCTGGCCATACCCTTGGGGAAGCCGCTCAGGATGGCGACGACCTTGCCGCGCACGTCGAGGCCCTTGTACTCGTCGATGCCGAGCTCGGGCGCCTGGAGGCCGTAGCCGACGAAGACGACGTCGGCGTCGATCGCCTGGCGCGGCTCCGGTCCGCCCGGGGCGATGATGATGTCCTTGCCGTTCTCGAACACGGTGCCGGCGATGGCGAGGCGGGCGTTCGCCTCGCCGAAGCGGTTCTGGCGGAAAGGGACGTTCTGGTACCAGCTGCCCTTCGGCCCCGCCGGCTCGAGACCGAGCGCCTCGAACTGGGTGGCGACGTAGCGGGCGGCGATGACGTAGCCGCGGGTGCCCGCGTCGCGGCCCTCGAGCAGGTCGTCGGCGAGGAAGGTCACATGCGCTTTCACCCGCTCCGCGCTGAATTCCGGCGACGGAGCCGCATTCTGCGCCAGCGCGCTCCCCGCCAGCGCCGCCGCGCCCGCAATCGCCGCCAGCCTCCGCATGCCCTGTCCTCCCACCCTTGTTTTCGAAGGCGTGGTCTAGCGGAGGCCGTACCGGCCGCAAGAACCGAAATTGCTTATCGCGGCGCCTTCTCCCGGTCGCGGGCGAGCGTCTTCCCGAAGAAGCTGTCGGCGTACCAGCGCGGCGCCTCCGGAGCGTCGGCGATTTCGCGGGCGATCTCGTAGTTGATCCGGGCGAACTTGGCGCCCGCCTGCCAGTCGATCGGCAGGCTGAGCTGGTCGCTGACCTTGTGATAGTGGGTGGCGAGGAAGTCGGTGAACTTCTCCCGGCCGCCGTTGGCGAAGCCGGTCATCAGGAAGACCGACGGCACCCCTTCCTGGACGAACCGGTAATGGTCGGAGCGGGTGAACAGCCCCTCCTGCGGCAGCGGGTCCTCGGAGAGCGCGACGCCCATTCCCCGGCCGGCGCGCTCGACCGCCTTTCCCATCGTCGAATGCTCGGCTCCGAAGGCGATGACGTCGGTGAAATCGTAGAGCAGCACCGGCATGTCGAGGTTGACGACCGCCGCGACCTTGCCGCCCGGCACCGGGTGGCGGGCGAGATATTGCGCGCCGAGCAGCCCGTCCTCCTCGGCGGTGACGGCGGCGAACAGGATCGAGCGCTTCAGCCTGTCCGGCGAGGCGGCCATCGCCCGGGCGACCTCGAGCATCGTCGCGATTCCGACGGCATTGTCCATCGCGCCGTTGTAGATCCGGTCGCCCCCAGTCTCCTTGGCACCCTCCTTCATGCCTTCATGGTCGAGATGCCCCATCAGAAGCACATATTCGCCGGCCAGCGCCGGATCCGATCCCGGCAGGACGGCGAGCACGTTGGGGCTGGTGAAGCGTCGCAGCTGGCTCTGCTGGCTGACGGCGACCCGCGCCTTGAGGGCAAAGCCCTTCGGCCGGCCTCCGCTCCGCTCCGCCTGGTCGAGGACCTGGGCGAGGGGCGTCCTCGCACCGGCGAACAGGGCTTCGGCGGCTTCCGTGTCGAGCGTTCCCCGGAACCGCAGCCCGGGCGCCGGACCGTAGGGCCGGCCGTCCTCGTCGATCCAGCCCATCGCCGGTTCGTTGGCATTCTCCTGCATGCGCGACCAGGGCCGCCGCTTCGTCTCCTCCCGGGTCCGAATCAGGAGCAGGCCGACCGCGCCGTGCTCCGAGGCGATCCGGCGCTTCTCTGAATTGAGGTGGGCGCCGATGTCGCTCTTCATGTCCCTCGGGAAGCCGTTGAGGACGGCGACGACCTTCCCGCGCACGTCGAGGCCCTTATAGTCGTCGATGCCGAGCTCCGGCGCCCGGAGGCCGTAGCCGGCGAAGACGACCGGCGCTTCCACCGAGACCGGCGCTTCCTCCGGAGTCGGAGACAGGACGACCTCCTGGCCGTGGACGAAACGGCGGCGGTCGCCGATGGTCAGCGAGGCGGGCTCCCCGGCAAGGCGATACTCGAGGAACGGGACCTGCTGGTACCAGCCGTCCTGGCCCGCCGGCTTCAGTCCAAGCGCCTCGAAGCGGCTTGCCACGTAGAGCGCCGCGAGGTCGTAGCCGCGCGAGCCGGAATCCCGCCCCTCGAGCCGGTCGTCGGCGAGGAAGGTGACATGGCTGCGAAATGCCTCGGGGGTGAAGGTCTCCGCCGCGGCAGCGGTCTGGGCCGGAGCGGGCGAGGCGAGGGCGAGGGCGAGGAGGGCGAGACCGAAGCTGTTGAAGCGCATGAGGATTCCTGGACGGGTTGGGCTGGCCGCTCCCTACAGCAGTTCGGCCAGGGGTCAAAAGCGCCCAAGCGGTGCATGCGTATTGCACGGCTAATGCGGGCCGCTATGGTGCCGCGCAACGAAGACTCGGGAAGGACTGCCGAATGCGCCGCCTGTTGCTCCCCTTTGCGCTCTTTTCCGCTTTCGCCGTCGCCGGTTGCGCGTCGACCGCCACCGACGAGGTGGCGAGCGTCTCGGACGCTCCGGCCGCCGTCGAAGCGGCGCCCGCCGCGGCCGCCGCCGGGCCGGCCCCGGTCGCCCAGCTCGTCCGCCAGATCGATATACCCTATGAGCAGTTCACGCTCGACAACGGCCTCCGGGTCGTCGTCCATGAGGACCGCAAGGCGCCGGTCGTCGCCATCTCCATCTGGTACAATGTCGGCTCCAAGGACGAGCCGAAGGGCAGGACCGGCTTCGCCCACCTGTTCGAGCATCTCATGTTCAACGGCTCGGAGAATGCCCCCGGCGATTACTTCGAGCCGCTGCGCGAGATCGGCGCCACCGACTTCAACGGCACCACCTGGTTTGATCGCACCAATTATTTCCAGACCGTGCCTCGGCCGGCGCTCGAGCGCGGCCTCTTCCTCGAGGCGGATCGGATGGGCCGGCTGCTCGGAGCGGTCACCCAGGAGAAGCTGACCAACCAGATCGGAGTCGTCCAGAACGAGAAGAGGCAGGGCGACAACGAGCCCTACGGCCTCGTCGAATATGCCCAGCTCGAGGCGCTGTTCCCGGAGGGCCATCCCTACCGCCATTCGACGATCGGCTCGATGGCCGACCTCGACGCGGCGACGCTCGAGGACGTCAAGAACTGGTTCCGCTCCAAATACGGCCCGAACAACGCCGTCCTCGTCATCGCCGGAGACGTCTCGGCGGACGAGGCCCGGCCGCTGGTCGACAAGCATTTCGGCGGAATCCCGCGCGGCCCGGTCAACAATCCGGCCAGCGCCGACGTGCCGACCCTTGCGGCCCCCAAGGTCGAGGTGATGCAGGACCGCGTCGCCAACGTCCGGCTCTACCGCAATTGGATCGTGCCCGGCATGCTCGACGACGCCGCCGTCCAGCTCGACGTCGCCGCGGGCGTGCTCGGCGGCCTCGCCAGCTCGAGGCTCGATAACGAGCTGGTTCGCAAGGACCAGACCGCGGTCGGCGTGCGCGCCTACATCCTGCCCTTCCACCGGGTCAGCCAGTTTGAGATCCAGGTCGACGTCAAGGAGGGGGTCGATCCCGAGGCCGTCTCGGCCCGGCTCGACCAGATCGTCGCCGAGCTGATCGCCAACGGCCCGACCGCCGACGAGGTCCAGCGGGTCGTCATGACCGACGTCGCCGGCCGCATCCGCGGGCTCGAGCAGGTCGGCGGCTTCGGCGGCAAGGCCGTCGCGCTTGCCGAGGGCGCGCTCTATGCGAACGATCCCGAATATTACAAGAAGCAGCTCCTCGCCTACGGCCGGGTGACCCCGGCGAGCGTCAGGGCGGCGATGCAGACGTGGCTGACCCGGCCGGTCTACGCGCTCCGCGTCGAGCCGGGCGAGCGCAAGGCCTATGAGGAAGCGAAAGCCTCGCGCACCGGCGGCGCCGCCAGCCAGCGCCCGCGTTACTACCGCCAGCCCCAGCCCGGCGAGCAGCCGATGGCTCCGCTGCCCTTCGTCGCTCCGGCCGACAACGCGCCCGGGAGGGCTCCGCTCTCCTACCAGAAGATCCCGATGCCCGAGGTCGGCGAGATCTCGAACCTCGACTTCCCCGATGTCGAGCGAGCCCGCCTGTCGAACGGGATCCCGATCGTCTACGCCCGCCGAACGGCGGTTCCGGTCGTCCGGGTCGCGGTCGAGTTCGACGCCGGGGTGGCCGCCGATCCGGCGAACGCGCTCGGCACCCAGTCGCTGATGCTGAGCCTGCTCGACGAGGGCACGACCAGCCGCAACTCGATCCAGATAGCCGAGGAGCAGGAGCGGCTCGGCGCCGTGATCGGCCCCGACACGTCGCTCGATCGCACCGCGGTGAGCCTGGCGGCGCTGACCCCGAACGTCGGGCCGTCGCTCGACCTGCTCGCCGACATCATCCGCAACCCGGCCTTCGATCCGGGCGAGGTCGACCGGCTCCGGGCGCAGCAGCTCTCCGCCATCGACCAGGAGCTGACCGAGCCGAGCGGGCTCGGCGCCCGCACCCTTCCGCCCGTGCTGTTCGGGGCGAATCATCCCTACGGCCGGCCGTCGAGCGGCACCGGCACCAAGGAGGTGGTCGCGCGCCTCACCCGCGACGACCTGATCCGCTTCCACCAGACCTGGATCCGGCCCGACAACGCCACCATCTTCGCGGTCGGCGACGTGCCCCTCGCCGAGCTGGTGCCGATGCTCGAGGCGCGGTTCGGAAGCTGGACTCCTCCGGCGGTGCCGAAGGGGACCAAGAACTTCGCCGCGGCGGTGCCCAATCCGACGCCGCGCATCGTCCTCGTCAACCGCCCGCAATCGCCCCAGTCGCTGATCCTCGCCGGAGTCGTCCTGCCGGTGCGCGGCACCGAGGACGTTCTGACCCTCAACGCCGCCAACGAGGTGCTCGGCGGCAACTTCCTGTCGCGGATCAACATGGACCTGCGCGAGACCAAGGGCTGGTCCTACGGCTCGCGCAGCCTTCTGGGCATGCGCGAGCAAATGGTCCCCTACATGATCAACGCCCCGGTCCAGGCCGACAAGACCGGCCCGGCGATCCGGGCGCTGATGGATCATGTGTCGGGCTTCGTCACCAGCAAGGGGCTGACCGGCGTCGAGCTCACCCGAGTGATCAACGGCAACACCCGCCAGCTCGCCGGCCAGTTCGAGACCTCGCAGGCGGTGCTCGGGGCGCTCCGCTCCAACGCGCTGTTCCGGCGCCCGGACAATTATTGGGAGGCGATCGCCGATCGCTATCGCGGCATGACGGCCAGCACGATCGACCAGGCGGCGCGCAAGGTCATCGACCCGAAGAAGATCGTCTGGGTGGTGGTCGGCGACGCCGCCAAGGTGAGGCCGCAGCTCACCGGCCTCGGCCTGCCGATCGAGGAAGTGACTCCGCGATAGGACGTCATTGCGAGCGAAGCGAAGCAATCCAGAGCGGCGTATGCGCCCGCTGGATTGCTTCGTCGCTTCGCTCCTCGCAATGACGGCTAGCGGATCACCCGGGTGACGTGGCCCATCTTGCGTCCCGGCCGGGCCTCGCCCTTGCCATAGAGGTGGAGGTGGGCCGCCGGGTCGGCGAGGATCGCGGCCCATCCTTCGCCCTCGTCGCCGATCAGATTTTCCATCTCCACCCGCGCGCCCGTCAGGTCCGTCGCCCCCAGCGGCAGCCCGCAGATCGCGCGCACGTGATTCTCGAACTGCGAGGTGACGGCCCCCTCGACCGTCCAGTGGCCGCTGTTGTGGACCCGCGGCGCCATCTCGTTGAACAACGGCCCTTCCGGCGTGGCGAAGAATTCGACCGCGAGGACTCCGACATAATCGAGCGCCTCCGCCGCATGGCGGGCAAGCGCCCCGGCCTCGGCGACCTGCGCCTCCAGCCCCTGCGCCGGCGCCCGCGAGCGGCGCAGGACTCCGCCCTCATGCTCGTTGCGCGGGGCCGGCCAGGCGACGATCCCGCCGTCCCGGCCGCGGCACAGCAGGATCGAGAATTCCGCTTCGAACGGGATAAACGCCTCGAGGATCGACGGCGCCCCTCGAACCGCCTCCCACGCTTCCTCCGCGTCCGACGGCCTCATGATCCGGGCCTGGCCCTTGCCGTCATAGCCGAAGCGCCGGGTCTTCAGCACCGCCGGCACCCCGAGCGCGGCCAGCGCATCGTCCAGACCGGCGCGATCGTCGACGGACCGGAAGGGCGCGGGCGCGCCGCCGAGGTGGGCGATGAAGCTCTTCTCGCTGAGCCGGTCCTGAGCGACCGCCAGCGCCTCGGCGGGCGGGTAGAGCGGCGCCTGGGCGGCGAGCGCGGCGAGCGGGGCGGCGGCGATATTCTCGAACTCGTAGGTGGCGACGTCCACGCTCCGGCCGAAATCGGCCAGCGCCGCCTCGTCCTCCCAGGCGCCGCGGGTGAAGGCGGCGGCGACCTCGGCCGCCGGCGGCGCCTCGTCGGGCGCGTAGACATGGCATCTGTAGCCGAGCCGGGCGGCGGCCATCGCCAGCATCCGGCCGAGCTGCCCGCCGCCGACGATGCCGATGGTCGAGCCGGGCGCCAAACTCACCTGACTGGCCTCATTCAGGCGCTTCGGCGACGCCGTCCGTCTGCCGCTGCCGCCAGGCATCGAGCCGTCCCGCCAGCGCCTCGTCGGAAAGGGCGAGGATCGAGGCGGCGAGAAGCCCGGCATTGGCCGCGCCCGCCTTGCCGATGGCGAGCGTCGCCACCGGCACTCCGGCGGGCATCTGGACGATGGAGAGGAGGCTGTCGAGGCCGTCCAGGGCCTTGCTCTGGACCGGCACTCCGAGCACCGGCAGCCGGGTCATCGACGCCGTCATGCCCGGCAGATGGGCCGCTCCGCCGGCACCAGCGATGATCACCTTGAGGCCGCGCGCGGCGGCGCCCTTTGCATATTCGTAGAGTCGCTCCGGGGTACGGTGGGCCGAGACGACCTTCGACTCATGCGCCACTTCGAGCGCGTCGAGCATCTCGGCGGCATGGCGCATCGTCTCCCAGTCGGAGCGGCTGCCCATGATGATCCCGACCTCGGCCATGACGAGCGACCTCTATCCGGCGGAGGGCAGGGAGGCCAGAGGTTCGTTTTTGCTTAACCGGACTGCGCTAGAAGGCGGCTCATGTCCAAGCACGCCTCAGACTTCACCGGCCTCCCGGTCGAAACCTCGGACGAGAACGCGCTGCTCCGAGCCGCGCTCGCCGAGGCCCAGCAGCGGATCAGCGACCTCGAGCGCAATGTCGAGAACGATTCCGTCACCCCGCTTCCAGGCGCCCGCCGCTTCCGCACCGAGCTCGAGCGGGTCGTCGGGCTCGCCGAGCGCCACGGCACCTCGGCCGCGATCGTCGGGATCGAGCTGACCGGTCTCGCCGAGATCCACCAGCGCCACGGCCATTTCGCTGCCGACGCCGCCCTCGTCCACGTCGCCCGGCTGCTCTGCGGCCTGATTCGCTCGACCGACATCCTCGCCCGAACGGACAATGATCAGTTCGGGCTGATCCTGGACCATCTCGATCACAACAGCGCGATCGACACCGCCGAACGCCTCGGCCGCTGCATCGCCGAGCATCCGCTCGATCTCGGCCACGCCAGCGTGCCGCTGCAGGCGGTGGTCGCGACGACCGGGATCCTGCCGGGCGACCGGATCGAGGAGGTGCTGGCCCGCGCCGAGCGCAACCTCGAACTGGCGCGGGCGGAAGCCTGACGCCGTCGTCATCCCGGCGAAAGCCGTGACCCACGAACACCGTACCATGGCGAAGAGCGCCACGTCCGCGCTGCCATCCCGTTGCCCCAGTTCCCGCCTCCGGCTTACGCCGGGACGACGGCTAGGGTCCGTCCTGAAGACATTGAAGCCGCTGTCGCCGGGGAGCGATTCAGCCTGATCAGGACGGACTCTAGGCCGGCGCCGGTCCCGGCGACCGGTCCCGGATCCACTGCGAGAAGATCCATTTCTCGCCGCGGGTCGGAGCGAGGCCGGCGTGGAGGGTGAGCGGATCGGGCGCCCGGGTGGCGGCGTCGACATTGGCGAACAGCAGCGCGTCGCCGCGCCGCCCGCGGTAGCGGAAGCCGGTCTTCGGGAAGACCGTCTCGCCGCCCTCGAAATCGTCGTTGAGGTAGATGAGGAAGGTGGCGATGCGCTGCCCGAAGCGGGCGAGCTGCGGGCCGTGGCCGCCATGGGCGGGATCGAGGAAATCGTGGTGCGGCCGGAATTCCTCGCCGACCTGATAGCGCATGATCTGAGCCGGCTCGAAGACCGGGAGGGGCAGGTTGCTCGCCGCCGCGATCCTCGCCCGAACCACTTGGACGACGACGTCCATCTGGCCGAGGCGCAGGTCGAGCGCCCGGTTGGTCCGGTTCGGGTCGGGCCGGCCTTCGCCGGTCGCCGGATCCCACACCCAGGCCGGGTTCAACCTGTCCCTGGCGAGGGCGATCAGCCAGTCGCATTCCTGCGGCGAGGCGAAGCCCTCGACGACCCGGATACGAGGCCGCTCCGAAACCGGCCGCTTGGGCGGCGGCGCGGTCAGCGCGGCGATGTCGAAGGGCGAATCGGCCGAATCGGCCCCGAGCATCCCGAGCTGCGCCCTCGCATTCGCGGAACCCGCGGCGGCGGCGCGCTGGAGCCAGTCGAAGGCCTTCGGCCAGTCCTGGGGCCGGCCCGCGCCCATCGCTTCCATCGTCGCCAGCGTCGTTCCGGCCTCGGCGAGCCCTCCGTCGAAGGCCGCGGCGATCAGGCTTGCGCCTTCCTCCGCCGAGCCTTCGCCGCTGAGCAGCCTGATGCCGAGGTCGAGCCGCGCCTGGAGATCCCCCGCCTCCGACCGCGCCCGCAGCCCGGCGAGCGGCGGGTCGGCGACGTCCGCGGGTCCGCTCACCGCTCGCTCAGATAATAGCGGTCGAGCGCCTCCAGCCGGTCGTCCAGCTCGTAGACGATCGGCTGTCCGGTCGGGATTTCGAGGCCGGTGATCTCGTCGTCGGGGATGCCCGAGAGATGCTTGACCAGGGCCCGTAGCGAATTGCCGTGCGCGGAGATCAGGACGCGCTGCCCCGCCTTCAGGGCCGGGCCGATCCGCCCCTCCCAATAAGGCAGCACCCGCGCGATCGTGTCCTTGAGGCTTTCCGCGCGCGGCACCTCGATCCCGGCGTAGCGGCGGTCGCCGGCGAGATCGTAGGGGCTGCCCGAGTCCATCGGCGGCGGCGGGATGTCGAACGAGCGGCGCCAGATTCTGACCTGCTCGTCGCCATGCTTCTGAGCGGTCTCCGCCTTGTTGAGGCCGGTGAGGCCGCCGTAATGGCGCTCGTTGAGGCGCCAGTCCTTCTCGACCGGCAGCCACAGCCGCATCATCGGCTCTAGCGCAAGGTTGAGAGTCTTGATCGCCCGCGTCTGCAGGCTGGTGAAGCACAGGTCGAAGTCGAAGCCCTTCGCCGCCAGCAGCTCGCCCGCCGCCCGCGCCTCCTCCACGCCTTTGGCGGTGAGGTCGACGTCCCACCAGCCGGTGAAGCGATTCTCCAGGTTCCACTCGGACTGGCCGTGGCGGATGAGGACCAGGGTGGGCATGCGGCTTTGCGTCTCCGTTCGGGCTGAGCCTGTCGAAGCCCCTAGCGCTTCTTCGGCGAAAGCTCGTCGAGGATGGCGTGCAGGGCGTCGAGGCAGGCGCGGGCGAGGAGGGCGCTTCGCTCCGGCGACCAGCCGCGGTGGGGGTCGGGCAGATCCTCATTGTCCTTGAACGGCATCTCGAGGGTCATCGACACCGCGCCGTAGCGCTCGGCGAGCTGCGAGGTCGACATGGACATGTTCGCTTCGCCGGGCCGGGCGACCTCATAGCCCTGTCTGGTCTGGAAATCGGGGGAGAAGCGGACCAGCTCGGCCGCGAATCGCTCGAAACGCTTCTGCTGCGCCTCGTTCCAGCTCGGGATCCCCTCGAAGCCGGCGAGGAAGTTGGCGGGGATCGCCTCGTCGCCGTGGATGTCCATGGCGAAGTCGACTCCGGTCCGGTCCATCTCGTTCCTGACGCAGAGCACCTCGGGGCTGCGCTCCGGGCTCGGATCGTGCCACTCCCGGTTGAGGTTGGTGCCGACAGCGTTGGTCCGCAAATGGCCGCGGCGGGAGCCGTCCGGGTTCATGTTGGGGACGATGTGGAAGGTCGCTTTGGCGAGAAGCCGCCGGGCGACCGGGTCGGACTCGTCGAGGAGGCGCTCGAGCGCGCCTTCCATCCACCATTCGGCCATCGTCTCGCCGGGGTGCTGGCGGGCGTAGAGCCAGACCTGGACCGGCCCGTCGCCGATCCTGAAATAATCCATCTCCTGGCCGTCGAGAGTCCGGCCGAGCGAGCGGTGCTCGACCAGCGGGTGGGCGGCGACCGAGGAGACCAGGTCGTAATGGCGCTCCATCGTGTAGGGCGCGAAATAGGCGAACCAGACGCTGTTCGACGGCGGCGTGACCCGAATGGTCAGGACGCCCTCCTCATAGGAGGTGTCGACCCGCTCCCACTCCTCGCGGTCGAGCGACATGCAGGCCCGGTAATTGTCCCAGCCCAGCGGATAGGCCGCTCCGGCGCAGTTGAGGATCCTGAGCTCGACCGGCTGGCCGGCGGCGCCGGTCAGCCGGAAATAGAACCATTGGTAGAAATCGGACTGGTGGTCCCTGGCGATTTCGAGATCGACGCGGTTGCCCGCGATGGCGACCGGGCGAATGTTGCCGCCATCGAAGGGGCTGGTAACGGATAGGGTCATTTGAGCCTGATAGTGCGGCCCGACTCCCCGGGGAAGTCCCGAAACAGCGCCTCGGCGAGCCGTTCGACGACGGCCGTCCGGGCGGCTTCCGGGGCGCCGGTGCGGGCCTCGCCGACGGCCCGGCCCTCCCAGAAGACGGTGCCGTCCGAGCGGCGCCGGATCGCGACTTCGAGCAGGCTGGCGGTGACGTCGGCCGAGGTCCCGGCCGGCAAGGTCGACGACACGCCCCGGCCCACTCGTGCCGCGCTCAGCGCCGCGATCGCCTCGCGGCTGCCCTGCTCGAGGTCGATGAGGGCGATCTGCTCCGACCCGGCGGTGGTCGGCACCACCGTCCAGCCGAGCCGGCTGAGCTGGCGTCCGACCGCCGCAGCATAAGCGGGGAATTCGGGGCGGTTGGAATCGGCCTTGTCGAACGGCTCGATCGCGATCTGCGCCCTCGCCACCGGGTCGCCGAGGTGGAATCGGGCGACCTCGAGACCGCCGCCGGCGGGCCGCTGGCCCCCGCCGCCGCTCGCGCAGGCGGCGAGCGACGCCGCGAGGAGGAGCGGGGCGTTGCGCAGAAAAGCTGTTTTCATTCCGGCACCTCTTCGTCTAGCGCGCGATCGTGCGGGCGCTGCAACGACCTGTCCAGCGTTCTTTGCCGCAATCGGGTTCCCTGTGGAAAGAGGTTAGATGAACAAGCCCAACGTGCTGGTCACCGGCGGCGCCGGCTATATCGGCAGCCACGCCGTGCTGGCGCTGCTCGACGCCGGGTGGAAGGTGGCGGTCATCGACAATCTGACGACCGGTTTCCGCTGGGCGGTGCCGGAGGAAGCGGCCTTCGCCGAGGGCGACATCGCCGACCAGGAGCTCGTCGGCCGGCTGATCGCCGATCACGATATCGGCGCGATTATCCATTTCGCCGGCTCGGTGGTGGTTCCGGAATCAGTCGAGAACCCGCTCAAATATTACGAGAACAACACGGTCAAGAGCCGCTCGCTGATCGAGAGCGCGGTGAGGGGCGGGGTGCGCCACTTCATCTTTTCCTCGACCGCCGCGACCTACGGCATCCCCGAGGAGGTGCCGGTGGTCGAGACGTCGCGGACCCAGCCGATCAATCCCTATGGCTGGTCGAAGCTGATGACCGAGCGGATGCTCGCCGACGTCGCCGCCGCCCACCCGATCAACTTTTGCGCGCTGCGCTATTTCAACGTCGCCGGCGCCGACCCGGACGGCCGCTCGGGCCAGTCGACCGCCGGCGCCACCCACCTGATCAAGGTCGCAGTCGAGGCGGCGACCGGCAAGCGTGCCGGAGTCTCGGTCTACGGCACCGATTACGAGACTGCGGACGGCACCGGAGTGCGCGACTACATCCACGTCAGCGACCTCGCCTCCGCCCACGTCCACGCTCTGGAGAAGCTGGTCGAGGATCCGGCCTCGAGCCACATCATGAATTGCGGCTACGGCCGCGGCTTCTCGGTGCTCGAGGTGCTCGACGCCGTCGACCGGGTCACCAACCTTCGGGTCGAGCGCCGGCTCGAGCCGCGGCGCGCGGGCGATCCGGACTCGCTGGTCGCCGACAATGGCCGGATCCTTGAGACCCTGCCCTGGCGCCCCAGGCTGGACGATCTGGACACGATCGTCGCCCACGCCCTCGCCTGGGAAAGGAGCCTGGCCGAGCGGGCCTGAACGTGGCGGAGGCGGAGCGCGACATCCGGGACCTGCTGGCGCGGGGACGCGATTACGCCGGGACCGGCGATTCCCGCGCCGCCGCCAGCTTCTTCGCCGCCGCCCTGCGCGCCGCCGCCGCCGCCGCCGCCGCCGCCGGTCCGCTTGCCCCGCCGCTCCAGGCCGAGCTTGACGGCGCCCGGGCCTATCTGCGCGAGGCCGCCGCCGCCTATCAGGCCCATCTCGAGCGATCCGTCGCCGGCGCCGGCGCCGGGCCGAGGCTGGACGAGGCGCTGGCGATGCTGCTCGGCCGCAAGCCGCTCCACCTCCCGTCGGTGGCCTATCCGCAGCGCCCCAGCCTCTTCCACTTTCCCGGCCTGCCGCAGCGCCCCTTCTACGAACGGGAGGAATTCGACTGGGTCCACGCCATCGAGGCCGCGACCCCGCCGATACGCGACGAGGTCGAGGCGCTGCTCGCCAGGGGCGCGGACTTCCGGCCTTATGTCGAGGGAGAGAAGGATCGTCCGCAGGCTGACTTCCACGGGCTCCAGGGCGATCCGAGCTGGACCGCCTTCTACCTTTGGAAGAACGGCTCGCTGGTCGAGGAGAATGCCGCCCTCTGCCCGCGCACCGCGGAGGCGGTCCGGCGGGTGCCGCTCAGCGCCGTCGGGTCGCGGACTCCTTCCGTCTTCTTTTCGCTTCTGCGACCGGGAGCGCATATTCCGCCCCACCACGGAATGCTCAACTCCCGGCTCATCTGCCACCTGCCGCTGATCGTGCCGCCGGGAGGCTGGCTGCGGGTCGGCGGCGAGACTCGGCACTGGCAGGAGGGCCGGCTGCTGGTCTTCGACGACAGCATTGAGCATGAGGCGAGGAACCCGGCGGACGCGCTTCGGGTCGTCCTCATCTTCGATATCTGGCGGCCCGAGCTGAGCGGGGCGGAGCGGCGCGGCGTCTCCGCCATTTTCGACGCCATCGACGCCTATTCGCCCAACGCTGCGCCGCAGCAGGGCGCTTGACTTCCAAACCCCTGCCGCCTAGGTGGGCGCCTCGTTTTCCCGGCACAATCTAAACAGATACAGGTCCTGACGGCCATGAAGATCCGCAACTCGCTGAAGTCCCTCAAGTCGCGCCACCGCGACTGCCGCGTGATCCGCCGCCGGGGCCGTACCTACGTCATCAACAAGACCAATCGCCGCTTCAAGGCGCGCCAGGGCTAGTCGTCATGCCAGCGAAGGCTGGCATCCTTCCGGCGTCAGCGCCGATCCGAGGCAGAACGGACCCCAGCTTTCGCTGGGGTGACGCATGAAGCCCACCGCAATCGTCTTCGACGTCGGCAACGTCCTCTACGGCTGGGACCCGCACGCCTTCCTCGCCCGTCAGCTGCCCGAGGACGAGGCGCGGCTTCGCTTCATCGAGGACGTCGGCCTGTGGGACTGGCACGAGACGCTCGACGGCGGCCGTCCGTTCGACGAGGCGGCGGCCGAGCTCAGCGAGAAATTTCCCGATTATGCGGCCTACATCGCCGCCTGGGGCGAGCGCTTCGGCGAGACGATCAGCGATCCCGTCCCCGGAGTCCACGCGATCGTCGACGAGCTGGACGCGCGCGGAGTGCCGCTCTTCGCCATCACCAATTTCTCCGCCGAATTCTGGGCTCCGTTCCGTGCCCGCGAGGATGCCTTCTTCAGCCGTTTCCGCGACATCGTCGTCTCCGGCGAGGAGAAACTGCTCAAGCCCGATCCCGCCATCTACTACCGCGCGCTGCACCGCTTCGGCCTGAAGCCGGACGAGGCGCTTTTCGTCGACGACCGGCTGATCAACGTCGAGGGAGCGGAGGCGGTGGGGATGCGCGGGCATGTGTTCACGGATGCCGACGGCCTCAGGCGGCGGCTGGTGGACGAGGGTCTGCTCTAGCTCCCCCCGGTTCCGGGGACGATTGAACTTCCAACCCTCTCGCGCTTTTCATTTCGGCGATGAGACAAAGATGGCCCGCCAAATTATGGATCGTCCGTCACGGGCAGAGCGCCGGCAACGTCGCCCGCGACGCCGCGGACGCCGCCGGGCTGCCGGTGATCGACCTCCAGGTGCGCGACGTCGACGTGCCGCTGAGCGAGCTCGGCCAGCGCCAGGCGGACGCGCTCGGCCGCTGGTTCGCCGCCCTTCCGGACGAGGAGCGGCCCGAGATCGTCCTCACCTCGCCCTACGTGCGGGCCCAGCAGACCGCGCAGGCCATCTGCGCCGCC
>DASVRO010000009.1:0-56729 GCA_036388575.1 Allosphingosinicella sp.
CCCCGCAGCCTCGGCGCGGTCGAGGACGAGGAGGATGCTGGCCCCGAACAAGAATGAGAAAAGCCCGCGCATCTTGCCGTCGATGAAGACGAAGCTCAGCGCCCAGGAGGCAAGGTCGGCGCCCGATTCGAGGCCGTAGGCGAGCGGGTTGATATAGGCCTGGAACGGCATCGCGAAGGCGACGATGTTCATTGCCAATATACCCATCACCGCGACGCCGCGGACGATGTCGAGCGTGCCGATCCGCGGCGGCGGCTCGGTCGTTGCGGTCATAGCTCCGGCAAGCTCAGCCACGCCGGCGGCGCGGGCGGGCCCTCACTCCTCGGCCGGCTTGGACTGCAGCTGGATATAGTTCTGGAGGCCCATGTTGCGGATCATGTCGAACTGGCGCTCGAGCGTATCGACATGCTCCTCCTCGTTGGCGAGGATGGCGGCGAACAGGTCGCGGCTGACATAATCGCGCACCGCCTCGCAATGGGCGATGGCATTCTTGAGCTGGCCGAGCGCCTCCATCTCCAGTTCGAGGTCCGCCCGCAGCACCTCCTCCACGGTCTCGCCGATGCGCAGCCGTCCGAGCATCTGGAAGTTGGGCAGCCCGCCCAGGAAGAAGATCCGGACTGTGAGCTGGTCCGCATGCTTCATCTCGTCGATCGATTCGTGCCGCTCGAACGCCGCCAGCCGGTGGATGCCCCAATTGTCGAGCAGGCGGTAATGAAGCCAATATTGATTGACCGCGGTAAGCTCGTTGCGGAGCGCCTCGTTGAGCAGCTCGATGACCCTGTCGTCGCCCTTCATCACGTCCTCCTGTTGAAGACGTCCCTAGCGCAAGCGGGCCTGCAATTGAACGAAAAAATGGCGGAAATCCGCGATAAATCAGCTGCTCTTGCTAGGCAGTCGCACGTGCGGCGGCGATGATGTCGCGCGCGAATGAGAAGCATTGGCCGCAGCGCGGCTTGCGCCCCAGCGTGCGATAGGCGCTGGTCGGACAGGAGGCGCCTTCACGGGCCGCCTGGCGAACATCGCTTTCCTTCAACGCATTGCAGATACAGACAACCATCCGCCCCTCCTTGCCGGAGCAGCGATACAGCTAATGAGAATGTGTCGCAATAGCCTTCTTGCGAATAAGCGCGATGCGCGTCAGGCGACCGCCAGCTCCTTGCCCATCAGCTTCGGGAAGAAGCCTTCATGGGCGCGGCGGAGGTCGGCGAGGGGGATGACGTGGTCGGCCGCCTTGCACTCGAAGATGATCCGGCTGCCGATCGTGCGCCCGACCGCCTCGACCTCGACGCCCGTAGCGCTGGCGCGGGCGAGGACGTCGAGCAGCGCGGCATCGTCGACGGTGGCGACATAGAGACCCTGGTCCTCGGCGAAAAAGGAGCCGGCGAGGCCGAACGGCTCGATCGGGTAGAGAATCGCGCCGACGCCGCCGGCCAGCGCCATCTCGGCCACCGCGACGGCGAGGCCGCCATCGGCAACGTCGTGGACGGCGGTGAGGCATCCGGTGGCGATGCTCTCGCGCACGAAATCGCCGGTGCGGCGCTCCGCCTCGAGGTCGACCATGGGCGGCGGTCCTTCCTCGCGGCCGTGGATCTCACGCAGCCAGAGCGACTGGCCGAGCTGCCCTTTGCGCTCGCCGATCAGGACGATGATGTCGCCAATGTCCCGGAAAGCGATGCCGGCGGACCTCTTCCAGTCCGGCAGCAGGCCGATGCCCCCGATCGCGGGCGTGGGGAGAATGGCCGAGCCGGTTCCGTCCTCATTCTTGGTCTCGTTGTAGAGGCTGACATTTCCGCTGACGATCGGGAAGTCGAGCGCGGCGCAGGCCTCCGCCATGCCTTCGATGCAGCCGACGAACTGGCCCATGATCTCGGGACGCTGGGGGTTGCCGAAGTTCATGCAGTCGGTGGTGGCGAGCGGCTTGGCCCCCACCGCGGTGAGGTTGCGGTAGCATTCGGCGATCGCCTGCCTGCCGCCCTCGACCGGATCGGCAAAGCAATAACGCGGAGTGACGTCGGTCGAGATGGCGAGCGCCTTGTCGGTGCCGTGGATGCGGACGACGGCCGCGTCTCCGCCCGGGCGCTGGACGGTGTTGGCGCCGACCATATGGTCATATTGCTCCCACACCCAGCGCCGGCTGGCGAGGTCGGGCGAGGCCATCAGCTTGAGGAGGTCCACGGCGATGTCGGTGGTTTCGGGCACGTCGGTGAGCGGCGCCGGCTTCGGCGTCGCGATCCAGGGGCGGTCGTAGCAGGGCGCGTCGTCGGCGAGTGGGGCGAGCGGGATGTCGCACACCGTCTCGCCGTTCCACGTCAGCACCATGTGGCCGGTCTCGGTCACGCGGCCGATGACGGCGAAATCCAGCTCCCACTTGCGGAAGATCGCTTCGGCCTCGGCTTCGCGGCCCGGCTTCAGCACCATCAGCATGCGCTCCTGCGATTCCGACAGCATCATCTCGTAAGGCGTCATCCCCTCCTCGCGGCAGGGGACGGCGTTCATGTCGAGCTCGATGCCGACGCCGCCCTTGGACGCCATCTCGACGCTCGAGGAGGTGAGGCCGGCCGCGCCCATGTCCTGGATGGCGACGATGGCGTCGGACGCCATCAGCTCGAGGCAGGCCTCGATGAGGAGCTTCTCGGTGAACGGATCGCCGACCTGGACGGTCGGGCGCTTCTCCTCGCTGTCCTCGGAGAAATCGGCCGAGGCCATGGTCGCGCCGTGGATGCCGTCGCGGCCGGTCTTGGAGCCGACATAGACGATCGGGTTGCCGACGCCCGAAGCGGCCGAATAGAAGATCTTGTCGGTGTCGGCGAGGCCGACCGTCATCGCATTGACGAGGATGTTGCCGTCATAGGCGGGGTGGAAATTGACCTCGCCGCCGACGGTGGGGACGCCGACGCAATTGCCGTAGCCGCCGATCCCGGACACGACCCCGGCGATGAGGTGCCGCATCTTGGGGTGGTCCGGCCGGCCGAAGCGGAGCGCGTTCATGTTGGCGATCGGGCGCGCGCCCATCGTGAACACGTCGCGCAGGATGCCGCCGACGCCGGTCGCGGCGCCCTGGTACGGCTCGATGTAGCTCGGGTGGTTGTGGCTCTCCATCTTGAAGATGGCGGCCTGGCCGTCGCCGATATCGACCACACCGGCATTCTCGCCGGGGCCCTGGATGACTTGCGGCCCTGTGGTCGGCAGCTTCTTGAGGTGGATACGGCTGCTCTTGTAGGAGCAATGCTCGGACCACATGACCGAGAAGATGCCGAGCTCGGTGAGGTTCGGCTCGCGGCCGAGGGCCTGGAGGACGCGCTCATATTCTTCCGCGGAGAGGCCGTGCTCCGCGACGATCTGGGGGGTGATGGATTCGCTCATCGCGCGCTCCTAGGCGATCGATTCCGGTTTGTCGAAAGCGCGCATCGGGTGTAACGGTGATCATGGTTTGTTCCTGATCCACGGAGGCCAAGATGAGCGTCAAAGCAATCCCCGACGGATATCATAGCGTTACCCCCTATCTGATCATCGACGGCGCGGCCGAGGCGATTCGCTGGTACGAGCGCGCGTTCGGGGCGGCCGAGGTGCTGCGGCTGCCGATGGGCGACAAGGTCGGCCATGCCGAGATCAGGATCGGCGATTCCCATGTGATGCTGTCGGACGAATGGCCCGACCATGGCAAGCTCGGGCCGAAGGCGCGCGGCGGCGCCACCTCCAGCCTGATGATCTACCTCGAGGATGTAGACGCCGCCTTCGCGCGCGCGGTGGCCGAGGGCGCTAGCGTCGAGCGGCCGGTCGAAGACCAGTTTTACGGCGACCGGGCGGGCACGATCCTCGATCCGTTCGGCCACAGCTGGACGCTCGCCACCCATGTCGAGGACGTGGCCGAGGACGAGATCCAGCGCCGGATGGCGGCCTGGAGCCAGGAAATGGCAAGCGCCTGACTCGCGAGGCGGGCGGCCGCCAAAACGAAAATGGCCGCCCGGGCATTCCGGGCGGCCACGATGTTCTGCCAGCGATGTTCTGCCAGTGAAGTGGGTTCAGCTCAGGCCTTGCAGCTCTGCGAGCCCTTGCCCGGGGCGGCGAGCGTCACGGTCGGGGCGTTGCCGCTTAGCGTATAGCCTTGGGCGGTATATTCCCCGCCCGGCTGGGCGGCGGTGAGCGTGGTCGGCGTGCCGCCCTTCTCGCTGCGGACCTGGGCCGTGTTGTTAGTGTAGAAGTCGATATAGACCAGGCTGTTGTCCTTGCACCGGTAGGTGCGGCTCGCCTGGATCATCGGCGGTGCCTCGACCGGCGCCGCCTTGGCGAGTTCGGCCGCCTGCGGGTCGGTGCCGCCGGCGGGAATGGTCTCGGGCTGGCTGTTGCAGGCCGCGAGGGAGAGGATGGCCGCAACCGGGGCGGCTGACAGTTTGTAAGGGATACGCATGTCGGCCCCTTCGCCAGTGCAGCATGAATCGTCAAGCGAAATTGTTAATGGCCTTCCGGCCGGTCGCCGGAGCCATTATTCGACCAACCGGCGGCCGGGTTCGACAAGCGCAGCCGCGGGCGTTAGAATCGCGGGCCTAGGATGCGGGGGGCGGGAGAGTTTGCACGGCATGCAGCGCGTTCGTATCGGCTTGACCGGACTGGCTTTCGTGTTCGTCATGGTGCTGCTCGCGGCGGTTTTCACCAGCCCCAGCGAGGAACAGCCGATCACCGCCAATTCGATCGAGCAGCATGGACCGGGCGGGCAGGCGGCGCCGCAGGAGGGGGAAGCGGACCCGAAGGAACCGCTCGCCGAGCTCGGCGTGGCGCCCGGCAACGCCGATTCAAACGCGGCCGCCGCTGCCGGGGGCGCCCCCCGCTAGCCGACGCGGGCGATCGCCGGGCCCGCCGCGGCGGGCAAATAAGCCCACTTTCTAGTAACGCTCGAATCCCACTTCGCCGTCCACGCGCAATCGGCGCCGGAGTCGCTTCGCCGCAGCCCCGACTCAGCCTGCCGCTGCGCCGATTGAATAACAACAGACTTATCCACAGGCTTCTATACTGCGAACGTAAGTAGAACCTGGTGTCGAACAAACCACGAATTGGCGAGACATTCCCCTTGCGTGGCATGAAATCCCCAATCTCGGCATGAAAACCCTTTTATCCCAACCCCTATCCTGTTATCCACTGGACCGTAGAGTTTAGGGGCACTTCCTGTCTGACCGACGAGTCACACGGCCGCCGAAAGGCGCGTCCGTGAACAGGGAAGGTCCGCGTTCAAAAGGGGCGGGTCGGCCAGGTGGAGTTGGAACACCTCTTCAACGGAAGCGCGCTGAGCGCGGTGGATGCCAAGGGGCGTCTGTCGGTTCCCGCGTTCATCCGCGGGGTGGTCGAGCGCCGGTCCGACGCCAAGGCGATCGTCGTCGGCATGCACGAGGTGTCACCCTGCCTCAACGCCTATGACCGCGGCTATGCCCGCAACCTCCATGCCGAGATCGAGCGCCGCCGCCTGATCGAGGAGAGCGCCGGCGGCGACGTCGCCGCCCACCACGCCCGCGCCCGCAGGACGTTCGGCCTTACCGAAGACGTTCCTTACGACACCAGCGGCCGCATCATCCTGCCCCCGATGATGCGCCGCAAGGGCCAGATCGAAGACCTCGCCCTGTTCGTCGGCGTCGGCGGCACCTTCGAAATCTGGAACCCGCGCCTGGCGCTGGAGAGCGACGACGAGGACCTGCGCGATCTCGCCGCCTACCGCCTCGAAGAAAAAGGCCTTGCGCTGTGAGCGCGGCGGCCGCCCCGCATGTGCCGGTGCTCCTCGCCGAGGTTATCGCCGGCCTCAGCCCCTGCGCGGGCGAAACCCATGTCGACGGCACCTTCGGCGCCGGCGGCTACACCAGAGCAATCCTGAATTCCGGTGCGCGAGTGTATGCGTTTGATCGCGACCCGGATGCACTCCGCGAGGGATGTATCCTCGCGGGCGAGAGCGGGGAGCGCCTGACGCTAGTTCCGGAGCGTTTTTCCCGGATGCGTCAGGCGCTATCCGACCATGGCGTCGATGCGGTCGACGGCGTCACGCTCGACATCGGCGTCTCCTCGATGCAGCTCGACCGGCCCGAGCGCGGCTTCTCCTTCCAGGCCGACGGCCCGCTCGACATGCGGATGAGCCAGGAAGGCCGGACCGCCGCCGAATTCCTCAACGAGGCTTCGGAGGAGGAGATTGCCGACGTCCTCTACATCTATGGCGAGGAGCCGAAATCCCGCCGCGTCGCGCGCGCCATCGTCGCCGCCCGGCCGATCGAGCGGACCGGCCAGCTCGCCGCAGTGGTGCGCAAGGCGCTCGGCCATCATCCGGGCATGAAGAAGGATCCGGCGACGCGGACGTTCCAGGCGATCCGCATCCATTTGAACGAAGAGCTTCAGGAGTTGGAAGGTGGGCTGGCGGCCGCCGAGTATGTGTTGCGTCCGGGCGGCCGCCTCGCCGTTGTCACCTTCCACAGCCTCGAGGACCGAGTAGTAAAGCGTTTCCTGCGCGAGCGCAGCGGTTCGGTCCCCGCTGCCTCGCGCCATCTTCCGGTCGCGGCCGCGGCCGGTCCTGCGCCCACTTTCAATGCGGTCGCCAAGCCGGTCCGCGCCGGCGAGGCCGAGCTCGCAGCCAATCCGCGCGCGCGCTCAGCGACGCTCCGCGTCGCGCGCCGCACCGCCGCCTCTCCCTGGAATATAGCACGCAAAGGATCTGAAGCATGATGGCTCGGGGGTTCAAGCCCGTCGGTTGGGTCGCGGCCGTCGCCGGGGCGGCGCTCGGCTGCTACATGCTGTCGCTGAACGTCGCCGCCGAGCGCGCCGAGCTGGCCGGCATCGAGCGCCGGATCATTGGCGCCAAGCAGGACATACGTTCGCTCCAGACCGAGCTCGGCACGCGCGGACGGCTCGCCCAGCTCGACCATTGGAACGCCGAAGTGCTGGCGCTGGCGGCGCCGACCTCGGCCCAGTTCCTGCGCGACGAATTCACGCTCGCCCGCTTCGACCAGCGCGAGAAGACGGTCGAGGAGCGCGCCAAGGTGCAGCTGGCCTCGGCGCCGGCCAAGCCCGCCAAGCCCGACCTCAAGCCCGCCAAGATCATTCGCGCCGCCGCGCCGGCGCCGGCCGCGCCGGCCGTGGGCGCGCAGCCCGCCACGCCGATGGTGCGCCGCGCCGCGCTCGTGATCGGCGCGGACAAGCCGCTGGCGACGGTCCGCAAGGCCGGCCTGATCGACGACCGGCTGGTCGCCGCGATCGGCGCCGCCGCCAAAGCCGAAAAGCGCGCGGGCGGCCAATGAACGCGATCGCCCACGCCCAGCTGGTCCGGCCGGCCGCCCGGCGGCAGGACGCGCTGGCGCTCACCTATCACCGGCTGATGCTGATGATGCTGGTCTTCGCCGGCGTCACCATGCTGATCGTCGGGCGGCTGATCTTCCTGCAGCTGTTCACCGACCGGGCGGTGGCCGCGACCGGCAATCCGCTGCTGCCGGCGCGGGCCGACATCGTCGACCGCAACGGCGTGCCGCTGGCGCGCACCATCGACGCCTGGTCGATCGCGATCCATCCGCGCAAGCTGCTCGGCGATCCGGGCGAGCTGGCGGTCAAGCTCAACCAGCTGATGCCGGAGCGCAGCGTCGCCCTATATCGCGCGATCCTCACCACCGACAAGAATTTCGTCTATCTGAACCGCCGCGCCGTGCCGGAGTTGGTCGCGGCGGTGAACGCGCTCGGCGAGCCGGCGATCGTGTTCGACCGCGAGCCCGAGCGGCTCTACCCGCAGACGGCAATGGCCGGCCATATCCTCGGCTGGACCGATTTCGACGGCCGCGGCGTCACCGGCATGGAAAAGGTGCTCGACAAAAGGCTGAGCGACCCTGAGCTGCGCGGAACTCCCGTGACGCTGTCGATCGACACCCGCATCCAGGCGGCGATGGAGAGCGCGCTCGGCGCCGCCGTCGTCAAGCATAGCGCATTGGGCGCGACCGGGATCGTGCTCGACGTCCGCACCGGCGAGCTCATCGCCATGGCCTCGCTGCCGACCTTCAACCCGAACGCCGCCGGCAAGTCCGACGCCAACGCCTTGTTCAACCGCGCCACCATGGGCGTCTACGAGCTCGGCTCGACCTTCAAGCCGATCACCGTCGCCGCGGCGATGGAGGCGGGCGTCATCAAGTCGATGGCGCAGCGTTACCCGTCGGGCGCGCCGCTCGCCATCGGCCGCTTCCGGATCAAGGACGACCACCCGATCCCCGGCTCGGCCAACATCGTCCAGACTTTGGTCCAGTCGTCCAACATCGTCAGCGCCCAGATCGCCGACCAGATGGGCCCCGTGCGGATGCAGGCGGCGTTCCGCGCGGTCGGCTTCGACGAGCCGGCCCACATCGAGCTCGATCAGAAGGGCAAGACCTTGTGGCCGGCGGTGTGGGGCCGCGCGACCGTCCTCACCAGCGCCTACGGCCACGGCGTCGCGATCTCGCCGCTCCATCTCGCCAGCGCCTATGCGGCCCTCGTCAATGGCGGCGTCTGGCGGCCTGCCACTTTGATGCGGGTCGACAAGGCGCCGCAGGGACGGCGCGTCTATTCTGAAGCGACCAGCTTCAAGATGCGCCAGATGCTGCGCATGATCGTCAAGGAGGGCACCGGCCGCAAGGGCGAGGCGCCGGGCTTCCGGGTCGGCGGCAAGACCGGCACCGCGGAAAAGAGCCAGAGCGGCGGCTATTCGAAAAAAGTTAACGTCTCGACCTTCGCGGCGGCTTTCCCGATGGACGATCCGCGCTATGTGGTGATCGCCATGCTCGACGCGCCCAAGGGTACTTCCGACACGTTCGGCTTCACCACCGCCGCCTGGACCGCGGCGCCCGTCGTCTCCAAGGTCATCTCCCGCGCCGGGCCGCTGCTCGGCGTCATCCCGGACGACCATACCGAGATCGACCTTACCGAAGTGATGCCCCTGGTCGGCAAAAAACCGGGGCACTGATGCGGCTCGGCGCCCTGATCGGCGGCGACGACGATTCGGCCGTCACGGGCTTCGCTATCGACCATCGCAAAGTGGCGCCGGGGACCGTCTTCGGCGCGTTTCGCGGCGCGCGTTTCAACGGCGAGGATTATATCGAAGCGGCGGTAAGCTCGGGCGCGGTCGCGGTGGTGACCCGGCCCGAAGTCCCGGTCGAGGGCGCGGCGCGGGTGGCGGCCGACGAGCCGCGCCGCGCCTTCGCCCAGCTCGCCGCGCGCTTCTTCAAGCCGTTCCCGAAAACGGTGATCGCGGTGACCGGCACCAACGGCAAGACGTCGAACGTCGAGCTCACCCGCCAATTGTGGCGGATGGCGGGGCATCATGCCGCCTCGATCGGCACGCTCGGCGTCACCACCGCCGACGACCAGGTGACGACCGGCCTCACCACGCCCGATATCGTCACCTTCCTCTCCAACATGGCGGGGCTCGCCCGCGAAGGCGTCACCCACGCCGCGTTCGAGGCTTCGAGCCACGGGCTGTCGCAATATCGCACCGAGGGGCTGCCGGTGCGGGCGGCGGCGTTCACCAATTTCAGCCGCGACCATCTCGATTATCACGGCACGATGGAGGCCTATTTCGAGGCCAAGATGCGGCTCTTCACCGAAGTGGTGGAGCCGGACGGGACGGCCGTGATCTGGGCCGACGACCCCAAATCGGAGGAAGTGGCGCGGCGCTGCGAGGCGAGGGGCATCCGCCGCCTCACCGTCGGGCGGAAGGGCGACACGCTGCGGCTGGTGGAGCGGGTCCCGACGCAGCTGGGGCAGCGGCTCGTGGTCGAGGAGTCGGGCAAGCAGTATATCGTGAACATGCCGATGATCGGCTCCTACCAGGCGGCCAACGCGCTGACGGCGGCGGCGCTCGTGTGGGCGACGGGCGGCGAGCTCGAGCAGACCATGGCCAACCTCTCGCGGGTGCAGCCGGTGCGCGGGCGGCTGGAGCGGGCGGTGATCACCCGCGCGGGCGCGCCCGTCTATGTCGATTACGCGCATACCGAGGATGCGCTGGAAAGCGCGATCCTGGCGCTGCGCCCGCATGCCCGGGGCCGGCTGATCACAATGTTCGGCGCGGGCGGCGACCGCGACGTCGGCAAGCGGCCCGGAATGGGCGGGGTCGCGGCGCGCCTGTCGGACCTGGTCATCGTCACCGACGACAATCCCCGCACCGAGGATCCGGCCTCGATCCGCCGCGACATTCTAGCCGGCGCTCCGAGCGCGATCGAAATAGCCGGCCGGCGCGAGGCGATCGCGGCCGCCATCGCCGAGGCCGGGGCGGACGACATCATATTGCTGGCCGGCAAGGGCCACGAGCAGGGCCAGATCGTCGGCGACGCGGTGCTGCCGTTCGACGACGTCAGCGTGGCGCGGGAGTGCGCCGCATGACCGCCGGGGCGCTCTGGACCTCAGCGGAGATCGCCGAGGCCACCGGCGGCACCGTCCATGGCGCGTTCGAGGCGAATGGCGTCGCCTTCGATTCGCGCGAGATCGGCGCGGGCGATTTGTTCGTCGCGATGAAGGGCGAGGCGACCGACGGCCACCGCTTCGTCGAGCGCGCCTTCGCGTCCGGCGCGGCCGGAGCGCTGGCGAGCGAGGAAATCGCCCAGCCGCACGTCCATGTCGAGGACACGATGCGGGCGCTGAACGATCTCGGCCGCGCCTCCCGCGCCCGCAGCGGCGCGCGCATCTGCGGCGTCACCGGCTCGGTCGGCAAGACCGGCACCAAGGAGGCCCTGTTCGCCGCGCTCGACCGCGCCGCGCCCGGCCGCGCCCACCGCTCGGTCAAGAGCTACAACAATCATACCGGCGTGCCGCTGTCGCTGGCGCGGATGCCGCGCGAGGCCCGCTACGGCGTGTTCGAAATGGGCATGAACCATGCCGGCGAGCTCGCCGCTTTGACCCGGCTGGTGCGCCCGCACGTCGCCATCGTCACCGCGATCGCGCCCGCGCACCGCGCCTTCTTCAGCTCGGACGAAGAGATCGCCGACGCGAAGGGCGAGATATTCGAAGGGCTGGAGGAAGGCGGCGTTGCGCTCATTCCCGAGGACAGTCCGCACCGCGACCGGCTGATCGCCGCCGCCCGGCCTTATGCGGGAACGATCCTGACCTTCGGCCTGGGCGAGGGCGCCGACGTCCGCGCCCGCGAGACGATCGGCTCCGCCGCCGGCGGCACGCTGATTACCGCCGTCCTGCCCGGGGCCGAGCTTACCTTCACCCTGTCGCAGCCGGGCGAACATTGGGTGTCGAACGCGATGGCGGTGCTCGGCGCGGTTGACGCGCTGGGCGGCGACCTGGCGGCGGCGGGGCTGGCGTTGGCCGACATGGCCGGCCTCAAGGGCCGCGGCGAGCGCCACCGGATCGAGGCGCGCGGCGGCGAGGCGCTGCTGATCGACGAGAGCTACAACGCCAATCCGGCCTCGATGCGGGCGACCCTGAAGACGCTCGCGGCCGAAAAGGTGAGCGGGCGCCGGATCGCGGTGCTGGGCGCGATGCGTGAGCTTGGCGAGACATCGGACGATTTCCATGCCGGGCTGGCTGAGCCGATCGAGGCGGCCTGTGTCGATTATGCCATTCTGGTCGGGGAAGAGATGGCGCCGCTCGCGAAAGCGCTTGGCCCAAAGGTTAAAATGACGCATGTGCCCGACGCCTCGTCGGCTCTGGAACCGCTCGAAGAGGCGGTCGGGCCGGGCGATGCGATACTCGTCAAAGGATCGAATTCGATCGGGCTGGCCGCGCTGGTTGAAGCGCTGTCGGCCGGGAAAGACTGATGTTTCTATTGATCGCCGAACAGCTTGATTATGCGGGGCTTTTGAACCTGTTCCGCTACATCACCTTCCGGGCGGGGGCGGCCACCACCACCGCTTTGCTGATCGGGCTGCTGATCGGGCCCAAATTCATCGGCTGGCTTCGGATCCGCCAGGGCAAGGGCCAGCCGATCCGCGCCGACGGGCCGCAATCCCACCTCTCGAAGCGCGGCACGCCGACCATGGGCGGGCTGATGATCCTGACCTCGGTCTCCATCGCGATGATTCTGTGGATGGATTTCTCGAATCCCTATCTCTGGGCCTGCCTGTTCATTACCGTCGGCTTCGGGCTCATCGGGTTCCTCGACGATTATGACAAGGTCACCAAGAGCAGCCACAAGGGCGTGTCGGGGCGGACGCGGCTGGCCGCCGAATTCGTCGTCGCCGGGATCGGCTGCTGGGTGATCATCCAGGGCACCGGCACCGACCTCTACATCCCCTTCTTCCAGGGGCCGGTGGTCGATCTCGGCCCGTTCTACGTGGTGTTCGCGGCGATCGTGGTGGTCGGCGCGGGCAATGCGGTCAACCTCACCGACGGCCTGGACGGCCTCGCCACCATGCCGGTGATCATCGCCGCTTTGACCTTCCTGGTGATCGCCTATCTGGTCGGCAACGCCGTCTTCGCCGCCTATCTCGGGATTCCGCACGTGCTCGGGGTCGGCGACCTCACGGTTTTGTGCTCGGCGATCGTCGGGGCGGGGCTCGCCTTCTTGTGGTTCAACGCGCCGCCGGCCGCGGTCTTCATGGGCGACACCGGCAGCTTGGCGCTCGGCGGAGCGCTCGGGGCGATCGCGGTGGCCACCCAGCACGAGATCGTTCTCGGGATCATCGGCGGCCTGTTCGTCGTCGAGGCGATGAGCGTCATCATCCAGGTCTTCTTCTACAAAAGGACCGGCCGGCGGATCTTCAAGATGGCGCCGATCCACCACCATTTTGAGCAGATCGGCTGGTCCGAGGCGACCATCGTCATCCGCTTCTGGATCATCGCCTTCGTTCTGGCCCTCGCCGGCCTGTCGACGCTGAAGCTGAGATGATCGCCTCCTCCGCCTTCGCCGGGAAGAAATACGCCGTCTACGGGCTGGCGCGCTCCGGCTTGGCGACGGTCGAGGCGCTCGTCGCCAGCGGCGCCGAGGTGACGGCCTGGGACCAGAACGAAGCGGCGCGGGAGCAGGTGCGCGGAGTGGCGGGAACGCTGCGGATGGCGGACCCTCTCGCCACCTCCCTCTACGGCTATGACGGGATCGTCGTCTCCCCCGGCGTCCCGCTGAACCGCCACCCCATCGCCGCCCGCTCCCGCGAGGGGGGCGTGCCGCTGATCGGCGATATCGAATTGTTCGCGCAGGCGCGTTCGACCCTGCCGCCGCACCAGGTCGTCGGGATCACCGGCACCAACGGCAAATCGACCACCACCGCGCTGATCCATCACATCGTCCAGACCGCCGGCCGCCCCTCGACGATGGCCGGCAATATCGGCTTCCCGATCCTCGGCCAGGACCCGCTTGCCGAAGGCGGAGTCTATGTGCTCGAATTGTCCTCCTACCAGATCGACCTCACGCAGAGCCTCGACTGCGACGTCACCGTCCTGCTCAACATCAGCCCCGACCATCTCGACCGCTATGACGGGGTCGACGATTATGCCGCCTCCAAGGCGCGGCTGTTCGCGATGCAGTCGGCCGGGCGAGTCGCGGTGATCGCCGCCGAGGACGATTACAGCCGCGCCATCGCCGGGCAGGTCGCGGGCCGCAAGATCCTGGTGTCGTCGGAGCAGGTCAAGGACCAGTCGCGCTGGCCCGCCTTGCAGGGTCCGCACAACGCCCAGAACATCGCCGCCGCGGTCGCCGTGGCCAAGGCGCTCGACGTGCCGGACGAGGCGGTCGCCCGCGGCCTCGCTTCCTATCCCGGCCTGCCGCACCGGATGGAGCGGGTCGCCGAGAAGAACGGCGTCCTGTTCGTCAACGACAGCAAGGCGACCAACCCGACCTCGGCGGCGCCGGCCCTGGCCGCCTATCCGGCGGTGCACTGGATCCTGGGCGGGCTTCCCAAGTCCGACGATCTCGACGCCTGCGAGCCGTTCCTGGGCCATGTCCGCGCCGCCTACACGATCGGCGAGGCCGGGCCGATGTTCGCCAGGCTGCTGCGCCCGAAGGTGCCGGTCAGCGAATGCGAGATGCTGTTCGAAGCGGTCGGAGCGGCGGCCGAGGCGGCCAAGCCGGGCGAGGTGGTGCTGCTGTCGCCGGCCTGCGCGTCGTTCGACCAGTTCCGGGATTACGAAGCGCGGGGCGATGCCTTCCGCGCGGCGGTGGAGGCGTTGTAATGGGCGTAGTCGCGCAGCTTAGGAGCAAGACCGAGAACCGGCTCGGCCGGTCCGACCGGAGCGCCGCCGGGCGCTGGTTCTGGGAGATCGACCGGGTCCTGCTCTTCTTCGTCGCGGTGCTGATCGCGATCGGCCTGATCGCCGTCGCCGCCGCCTCGCCCGCCGCCAGCCAGCGCCTGTCCGGTGGCGGCCTCAGCTACGCGCCGCTCTACCATTTCTACCGCCAGCTGGTCTGGATCATCGTCGCCGTGCCGGTGATGATCGCGGTCTCGATGCTGCCCCGGACCAAGGCGAAGCGCTGGTGCCTGATCGGAAGCCTGATCTTCACCGGCCTGCTCTTCCTCGTCCCGATCATCGGAGTCGAGGTGAACGGCGCCCGGCGCTGGCTCGGCATAGGCTTCACCCAGTTCCAGCCGTCGGAATTTTTGAAGCCGCTCTACATCGTCAGCATCGCCTGGATGCTGTCGCTGAAGGAGCAGGACGCCAGCCTGCCGGTCGTGCCTTTGTCCGGGATCTGCACCGGGCTGATCGCCCTGCTCCTCATGCAGCAGCCCAATTTCGGCGAGACGATCATCTTCGCCGCCGCCTGGGTGATGCTGCTGACCCTGTCGGGCGCGTCGCTGCGCATGCTCGGGCTGCTGGGGGTGGCGGGGCTGGTGGGGATAGTGCTCGCCTATTTCTTCTACCCGGTCGCGACGACCCGGATCGACGCCTTCCTGTTCGCCGGCGCCGGGCACGACACCTATCAGACAGAATCGGCGCTTCGGACGCTGACGGCGGGGGGGCTGTTCGGGGTCGGGCCCGGTGCCGGCTCGCTCAAATTCCACCTGCCCGAGCCGCACACCGACTACATCTTCTCGGTGATCGGCGAGGAGTTCGGGATCATCGCCTGCCTCGCCATCGCCGCCATCTACCTGGTCATCGTCGCCCGGGTGCTGATCCGGCTGCTCCACGAGGAGGACAAGTTCGTCGTCCTCGCCGCCGCCGGCCTGGTCTGCCAGTTCGGGCTTCAGGCGCTGATCAACATGGCGGTCAACGTCCAGATCGCGCCTTCGAAGGGCATGACCCTGCCGTTCATCAGCTACGGCGGCTCGTCGATGGTGGCGCTGTCGATCGGAATGGGGCTTCTGCTCGCCTTCACGAGGCGCAATCCGTACCTGCACCGCTCGCCTTATGTCGTGAAGTGGAGCGGGCGATGAGGGAAGCGCCATGCTGAGCCGCCATTACGTCCTCGCCGCCGGCGGCACCGGCGGGCACATGATCCCGGCCCATGCGCTCGCCGCGGAGCTGATGCGCCGCGGCCACCGGGTGGCGCTCGTCACCGACGACCGCGGCGCCCGCATCCCGGGGCTGTTCGAGGGCGTCCCGGTCCATATCCTGCCGGCCGGCCGGCTCGGCGGCGGCCCGCTCGGCTGGCTGAGCGCGATCCGCAAGATCTTCACCGGCCGGGCGATGGCGTCGCGGCTGTACGAGACGTTCGAGCCGTCGGCGGTGATCGGCTTCGGCGGCTACCCGGCGCTGCCGGCGCTGATGGCGGCCCAGCGCGACCGCATCCCGACCTTGGTCCACGAGCAGAATGCGGTGCTCGGCCGGGTCAACCGCCTCCTCGCCGGCCGGGTCGACGCGATCGCGACCGCCTATCCCCACGTCCAGCGGCTCGCCAGGAGCCGGGAGGGCAAGACCCATCTCGTCGGCAATCCGGTCCGCGACGAGGTGCTGGCGCTTCGCGACCAGCCTTATCCGGAATTGACCGACGAAGGCGTGTTCCGGCTGCTCGTCACCGGCGGCAGCCAGGGGGCGACGATCCTCTCCCAGGTCGTGCCGGAGGGGCTCGGCCTGCTCCCCGAGCATTTCCGCCGGCGCCTGCAGGTGACCCAGCAATGCCGGGCCGAGGATATCGAGGAGGTGCGCGCCCGCTACGCCGCCCTCGGGATTCCGGCCGAGCTCGCCACCTACATACCGGACATGCCGGACAAGATCGCCTGGACCCACCTCGTCATCGCCCGCGCCGGAGCCTCGACCATCGCCGAGCTGACCGCGGCGGGCCGGCCGGCGATCCTCATCCCGCTGCCCATCGCCACCGACGACCACCAGACCTTCAACGCCCGCGAGATGGCCAGGGCCGGCGGCGCCCGGGCGATCGCCCAGAAGAGTTTCACGCCGGTCGAGCTCGCCAAGCAGATGCAGAAGCTCGGCCTCGAGCCCGCCGCGCTCGCCAATGCGGCGGCGCGGGCCCGCGCGGTCGGGCGGCCGAACGCGGCGAGCGACCTCGCCGACCTCGTCGAGATGACCGGCCGCGACCTCGGCGCCGACCCGCTGCCGGCCGAGGAGATGATCCTCACCCCCCTGCCCAGCGGGGCCTATGCCTGATGGCGGGGCGGGGGATGAGAGGGGTCGCCAAGGACATCGGCACCATCCATTTCGTCGGCATCGGCGGAATCGGCATGTCGGGCATCGCCGAGGTGATGCACATCCTCGGCTACAGGGTGCAGGGCTCCGACGTCGCCGAGGGCTATGTCGTCGAGGGCCTGCGCAAGGCCGGCATCCCGGTCAAGATCGGCCAGCACTCGGACAATCTCGGCGATGCCGCGGTGGTGGTGATCTCGTCGGCGATCAAGAAGGACAATCCCGAGCTGGTCTGCGCCTATGAGCGGCGGATCCCGGTTGTCCGGCGTGCGGAGATGCTGGCCGAGCTGATGCGGCTCAAGTCGACGGTGGCGGTGGCGGGGACCCACGGCAAGACGACGACGACCTCGATGATCGCGGCGATGCTCGACGCCGGCGGAATCGATCCGACCGTGATCAACGGCGGCATCATCAACGCCTACGGCTCGAACGCGCGGCTCGGCAGCTCCGACTGGATGGTCGTCGAGGCCGACGAGAGCGACGGCAGCTTCCTTCGGCTCGACGGCACCCTGGCGGTGGTGACCAACATCGATCCCGAGCATCTCGACCATTACGGCTCGTTCGAGAAGGTGAAGGACGCCTTCGTCGAGTTCGTCGAGAACGTCCCTTTCTACGGCGCCGCCTTGCTCTGCGTCGACCATCCCGAGGTCCAGACCATTATCCCGCGGCTTCGCGACCGCCGCGTCGTAACTTATGGCTTTGCCGCTTTGGCGGACGTGCGCGGCGAGAACGTCCGGCCGGTGGCGGGCGGCAATCTGTTCGACGTCTCGCTTCGCGACCGCTCGGGCAACGTCGCGACCATCGCCGACATCGAGCTTCCCATGCCGGGACGCCACAACGTCCAGAACGCCCTCGCCGCGATCGGCGTGGCCGCGGAGCTCGGCATTTCGCACGACACGATTGCGAAGGGCTTCGAGAAGTTCGGCGGGGTCAAGCGGCGCTTCACCAAGGTCGGGGAGATCGAGGGCGCGACGATCATCGACGACTACGGCCACCACCCGACCGAGATCCGGGCCGTTCTCTCGGCGGCGCGCGAGGGGGCCCAGGGCCGGGTGATCGCCGTCGTCCAGCCGCATCGCTACACCCGGCTGCGCGACCTGATGGAGGAGTTCCAGGGGGCGTTCAACGACGCCGACGTGGTCTATGTGACCCCGGTCTACCCGGCCGGCGAGGAGCCGATCGAGGGCGTCGATTCCGAGGCTCTGGCCGACGGGCTGAAGCAGCGCGGCCACCGCGCCGTCAAGGCGGTGGAGGATCTCGACGACCTCTGCCTCAGCCTGCGCGACCTCGCCGCCTCCGGCGACATGGTCATTTGCCTCGGCGCCGGCGACATCACCAAATGGGCGGCGGCGCTGGCCGACGGGATACGCTGCGCGAGGGCGGCGAAATGAGCGGCGTTGGCGAAAGGGGACAGTCACTCGCCTCCGCGGCCGGCGAGCTACAGGCACCGCGTGCGCGGCGAGTGACTGTCCCCGCCCCGCGCGGCTCGATCGAGCCCGATGGCTCGCTCGCCGACTTCATCTGGTTCCGCACCGGCGGCCCGGCCGAATGGCTGGTGAAGCCGAGCGATGTCGAGGACCTCGCCCGCTTCCTCGCCGATCTCGACCCTGCGGTGCCGGTCATGCCGGTCGGAGTCGGATCGAACCTGATCGTCCGCGACGGCGGCGTGCCGGGCGTGGTGGTTCGGCTGCCCAAGGCGATGAGCCATGTCCATGTCGAGCCCGGACATAGGGTTCGGGCCGGCGGCGGAGCGATGGGGATCACCGTCGCCTCGAAGGCGCGCGACGCGCATATCGCCGGTCTCGAATTCCTGCGCGGGATCCCCGGCACGGCGGGCGGGGCGGTCCGGATGAACGCCGGCGCCTATGGCCGCGAAGTCGCCGACATCCTCGTCGAGGCGACCCTGGTGCTTCGCGACGGCCGCGTCGAGACCTGGCCGGCGGAGCGGCTCGGCTACACCTATCGCCACAGCGAGGTGCCGGAAGGCGCGGTGGTGGTGGAGGCCCTGTTCCAGGGGGTGCCGGGCGAGCGCTCCGCGATCGGCGCCGAGATGGACCGGATCGCCGCCGAGCGCGAGGCCAGCCAGCCGCTGAGGAGCCGCACCGGCGGCTCGACCTTCAAGAATCCGCCCGGAACCAAGGCGTGGAAGCTGATCGACGAGGCCGGCTGCCGCGGCCTCACGATCGGCAATGCGCAAGTCTCTGAAAAGCATTGCAACTTCCTGCTCAACTTGGGCAAGGCCAGAGCCGCCGACATCGAGGCGCTCGGCGAGGAGGTGCGGCGGCGGGTGAAGGCGCATTCGGGTGTCGAGCTCGAATGGGAGATCCAAAGGGTGGGAGTGGAAAAGTGAGACTGGCGACGCACAAGTTCCTCCCCGGAACGGGGAGGGGGACCAGGCGAAGCCTGGTGGAGGGGGCCCGAGCCTCCATGCTCGCTGCGCTCGCCCCCCTCCACCACCGCCTGTCGGCGGCGGTCCCCCTCCCCGTTCCGGGGAGGAGCTTCAATGACTAAGCCCCTCCACGTCGCCGTGCTGATGGGCGGCTGGTCCGCCGAGCGGGAAGTGTCGCTGCGCAGCGGCGCCGACGTCGCGGCGGCGCTCGAGAGCCTCGGCCACCGGGTCACCCGGATCGACATGGGCCGCGACGTCGCCGAGCGGCTTCGCGAGACGGCTCCGGACGTCGTCTTCAACGCCCTCCACGGCACGCCGGGCGAGGACGGCACGGTGCAGGGCCTGATGGACCTGATGGGCCTCAAATACACCCATAGCGGGGTCGCGACCTCGGTGATCGCGATCGACAAGGAGCTCACCAAGATGGTCCTCGTGCCGCGCGGCATCAGGATGCCGCCGGGGACGATGGTCGAGAGCGAAAGCCTGTACGAGGGCGATCCGATGGCCCGGCCCTATGTGCTCAAGCCGGTCAACGAAGGCTCGTCGGTGGGAGTCGCGATCGTCACCGAAGGCGGCAATTACGGGGATCCGATCGGCCGCGAGAGCGAGGGGCCGTGGCGGCATTTCGAGCGGCTGCTCGCCGAGCCGTTCATCCGCGGCCGCGAGCTGACCGTGGCGGTGCTCGGCGACGAGGCGCTGGCGCTGACCGAGCTCCAGCCCAGGTCCGGCTTCTACGATTACGACGCCAAATATACCGAGGGGATGACCCGCCACGTCTGCCCGGCCGAGGTGCCGGCCGAGATCGAGCAGGCGGCGATGGCGATGGCGATCGAGGCGCATCGCGGCCTCGGCTGCCGCGGCTGCTCGCGCGCCGACTTCCGCTGGGACGACGAGCAGGGGGAGGCCGGCCTCTACCTGCTCGAGGTCAACACCCAGCCGGGAATGACGCCGCTGAGCCTGGTCCCCGAGCAGGCCCTCTATCGCGGCCTGAGCTATGCCGAGCTGGTCCAGCGGATCGTGGAGGAGGCGTTATGACCAAGGCGATCGCGCGCGGCTCCGGGTCGCGCGGCAGGGCCAAGGCGCCGGCGCGCGGCAAGGCGCAGCGCGGCCGCAATGCGCCGCCGCCCTCGGCGCTTCCCGACGCGGTGCGCCGGCTGAGCTGGTGGATCTTCTTCGGAATGATGATCGCGCTGGGCGGGGCGCTGCTCTGGGCGCTTCGCATCCCGCAGATGGTCGGCGGGACGCTCGGCGAGAGCGTCGGCGAGATGGGCTTCGCGATGAAGCGGGTCGAGATCAAGGGCGCCAACCATATCCGCCAGCTCGACGTCTACAACATCGCCTTCGACCAGCCCTCCTCGGCCATGCCCCTGGTCGACCTCGAGGCGACCCGGCAGCGGCTGCTCAAATTCGGCTGGGTCCGCGACGCCCGGGTGTCGCGCCGACTGCCCGACACTCTCGTCGTCGACATCGTCGAACGCCGGCCGGCGGCGATCTGGCAGCATAACCAGAAGCTTGCCCTGATCGACATGGACGGGGTCGTGCTCGAGGCGGTCCGGCTCGATGCCATGCCCGATCTGCCGCTCCTGATCGGCGCCGCCGCCAATCTCCACGCCGGCGAGCTCGCCCGGCTCACCCAGGGGGCGCCGAACCTCAAGCCGGCGATGGCCGGGGCGAGCTGGGTCGGCGGCCGGCGCTGGGACCTTCGCTTCCAGTCGGGCGAGGTGCTGGCCCTGCCCGAGGGCGAAGCGGCAGCGCGCAAGGCGCTGGCCAAGTTCGCCAGCATCGACCAGTCGGTGCAGCTTCTCGGCAAGGGCTATGTGCGGATCGACATGCGCGACCCCAAGAGGATGCTGATCCGGCTGCCGGGCGATCCCGGCAGCACCGTGCCGGAGATCGCCCCGGCGCCTCCGCCTCCGCCGGCGACCGGCGGCGCGCCCGTCGACACGGCCCGGACCATCTGATGAAGCGCCCCACCGTCCAGGCCCCGCGCAGGCTCGTCACCGCCCTCGACGTCGGCTCGTCGAAGGTGTCGGCGCTTATCGCCGAGCCCGGCGACGACGGGCGGCTCAAGATCCTCGGCACCGGGCAGCGGCAGAGCCAGGGGGTTCGCCGCGGCTTCATCGCCGACATGGAGAAGACCGAAGGCGCGATCCGGGAGGCGGTCGAGCAGGCGGAGCGGATCGCGGCGACCAACATCGAGGACGTCTTCGTCGGCTTCTCGGCGGGCGGGCTGGTCAGCACCGTCGCCAGCGTCGAGCTCCAGATCGGCGGGCGGCGGATCGAGAAAGCCGACATCGACCAGCTGCTTGGAATCGGCCGGGAATCGATCAGCGGCGACGGCCGGATGATCCTCCACGCGCTTCCGGCGCTCTACACGGTCGACGGGCTGGAAGGCGTGAAGAAGCCGCTCGGCCTCCACGCCGACAAGCTCGCCGTCGACATCCACGTCATCGCCGGCGATCCTTCGCCGGTGCGCAATCTCGATCTGTGCGTGCGCTCGGCCCACCTCGGGGTCGAGGCGATCGTCGCCTCGCCGGTGGCAGCCGGGAAGGCATGCCTGAGCGACGAGGAGCGCGAGCTCGGAGTGGCGCTGGTCGAGCTCGGCGCGGGCGTCACCAACATCTCGGTCTTCGCCGGCGGGATGCTGCTCGGCCTCAAGTCGATTCCGGTCGGCGGGATGGACATCACCGACGATATCGCCTCCGCCTTCGGCACCCGCCGGGTCGAGGCGGAACGGATGAAATGCTTCTACGGCTCGGCCACCACGAGCCCGCGCGACAATCACGACATGATCGAGCTGTCGCCGATCGCCGGCTCGGAGGAGGGCACGGAAGCCTCGCGCATCACCCGGGCGCAGCTGATCGCCGTCATCCGGCAACGGCTCGAGCATCTCACCGGCGAGATCGCCGCGGCGCTGAAGGAGCTCGGCTTCGGCGGGCCGTTCGGCCGCCAGGTCGTCCTGACCGGCGGCGGCTCCGAACTCAAGGGCATCGCCGACTATGCCCAGGGCGTGCTGGGCCGGGCGGTGCGGATCGGGCGGCCGAGCCTCGCGGGACTTCCCGACGCCCATTCCGGGCCGGCTTTCACCACCCTCGTCGGCCTTGCTTTGTTCGCCGCGTCGGACGAGCTGGACCTCCGATCGGTGATGTCCCCGGACCGGATCATGCCGCGCGAGACGGGCGGCAATATCGTCCAGCGCCTGATGAACGCGGTGAAGAGTGGCTTTTGAGATTCACCGCGTGACATTCGGGACTCACAAGCGTGACCTTTGGGACTCACACGGGGGTATCCCCACCGAAAAAATACCAGTTCGTTAACTTTTCTCTCGCGCCCAAGAATCGCATGGTGCAAAAGGAGTTAACAGGTGTCCCGTTGGGCGGAATCAGGGGGAGAGCAAGCATGAGCATCGACTTCATCAGGCCCGAAGTGGACGAGCTGAGGCCCCGGATCAGCGTCATCGGAGTCGGCGGCGCCGGCGGCAACGCGGTCGCCAACATGATCGCCAATGACGTTCAAGGCGTCGACTTCATTGTCGCCAATACGGACGCCCAGGCGCTCAACGCCTCGCCCGCCGACCAGCGCATCCAGCTCGGCCTCAGGATCACCCAGGGGCTCGGCGCGGGATCGCGTCCGGAAATCGGCAAGGCGGCCGCCGAAGAGGCGATCGACGAGATCGAGAAGGCGCTCGAGGGCGCCCATATGTGCTTCATCGCCGCCGGCATGGGCGGCGGCACCGGAACCGGCGCCGCCCCCGTCATCGCCAAGGCCGCGCGCGACCGCGGAGTGCTCACCGTCGGGGTCGTCACCAAGCCATTCAGCTTCGAGGGCAATCGCCGCGGCCGCTCCGCCGATGCCGGAATCGAGGAGCTCCAGGCCCATGTCGACACTCTGATCGTCATCCCCAACCAGAACCTCTTCCGCATCGCCAACCCGAACACGACCTTCAAGGAAGCGTTCCAGATGGCCGACGAGGTCCTCCAGCAGGGCGTCCGCGGGATCACCGACCTGATGGTCATGCCCGGCCTCATCAACCTCGACTTCGCCGACGTCCGCTCGGTGATGGGCGAGATGGGCAAGGCGATGATGGGAACGGGCGAGGCCTCGGGCGACAATCGCGCGATCGAGGCGGCTGAGAAGGCGATCGCCAACCCGCTGCTCGACGGCGTGAGCATGAAGGGCGCGCGCGGCGTGATCATCTCGATCACCGGCGGCGAGGACATGCGGCTGATGGAGGTCGACGAGGCCGCCAGCCACATCAAGGAGCTGGTCGACCCCGACGCCAACATCATCTGGGGCTCGGCCTTCAACAACGAGCTCGAGGGCAGGATCCGGGTCTCCGTCGTCGCCACCGGGATCGACGCCGAGGCGGTGACCCAGGCGCCGCCGATGCCGGCCAAGGTGTTCACCTTCCCCGGCGCCCGGGCCGCGGCGCCGGCGGCCGAGGCTCCCAAGGTCACTCTGAACGCACCGGAGCCGGTCGCCGAAGCGCCGGCAAGCGCGGACGAGCCGCAGGTGGCCGACGAAGCCGACGAGCTGACCCTCACCGAGCCGGTCGCCGAGGAGCAGGCCGGCGACGAGCTGCTGCTCGACGCGGCGATGCTCGGCGACGAGGACGATGGCGGCGAGAGCTTCATCGAGGAGGATTTCGCCGGCGGACCGGAGAGCGTGGCGCCAGGCACGCGCAGCTGGATCGACGGCGAGCCCGAAGCGGCGGCCGAGGCCGAGGCGCGGCCGGCCCGCGAGGGCGGAACCCTGTTCGAGCGCATGTCGAGCATCGCCCGCGGCGCCGCCAAGGCGCAGGTCGAGGAGGAGCCCCAGCCCCGCCTCCGCCGCGACCCGCTCGATATCCCGAGGTTCCTGGGACGGCAGAACAACCAGTAAGTCTTGCCTCCCCATCCGTCGGGATGGGGAGGGGGACCACCGAAGGTGGTGGAGGGGTAGACGGGGCGAATCGAGGCGGTTCCGCGCCTGAACCTCTTATTTCTCAGCCAGTTACCCCTCCACCAAGCTCCGCTTGGTCCCCCTCCCCGCGGCTTCGCCGCAGGGAGGCAACTATTGAGCGCATGTCGGTTGCCTCCCGGACGCGCAGCCCCTCTAACCGCCGCATGACTTCATTGCGGAGGGGCGTCCGGTTCGGCTTGGCCTTACTGGGTGCGGGGACAATGCTCAGCGCCGCGCCGGCTTCGGCGCAGACGGGCTCGATCGGTGCTTTCACCGAGCGGCCGCGCGATGCCCTGTCGCGCAACCTGCGCAGCCTCGCGGCCAATCCGAAAAGCGCGACCGCCCTGATGGGCGCCGGCAAGGCGGCGCTCGAGCTCGGCGACGCTCAGGCGGCGCTCACCTTCTTCGCCCGCGCCGAGGAGCAGCTGCCCCGCGACGGCCGCATCAAGATGTGGATCGGCACCGCGCTCGTCCATCTCCAGCAGCCCCATGCCGCGCTCAAATTCTTCCGCGACGCGACCGACCTCGGCGTTCCGGTCGCGGAACTGGCTCGCGACCGCGGCCTTGCCCATGATGTCGCCGGAAGCCCGCGCGAGGCGCAGCGCGACTATCGGCTCGCCCTCCAGCGCGGTCGGGACGACGAGGCGACACGGCGGCTTGCCCTGTCGCTGGCGATCAGCGGCGAGCGCGAGCCGGCCCTTCGGCTGATCGAGGACCAGCTGCTCGTCCGCGACCGGGCCGCCGAACGCACCCGCGCGCTCATCCTCGCACTGACCGGCGACACGGCCGGCGCCACCCGCGCCGCCCAGGCCGCCATGCCCGGCCCGCAGGCCAGCGCGATGAGCCCGTTCCTGGCGCGGCTGCCGACGCTGTCGCCGACCGGGCGGGCGCTGGCGGTCCATCTCGGCATCTTCCCGAGCGACGGGCGCACCGCCGCGCCGGCCACCTACGCTGCCAACGACTTCGCCAATGCCGTCACCGACGCCGGCCGTCCCGACCCGGCGCAGACCCTGCTCCAGCGCCGCCAGACTCCCCCCGAACCGGCTTCGAGCGCGCCGCGCCGCCGTCCCGGCTCCGAAGCGCCGGCGGCGACGGCGAGCGTCGCGCCCACTCCGGTCGGCAGGAACTCGCGGAGCGGCGCAACCGCCAGCGCCAGCGTTCGTCCCGCCCCGGTCCGCCCGACGACGACCGCCCGGTCCGGCGGGGTCAATCCCGCCTGGGCCTTGTCGCGCGGTCTCGACCCGACGCCTCCCGCCCGCCGCGCCGAGCCTCGCCAGAAGGCCGCGGAACCCGCTCCGCAGCCGACGAAGCCGGCGAGCGAGACCGTGATCGCATCGGTCAGCCCGGGATTCTCGATCGCGGCGCCGCAGTCGCAGTCCGCGCCGACGCCGGTTGTCGAGACGCCGGTTCAGCCCGCGCCGACGCCGGTGGTCGAGTCGCCGGTTCAGCCGGAGCCGCGGCCCGCCGAGACCCAAATCGCCGCGGCCGAGCCGACCGTCCCGCCGCCCGCCGCGACTCAAATCGCCGCCGCGGATCCGCCGGTGCCGGCGCCGCAGTCGGAAGGGACGCCGGCCGGAAGCC
Source organism: Allosphingosinicella sp. (assembly GCA_036388575.1). Lineage (GTDB taxonomy): Bacteria > Pseudomonadota > Alphaproteobacteria > Sphingomonadales > Sphingomonadaceae > Allosphingosinicella. The sequence goes on from DASVRO010000009.1 coordinate 25,409, forward strand.
GGCTCGCCGACCTTTCGGCGGCCATCGCGACCGTCGACGACCCCGAGGCCGCTCCGGTCAAGCCGAAGCCGGCGGCGCGCGCCGCCGCTGCCGCGGCCAAGCCGCCCGCGAAGAAGGCCAAACCGGCGCCGCCGGCGGAGCCGAGCCGGGTCTGGGTCCAGGTCGCCGGCGGCGCCCAGAAGGCGGCGCTGCCGCGCGAGTTCGACCGGCTGAAGGCGAAGGCGCCCAAGCTGCTCGGCGGCCGGACGGCGTGGACCGCGCCGCTCAACGCGACCAACCGGCTGCTCGTCGGTCCCTTCCCCGGATCGAGGGAGGCCCAGGCCTTCGTCAACCAGCTCAAGACGGCGGACCTCAGCGCCTTCGCCTGGACCAGCGAGGCCGGCCAGAAGATCGAGAAGCTGCCGGCCAAGTGAGGCCGCTCGCCCGCTTGGCCTGCGATCCCGCGGCAACACGGGGGCGCCTGCACGGCGAGCCTGAAGGCGCCAGGCGCGGTCCCCGCGACGCCTTCCAGCGCGACCGGGACCGGATCATCCATTCCGTCCCGTTCCGGCGCCTGCGCCACAAGACCCAGGTCTTCGTCGCTCCGGACGGCGACCATTTTCGGGTCCGGCTCACCCACAGCCTCGAAGTCGCCCAGATCGGCCGGGCGATGGCCCGGGCGCTCGGGCTCAACGAGGATCTGGCCGAGGCGCTGTGCCTCGCCCACGACATCGGCCACCCGCCGTTCGGCCATTCCGGCGAGGCGGTGCTGGAGGCGGCGATGGCGGGCGCCGGGGGCTTCGACCACAATGCCCACACCCTCCGCCTGCTGACTCGTCTGGAGAGTCCCTATCCACTCCATCGCGGCCTCAACCTGAGCTGGGAGACCCTCGAAGGTCTCGCCAAGCACAACGGGCCGGTGCCGGCGCCGCCACCCTGGGCATTGGCCGAGGCCGACGCCGAATTCCCGCTCGACCTGGCCAGCTGGCCCGGGCTCGAGGCGCAGGTGGCGGCGGTGGCGGACGATATCGCCTATGACAATCACGACATAGACGACGGCCTTCGCGCCGGCCTGTTCACGCTCGACGAGCTGCTCGACGTGCCGCTGGTCGCCCGCGCCTGGGGCGACGTGCGCCGCCGGTTTCCGGATGTCGACGAAGCCCGGCTCGTCCCCGAGCTGGTGCGCGACCAGATCGGCCTCATGGTCAACGACGTGCTCGAGGAGACCGGGCACCGGGTCGCGGCGGCCGGAGCGAAGAGCGTCGAGGACGTGCGGGGCGCCGGACGGGCGCTGGCCGGCTTCTCGGAAGGGCTGGCGAAGGAGGAGGGGGCGCTCAAGCGATTCCTCCATGCCCGAATGTACAACGCGGCGCCGGTGCTGGCGGTGCGCGACGAGGCCCAACGGGTGCTCGCCGGCCTGTTCGCCGCCTATCGCGACGACCCGGCCCGGCTTCCGCCCGGATGGCTCGACGGCGGCGCCGACGAGACGGCGACCCTGCGCGCCATCGGCGACTTCGTCGCCGGCATGACCGACCGCTACGCCATCGCCCGCCACCGCGAGCTGGTCGGCCCGGTCGAGCTTCCGGAAGGGTTCTGATGCGGGTGGCGATGATCGGCGCGACCGGGCTGGTCGGATCGCTGGCGGCGCCGGAATTGCTGGCGCAGGGATGGACCGTCGACGCTCTGGTCAGGCGGGCGAGCGGTATCGAGCGCCCCGGGTGGCGGGAGCATGTCGCGCCTCCGGAGCGATGGCCGGCGATCGTCTCGTCGCTTGCCGCCGATGCGGCCGTGTCGGCGCTCGGCACGACGATGCGCCAGGCCGGCTCGCAGGCCGCCTTCCGGGGCGTCGACCATGACATGGTGGTCGGCTTCGCCCGCGCCGCGGCGGAGGCGGGTGTGCGCCGGATGGTGACGGTCTCCTCGGTCGGAGCGGATCCGGACTCGGCCAATTTCTACCTTCGGACCAAGGGCGAAATGGAGGCGGCGCTGGAGTCGCTCGGCTTCGAACGGCTCGACATCCTCCGGCCGGGACTGCTCCGCGGCCGGCGCGGCGCCGACCGCCGGCTCGGCGAACGGCTCGGCATCGCCCTCAGCCCGGTCGTCAACCTGGTCCTCCGCGGATCGCTCGACCGCTTCGCCGCGATCGACGCCGATCGCGTGGCGGCGGCGGTCGTGGGCGCGCTGCGGCAGATCGGGCCGGGCACCTGGCGGCACGAGAACCGAGCGATCCGTAGCCTGGCCTAGGCCCGCTCCCCTCTCGCCGCTTCAAATCCGGCGGGTCATCGTCTAAGCCGCGCCTTTCCCCGCCAGCACGAATGCACCCGATGACCCTCTACGCCCGCTTTGCCGAGCATCTCCACCGCACCCTCGATGCCCTCGAGGCGGAAGGACAGCTTCCGCCGGGGCTGGAGCGGCGGGCGGTCGCGGTAGAACCGCCCCGCGATCCGTCGCACGGCGATCTCGCCACCAATGCGGCGATGGTCCTGGCCAAGTCGGCAGGGACCAACCCGCGCGCGCTCGCCGCCCTGATCGTGCCGAAGCTGGCGGCGCTCGACCTGGTCGAAAGCGCCGAGGCGGCCGGTCCCGGCTTCATCAATGTCCGGCTCGAGCCGGCGGTGTGGCACGAAGAGCTGCGCACCATCCTGGCCGAGGGCGAGGGGTACGGCCGCTCCCGTCTCGGCTCGGGGACTCGGGTCAATGTGGAATATGTCTCGGCCAACCCGACCGGGCCGATGCACATGGGCCATTGCCGCGGCGCGGTCGTCGGCGACGCCCTGGCCAGCCTGCTCGAGCATGCCGGCTACGCCGTCACCCGCGAATATTATGTCAACGACGCGGGCGCCCAGGTCGACGTCCTCGCCCGCTCGGCGCACCTGCGCTACCAGGAGGCGCTCGGGCGGCAGATCGGCGAAATCCCCGAAGGTCTTTATCCCGGCGATTATCTGAAACCGGTCGGCGAGGCCTTGGCGAAGGAGTTCGGCGATACCCACGCCGACGCCCCCGAAAGCGTGTGGCTGGACATCTTCCGGCGGCGCACGGTGGCCGCGATGCTCGGGCTAATCAGGGAAGATCTGGCCAAGCTGGGTGTCCACCACGATCTTTTCGCCTCGGAAGCCGAGGTGCAGGAATCGGGCGCCGTCGACCGGGCTTTCGCGCTGCTCGGCGAGAAGGGGCTGGTCTACCGGGGCACCCTGCCGCCGCCCAAGGGGAAGACGGTCGAGGACTGGGAGCCGACGGAGCTGCTCCTCTTCCGCTCGACTGAGTTCGGCGACGACCAGGACCGGCCGATCAGGAAATCGGACGGCAGCTGGACCTATTTCGCCGCCGACACCGCCTATCACATGAAGAAGCTCGAGGCCTCGGACGAGCTGATCAACGTCTGGGGCGCCGACCATACCGGCACGGTGAAGCGGACCCGGGCGGCGGTCCAGGCGCTGGCCGGACGGCCGGCGCTCGACGTCAAGCTCGTCCAGATGGTGCGGCTGCTTCGGGCCGGCGAGCTGGTCAAGATGTCCAAGCGCTCGGGCAGCTTCGTCACCTTGGCCGAAGTGGTCGAGGAGGTCGGCAAGGACGTGGTCCGATTCACCATGCTTACCCGCAAGAACGACGCCCAGATGGACTTCGACTTTGCCAAGGTGGTGGAGGCGTCGAAGGACAACCCGGTCTTCTACGTCCAATACGCCCATGCCCGGATCCGTTCGCTCCACCGCCGCGCCGCCGAAGCGGGTCTCGATTCGGGACTCCCCGCGGATCTCGCGCTTCTCGACGACGAGGAGCTCGGGCTGGTCAGGATCGCCGCCCAGTTCCCGCGCATCGTCGAGGCGGCGGCGCTGGCGCACGAGCCGCACCGGATCGCCTTCTACCTCGGCGATCTCGCCGCCGCCCTCCACGCGCTGTGGAATCGCGGCAACGATGACCCCTCGCGTCGCTTTCTGATTGAAGATAATGTAGAATTAACGTTGGCGCGGCTAGAGTTGGCGGCCGCGGTCGGGCAAGTGATCAGGAACGGCCTCGGCATCATGGGGGTGGCCGCCGCGGAGGAGATGCAGTGATGACCGACATTCGCGCCGACGAGGACGACCGTCTCCCCTGGCTGGAAGCGGTCGAGGAGGATGGCGACGACGGCGGCCCCTCGGCGCTCAAGCTGATCGTCGCCGTCCTGATCGGCCTCGCCGCGATCGGCGGGATCGTCGGCGGGATCTTCTGGCTCGGCAATCGCGACGGCGCCGCGGGCGGCTCACCCGAGACCATCGCCGCCCCCGAGGGTCCCTACAAGGTCAAGCCCGACAGCCCGGGCGGGATGACCGTCGAGGGCCAGGGCGCGACCGCGTTCGACGCCGCCCAGGGCGGCACCCCCAACGCCAGCATCGACACCGATGCGGTGCCCGAGGCGCCGGTGACGGCCCAGCCCAAGGCGGCCCCGCCGGCGGCGAAGGAGCCGCCGCTGCTCAAGGCGCCGCCGCCGACGAACGCGCCCGCGCCCAAGGCGAGCACGCCCGCCGAGGCGCCCGCTGCAGCCGGCGGCGCCACCATCCAGCTCGGCGCCTTTCCGAGCGCGGCGAGCGCCGAGAAGGTCTGGAAGGCGCTCGCCGGCCGCTTCGCCTATCTCGCCCCCCTCTCCCACAGCGTCGTCTCGGCCAACGTCAACGGCAAGACCTACTTCCGCCTCCGCGCCAGCGGCCCCGGCGCCGCGAGCATCTGCGGCCGCCTCAAGGTCGCCGGGGAGCAGTGCCTGAAGGTGTAGCCCCAGGCTGAGCGGGATCGAGACGAGCGGCTGACGGAAGCGCGGCAACGCGCTAGGACGGGCCCATGCAAGCCGCCATCTACGGCCTCTCCGGCCTCGCCCTGACGCCCGACGAGCGCGATTTCTTCCGCGATGCGGATCCTGCAGGCTACGTCCTGTTCAAGCGCAATTGCGAGGATCGCGGGCAGCTTCGGGCGCTGACCGACAGCCTGCGCTCGATCCACGGCCGCGAGCCGCTGCCGATCCTGATCGACCAGGAAGGCGGGCGGGTGGCCCGGATGAAGCCGCCGCAATGGCCGGCCTTCCCGGCCGCGGAGGCGTTCGCCCGGCTCTACCAGACGGCGCCGATGTCGGCGATCGAGGCGATGCGGGCCAATGCCGAGGCGATCGCGCTCCTCCTCGCCGAGGTCGGGATCAACGTCGACGCCTTGCCGGTGCTCGACGTGCGCCAGCCCGGCGCCACCGACATCGTCGGCGACCGCGCCCTGGGCAGCGAGCCGATGCAGGTCGCGGCGCTCGGACGGGCGGCGCTCGACGGCCTCGCCGCCGGCGGGGTGGTCGGGGTGATCAAGCATATGCCTGGTCACGGGCGGGCCTTGGTCGACAGCCATGAGGAGCTGCCGGTGGTGAGCGCCTCGGAGGAGGAGCTGGAGGTGGATATCGAGCCCTTCCGCACCCTTCGCGGCGCGCCGATGGGGATGACCTGCCACTGCGTCTACGCCGCCTGGGACGCGCAGCGGCCGGGCAGCCAGTCGGCGGTCGTGATCGGCGAGGTGATCCGCGGCAAGATCGGCTTCAACGGCTTCCTGATGTCCGACGACATCGGCATGAACGCGCTCGGCGGCGGCTTCGACGAGCGCGCCCGCGGCGTGCTCGAGGCCGGGACCGACGCGGTGCTGCATTGCTCCGGAGCGATGGAGGAGATGGTGGCGGTGGCGTCGGCTGCGGGGCGGCTTTCGGAGGCGGGCCGGCAGCGGCTGGAGCGGGCCATGGCGGGCCTGGCGGGGGAGTCGGACACGGCGCGCTATGCGGAGCTGGCCGAGAAAAGGGACCAACTGCTGGCTTTTGGTTGAATGGGCTCCGCGTGAAACGTGCCGCAGGGCCGGCGGAATCGGCCCGCTAGCCGCGCGTCCGTGCCCGCCATTGCTCCCGGGTCTGGCCCCAGATGTCGACCGGCTCGCTGTCGAACGGGGCGGGCAGCCAGTCCTGCCCGCGAAGGGTGGAGCCGAGCCTCTCGGCGACCCGCGCCGAAGGGGTGTTGGCCGGGGCGATGCAGTGGATGACGTCGTCCCAGCCGAGCGAGTCGAACGCCCAGCGGATCGCGGCTTCGGCGCCTTCGGTGGCATAGCCCTTGCCCCAGGCGTCCGGGAGCAGGCCCCAGCCGACCTCGGCGCCGGGCCAGCCCTCCGGCTGCCACGGGCCGAGGCGGCCGACCCAGCGTCCGCTCGACTTCTCGATCACCGAGAACATGCCATAGCCCCTCAGCGCCCAGGAGCCCGCCACCGCCGCCATTCCGCGCCAGGCGGCGGCGCGGCCCTGGACTCCGCCGACGAAGCGGGCGGCTTCCTCGTCGGCCATCATCTCGGCGAAGCCGTCGAGGTCGCGCTCCTCGGGCGGGCGGAGGATCAGGCGGTCGGTTTCGAGGGTCGGGCCAAGCATGACGAACCTCTAGAGTCGGTCGCGCTCGAGGGGAAGCACTCCTGCCCCTCTTATTGCCGCGCCGGCGCCGGAGCGAAGCTGATTCGGGCGACCTCCCGGATGCGGCCGCGCCGAAGCTCGCCCTCGACCAGCTCGTAGCCGAGCAGGGCGAAGGTGCGGCCGCCGAGGAAGATCGGCCGGGCGTTGCCGTACCAGTCGACGCAGCTCGCCTGGCAATTGTCGTCGGCCACACCCCGGGTCTCGGCGTCGAGCTCGCCGGCATGGGCGAGCCGGCGCTGCTCGCGGCGCAGGAACAGCATCGCCGCGGAGCTTCCGAAGAAGCGGGCGAGCTTCGGATCGGCCTGGCGAGCGACCGGAAGGCCCAAAGTGCCGGAAGCGCCGTCGGGGCTGTCGCGATCGGGGCTGAAGAAGAAAGCGTGGCTCCGGCTCTCGCCCTCGGCCGCGCCGGGAAGCGTGAAATCGTCGCCGAGGCGGGGGCCGGGGCCGGTCAGCTCGACGGTGCTGAAGCCGAGACCGCGGCGCGATTCGCCGACCGCGATGGCGTCGGTGCCGAGCAGGTCGAGCCGGCTCACCGAATGCGGGACGTTCAGCTCCCTCACCGCGCCGCCGCGCAGCGGAGCGACGAACAGCTTCGCCCCGGCCCGCGCCTCGCCGTAGGCGCCGCCCGAGTAGAGGACGTGATGGCCGGCGAAGCGGTTCTGGAACGACCAGGCATTGGCTCCCGGATCGGGAAGCACCCGGTAGCGGCTGCGCCGCAGCTCGCGCGAGCCGTCGCCGAAATCGCTGAACCGGACCCGCGCCAGGGCGACTCCGCGGCCCGCCACCTCGGGCGAGAACATGGAATCGCCGCCGCTCTCGCCGCGAAGGAGCACGTTGAGGACGCCTTCGCCGCCGTCCTCGCGGAACGAGAACTGGTCGACGGGGGCGCCGCGGGCGCCGACCGCGGACGGGCGCTCGCGGCCGAAGGGCAGGCGGTAGAGCCAGGCGTCGGGGCCGCGGCGGCGGGCCTCGTCGTCCCAGGCGTCGGAGACCCAGAGATAGACGGCCTGGGGGGAGACGTAGAAGGTGCGGCTGGACGGGCCGAGCACGGCGACCGCCGAGCAGTCGAGCTCGGCGGCGGCGAGGTCGCAGCTGGTGACGCTGTGCACCGTGTCGATCTCGGCATCGCTCGAATCGCGCATGACGGGGGCGATGTAGACGCTGCGCGCCGGGGCGATCCGGCGGAAGGCGCCGCGGCCCTCACCGCGCCAGCGGCGGATTCCGGGCAGGGCCTGGAGCGGGTCGCGATCCCAGTTCAGGTAGAGCGGCGTGTAGAAGATCAGCCGGTCGCCGATCAGCCGCGAGGCGTAGTTGCGCGACGAATAATAATCGTTCGACTTGAGGTGCCAGGCGTCCTCGAAGCGCAGCCGCCCGGCCGGATCGATCCGGAACCGGTTTATCTCGGTTCCGCCGCGGGCATAGCTGTAGCCGACGACGACGATTCGGTCTCCCGAGATCAGCATCTCGTCATACCAGTCGCCGCGGCCGGAGACGCCGGGCGGGAAGGCGTCGATCGAGGAGACCGGGCGCATCCTGCCGTCGGCGAGCGAGACCGTGAACAGCCGGCCGCGGCGCAGGATGACAAGATGCTGGCCGCTGACCTTGACGATGTCGCCCTCGTCGACATTGGCCTCCTGGTTGTTGGTGATGCTCGGCTCCCCGGCGGCCGCGAACGACTGGGGCAAGGCGTTGATCGACTGCTCGACCGGGGCGGGCGCGCTTCCGGGCGGCGGCGGCGGGGGCGGCGGCGGCGGCGACGGCATCGGCGGGGGAATGAACGCCGGGTGGACCTCGTCGCGCTCCTGCTGCTGCTTCAGGCGGCGCAGATAGGCGCGAAGCTCGGCATCGGAACGGAAAGCGGCGAGGCCACCGCTCGGTTTCGAAGCGGCTGCCGCGGGGGCGGTCCCGCCGGCCGGCTGGGCGGACGAGGTGCCCGCTGCGGCGAGGGTGAGGGCGGCGAGCCCGGCGCCGAGCAGTGGGATTCGCATGGTTCGTCCCTCGCTACAATGTCATCGGATACTTTGTATCATCGGCGCGGGGCTCGGCAAGGTCAAAAAAATGCTGTGCATAAATGGCGCAATTCGGCTTCGCATCGCGGGGTCGAGCCACTAACCTTCGAGCCATGGGCGGGCAGGAAGAGTATGACGACTTCGAGGCGCCGGCGCCGGTGCGGGAGGCCGACCGGCTGACCCTCGACCTGGACGGGTGGGAAGGGCCGCTCGACCTTCTGCTGACGCTGGCGCGCTCGCAGAAGGTCGACCTGGCGAAAATCTCGATCCTTGCCCTCGTCGAGCAATATCTGACCTTCATCGCCGACGCCAAGAAGCTCAAGCTCGAGATCGCGGCCGATTATCTCGTCATGGCGGCGTGGCTCGCCTACCTTAAATCCTGCCTGCTCCTGCCGCGCGACCAGGAGGCCGATCCGAGCCCCGAGGAGCTGGCGATGCGGCTCCAGCTCAGGCTTCAGCGGCTGTCGGCGATGCGCGAGGCCGGAGCCCGGCTGTTGGGCCGCGACCGGCTCGGCCGCGACGTCTTCCTGCGCGGCGCCCCCGAGGGGCTGAGGGTGGTCAGGAAATCGCTGTGGCAGGCGGAGGTGTACGACCTTATCGCCGCCTATGGCGCGGTCAGGGCGCGCAGCGAGCCCGCCTTCCACGTCGTCGCCCGGCGGCCAGTGATGACTCTGGAGGAGGCTTTGCTCCGGGTCGAGCGGATGGTTGGGACACGGCTCGAATGGACCCGGATCGAGGCGTTCCTGCCCGACACCCAGGACGGCGAGTTCCGCAAGTCGGCGCTCGCCTCGAGCTTCGTCGCCGCCCTCGAGCTCGCCCGCAAGGGCCGGGTCGAGATCGAGCAGGCGGGGGCGTTCGAGCCCCTCTTCATCCGGGCCGCGTGAAAATGGTGTCAGACACCGATTTTTATCTGCCTGCGCGGAAAGGGAAAATTTTTCCATGATCGGGATGGACGACAGCCTGCGCGCGGTCGAGGCGGTTCTGTTCGCCTCGCCGGAGCCGCTCGCGGTGGAGGACATCGCGGCGCATGTCGGCGGCGAGGTCGACGTCGCCGCGGCGCTGGCCGAGCTCGCCCGCCATTACGACGGGCGCGGCGTCGAGCTGGTCGAGCGCGGCCGGCGCTGGCACTTCCAGACCGCGCCGGACCTCGCCTTCATCCTCCGCCGCGAGCGCGACGAGACGAGGCGGCTCTCCCGCGCGGCGGTCGAGACGCTGGCGATCGTCGCCTATCACGAGCCGGTCAGCCGGGCCGAGATCGAGGCAATCCGCGGAGTGCAGATCTCCAAGGGCACGCTCGACGTCCTGATGGAGGCGGGCTGGGTCCGGCCGGCGGGTCGGCGCGAGGCGCCGGGCCGGCCGCTCATCTACGCCACCACCCCCGCCTTCCTCGCCCATTTCGGGCTCGAGAGCCGGCGCGACCTGCCCGGCCTCGACGACCTCAAGGCGGCCGGCCTGCTCGACCCGATCGATGCGGCGATGGAGCAGCTCGGGCTCGAAGGGATGGAAAGTGAGGCCGAGGAGGACTAGGTGTCCACCAACGTCGTTGGAGAAGCATGATGGGCACGTTCGGTATCTGGCACTGGCTGATCGTCGGGATCGTGATCCTGCTGCTGTTCGGCAAGGGCCGATTCTCGGAGATGATGGGCGACGTCGCCAAGGGCCTGAAGAGCTTCAAGAAGGGCATGAGCGAGGACGACGAGGCCGCCGCCGCCAGGACGGCGGAGCCGCCCCGCCGGCTTACGGCGGACGAGTCGACGGTGGCGCCGCCGGCCGAGCGCACCCGCGAGCCCGACCTTGGCGAGCGGCGAGAGCCGTAAGATTTCGCGCGAAGGGCGCGCCTGATGTTCGACATCGGCTACATGGAGCTGTTCGTCATTGCGGTCGTCGCGATCGTGGTGATCGGACCCAAGGACCTGCCGCGGGTGATGCGCACCGTCGGCCAATGGGTCGGCCGCGCCCGCGGCATGGCGCGCCACTTCCGCTCCGGCCTCGACACGATGATGCGCGAGGCGGAGCTCGAGGAGATGGAGAAGAAATGGCGCGAGGAGAATGCGCGGATCCTCGCGGAGCATCCTTTCGCCGAGCCACTCGCCGATCCCGACTCCCTGCAGGCGCCCGCGGAGCTAGCCGCGCCGGACGACGCGGCGTCTCCTGAACCGGATGATGCAAGGCCGGCTTCGCCGCCGGCGGGAACTCCGCTTCCATGAGCGAGATAGACGAGACCCGAGCTCCGCTGATGGAGCATCTGATCGAGCTTCGGCGGAGGCTGATCTGGTCATTCCTGGCGCTCGCCGTCGCGTTCGGGATCAGCTTCTACTTCGCGGGAGAGATTTTTGCCTTCCTTGTCCAACCGCTGATCGACGGCTTCGGCCGCGGCGAAGGGCGGCTGGTCTACACCAAGCTCTACGAGGCTTTTTTCACGGAGGTGAGGGTAGCCTTCTTCGCGGCCTTCTTCCTCGCCTTTCCCGTCATCGCCATCCAGTTGTGGGCGTTCGTCGCTCCCGGCCTCTACGCGAAGGAGAAGCGCGCCTTCCTGCCTTTCCTGCTCGCCACTCCCGTCCTGTTCCTGGCTGGCGCGGCGCTGGCTTATTATGTGGTGATGCCGCTCGCGATCCGCTTCCTGCTCGGCTGGGAGGGCCAGATCGAAGGCATCCAGCAGGAAGCGCTTCCGGCGATGGGGGAATATCTCTCCTTCGTCATGCACTTCATTCTGGCCTTCGGGATATCCTTCCTTCTGCCCATCCTTCTAATCCTGATGGAGCGGGCGGGACTGGTCACCCGCGACCAGCTGAAGCGCGGGCGGCGCTATGCGATCGTCGTCGCCTTCGTCATCGCTGCGGTCGCGACTCCGCCCGATGTCTTCTCCCAGTTCATGCTCGCGATCCCGCTCATCCTCCTCTACGAGCTCTCGCTGATCGCGATCTGGTTCACGGAGCGCAAGCGGGCCAGGGAGGCGGCGGCCGTCCCGCCGCCCGGCAGCGGTGCGGAGGCACCCTGATCCAGACCCGTTCGGGCTGAGCTTGTCGAAGCCCTGCCTTTTCCAGCGTGCGCGCAAGGAGGGGCCTTCGACGGGCTCAGGCCGAACGGGTGGGACTATCGTCCCTCTGAATTCATCGCACCCACCCCTCATCTCGGCGGCGAAAGATTGCGTGAACGGCGATCTTAGGACTTTCTTAACCTTTGCCGGTGTTGAGTGGCCTCGAGCGGGGACGAAGCAGAAGGATATCTGCCATGGCCCGTCGCCTTGCGTCCCGCCCGGCTCCCGCCGCCCGAATCGAGGCGGTGGCGATGCCCGACCTTCCGCCCGCCGGCACCCGGCGCTGGGTCGCCCGCCGCAAGGCGCAGGTGGTCGAGGCGGTGCTGGGCGGGATGCTCAGGCTCGACGAGGCGCTCAGGCGCTACGAGATCAGCATCGAGGAGTTCAGCCTGTGGAAGCGCCGCTTCTACCGCGGCGGCGTCGCCGGGTTGCGCATGGGCCCGCGGCTGCGCCATGACTGACATGACCGAAGATCCGCTCCTCCCCGAGCCGGCGCCCAGGCCGCTGCTCAAGCAGCCGGGCGCGCGCCGCCGGCTGCTGCTGATCGACGACGAGCTGTCGGTGGCCCGCTTCATCGCCCACGCCGCCGAGGAATGCGGCTTCGAGGCGATCATCACGGTCAGTGCCGAGAGCTTCCGAAGCCAGTATCTCGCCTGCGATCCCGACGTGCTCGTGCTCGACCTCGCTTTGCCGCGAAGCGACGGGGTCGAGCTTCTGCGCTTCCTCGCCGAGGAGAAATGCCGCGCGCTGGTCCTGCTGATCAGCGGCTTCGACGAGCGGGTGCTGGAGGCGGCGATGCGGCTCGGCACCGCGCTCGGCCTGAGGATGACCGGGCCGCTGCAAAAGCCGGTACGGCTCCAGCAACTGATGGAGGCCATGCAGCCGAGGGAGGCGCAGGATGCGGGTTGCATCGGTTTCTGAGGCGGAGCTGCTCACCGAGCTTCAGCTCGCCGTCGAGCGCGACGAGCTGTCCCTGCTCTACCAGCCCAAGGTCGCTCTCGACGGCAACCGGCTGGTCGGGGTGGAGGCGCTGGCCCGCTGGCCGCATCGCGAGCTCGGGGTGGTCGAGCCGTCGACCTTCGTGCCGCTCGCTGAGCGCTTCGGGCTGATCGACGAGCTGACCGACTGGGTGTTGCGGCGCGGCCTCAAGCAATGGGTGAGCTGGAGAGAGCAGGGGCTCAAGACGAACATCGCCTTCAACGTCTCGGCGCTGAGCCTGCGCGACGTCTATTTCCCCGATTATCTCCACCGATTGTGCCAGATCGAAGGAGTGCCGGCCAATTGCCTGACGATCGAGGTGACCGAAGGCGCGACCCAGCATCTGGTGCGGCTGCTCGATACCCTGACGCGTTTCCGGCTGAAGGGGATGAGCCTCGCGCTCGACGATTTCGGTACGGGTTATTCCTCGCTGCTTCAGCTCCGCCAGCTGCCCTATAACGAGCTCAAGGTCGACCGCTGCTTCGTCTGCGAGGCGGTGCGCTCGCGCGAATCCCGGCTGATCGTCAAGGCGGTGATCGACCTCGCCCACGGCCTCGGCCTCACCGCCACGGCGGAAGGGGTGGAGGATGGCGAGACGATGGCCCTGCTCGCGGAGCTCGGCTGCGACCATGCTCAGGGCTATTTCGTCGCCCAGGCGATGGAGGGCTGGGAGCTGGCGCCGTGGCTGTTGTCGGCGGACGGCGAAGGGGTGGTGCCGATCGCGGCGGGGCGGCGGCGGGGCTGAATTGTTCTGGTAGGCGTGGCGTTTCGAAAGATGAGCGGAGTGGGAGGGTGATCGCGATGTCGCGTGTGGGTCTGGTCTGCGTCTGGCCGGTTGCGATGATGGCCGTGGCGGCATGCCAGACGGCGGCGCCGCCGGCGGCGGAGGCGCCGCGGGCGAGCGTCACCGTCGAGGAGGCCGAGCCGTGGCGGCGGATCGCCTCCCCGCGCGACTCGGCCGCGCTGGATTCGATCGCGGCCGCCTGGGACCGGGGGCTGGCGGCGTCGCGGGCGGCCGGTCTGACCCGGCGGATCGCCGCCGAGGGCGTCCTGCTGCAGCCCGGCGCCGGCCTTCGAAGAGCCGCGCCGACGCCGGGCACCTATCGCTGCCGCTACGTCCGCCTCGGGCTGCGCCGCTGGACGGCCTCGGCGCAGGCTTATTGCTATGTCGGAGTCGAGGCCGGGCAGCTCAGCCTCGCCACCGAGCTTCGCGGCCTGCGCCTCGGCGGCTATCTGTGGGAGCTCAAGAGCGGAGAGCGCCTTGTCTTCCTCGGCGCCGCGGCGCCGGCGGGCGGCAAGGGCGCTCCGGCCTATGGCGACAATCCTGCGGCGGACTCGGCCGGGCTGGTCGAGCGGATCGGCGACTTCCGCTACCGGCTGGTGCTTCCGGAGCCGGCGCCGGCCACCGGGCTGACGATCGTCGACATGGTCGCGGCCCCCCGTCCCTAATCGCGTGGATAGCCGAGCCGCTCGGCCCAGGGGAGCAGAACCGGCAGGACCGGGGCGAGCTGGGCGCGGTAGCGGGTCCAGCGCCCGACGGCGCGGCGGTAGATCGGCTCGGCGACCTGCGCGTAGCTCGGCGAGCCGATGAAGTCGCGCCTCATGGCCGTGCCGCGGTGGTCGAGCAGGCGATCGTCCCACACCAGGCCAAGGAAGTCCGCGAGCGGCTCGAGGGCGCCGCGCGGATCCGCGACCAGCGTCTCGTAGCGCAACGTGTGGACATCGAGCGGGAAGGCGGCTCGGGCGCGCTGCCAATAGCCGAGGACGAGGTCGTAGAGGCGGGCGGCGTCCTCGAGGTCGAGGAAATTGGCGGATCCGCGGTTGAGCTGGAACCGGGTCATGAAGCAGCTCAGTACGACGTCGCAAGGGTGGCGTTCGGCGAAGACGAAGAGGGCGTCGGGAAAGATCCGATGGATCAGCGCGGCGAGGCCGATGGCGAGCGGATATTTGTCGACGACCAGCTTCCCTTCCGCGGTCGGGTCGATCGAGTCGAGCTCGGCAAAGTAACGGGCGCGCAACGCGTCCACTTCGGCCTTGTCGAGGTTGGCGAGCAGGCCGAGACCTCCGCCGAGGGCGCCGTTGACCCGCTCCAGCACCGGCGCTTCCTCCAGCACGACGACGTCGGGATGGCCCATCAGCTGGGTGTCGAGCAGGGTGGTCCCCGAACGCGGGAAGCCGACCAGGAAGACCGGCGCCGGGCGGCGGCGATCGGGCTCGGCCGGGGTCCAGCCGGCATGCCATTCGGCCGTCGTCAGGTCGGCCACCTCGGCCAGCTGGCGGCGATATTCGGCGGCGAGGGCGCGAGGGTTGGACGGGTCCGACGAGTCGAGACGATTCATCTCGGCGAACGCGGCGAACGCGGCGGCCTCGTCGCCGAGCTTGTCGCAAAGCTCGCCGATCAGCCTCGCCTTCTCGGCCGGGTCGGTGCTGGCCGGCGCCGCGTGGGCGAAGGCCAGAGCGTCTTCCAGACGGCCCTGGCGGCGCAACGAGAGCGCACGCAGGTAGGCGAGCTCTCGCTCCGGTACTCCGGCGGCGCGCGCCTCGTCGATCAGCGCGGCCAGCGCCTTGCCGCGATTGCGTTTCTCGTAGATCGCGCCGAGCGCGAGCCATGCCGGCAACAGGTGAGGCTGACGGGCGAGGCCGGCGCGATAGCTGGGCTCGGCCGAGTCGAAGTCCGACGCCTCCGACTGGGCGGCGGCGAGGTTGAACCAGGCGATGCCGAGGTCGGGGCGAATGGCGGCCGCGCGCTCGAAGGCGGCCACGGCGTCCTTTGTCGAGCCCGCCGCCAGCCGCGCTCCGCCGAGGTTGCTCCACCCTTCGAAATCGTTGGGAACCCTGGCGACGAGGCGCTCATAGGCCGCCACCGATTCGGCCAGCCGGCCAAGCGCCTGCAGCGCATAGGCGCGGATCCGGATCGCCTCCGGGTCGTCGGCCGACTCCGCGCAAAGCGCTTCGGCCTGGTCGGCGCGTCCCAGCGCCAGGAGCGCTCGGGCGAGGTCGAGACGGGCCGGACCGGCGGGGTCCAGGCTGAGGGCCCGCCGCAAATAAGGCTCTGCTCCGGCGAAGTCGCCGCGCTCGCAGCGTTCGACGCCGAGCCGATGGAGGAGGAGTGGATCGGAGTCGCTCGAGCCTTCCTGTCGTCCGCCGCCGCCATTCATCGGGCGGCGATAGCCCGCTCGGAACCGTCCCGCAAAAGCAAAAAGGCCGCCCGAAGGCGGCCTTTTCGTAAAATGCTGCGGCTCAGCAGTTGCCGGGCTTGCCGTCGGCGCAGTCGGTGGTCGATTCGACGTCGTCAGCGGCACCGTGAACCGTGTTGCAGGCGCTGAGGGTCAGGCCGGTGGCGATGAAGGCGAGGGTGAAAAGCTTACGCATGGTCGGTCTCCTCGAAAGCTTCGCCAGCCGCATCGCGCGTCCGGCGTCGCAGGTGAGGAGGAAATGCCGGGGGCCGGGCGATTGTTCCGTTGCCGTCATTCCGGCGGAAGCGGGAATGGGGCGTCGGTCGGCCCTGCAGCGGCGAAGGATGGATTCCCGCTTTGACGGCAATGACGGAGTGCTGGGGGGGCTGGACAAATTTGGGCCCGGAGGCGCTACCGGGGGGGGGGGAGGTTAGCGCGTCCGGGCCCATGTCGTGGATAGCGAGAGCGGGGGGGCAAAAGGTCACTATCCGAACTTCATAACGAGAGAGGGGCAGGGCGGTTCCCTGGTCGCCGCAAAAAATTCGCATGCGACGTAACTTTTTTTCGCAACCCCGGCGCGCCGCCGCCGGTTTCCCAGGGACGAAGAGGAGATCCGTCGTGAGCAAGCCGCCCGAATCCACCCCGCACAGCGACCTCGACGGCGTTCACCGCGACGAGAGGCCCAATATCGATACCGCGGTCGAGGCGGGGCAGGGGACGGACGATCTTGCCCGGGCTAGCGAGGAGACGGTGGCGAGGCCGGATTATTCCGACGACGTGAAGAACCGGGACGACCGGAGCAAATAGCTGCCGCCCCCTCTGCCGATGGGGAGGCAGGATCACCTCTCCGCCTTGTCCACCACCGCGATGGCGAGGGTGTAGCGGCCGGCCTGCTGGTCGCGGTCGAGGGTGGAGCGCAGCTGGCGGGAGAGGCCGGTGACGATCCGCTCGAACCGCTCGGTCAGCGTCGAGTCGCCCCCCGCGTCGTTACGCAGGCTGTCGGCCTCGACGGTGAGCTGGGCGGTTCCGGCGGCGGCTCCGTCGGTGAGGGCGATGCTGACCGAGGCGGCGCCGCACAGCATCGCATATTCGGCGATCTCGGTGATCAGGAAGGCGACCGACACCGCGACGTCCTGGGTCGCGTAATAAGGTTCGAGCGCGAGCCGGATGGTCATTCCCAGCGCCGAGGCGGGGGCGGTGGCGCGCAGGTTCGCGGCGAGCTCGGAGATGAGCGGCTTCAGCGCGACTCCGCGATTTTCCTCGAGCTCGGCATAATGGTTGCGGTGGACGACGGCGAGCGCGTCGACCCGGCGCTGGATCGAGGCGTAGGCGGCGGCGACCTCCTCGTTCGGCGATCCGCGCGAATGGATGTTGAGCAGGGATGCCACGACCTGGAGGTTGTTCTTCACCCGGTGGTGGACCTCGCGGACGAGCTTGGTCTGGCGCTCGACCGCAGCTTCCAGCTCCGCCTCGTGGTGGGCGAGGGTGCGAACCGCCTGGTCGAACGCCTCGCCGAGATCGGTGATCTCGCGGGCGGGGGTGGCGAGCCGGGGCAAGTCGAGCTGGCGGTCGCCGGGCCGATAGGCGGCCACCGCGCGCTGCATTCGCGCGAGCGGGCTCAGCAGCAGCCGGTTGAGGATGATCCAGCCGATCAAAGCGGCGAACAGCCACATCAGCACCGGCAGCAGGATGAGCAGCATGTCCGGAACCGTGATCGGCACGGCCGAGAGCTTGATCCGAAGCCGGAGCTGGTCGCCGGCGACCGGCTGGACGCCTTCGACGGTCTGGCGCCACGCGCCGCCCTTGAAGTCCGAGCGAAGCACCATCCGCCGGACGCCGTCGCTGAGGTCGAGGTCGAAATCGGGGCGGGTGCCGGGGATGTAGGTCAGGTTGCTCAGCGCCGGGCGGCCATATTCGGCGACTCCCTCTAGCGTTCCGCCCTCGCCGAACACGAACAGGCTGAGCGCCGAGCCGTCCTCGTGAAGGCGCGCGATCGTGCCGGACCTCGACGCCCGGGCCGGCCCGCGCGAGGGCGCGAAGCCGGCGCTGGCGCAGCGCAGCCGGCCGCTCGCGCCGTAGAGGGCGTAGCGGACCGGCACCGGGCCCTGTTCGAGCTGGCGCAAGGTGGTCTGGCAAACCCCCGAATTCTCGGAGGTGAGGGCGATTGCGACGCTGGCCGTGTTGATGGTGAGCACGCTTCGCGAGAAAGCGGAGTTGAGCCGCTGCGCCTTGAGCTCCAGCCGGGCCAGGGTCTCCTCGGCGCGGTCCGCCCGCTTCTGGCCGGCGCTCTCGATCGAGGCGAAAATGGCAATGAGACCGAGCGGGAAGAGGGCTGCGCTGAAGATGAGCAGCATCTTGAGCCCGGTCGGGAGCCGGGCGAAGCGCGTTGCCGGCCTGGCTTTGCCTTCAGTCGCCACGGGGTTGCGATGCCGCCAAGGCGCGCGCCCTAGCCGAGCTTGCCGAGCAGATCGAGCATCTCGGGAGGGATGGCTTCGTCGACGGCGTCAGAATAGGCCTTCCGCAACGCGGTGCCGATTTCGGCGTTGGGGCGTTTCTTGCCGCTTTTCTGCTTCTTTTCGAGATCGGACGAAGGGACGGGATCGGGTTTGCGCCGGCGATCGCTTTCGGTTGAGAAGCTCAAAATCGTCTACCCCTCGCAGCGTCTCGCCACGCCCGCTCATTTCACCCAAATCCGCCCCGGCCCCCGGCCGGAACCGGAAAAAAACCGAATGCGCAGCACTCACCCCGCGGCCAGATACTGGCCCGCAGTCGCCGTGGAAACAAAAAACTCGCTGAATGGTTCCAACGCCGGGTGAGGAGCGGGCCGGGCCGAAACTTCCTCCTGTTTCCGCGGATGCGGGGCGCCGGATGGCGGCTTGCAAAGCGGGGACACAAGCTCAATAGCACCCCGGATCGAACAGGAGTTTCAAGAAACATGTCGCTTGGTCAGGAACTCGCGCCGCACCTCCCCTTCCTGAGGCGCTACGCGCGCGCGCTCACCGGCAGCCAGAATCACGGCGACGCTTTCGTGAAGGCGACGCTCGAGGCGATCGTCGCCGCCCCGGGCGAGTTCCCGCGCGACGTCGACCCGAGGCTCGGCCTCTACCGCACCTTCCACGCGATCTGGTCGACGGCCAATATCGAGGAGGATCCGGGCAACGTCGATTCGGACAATCCCGAGGACATCGCCAAGGCGCGCCTCGCCCGGATCACGCCGCTGTCGCGCCAGGCGCTGCTGCTGACCGCGATGGAAGGCTTCACGCCCGAGGACGCCGGCTATCTGATCGGAGCCTCGCCCGACGACGTCGAGCGGCTGGTCGCCGAGGCTCTGGCCGAGATCGAGCGCCAGACCCGCGCCGACGTCCTGATCATCGAGGACGAGCCGATCATCGCCATGGACATCGAGACGATCGTCCGCGACCTCGGCCACAACGTCACCGGAGTCGCGGTCACCCGCGACGAGGCGGTGGCGCAGGCGATGGCGCGCCGGCCCGGCCTCGTCCTCGCCGACATCCAGCTCGCCGACGACAGCTCGGGCATCGACGCAGTCAAGGACATCCTCGCCGAGTTCCAGGTGCCGGTGATCTTCATCACCGCCTTCCCGGAGCGGCTTCTGACCGGGGAGCGGCCTGAGCCGACCTTCCTGATCACCAAGCCGTTCCAGCGCTCGACGGTGAAGGCGGCGATCGCCCAGGCCCTGTTCTTCGACAGCGCGACCCTGCCGGCTTAGGATTTGGGGACAGTCACTTTTCCCACCGCAGAGAGTCGTTTCGTGCGGCGTGCGGAAAAGTGACTGTCCCCGGGCGTCTCCCCGGGTCGAAGGGAACCGCCCCCGGCAGCGGGCGTTGCGCCCTCATAACGAGCGGAACCGAGAATTATGGACGAGGGCGAGCATATCGACACGACGCGCGCGCGGGCGGGATCGACCCCGCACATGACGCGCTACATACTGCCGATCTCGCTCGGACTCGTCGTCCTCGCGTTCCTGCTGCTGTTGTTTCTCTGGCGGTAGAGGCCTACATCCTTGGCAGAAGAGAGCGGGGCACCGCCCCTTTCGAACCGCACGACAACCAGTAACGCGTATTCAGACGGGGGCAGCTTGATTCAGCAGCCGGTATCCAGCGACGACGAGGACGGCGACGAGGAGAAGCCGCGCTTCGAGCCCGTCCCGTTGCCGGACGACGAGTTCAAGGACCAGCTCGCGCAGGTCATTCCGCACCTTCGCGCGTTCGGCCGCTCGCTGTCGGGCAGCCGCGACCTCGCCGACGATCTTGTGCAGGAGACGCTGCTCAAGGCCTGGGCGGCGAGGAAGCGCTTCCAGGCCGGCACCAACATGCGCGCCTGGACCTTCATCATCCTCAGGAACCTGTTCCTCAGCCAGATGAGGCGCGCGCGCTTCAAGGGCGAGTGGGACGAGATCACCGCGTCAAAGATGCTGGCCGCTCCGGCGAGCCAGGACCGGCACGTCGAGCTGACCGACATGCAGCGGGCCCTGCTCCACCTTCCCCAGCCGCAGCGCGAGGCGCTGATCCTCGTCGGCGCCGGCGGCTTCGCCTACGAGGAAGCGGCCGAGATCTGCGGCTGCGCGGTGGGCACGATCAAGAGCCGGGTCGCCCGCGGCCGCGTCGCGCTCGAGGCGCTTCTCACCGACGGCAAGCTGCCCTCGCGCCGCGAGCATGAGAATGAGGGCGGCCGCTCGGCCCTGCAGAGCATCATGAGCGAGGTCGACGAGCTGAGCCGGGACCGGGATCCGGGGCTGTAGGGCTGGAAAGCGGGCGTTTTCCGTCACCCCGGCGGAGGCCGGGGCCCAGGAACGCAGGCTTTCCATTCAATCGGATTTTCGTGTTCCTGGGTCCCGGCCTTCGCCGGGATGACGCTTAATGGTCGTCGAGGCGGACCAGAAGTTCCTCGAACATCGCCAGCGAGCGGACCTCGCCGTCCATCGCGAAAGCCTGGCGCAGGGCGTCCCCGACGCCGGCATGCACCGTCGGCGGCGCGACCTTCACGAAGCGCCTTGAGGAAGCATGGACCATGGCTTCTCGTCTCGGATTGAGCGTATTCACATGGGTTAGAACGCGCTTGTACCGGCAGGGTTTCAACCGTTGCGCGTCCCCAACGGAACTGGCTGTGGCTGTGGTATGAATGAAACACAGGGTGAAGAAGAAGTTAAGGATGCGCTGGCCCGGGCGCGGCGCCATTCGCCTTTCCTCAAGCTCCAGTTCGAGCGCTTTCCGGAAATAGCCGAGCTGCTCGGCGGGGGCCGGGCGGAACAGGCGATCGCCCGGGCGGCTTGCGCGGGCGCCGGGGCGGAGGACGTCGCCGCGGCGCTCAGGCGCGAGCGGGGCGCGCTGTCGGCGGCGCTGGCGGTGGCGGACCTGGCCGGAGCGATCCCGCTCGAGCGGCTTATGGAGGCTCTCGCCGACCTCGCCGACCGGGCGCTGCAGAAGGCGCTGGCGGCCGCCTTCGCGGAGCGCACCCCGGACGAGCCTCAGCAAGGCTTCGCGGTGATCGCGCTCGGCAAGCACGGCAGCCGCGAGCTCAATTATTCGTCCGACGTCGACCTCATATTCCTGTTCGATCCGGCGACCCTGCCGCTCAAGCCGCGCGAGGAGCCCGGCCAGGGCGCGCTCAGGATCGGCAACCGGCTCGTCGAGCTGCTCCAGAAGCGCGACGCAGAGGGCTATGTCTTCCGGGTCGACCTGCGCCTTCGCCCGTCGCCGGAGGTGACTCCGATCGTTCTGCCGGTCGACGCCGCCATCTCCTATTACGAATCCTCGGCGCTGCCGTGGGAGCGGGCGGCGTTCATCCGGGCGCGGCAGGTGGCCGGGGACGAGCGGCTCGGCCGCTATTTCCTCGACGCGCTCCATCCGTTCGTGTGGCGGCGCTCCCTCGATTTCGGAGCGATCGGCGAGGTCCAGGCGATCACCCGCCGGATCCGCGACCATTATTCGTCGGGCCAGCTGTTCGGCCCCGGCTTCGACGTCAAGCGCGGCCGGGGCGGGATCCGCGAGATCGAGTTCTTCGCCCAGATCCACCAGCTCATCCACGGCGGCCGCGAGCCGGCGCTGAGGGCTCCGGCGACCCTCGACGCGCTGGCCGCGCTGAGCCGGGCGGGGCGGATCGAGGCCGACGCCGCGGCCGGCCTCGCCGGAGCCTATCGGCTGCTTCGGACGGTCGAGCACCGGCTGCAGATGGTCGACGACCGCCAAACCCACGCCCTGCCGGCGGATGCCGAGGCGCTCGACAATGTCGCCCGGCTTCACGGCCTCGACTCGGGAGCGGCCCTGCTCGGCCTGCTGGAGGAGCCGGTGGCGCGCTGCGGCGAGCTCTACGACGGCCTCGCCGGCCATGGCGAGCAGCGGGTTCCGCTCAACCCGGAGGCGCTCGACACGCATCTCGCCCGGGCCGGCTTCGACGATCCGATGTCGGCGCGGCTTCGAATCGAGGGCTGGCGGGGCGGCAAGGCGCGGTCGCTTCGCACCGCCGCGGCCGGCGAGGCGTTCGAGGCGATGCTTCCGGTGCTGATCGAGGCGTTCGGCCGGGCGCCCGATCCGATGCGGGCGATGAACCGCTTCGACGACGTCGTCACCCGGCTTCCGAGCGGGGTCAATTTCTACCGGCTGCTCGAGGCACGCCCCGGTCTCACCGAGCATCTCGGGATCATCCTCAGCCACGCTCCCGCGCTGGCCGAGCAGCTCGGCCGGCGGCCGCAGCTGCTCGACGGCCTGATCGACGCCAGCGCCTTCGCTCCGGCCGGCCCGGTCGAGGAGCTCGTCGCCGATTTCTCCCGTTCCGAGCGGGAGGGGGAGGATTACCAGCTTCTCCTCGACCGGGTGAGGCGGCGGGTGAACGAGCGGCGATTCGCGCTCGGGGTCCAGCTGATCGTCGCCCATAGCGACCCGATCGAGGCGGCCGAGGGCTATTCGCGGATCGCCGAGGCCGCGGTCAACGTCCTCGCCCGCGCCACCATCGCCGAGTTCGAGGCCCGGCACGGGCGGGTGCCGGGCTCGGAGCTTCTGATCATGGGGCTCGGCCGTCTCGGCGGCGAGGCCCTGACCCACGCCTCCGATCTCGACCTCGTCTATCTGTTCAGCGGCACCCACGAGGCGGAGAGCGACGGCCCCAGGCCGCTTCGCGCGACCGATTATTTCAACCGCCTGGCGCCGCGGGTGACGGCGGCGCTGAGCGTGCCGACCGCGTCCGGCCCGCTCTACGACGTCGACACCAGGCTGAGGCCGTCGGGCACCGACGGCATGCTGGCGGTGAGCCTGGAGAGCTTCGAGCGCTACCAGAGCGAGCAGGCCTGGACCTGGGAGCATATGGCGCTGACCCGCGCCCGGCCGGTGTTCGGCTCGCCCGGCGCGCGCGCCGGGCTTCAGGCGGTGATCGACTCGACTCTCGGCCGGCCGCGCGATCCGGAGCGGCTGCTCGCCGACGCGGTAGCGATGCGCGCGGAGATGGCGTCGCACAAGGCGCCGAGGGGCCGCTTCGACATCAAGCTCGGGCCGGGCGGGCTGGTCGACCTCGAATTCGCCGTCCACACGCTCCAGCTTAGGCACAATATCGGCCACCACCCGCATCTCGAGGACGCGCTCGAGGAGCTGGTCGAGGCGGGCCTCGTCGGCGACGATATCGATCCGGCGCTGAGGCTGCTGACCCGGATGCTGGTCATGTTCCGGCTGGTGTCGCCGGAATCGGACGAGCCGCCCGACGAGACCAAGCCCCTCGTCGCCGCCGCCTGCGGGCTGGTCGACTGGAACGCATTGCTTGCGGCGCACGACGCGGCGCGGCAGAGGGTCGCGGAGCTGTGGAAGACGGTGAGCGGTGCCTAGCCGTCATTCCCGCGAAGGTGGGAATGACGGGCGGTGCGGGTATGATGGAGTTGGAAAGATGCTGAGCGAAGGCGACAAGGTTCCGGACGTGAAGCTGGCGAGCGTCGAGGGCAAGGCGATCAGCCCGGCCGACTTCAGCGGCCAGAAGCTGGTGATCTATTTCTATCCCAAGGACGACACGTCGGGCTGCACCGCCGAGGCGCAGGCCTTCACCGCGCTCGCCGACGAGTTCAAGAACGCCGGAACCTGGATCCTCGGGGTGTCGAAGGACGATGCGAGGAAGCATGTGAAGTTCATCGACAAGTTCGGCCTCAAAATCCCCCTCGCCACCGACTCCGACGGCTCCGCCTGCGAAGCGTTCGGCACCTGGGTCGAGAAGAGCATGTACGGCCGCAAATATATGGGCATCGAGCGCGCCACCTTCCTCGTCGACCGCGACGGGGTGGTGAAGAGGGTGTGGCGCAAGGTGAAGGTGCCGGGCCATGCCGAGGAAGTGCTCGAGGCGGCGCGGGAGCTGCCGTAGCCGAAGCACGATGCGGCCAACGCTCCACCCGCGGCTCGTCAACGGTCGGTTCGGCGATCCGGGGCTGTTCGTCGAGCAGCTCCACCGCCGAGGCGCCCTGCTGTTCGACCTCGGTGACCTCGCGCCCCTGTCGGTGCGGGACCTGCTGCGGGTGTCGCACGTCTTCGTCACCCACACCCATATCGACCATTTCATCGGCTTCGACAGGCTGCTTCGGGTCAATGTCGGCCGCGAGGCGAGGATCGAGCTGGTCGGCCCGCCGGGCTTCGCCGATCAGGTCGGCCACAAGCTCGGCGGCTATCAATGGGATCTGGTCGACCGCTACCGGACCGACCTCGTCTTCGCGGTCACCGAGCTTCATGAGGGTGGCCGAACCTTCGCCGCGCAATTCCGCTTCAAGCGCGCCTTCGCCCGCGAGGACCTGGACGAAGGGCGTGCGGAGGACGGGCTTGTGGCGCAGGTGGACGGGCTGGCGGTCCGGGCCGCCCTGCTCGAGCATCACGGCCCCTGCCTGGGCTTCGCCGTCGCCGAGCCCGCGCACGTCAACGTCTGGGGCAATCGGGTCGAGGCCCGGGGGCTTCCCACCGGGCCCTGGCTGCAGGGCCTGAAACAGGCGGTTCTCGAAGGGCGCGGCGACGACTGGCCGGTCGACCTGCCGGACGGCACCCTCCCGCTCGGCGGGCTGCGAGAGCTGGTCAGCGTTGGAGCCGGGCAGAAGATCGCCTATGTCACCGACGTCGCCGACACGCCCGCCAATCGCCGGGCGATCGCCGCCCTCGCGCAGGACGCCGACATCTTCTTCCTCGAATCCTGCTTCGCCGCCGAGGACGAGGCCCGGGCCCGGGACCGGGCGCACCTGACCACCACGGCCGCGGGCGAGATCGGCCGGGCGGCCGGGGCGCGCCGGCTCGAGCCGTTCCACTTCTCCCCCCGCTACGAGAGCGAGGAGGAGCGCCTGCTCGCCGAGGTGGAGGCGGCGTTCAGCGGCGGCTCAGGCGCACGTTGACAAAGCGGGCCTCGTAAGTCAGCCTGCGAAGGATGAAGCCGATGCGCGCCACCGCCTGCACTCTCGCGACGCTCTTCGCCGCGGCTTCGACCTATTATTATTACGGAATCGCTCGGGCGGGACCGGAATAAAGCGCGCTTAACAAGCCAGGCTTCAAACCGACCCCGTCCGGACCTCCGGGCGGGGTTTTTTCATGTGGAGAGACTCCGATGTTCACCGATTTCACCGATACGGCGCCGCCGCCGCCGGCGCGGCCGCCCGGCACGGCCGAGGACTGGACGATCCCGCAGCGCTGGGAGCGGTTCGGGCCTGAGGAGCATCGGGTCTGGGACGTGCTGTTCGACCGCCAGCGCCGCAAGCTCGCCGGCCGGGCCGTCGCCGCGTTCGAGGAAGGGCTCGATGGGCTCCGGCTGTCGCGCTCGGGTATTCCCGATTTCGACGATCTCAACGAGCGGCTGTTCGCCCGCTCGAGCTGGACGGTGGTCGCGGTGCCGGGGCTTTTGCCCGACGAGATCTTCTTCGGCCATCTTGCCCGCCGCCGCTTCCCGGCCGGCAACTTCATCCGCCCCGCGTCGAGCCTCGACTATCTGGAGGAGCCGGACGTGTTCCACGACGTGTTCGGCCATGTGCCGCTGCTCGCGGAGCCGTGGTTCGCCGACTTCATGCAGAGGCTGGGCGAGGAAGGGCTGAAGGCGGTGGCGACGGGGCGGCTGGCGGCCTTCTCGAGGCTCTACTGGTTCACCGTCGAGTTCGGGCTCGCGCGGGAGGCAGGGGCGCTCAGGATCTACGGCGCCGGCCTCGCCTCCAGCTTCGGCGAGGCGGCCTATGCGCTCGACAGCGGCCGGCCGGAGCGGCTTCGCTTCGACCTTCAGCGGGTGCTTCGCACGCCCTACCGCTCCGACGTCTTCCAGCCGCGCTACTTCGTGGTCGACGGGATGGAGGAGCTGAGGGGCGGGATCGATCTCGACCGGCTGGAGGAGGCGCTGGCGGCGCTGTAGGTACAGGCCGGATGTTGGCCTCCCTCCGTTCGCCCTGAGCTTGTCGAAGGGCCTTCCTTCTTGCGGGCGGGTCTGGAAGGAGAGGGCTTCGACAGGCTCAGCCCGAACGGATGTGGTGAGGGCGTCGCCTGCAGGGAACGCCTGATGCATCCTCTCCCCGCCACCGTCGCCCAGGCCTGCCGCTCGGTGCTGATCGCTGCCGAGCCGGCCGGCAAGGTGCGCGCCGCCCGGGCCGCCGCGCGCGCCTGGCGGCGGGGCGCCCTCGCCCACCTGTTCGATGTGCCCATGCCGGACCGGCCGGAGAGGCCGGGGCGCCCCGAGCTTCTGCCGCCCTCGCAAATGCCCAAGCGGGGCCGCGGCGGCTC
This sequence comes from Allosphingosinicella sp., assembly GCA_036388575.1. GTDB lineage: Bacteria > Pseudomonadota > Alphaproteobacteria > Sphingomonadales > Sphingomonadaceae > Allosphingosinicella. Next base: position 51,754 of record DASVRO010000009.1, read on the forward strand.
GGAGCGGGGGCGGATCGCGATGCTCCACGCGCTCGCCCATATCGAGTTCGGGGCGATCGACCTCGCCTTCGACCTCGCCGGGCGGTTCGGGGCCGGCTTCCCGCCGGGCTTCGTCGACGACTGGTTCGGGGTCGGCGCCGACGAGGCGATGCATTTCGCGTTGCTCGATCGGCGGCTGAAGGCGCTCGGCTCGGGCTACGGCGCTTTGCCCGCGCACGACGGGCTCTGGGAAGCGGCGGCGGCGACCGCGCAGGATCCGCTCGCCCGGCTCGCCGTCGTCCCGATGGTGCTGGAGGCGCGCGGGCTCGACGTCACCCCGGCGGCGGTGGAGCGGTTCGAGGCGGCCGGCGACCGCCGTTCGGCGGCGATCCTCGGGCGCATCTACCGCGACGAGATCCGCCACGTCGCGGCCGGCTCGAAATGGTTCAGATGGGGTTGTGAATCGCACAGAATCGAGCCTGTTTCGGCCTGGAAACAACTCGTCGCCACCCACTTTCGGGGCGCCCTGAAGCCTCCATTCAACGATTCAGCGCGCGACGAAGCCGGTCTGTCCCGCGATTACTACATGGCGCTTGCCGCGGCAGGAGATGTTTAACAGTCTCCGGTCACACGTCGCGGAGGGGGCCTTCCCTGACGTCATTCGAGGGGGCGGAAACGCCTGAGATTTTGTTTCTTAGCCGCGTGCTTGCGCGTGGCGGCGCCCATCGAGGGGCGGCCAGTCGGGGAAGAGATTGTGCTGACTAAGACCAACAATGCGGGGCTCTTCGGAATGTTCCGCACCATGTTCAAGCCGCGCGACATTTTTCTCCATGACGGCAAGGCCTTGCGCCGGGTCCGGGTCGGTTCCGGGGTCCAGGCGGCCGGCGCGTTCGCCGCCTTCCTCCTCCTCGTCTGGTCGATCTTCGCCGCCGCCCAGCTCGCCACCGCCGCCAGCGCGCCGTCCAATGCCGACGTCGCCCGGATGGAGCGCGAGCTCGCCGCGATGCAGGCCGACGTCGCCGTCATCCGCGAAGCCGCCCAGCGCCGCTACCAGATCACCGCCACCGAAGTTCGCCGCCTCGGCCTCGACCCGAGCCGCCTGCAGGCGAGCGGCGGAGTCGGCGGTCCGTTCGAGCCGGTCGAAGCGGTCCGCGCCGCCGATCCCAATTTCAAGGCCCTGTTCAACAGCTGGGCCCGCCTCGACAGCCTCGAGCAGGGCACCGTCGCCATCCCGTCGACCGAGCCGGTCCACGGCACCAACTTCACCTCGGGCTACGGAGTCCGCTCCGACCCGTTCAAGGGCCGCGCCGCGATGCACGCCGGAATCGACCTCGCCGGGCCGATCGGAACCCCGATCTACGCCACCGCCGACGCCACCGTGGGCCGCTCCGAATATAATAGCGGCGGCTACGGCAACCTCGTCGAGCTCGAGCACGGCCACGGCATCCAGACCCGCTACGGCCACCTTTCCAAGTCGATGGTCGTCGCCGGCCAGAAGGTGAAGCGCGGCGACATGATCGGCCTGATGGGCTCGACCGGCCGCTCGACCGGAAGCCACCTCCACTACGAGGTCCGCATCGACGGCAAGGCGGTCAACCCGGTCCCCTTCCTGCAGTCGACCTCCTATTTGCAGTCGGTCCAGCAGCGCGCCTCCGCCGCCACCCGCATCGCCATCGGCGGCCCCGCCGCCGCCAAATAAGCCTTAGGAGAGAGCCGAAAGGCCGGGCCCCGCCGGAAACGGCGGGGCTTTTTTTTACGAGCGCGCCGCGGCGGCGCGAACGCACCATTTCGGATCGAACAGCATTTGCCGCCGGCGATTTTTCGTCTTCTCTTCCCGTCCCGAGGCTGAAGGCCGGGCGATCCGAGCCGGTCCGATTCGCCTGACCCTTGGGGGAGGGGGCCAATGCCGCGGAGCGCTCATTTCGGTGTTGGCCTGCCCGGCGCCGGAACCGCGGTGCTGACCTGCACGGTCTGGACGCGCCGGGGGGCGACCTCGACCGGGACCCTGACCCTCGACGAGCGGCCGTGCCCGTGATCCGGGCCGCTTTCGCCGCGGCGCTTGCGGCGCTTGCGGCGCTGGGCCCCGCCGCCTCGCCGGCCTCGGCGCAGGCGACCGAGCTCGAGAAAAAGGCGAAGGCCTATGCCAGCGCTCCGGCCGACCACCAGCTGATCACTGCGGGCGGGGTCGACCTGCGCACCCTGCGCTACGACTACAAGGCGACCGACCTGGCGATCGGCGGCGGCGGCGAGGCCGGGCTCGAGCTGACCCGGCTGCCGCGCGGCGGCGTGTGGGGCCATCAGGAGCCCTTCGCCAACTTCACCCACAATTTCGATATCATGATCGCCGAGAAACGGGTGAATCCGAACGGCGGCAACTTCCGTCATGGTTCGGGCAACGGCTACCGGATGATCGTGCGCTACGGCGCTCGATCGGAGAGCTTCGACGCCGAGGCGGCGAGCCCCTGGTTCGACCGGGTCTCGAAGACTTCGGGTGCGACCCTCACCTATCCGGCCGGAGCCCCGCTGGACTCGGGATCGGTCCGCTACACCTTCACCGCGTCCGACGGCACGGCGGCGCTGTTCCGCGAGATCGGCAGCGACGACTGCTCGTCGAAGCTTCGCTGCGCCTATGTGTCGGAGATCCTCCTCGCCGACGGCACCCGGCTCGACTTCGACTATCGAAGCTCGGCCGGAGTCAACCGGCTGCGCAGCGTCACCAGCTCGCGCGGCTATGCGCTGCTGCTCGAATATGGCGGCGCCGGCTCCCGGCTCGTCGCGAAGGCCTGCCTGTTCAACCTCGCCCGCCGGGCCATGCCGGCCGGCGATTCCTGCCCCGCCGACGCCGAGGCGAGCGCCGGCTACGGCTACGGCCACGACGGCTTCGAGACGGCGCTGACCAGCTCGACCGACGCCGGCGGCGGCACCAGCCGCTATGTCTACGGCTATACCGGCTCCTACAAGACGATCGCCTTCATCAAGCCCGGGCAGGAGGCGCCCTGGCTGACCAACAGCTTTCTTGCCACCGCGGATCACGACGAGGACGGGGTCAGCGACCGCGTCTACCGGCAGGATCTCGCCGGCGGCCAGGTCTATCATATCGAGGCCAAGACGGCGGCCGACGAGACCTTCGGCACCATCCAGGCGCTGGCCGGGGGAAGGATCATCGACGCCGACGGCCACGCGATCCTCGTCCAATATGGTCTTCCCAGGCTGCACCGGACGCTGACCGGCAGCTACAATCCCAACGTGCCCGCGGAAGTCCCGACCGACGGGACCGACGGCCGGGTCTACCAGATCACCCCCGGCCCGACCCTCGTCAAGGACCAGAACGGCCGTGAGACGGTCTACGAATATTGCGACCCGCAGATGCGCGAGTTCATCGGGGCGAACGATCCCGACAATTGCGTGGTCGGCGCCCTCAGGCATTATACCGACCCGGAGGGAATCCGGACCGAGGTCACCTACGATGCCTGGAACAACCTGACCGGAGTCAGGCGCTATCCCGCACCGGGCTCCGGCCTGGCCATGACCGAGACGATCTTCACCCACGGCGACTGCGGCGCCAGGCCAAAATCGTGTGCCAAGCCGACGATGTTCAGGGACCCGAACGGCAATGCCGCGGACTATGAATATGCCGCCGAGCATGGCGGCATCGTCCGCGAGCGCGGTGCGGCCGTCGGCGGCGTCCGGCCCGAGAAGCGCTATCTCTACGCCCAGCGCCAGGCTCGGACGGCCGGCGGCGCCGCCGCCGGTCCGGCCGTCTGGCTGCTCGTCCAGACCCGCCAGTGCCGGAGCGGCGCGATGACCACGGCCGGCGACTGCGCGGTCGCCGGCGATTCGATCGTCACCGACTACGATTACGGCGCCGACGGCGCACCGGGCAATCTGCTCCTCCGCGGCCAGAGCGTGAGCGCCGACGGCAAGGTCCTGCGCAGCTGCTTCGCCTGGGATGGGCTCGGCCGGAGGATCGGCGAGACCTCGCCGCTCGGCACGGCCGGCCTCTCCGCCTGCCCCGCCGCGCCGCCGGCCGGGCCTCTCCCCTATACCAGCGCCACCCGCTACGATTCCGGCGGCCGGGTGACCGGCACGATCGCGCCCGATCCCGACGGCTCCGGCCCGCTCGCCTTCGCCGCGGTGCGCAACAGCTACGACCCGGCCGGCCGGCTGGTCCGGGTCGAGCAGGGCGAGCTCGCCGCCTGGCACAGCGAGTCGGTGGCCCCGTCGGCCTGGCCCGGCTTCACGGTCCTGAAGACGGTCGACACCCGCTACGACGCGCTCGACCGCAAGACCCGCGAGGCGGTGAGCGGCGGCGCCGTCACCGCGAGCGTCACCCAATATAGCTACGATCGCTCCGGCCGGCCGCGCTGCACGGCGGTTCGGATGAACCCCGACGCCTGGGCCTCGACGCTCGACGACGCCTGCCTGCCGGGACCGCCCCATCCGACCTTCGGCCCGGACCGGATCTCGAAGCAGGTCCACGACCCCGCCGGGCAGCTCGCCGAAAGCTGGGACGGGATCGGCACCGGCCTCCAGCGGCGCGAGGCGCTCTACACCTATAACGGCAACGGCCAGAGGACGAGCCTGACCGACGCGCGCGGCTACAAAGCGGAGATGCGCTACGACGGGCTCGGGCGCCAGAGCTGCTGGATCTTCCCCTCCGGCGCCCAGCCGGGCGTCGCCGGCGGGGACTGCGCGCTGGGGACCGGCGATTTCGAAGCCTATACCTGGGATCCCGCCGGCAACCGCAAGACTCTGAGGAAGCGCGACGGCTCCGTCCTCGCCTTCGACTATGACGCCCTCAATCGGGTGATCCGCAAGACGGTGCCGGAGCGCTCCGGGCTCGACCCCGCCCACACCCGCGACGTCTTCTACGCCTACGACCTTCGCGGCCTCCAGACCAAGGCGCGGTTCGACGATCCCGACGGCGAGGGCGTGTCGGCCTGGTACGACGGCTTCGGCCGGCCGGTGACGACCCTGCTCGCGATGGGCGGGCACTA
>DASVRO010000010.1:0-33677 GCA_036388575.1 Allosphingosinicella sp.
ATGAGGCTGCTGGAACTCGATCTCCAGGCGGGCGCGGGGGCCTGCGGCCTCGGGCGTGGTGGGCTTGCGCGCCATCAGGCGGCGGCCCGCAGGCGCTCGGCACCGCCGACGCTGTTGGGTCCTGCGGAAATGATGTCCACGTCTATCACGTCTCCGATTGCGGCCTGGGTTTCGACATGCACCGATTGCAGCCATGGCGATTTGCCGATCAGCTGGCCGGGCTTGCGGCCCTTGCGCTCCAGCAGCACGCGGGTGCTTCGGCCGACGGTGCCTTGGTTGAAGGCTTGGGCTCCGGCCCAGATTGCCGCCTGGAGGCGCTGCAGTCGTTCGTCCATCACCTCTGCGGGCACCTGCTTGTCCATTGCGGCGGCAGGGGTGCCGGGCCGCGGGGAATATTTGAACGAGTAAGCCTGGGCGTAGTTCACTGCCTTAACGATTTCGAGAGTCTCCTCGAACTCCCTATCGGTTTCGCCGGGGAAGCCGACGATGAAATCGCCCGAAATGGCGATGTCCGGCCGGGCGGCGCGGACCCGCTCGATGAGCCTCAGGTAGCTGGCCGAATCGTGGCTCCGGTTCATCGCCTTCAGCACCCGGTCGCTTCCCGACTGCACCGGAAGGTGCAGATAGGGCATCAGCGACTCCACCTCGGCATGGGCGCGGATCAGGCCTTCGGTCATGTCGTTGGGATGGCTGGTCGTGTAGCGGATCCGGGCCAGCCCCGGCAGCCGGTCGAGCGCCCGAATGAGGCCGTCGAGCCCCTGCGGCCGGCCGGCCTCGTCCTCGCCCGTCCAGGCGTTGACGTTCTGGCCGAGCAGGACGATCTCCCGCGCGCCGCCGTCGACCAGCGAGCGCGCCTCGTCCACCACCGCCGCCCAAGGCCTCGAGACTTCGGCGCCGCGGGTGTAGGGGACGACGCAATAGGTGCAGAATTTGTCGCAGCCTTCCTGAACGGTCAGGAAGGCGCTCGGCCCCGGCCGGCGCCGCGCCGGCAGGGCTCCGAACTTCGAGAGCGCCGGCATGTCGGTATCGATTCCGCGTGCGCCCCGGCCGGCTTCGGCGACCAGGGCCGGCAGCCGGTGATAGGCCTGCGGGCCGACGACGATGTCGACGCTCGGCGCCCGGCGCGGGATCTCGGCCCCTTCCGCCTGGGCGACGCAGCCGGCCACCGCGATCATCGGCCTTGAGCCGTCCTCGCGCCTGAGCCGGCCGATCTCCGAATAGACCTTCTCCGCCGCCTTCTCGCGAATGTGGCAGGTGTTGAGCACGACGAGGTCGGCCTCGATGACCGAGCCTGCCGAAGCCATTCCTTCTCCCTCGAGCAGGGTCGCCATGCGCTCGCCGTCATAGACGTTCATCTGGCAGCCGAACGACTTGACATGGAAGGTTTTGGGAGCGGGCCTGGTCATTGCGGGCGGCCTATAGGCGATCCGCTCCCCCGCCGGAAGGGCCGAGGGGCTTGCCAAGCGCTTCGACGATCTCGGCGCGCGCGGCCAGGGCGAGCGCCTTGCGGTCGCCGCTCGCCGGGTCGACCGGCGCGAGGAAATGGAGGGTCACCGGTGTCGTGCCACGGCGGCTCAGCACCTTGCGGACGTTGGCGAGGCCGCTCTCGTCGCCGATCCAGGCCAGGTCGTCGGCCGCCGCTCCGTAATCGAGCGCGATCGGCTGGACGAGGACTCCCGGCAGCGGCGGGAAGAGCGAGGCGAGCAGGCTGGCCCGGAACGGCAGGACCTGCGGGCCGCCGTCGGTCGTCCCTTCCGGGAACAGGGCGACCGGCTGGCCGCCGGCCAGCGCCGAGCGCAGGGCGTCGGCCTGGCCGCGAACGCCGCTTCGCTCGGCGCGGGCGACGAACACCGTCTTGTTGAGCCGCGCCAGCCAGCCGATCACCGGGGTCGCCGCCACTTCCGCCTTGGCGACGAACGCCGCCCCGCTCGCCCCGGCGACGACGAGGATGTCGAGCCAGCTCAGATGATTGGCGAGGAACAGCACGTCGCGCCTCAGCGGCGTGCCGATCACCGTCACCCGCATCCCCGCCGCCCGCGTCACCCAGTCGAGGAAGCGCCGCGGCCAGGGCGAGGGGCGGCCGGACAGCCGCCACAGATAATGGGGCGGCAGGCAGGCCAGGAGGGCGGCGGCCATGGTGAGGGCGCGGAGGGCGAGGCGGATCATCGGCACGGCGGCGCTAACCGACACCCCCGGCACGGCCGGCGGCGCCGGCCTTCGTCCCATTTGGGAACGGATCGGACGGACGGGATTGGACATTCGCCCTTCGATCTGAGCAGGTTCCGGCCCTTCGATTCGCTCGCCCGGGGGAGGCGTGGATCGACCGTCCGTGCGATTTGTGAGAACAGCAAGAGGAGCCCGAAATGGCAGTCACTTCCTACATCGTCGACGAGCATCACGGCAAAGGCAAGGGCCATACCCAGCACGGCAACGGCAAGGGCCTCGGCCATCAGAAGCATGCCGAGGATTCGATGGCCGACGGGGTCTACACGATCCGGGTCGCCGGCATCGACCACGACAACCCGACCGCGGTCGACCAGGCGACTCCGCAGACGACGCTCGCCGACGGCTCGAAGCTCAACACCGAGGTCCGCGCCGGCTCGATCACCATCGACTCCGCGCCCGGCGGCGGCGAGTCTCTCCACCTCGTCACCGACAGCAACAACGGCCGCCTTCGCGTCAACGTCCAGCACGATGCGGACCAGATCATCTCGCTCGGCGATCTCGATGAGCTGAGCTTCGATTATTATATCGAGAGCTCGACGCGGACCGACGTGATCCCGGTCATCCGCCTCATCGTCGATGCCGACGGCAATCTGGCGACCACCGGCGATCGCGGCGAGCTGGTCTTCGAATGGGCCTATCAGGGCTTGGGCAGCACCACCCAGGATGCGTGGCGGAGCGTCGACCTGGTCGGCGGCGACTGGACCGCCTGGCAGCGCTCGTTCGGCGTCAATCGCGACCAGATCGTCAACATGACCGAATTTAGCAACTGGGCCGACGCCGACGGCTTCACCCCCGCCGGAGGCCTCCACTTCGACGAGGACAGCCTCATCCTCGGCTATTCGATCGCTTTGGGCTCGGGCAACGGCACCGCCGACATCTACCTGGACAATTTCCAGCTCGGCGGAGTGACGACGGACTTCTACGGGTAAGGGTCTTCTGAATTCCTCCCCGAGATTTCTCGGGGAGGGGGACCGCGCGAAGCGCGGTGGAGGGGTTCTTCGGAGTCTGAAAGGGCCCCTCCACCAGCCTTCGGCTGGTCCCCCTCCCCTGCAAATGCAGGGGAGGAATTGGGCGATACCCTAATCCTTGCGCCCGAGCGCGACCCCGTAGAGCTCCATCCTGTGGTCGACCAGCCGGAAGCCGAGCTTCTCCGCGATCCGCCGCTGCAGCGCTTCCAGCTCCTCGTCGACGAACTCGATGACGTTGCCGGTTTCGACGTCGATCAGATGGTCGTGATGGGTGGCGTCGGCGGCCTCGTAGCGGGCCCGGCCATCGCCGAAATCGTGGCGCTCGAGGATCCCCGCTTCCTCGAACAGGCGCACCGTCCGGTAGACGGTGGCGATCGAGATTCCGGCGTCGATCGCGGAAGCTCGGGCGTGAAGCGCCTCGACGTCGGGATGGTCTTCGGCTTCGGAAAGGACGCGGGCGATGATCCGCCGCTGCTCGGTGATGCGCAGCCCCTTCTCCGCGCACAGCGCTTCGATGTCGATCCTGCGGGTCATGCTCTACCCGCTTTAGCCGAATCGGCGTCGGGGTAAAGGCCGCCGGGGCTCGAAGCCCCGGCGAACTTTCGACTTATTTGGCAGGGCGGCCGGTGCGGCGGCGCTTGGTGCCGAGGCCGATCTTCTTGGCCAGGGTCCGACGCTGCTCGGCATAATTGGGGGCAACCATCGGATAGTCGCCGTTGAGGCCCCACTTCTGCCGGTATTCGTCGGGAGTCATCTGGTAATGAGTCATCAGATGCCGCTTCAGCATCTTCAGCTTCTTACCGTCCTCGAGGCAGACGATGTAATCGGGCTTGATCGACGAGCGGACCGAAACGGCGGGTTCCGGCCGGGCCGGCGCCTCTTCGGGCTTGGCGCCGAGCGCATTCAGCGCATTGTGCACGTTCGCGATCAGCTGCGGCAGGTCGTTTACGGCGACACTGTTGTTGCTGACGTGGGCGGAGACGATGTCCGCGGTGAGGGTGATCAGGGTTTCGCTCAGTTCGTTGTTCTCAGCCATGCTTGCGCCTGTAAACTTTCTACCACGAGGTTGTTACTCCGCCCCCTCGTCGCGAATGGTCCGTTTTGGTGGTTTTTACAAGCGAAAACTAATCCAGAAACAAAAACCGTTTATGTCGGCGGGTTTTTGGCCAGGGTAAGGGCGTCGAAAAGCTGGCCGTCGCGCCCGCTGTAATAATTCCGGCGCCGACCGACTTCGCGGTAACCGTTTCGCCTGTAGAGGCTAACCGCATGATTTCCTTCGCGCACTTCGAGGTGCAGTTGTTCAGCCCCTTTACTGGTCGCCACCGACCCGAAGCGGTCGAGGAGCATCTGCCCTACGCCCCGGCGCTGCGAAGACCGCCCGACCGCGAGCAGCAGCAACTCCGCTTCGCCGGCGACGAGCCGGGCGAGCGCGAAGCCGACCACCGTCTCGTGCGCCCGCGCCAGCGACAGCCACACTCCGGTCATCGGCAGCAGCCCGGCGCATTGCGGCGCCGTCCAGGCTTCGCCGAAGGCCGGATCGAAGCTGTCCTCCATCACCTGCATCACGTCGGCGAGATCGGCCGGGCCGCCCTCCAAGACCGCGATCGCGCCGGTCATCGCATCGGCTTTGCATCGGGATCGCGGCCGTAGAGCGGCCGGGGCGGGAGCGAGCGCAGAGCCGCCGGCAGGAGCCGGGCGTCGGCGGCGCTCGGCAGAAGGTCGATCGCCTCGCCGTGGCCGCGCGCTTCGATGAGGGCGGCGGCCCCGCTCCCCGCCACGCGCGCCGCTCCGATCGCCGCCGCGGCCTCGGCGGGAGGGAGGGAGCGCAGCGCGTCGAGCGGTCGCATCGGTACCTCGCCAAAAGACTGGACGAAAAGCTGCCCGTGTCCGCCGTCGAGCGCAACCGCGATTTCGCCGCCGGTCCCGGCGGCGGCGGCCACCGCCGCCATCGACGAGAATCCGGCCAGCTCGATCCCCCAGCCGATCCTCAGCCCCTGCGCGGCGGCGAGGCCGACCCTGATGCCGGTGAAGCTGCCCGGCCCGCAATCGACCAGGATGGAATCGGGGCGGCGCTGGCCGAGCATTTCCGCGATCATCGGCACCAGCCGCTCGGCATGGCCGCGGCCGACGATCTCGTGCCGCTCGTCGAGGACGGTCTCGCCGTCGACGAGCGCTGCGGAGCAGGCGGCTGTGGCGGTCTCGATGATCAGGATCATTGGGCCATCCCCGGCGGGGAAAGTCACACCGCCTCGACCGCCTCGACCTCGGGCACGTAATGCTTGAGCAGGCTTTCGATGCCCTGCTTCAGGGTCATCGTCGAGGACGGGCAGCCCGAGCAGGCGCCGTGCAGGGCCAGATAGACGGTGCCGCCCCTGAAGCCGCGATAGACGATGTCGCCGCCGTCCTGCGCCACCGCCGGCCTGACCCGGGTCTCGATCAGCTCGCGGATCTCGGCGACGATCGCCTCGTCGGCCGGGTCCTCGCCATAATCCTCGTCGAGCGGCACCGATATCCCGGCCGCGGACGCCGCCTTGAACAGCGGGGCGTCGCTGGAGAAATGGTCGAGCATCACGCTCAGAACCTCGGGCTTCAGGTCACGCCACTCGACTCCGGGCGCGGCGGTGACCGAGATGAAGTCGCGGCCGAAGAACACGCCTACGACCTCGCCCGTGGAAAAGATCGCCTCGGCGAGCGGCGAGGCCTCGGCGTCCTCGGGCGTCGCGAAGTCGCGGGTGCCCGCTTCCATCACCGGACGGCCAGGCAGGAATTTGAGGGTCGCCGGGTTGGGCGTGGTTTCGGTCTGGATCAGCATGGCTCGCATGTGGGCCGCCGGGGGGCGAGGATCAAGCGTCCCAGCGCAGCGCAAGATGCTCGGGGACGCCTTCCTTGAAGACCAGAGGTCCTTCCGCCCGCACGTTGGGGAGGAGCAGCACCTGGCGGACGATCTCGGGGATCATCGCCGCGGCGATCGCCCGGCCGAGGCATTCGTGGTGCCCGTAGCCGAGCGTGAACGTCTGCCAGATCGAGCGCCTGGCATCGAAGCTGAGAGGATCGCCGAAGGCGCTCTCCATCAATTGCCGGACGAGCGGCCATTTCTCCGCATCGGGAGCGGCATCGACACGGTCGAGATACGCCCCCATCCGACGGCCTCAGAGCGACTTCAGATATTCGAGCAGGGCGAGCCGTTCGGGCTCGGTCAGGCTGCCGACCTCGTAGTCGTGGCCTTGGTTCGAGTTGCCGTTGCCCGTTGCGGTCAAGGTGAAGCCGTTGCCCGGCGCCGACGGATCGGTGACGTAGCCTGCCTTGGCCGTGTCGTAGTTGCGGGTGCCGACGCTGAACGTCTTCGGCCGGTCGGCCGGCGCGAGAAGCAGGTCGTAGAGCGTCGGTACCGAGCCGTTGTGGAGGAAGGGCGCCGTCGCCCAGACTCCGTCGAGCGGCCTCGCCTTGTAGGCGAAGAGCGGGCTCTTGGAATCGTAGCATTGGGTGAGTCGGTTCCTCCGCGGGTCGGGAAGCTGGTCGGCGGCGCCGGTGACCTTCGGCAGCGGCTCGACTCCGAAGAAGATCTCGACGGCGGTGCCCAGGATCTGCTGCCACTTGCCGACCAGGGTGCCGATGACGGTCGTGGTGAGCATGTCCGCGAGCGGGGCCTGGGCCGGCAGCGGATCGCCCTTGAAGTAGCTCGCCGGGACTCCGTTCAGATTGCCGCTGTTGCTCGTGTAGCTGAGCGCGTTGCACGCCATCCACGGATCGGTGTTGTTCTTGTTCGGGGCGGCCGGGGTGCCGGTCAGCGGAGTCATGTGGATCGGGTAGATATTGGTCCCGGCCGGCTCGATCGTATGGCAGCCGATGCAGCCCTTGCTTCCATAAAGGGCCTTGCCCTGGTCGACCTTGGCCTGGTCGAGCGTGCCCGGCCATTTCGGAGCCTCGAGCTTGCGCAGCACCGCCTCGAGGCGATCGAGGTTGGAGGCCTGGATGCTGGAGTTGAAGCCGGTCCTCGCCATTCGCGACGCGGGCCTCAGATCGACGTCTCCGAACACGCCTACCACTTCGCCGACGTTGCGGCCGAGAGCGCCGTAATCGAGGTCGCCGGCACCGAGATTCAGCCGCTGGGTCTTGACGATGCCGTTCCACTGCAGCTGGCTCTGCCGGTAGATGTCCCACAGGAAGGGATAGCTGACCGGCGCGTCGGCTGGGTTAGGCTTGGCCGCCGTGCTGGTTCCGTAGACGGCGAGCTGGGAGACCTTGTTGAAGATGTGGCCGACCGCGTCGAGCCGCCCGTAGCCGTAGCGCATCGGCGTGGCGTTGAGCTTGGCGTTGGCCTGCTCCCAGTCGATCAGCTTCTTGAGCTCGCCCTTGAGCTTGCCGCGGTTGCCCGGATTGTCCTTCCCGGCGAGCACCTTCGCGGCGAAACGGTCGAACTTGGCGGAGTCGCTGTAGGTCGCCTCGAGAGCGGCGTCGAAGTCGTCGATGAACATCTGGAAGTCGACCAGGCTGGGGGCGCCGTCGACGGTGATCGTCTTGCCGTCGAAATTCACCTGTCCCGTATGGCAGGCGGAGCAATTGAGGCCGAGCCACTGCTCATTGTTCGGCTGGCCTTCGTACCAGCGCAACTGCGTATAGGTGAGCTTCCTGTCGTCCTGCTGGTCGATGGCGAACCCGATCGGAAGCTTCGGATTGGCCTCCGACTCGGCGAGAGGAAGGAAGCGGAACTTGGCCATGTTCGCTTCGGCCAGGAACGGCTGCTCGGCATCCTTCTGCTCGAGCGCTCTCGCCCAGGCCCAGGGCATCAGCCGCGAGCCCTGGCCCGCCTGGTACCAGGAAAGCCGCTGGGCCCGGTCCCAGCCCTGGCCGGCGTCGGGCCATCCCGCGGTCGACGGCGGTGTCTCGCCGCCGCCGCCGAACCAGTTGCAGCCGGCAACCGAGACCAACAGTCCGGCGCTGAGCGCCATGGAAATTGCGCTTATCCTGCGAGCATTTGCCATGACAGCCCCCCAGCCTGCGCGAGGCGCCTTACTTGCCCGTACTCGCGAAAAGCTCTTCCGAGTTGGGAGCAACAAAGATCAATCTCGCCGAAACCTAAACGGACTGATCTGAAGTACGAAGTCAACTCCGTTTTGCGGCGAAAACGGACATCGATTAGCCGTTGACCGTTACTTGACTGCGAAGTGGCAATCGCCGGTGCGCAATATCTTCGGCCGCGCGGCGGCGACTGGCCCGGGGGGGGCGATCGCGCCGGCCAAGGGAAGGGCTTTTTGAATCGCCTTTTGACCCGTACAGACAGGGCCATGGCAAGACCCGGATTCCTTCAGCGACTGCTCGCGGCGCTCGGTTTCCGTCCCGAGCCGCCGCCGCCCGTGCCGCAGCCCCCACCGCCGCCGCCGCGGCCGGCGGCCCCCGCCATCGATCCCGAGGACGATCGGATCCCGGAATCGGCGCGCGACCGGGTCGCCCTGATCATGAGCCTGGTCGGCGACCTCGAGGAGCGCGCGACCAGGCGCGGCCTCGCCACCGAGCGCAAGGAGCTGGAGCGGATCGGCTCGGTCCACCTGCCGCGGCTTCTGCAAAGCTATATCGACATCCCGCCGGAGCACCGCGCCGAAGTGTTCCGCGAGACCGGCCGCTCGGCCAGCTTCCTGCTCAACGAGCGCCTCGACAAGATGACCTCGCGGCTGCGCGAGATCTCGAAGATGCTGGCCCGCGACAATCTCGACGCCTTCTCGACCAACATGCAGTTCATCGACCGCCATTACGACTCGTCCGAGTCGCCGTTCGACTGACCGCCGCTCAATTCCTCCCCCGGATTTCCGGGGGAGGGGGACCATGCGAAGCATGGTGGAGGGGTTCTTCGGGATCAACAAGAACCCCTCCACCAGCCTTCGGCTGGTCCCCCTCCCCGAGAAATCTCGGGGAGGAATTAAAGACCTAAACCACCGCCGCGATCGGGCCCGACTCGCGCTTGAGGCCGAATATCTCGGCTCGCCGGACGATCGTCCGGGCCCAGCGCTGGTGGGTCGCCGGCTCGCACATCGAGCCCGCGATGGCGAAGACGGCGGGGCTGTCCGGGGCGAGGATGGCTCTGGCCTCGGCCAGCTCGTCGCGGCCGACCGCATAGGCGGCCTCGACGATCGCGATCTGGCCGGGATGGATGACCGTCTTGGTGAGCAGGCCGTGCTCGACGTCGCGCTCGACCTCGTCGCGCAGCAGGTCCTGGCTGGCGAAATGCTCGAATACCGGTGCGGACAGGAAGAAGCCGTACGGCGCGAAGGCCGCGACCAGGCCGGCGACGGTGGCCGCGAGGGGCCCCTCGTAGATGGTTCGGACCGCCGAGCGGCGGGCGCCCAACGTCTGCAGCAGGTCGTTCCCGCCGATCCTGATCGCGAGCACCCTCTCCTGGATGACGAGAAGCTGGTCGCGCAGCCGCCGGACCTCGACCGGGTCGAGCATCTCGCGGGTCTCCAGGGTCGGCATCAGCCGGTGATGATCGTGGAGCGCGCAGGCGAGATAGTCGGGCAGGCTCTCGGCCGTCGCCTTCGGGATGACGAAGCCGTCGACACGCCCGATCCCGTCCAGCGCGAGCAGCGCGCGCAGCATGGCGGGATCGCGCGGCCTGATGAACAGCATCGGCCGGTCGCCGTCCGCCGGCAGGCTGCCGAGGAGCTGCGCCACGTTGCGGATCGCCGACGGGGCCTGGTCGGGCCGGATCGAATCCTCGAGGCAGATCACCGCCGAGCGCAGCTTCGGGTAGCGCCGGCCGAGCGCGATCTCCGGCAATTGCTCGCGCGTCCCCGGCAGATAGAGCGTCGCTCCGAGCGCGATGGCCTCGATCCCGTCCATAAAAGTCATTCCGATCGAAGGTTTCTGATGAGGCTGACCGCCCGGAACGGAAAGTCCGGCGGGAGGAGGCCGACCTCGACGTCTTTTTCGCCGGCGAGGTGGACGAGATGGCGGACGTCGGCATCGTCCGGGTCGCGGAGCAGCAGCCGCTCCGGCACCCGCCTCAGCACCGCCCGGGTCGCCTCGGCGATGCCCGGCTTGATCCGGTTGCGGTCGGTGACGCCGTAAAGGTCGACCAGCTCGGCCACCGCTCGGTCGCAGCGCTCGGCCGCGCCCGGCGTGGGCGGGGCGAGCGGGGGCGGCTGCGCCGGCACGAGCGCGTCGACCGAGTCGACGAAGGCCCGCGAGACGTCGTGCGCGGCGAATTCGGGATAATGGACGCAGGCGTGGAAATCGCCGGGACGGACGAGCGCGGAGTTGAGGATCGAGCGGCTGACGAGGCCGGAGACGACGGCGTTGAGCAGGCCCGAGGGGACGAGATAATCCTCGCTCGTCGCGGCGAGGTCGGCTCGCCCGGCCGGGTCGGCGACGACGGCGAGGAACGGCCGAAAGCCGGACGGCGCGTCGGAGAGGCTCCGCCTGACCTCGCCCGCGATCGCGCCCTTGCCGGTCCAGCCGTCGACGAACACCGAGTCGGCCGGATCGTGCCGGGCGGCGATATGGGCGAGCGCCGCGAGGTCGATCCCCCGGTCGCGGATGATGCTGACCGAATAATGCGGCGCCTCCACCCCGAGGCGCTCGAGGGCCCGCCGGAGCAGGACTCCGACAGGCGTTCCGGCCCGGGCGAGCGAGACGAGGACCACCGGCCGCCCGCCGGAGCGCTCCGCCAGCGCCCCTGCAAGGCCGCCGATATGGCCGGCGAGCCGGGCGCCGTTGCGCTCGAGCGCCCGCTCGTAGAGCGCCATATAGGCCCGGCCCGGCGGCGTCTCCGGCGCGATCATCTCCGAATAATGGCGCTGCCCGCTCTGGATCAGCCGCTCCTTCTCCGCGATCGCGGTGGCGCGAAGCTCGACCGGCTTGAGCAGGAAGGTGACGTCGCCCGGCGCGTAGCTGCCCGAAAAGCCCGCCTCCTCCGGCGGCCTCGGCCGAGCGGGCATCAGGCCGCCCTCGCCAGCGCCACCGCGCCCAGCTGCGAGCGGCTCGGCATCATCGCGAAGTCGCAAAGCGCCATGAACGGCGCGTCGGTCAGGCTGTCGCCGATTCCGATCACCGGAGCGTCGGGATATTGCCGGCGAAGCTCCGGCATCAGGAAGTCCACCGCATGCTGCTTGCCGAGGAAGGGCGGCAGGAAGGCGGCGTTGTTGCCGTTGCGATGGACGGTCCAGTCCGCCGGCACCTCGGGGACGACCTTGTCGATCGCCGCCGCCAGCGCCTCGACGTCGCCGTCGGGATGCTTGGCGAGGACATAGAGCGGCAGCCCCCCTTCCTCGACCACCCGGACCCGGAGCGGCGCGCCCCGCGCCTCGTCGAGGATTCGCCGCGTCAGCTCGGCGAGGCTCCCGGCATGGGCGTCCGCCTCCGCCGCCATGCGCGCGTGCCAGCGCGGATCGGTGCCGCCCTCGCGGTCGAGGATCAGCCCGCCATGGGCGCATACCGCCCGGGTCCAGTCGATCCGCACCCGCTCGAGCGCGTCCCGGCTGCGCGCCGTCACCGGCACCAGCAGGGTCGAATCCGACAGCCAGGAGAGGAAGCTCATCTGGCGCGGAGTGGCATAGCTGAGCGGCGACCCGTCGCGGGCGTAGCCGATCGGCGCCAGCGCCTCGGCCGGAACGTCGGCCGGACATTTGCCGAGCGTCTGGAACAGCGTGTCGTCGAGATCGACGAGGGCGATGGCCCGCACTTATTCATCCCCTTCAAAATAGAGCGTCCTGCCCCGCAGCGCCGCGACCAGCGCCGGATCGACCGTGCCTGGCGGGCTTTCGTGGCAGATCAGGGCGAGCCGCTCCTCCGCCGGATCGGCATTGTACAGAAAATTGCCGATGCCGCTGCCATAATTGTCGGCGAAGGCGAGCGCGTGGCCGATCGCGCCGCCGGGCCGGACCGGGCTTCGGCTCGTCGCCTGGACGACGACGTCGTGCCCCGCCTGCTCGAGCCGCTCGGCGAGGAGGAAGGGCGGATAGGTGAATTCGCCGGTGCCGACCACCCGAAGCGCGCTCGCCGGCGGCAAGGCCAGAGCATCCATGTCCGGCAGCCGGAACCCGGCGGGCTCGGCGATGCCCAGCCGCCCGAATGGTCCGCCCGCGGGCAGGCCGCCGAGCGCCCCCGCCGCGGCGTCGAACGCTTCGTCCTGCGCCGCCATCGAGTCCGCCACCCAGCCGAGCCGGCCGCGGAGCAGGCTGACGCACCGCGCCGGCCGCGGCATCCGCTCGAGCCACTCGCCCGATCCGGACCAGTCGGTGAGCGCGGCGGCGACGATCGCCTCGCAGCTCGGCAGCGCCGGAGCCAGCGCCCGGGCGAGGTTGACGAGGGTGGTGCCGGTCGAGACCTCGTCGTCGACGATGACCAGCGACCGCACGCCGGCGAGATCGAGGCCGCGGGGCCGGTAGAGGAGGTGCGCCGAGGCATGGCTGTGCGGCTCCTCGAAGCGGCCGAGCAACGGGTCGTCGACCGCCTGCCGGGTCGAATGCAGGAAGCCGCCGGTGAGTCCGCGGCGGTGAAGCTCCTCGAACAGGCCGTGGCCGAGGCCGACCGCGGTCTCGGCCAGCCCGATGACGAGCGTCGGTCCCGGCAGGTCCGGCACTTTCGCCGCCAGGTCGCGCAGCGAGGCCCGCATCTCGGAAGGCCGGGCGGGAATGTGCCGGCCGAGCACCTTCGACACGATCAGGAAGCCCCGCTTCGGGTTGCGCCGCGAGGCGAAGCCGCACAGCCGGTCGAGCGGCCAGTCGCTCTGTGCGACCGACAGGGTCAGCCGGCCGCTGGCGAGGCGAACGGTCCGCTCGGCGGGCATCGCTCAGGCCTCGCAGCGGATTCGGTAGATGAAGCCGCGCGCCTGTCGGACGATGTCCGCTCGGGTCCGCGTCGGCCCGCCCGGGTCCAGCCCCGGCTCGATCCCGATCGTGGCCAGGAACGAGCGCACGACCGCGCCCTTCACCCCGAAATTGATGTTCTCGGCGCTGCTTCCGCCCTCGCGGATCCGGTCGAGGTTGAGCGAGGCGTGGACCAGCCCGACCACCAGCCCCGACTGGTCGAGGATCGGCCCGCCGCTGTTGCCGCTGGCGATCGGAGCGCTGAACTGCATGACGCTGGTGTCGTTTCCGATCCCGCACAGGGCCGAGACGTTGCCGCCCGTCGCCGTGGGACCCGAGCCGAGCAGCCCCTGGAGCGGGAAGCCGAGGACGATGACGTCCTCGCCGAGATGGATGTCGATCGCCGAGCGGAAGCGCGCGGCCGCCGGCAGCGCCCGCTCGACCCTGAGCAGCGCGATGTCGTTGCGCGGGTCCGACAGGACCACTTCGGCCGGGGCCGTGAACCGGTCGCTGGCGGCGTCGATCTTGCGGGCGCCGTCGACGACATGGGCGTTGGTGAGGATGTGGTTCTCGTCGACCGCGAAGCCGCTTCCCGAGAAGCTCGAGCCGGGCGGATGGCGGTCGCCGCCATGGGGCCCGCCCCCCGGCGCCCGGCTCGGCCGCTCGGGGATCGGGATATCGATGTCGAGGGCGGATTTCAGCGCCGGAAGACCGCCCGCGAAGCCCTGCCCGTTGCCGGTCAGCCGCCAGCCCTCGCCGCGCCGGTAGACCTCCGCCAGGATCAGCGCCGCCTCGCCACGGTTGGTGAGATCGAGGGTGAAGCGCCACTCGCCGAAGCTCACCGCCAGCGAGGCGAAGTCGCGGAAGCTCAGTCCCTCCCCGGGGCCGCGCTGGAGGAACAGGATGAGAAGCAGGCGTTCGACGTCGGCGGGGAGCGCCGCCAGGTCGATCCGGAGCTCGCCCGAGTCGCCGAAGCCGATGCCGGGGCGAAGCTCGCGGGCGCCGATCTGGAGCGCCGGGAAGGAGGCGGCGCTGCGCCTGCCGGCGTTGAGCCCGACCAGCATCGTCCCAAGCTCGCCGGTCAGCGCCTCGAGCCTCGGCCCCTCGAGCCGAAGCTCGAGCAGCGGTTCGTCGATCGGGACCCTCTGCCCGGGAGCGAGCTCGCGCATCGCGTTCAGCCGCGCCCGGGCCGCGAGCGGCTCAGACGTTGACGCCGTAGGATCGCGCGAGCGGGCCGAGGCCGCCGCTGAAGCCCTGGCCGACCGCCCTGAACTTCCACTCGCCCGAATGCCGGTAGAGCTCGCCGAACACCATCGCCGTCTCGGTCGAGGCGTCCTCGGAGAGGTCGTAGCGGGCGAGCTCGGTGCCGCCGTCGGCATTGACCACCCGGATGAAGGCGTTGGCGACCATGCCGAAATTCTGGCGGCGCTGGTCGGCCTCGTAGATGGTGACCGCGAAGACGACCTTGACGACGTCCTGCGGCAGCTTGCCGAGATGGACCGTCACCACCTCGTCGTCGCCCTCGCCGACTCCGGTGAGATTGTCGCCATGATGCTCGACGGCGCCGTCGGCGGCCTTGAGGTTGTTGAAATAGACGAAGTCGGCGTCGGAGCGGACCCGGCCCGCCTCGTTGAGCAGATAGACGCTCGCGTCGAGATCGAAGTCGGTGCCGTCGGTGACGCGCTGGTCCCAGCCGAGGCCGACCCGCACCGCCTGCAGGCCCGGCGCCTCCTTGCTGAGATTGACGTTCGCGCCCTTGCTCAAAGATACTGCCACTGATCTGCTCCTCGTTTTCTCAAGCGAAATTGTTCGGTGCCCGCCTGTTTCTCTATCCACTCGGCCCCAGCTTGTCGAAGCCCGCTCCCTACAGGTCCAATCGGCTGCCGTCGGGGCCGACCGGCGAGCACTCGTCCTCATTCCCCGGGTTGCTCCGGTTGTGCCTCACCGAGGCGTAGAGGGCGAAGCCGATCAGGAGCGCTCCGATCAGGCCGGTGATCACCTCGGGGATGTGGAAGCGGGCCGAAAGCAGCATGATCGCGGCCAGCGCCAGGATCGCCCAGAAGGCGCCGTGCTCGAGATAGCGATATTCGGCGAGCGTCCCCTTGTCGACGAGCAGGATGGTCATCGAGCGCACGAACATCGCTCCGATGCCGAGGCCCAGCGCGATGATGAAGATGTTGTTCGACAAGGCGAAGGCGCCGATCACCCCGTCGAACGAGAAAGCGGAATCGAGCAGGTTGAGGTAGAGGAAGCCGGCGAGTCCCGAGCGCACCGCCGCGCCCGCCGCGATCGCTTTCTCGTCGGGCTCGAGCAGCGAGTTGACCGCCTCGACCGCGAGATAGGCGAGAATCCCGAAGATGCCCGAGACGAGATAGGTGAACGCCTCCTCGCGGGGAATCAGCGTCGAGATGCCGTAGAGGGCGAGAAGGACGATCGCGATCTCGATCGCGTCGACCGAGGACAGCTTCGCCAGCCGCTCCTCGACGACCCGGATCCAGTGCACCTCCTTGTCGCTGTCGAAGAAGAATTTGAGCCCGACCATGGCGAGGAAGGCGCCGCCGAAGCCGGCGATCCCGACATGGGCGCCGGTGATGATCCTTTCATATTCGTCCGGATTGGCCGCTGCGAGCCGGACCGCCTCGATCGGTCCCAGAGACGCCGCAATGGCGACGATGGCGAGCGGGAAGACGATGCGCATGCCGAACACGGCGATGGCGATGCCCCAGGTCAGGAAGCGGCGGCGCCAGATCTCGTCCATGTGGCGAAGCACGGCGGCATTGACCACCGCATTGTCGAACGACAGCGACACCTCGAGCACGCTCAGCACGATAACGATCCAGACCACGCCGGCGGTGCCGCCCGGGGTTCCGGTCATCGCCCAGCCGACCCAGACCGCCAACGCCAGGCAGACGGCGGTGAAGACGAACGACCATTTGAAATATGCCAGCACGAATCGGTCCTTGGAAAAGAGTTCAGTCCTTGCTGCCGGCCACCCAGCGCAGGCCCCAGCCATAAGCGTGGTCGAGCTCGCTTTGATCCCGGAAATAATCGACGATCCGCGTCGCCTTGAGCTGGCCGCCGTCATTCTCGAGCAGGACGATCCCGCACAGCCTCTTGTCGTTGCGCCCCTCGGTCATCCGCACCTCGATCGGCGGCTGGTCCGGCATGGTCAGGCTTACCACCCCGTCGGTCTGCTGCCAGTTCGGCACCCCGTCGTAGATGTTGGCGAACACCGCCACCCGCCTGATCTCGCTCCAGTGGGCGCCGTTGATCCGCATGTTCTCGCCCATCGAGACGTCGCCGGTGCGGTCGTCGCCGTCGAGCGCTATGTAGGGCGGCTCGTTATAGGCGCCGAACATCCGCCCGAGCGCCTGGACGACGCTCTTTCGCCCGTCCTGCATCTCGAGCAGGCAGCCGAGATCGAGGTCGATCGCCCCGGCGCTGCTGAAGAAGCCCTTCTTGCCGCGCGACCAGTTCAGATTGACGACGATCTGCCCGAAGCTCGCGCCCCTCTTCTGCAGGCTGACCGCCTGGCCCTTCTTCTCCAGACTGACCTTGGAGAGGCTGATCGGCGGCGACGCGGGCGCGGGCGGCGGCACGGGAGCGGGCGGTGGCGGCGCGGGCGGCGGCGGAGCCGGCGCGGGGTCGTCGGCGACGTCGATCCCGAACGAGCGGGCCAGCGGCGCCAGGCCGCCGTTGAAGCCTTGGCCGACGGCCCGAAACTTCCATTCGCCGCCGCGCCGGTAGAGCTCGCCGAAGGTCATCGCCGCTTCCGTGGCGTCCCCCAGGTCGGGCCGGAACTCGGCGACGGTGCCGCCGTCCCGGGTCACGACGACGCCGCCGGAGGCCAGCGCGGACAGCGACTGCCGCCCCTGCGCCTGGTCGACGGTGACGCAGAAGACGATCCGCGCGATCTCCGCCGGGACCCGGTCGAGGTCGATGTCGAAGCGTCCGTCGGCGAGCCGGACCGAACCGTCGCCGCCCGACGGCTGGTTGAAGAAGACCATGTCGTGGTCGCCGCGGACCTTGCCCGCCTCGTTCAGAAGATAAGCGGAGACGTCGGCCGAGGCGCCTGCCCCGATCTCGACCGCGACCCGCACGGCGCCGTTCCCGATGGAGGTGTTGGCACCCCGCTGAAGCTGCATTCTACGGACCCGCCGGGCGCTTAGAGGTGGCTGAGGATCGAGGGCAGGATGTCGTGGAAGGTCCGCCCGTAGGTCTTCTCCCCGATCGCCTTCATCTCCCAGCCGCCGCCGGAGCGGCTGACCTTGGCCATCACCTGGCCGGTGTGGGAGCCGACGCCGGTCAGGTCGTAGCGCGCCATCTCCTGGCTGTTGGTGGCGTCGACCAGCCGGCAGAAGGCGTTCTCGATCTTGTCGAACGTGTCGCCGGTGAAGCTGTTGACGGTGAAGACCAGCGCCGTCACCTGCGCCGGCACCGCCGAGAGATCGACGATGATCTGCTCGTCGTCGCCGTCGCCGGCGCCGGTGCGGTTGTCGCCGGTGTGGATGATGCTTCCGTCGGTGCTTCGAAGCTGGCGGAACCAGACCGCGTCGAGCACCTGGCGGTTCGAATCGAACAGCAGGCACGAGGCGTCGAGGTCGATCTCGCCGCCGCCGCCGCTGAACATGCCCATGAAGCCCTTCGCCTTGCGGACGTCCCAGCCGAGGCCCATCGTCACCCGGGTCAGGCTTCCGCCGCCCGATTTCTCGAGGCGGATGCTCTGCCCCTTCGTTAGATTCACCATGTGCGCTGTCCCCTGAACCCAGGGAGGCTAGGGCAGCGGGCCGTAGGGGCGCAACTGCTTTTTAGGCGGCTTCGGGCCTAGTCCTCGACTGTCACGGCGTCCCTGAAGAACACGGTCGCCAGGATCCGGCCGCGCTCGTTGACGATCTCGACCCGGTGGCCGAGCGTGATATGCCCCTTGACCAGCTCGTCCCTCATGACGTCGCGGATGTTGACGATCGCTGCGTCGCGCGCCGCCTCGAGATCGGGCAGGTCGACCCCCTCCTCGTCGAGGCTGATCACGTCGTTGTAGAGGTTGAGGTGAAAGCGGGGCACGATGGCAGGCTAGGACGCCCCCGGCGCCGACGCCAGAACTTAGATTAAGATGCCTTGGTGACCCCAACGGGAATCGAACCCGTGTTTTCGCCGTGAAAGGGCGACGTCCTGGACCGCTAGACGATGGGGCCATCGGCCGAAGCGCTGCGCCTTAAGTGCCCCGGCGCACGCCGTCAACGCGGCTGACCCTAATCCTCCCCGCGATTTCGCGGGGAGGGGGACCATGCGAACCATGGTGGAGGGGTTCTTCCGAAGGCTTCGTGAAGACCCCCCTCCCCGCGAAACCGCCGGGAGCAATTCAATCGCACCAGGCCGCGTCCTCGAGGTGGAGCTCCGCTCCCACCCGGCCCTCCCATTCGTCCTTCTTCACCCGGCCGGCGACCCACAATTTGCGGTGCGGCGGGGCGCTGAGCATCGCCTCGCCGAGCGGCCCTTCGGCCATCCGGAAGGCGATCGCCTTCACCCGCCGGCCGTCGTCGCCGGCGACGATCATCCGCAGGTGGCCGCTTCCGACCACGTCCGCCTTGACCACCCGGACCGGCCCCGCCACCACCCGCGGCGCCGGCCAGCCGGCGCCGTAGGGCCCGCCAACCTCGAGCGCGTCGCACAGGGCCGGGCAGATCCCGCCCGGCGCAAGCACCGCGTCGAGCAGCAGGGCGCGGTCGTCGCGGCTCCTCGCCACGTCCGCCGCGAGCCTCTCGTCGAGCCAGTCGGCCAGAGCCTCGACCCCGCCGCGCTCGACGGTGAGCCCCGCCGCCATCGCATGGCCGCCGCCGGCGACGAGCAGGCCGCTGTCCTTCGCCGCCAGCACCGCCGCGCCGAGATCGACTCCGCCGATCGACCGGCCCGAGCCCTTGCCGATCCCGTCCTCGCCCAAAGCGACGACGATGGCCGGCCGCCCGAACCTCTCCTTGAGCCGGCCGGCGACGATCCCGATCACGCCCGGATGCCAGCCCTCCTTCGCGGCGACGATCACCGATCGGTTGCCCTGGCTTCCGCACAGCGCCTCCGCCGCCTCGCAGACCATCGTCTCGATCGCCCGGCGCTCCTCGTTGAGCCGGTCGAGCTCGGCGGCGATCGCCTCGGCCTCGGCCGGGTCGTCGGTGGTCAGCAGCCGCACCCCGAGGTCCGACTTGCCGACCCGGCCGCCGGCGTTGATCCGCGGCCCCAGCGCCCAGCCGAGATCGGTGCAGGTCGGAGCCCGGCTCAGCCGCGCCGAGTCCGCGAGCGCGGCGAGACCGACGTTGCGCCGCTGCGCCATCACCTTGAGCCCTTGGGTGACGAAGGCCCGGTTGAGGCCCCTGAGCTGGGCGACGTCGGCGACGGTGCCGAGCGCGACGAGATCGAGCAGCTCGATCAGCCTCGGCTCGTCGCGGCCGGCGAAGAAGCCGCGCCCCCGGAGCACGCGCAGCGTCGCCGCCCCGAGCAGGAAGCAGACCCCGACCGCGGCGAGATGGCCGTGCGCTGCCGCGTCCGCCGCCTCGTCGAGCCGGTTCGGGTTGACCAGGGCCAGCGCCACGGGAAGCGCGCTCGTGCATTTGTGATGGTCGACGACGATGACGTCGACCCCCGCCTCGCGCGCCATCGCCAGCGCCTCGAAGGCCTGGGCGCCGCAATCGACGGTGACGATCAGCCGCGCCCCCTCGCGCCCGAGCCTGACCAGAGCCTCGCCCGACGGGCCGTAGCCTTCCATCAGCCGGTCGGGGATATAGGCGCTCGGGCTGGCGCCGAGCCCGCGCAGAAGCCTTACCAGCAACGCCGCCGAGGTCGCCCCGTCGACGTCATAGTCGCCGAACACCGTCACCGGCTCGCCCGCCTCGACGGCATCGGCGAGCCGCTCCGCCGCTTTGTCCATGTCGCGGAAGATCGACGGATCGGGCATGAAGCCGCGCAGGGTCGGCGCCCGATGCTCGGCCAGCGCCTCGCGCGCCACGCCGCGGGCCATCAGCAGCTGGTCGATCAGGTCGTCGGGCCGGAACGCCTCGTCATGCCCGTCCGCCGCCCCGCCGCGCCAGCGCCAGGGCTGGCCGAGGATCGAGCGGGAGACCCCGCAGACATGGGCTTGGGTGAGCATCGCGGCACGCTACGCCATTCCGGGTCCTGCGTGAATCCTCGCCGCCGAAAAGCTGTGGAAAAGAATTTCCTCCACCGGCCTTTCCGCTATCCTGCGACGATGGACGAAGCGGACCGGAAGGAAGAATCGGAGCTCGCCCGGTCGATCCGGCTGAGCCCGATCGCCACCGTGCTCAGCAACCCGCGCCTTGCTGACAACCCGATCGTCGCCGCCAACGCCGCCTTCTGCGCCCTCACCGGCTATTCGGAAGGCGAGATAGTCGGCCGCAACTGCCGCTTCCTCGCCGGCCCCGACACCGAGTCCTGGCTCACCGACCGGATCCGCTCGGCGCTTCGCGAGCTGCGCCCGACGCTGACCGAGATCCTCAATTACAGGAAGGACGGCACCGCCTTCCGCAACGCCGTCCTGATCGCGCCTCTGTTCGGCGCCGACGGCGAGGTCGCCTGGTTCCTCGGCTCGCAGGTCGAGGTGGAGTCGGGCTCCGCCGCGCCGCTCGCCCTTCGCCAGCAGCGCGCCGCCGGACTCGCCGCCACCCTCTCGCGGCGCCAGCGCGAGGTGCTGAGCGAGATGGCGGCGGGCCAGCGCAACAAGCAGATCGCCTGGCACCTCGGCCTGTCCGAGAAGACGGTCAAGATGCACCGCGCCCTGCTGCTCGAGAAGCTCGGAGTCCAGACCACCGCCGACGCCATAAGGCTGGCGGTGGAGGCGGGCCTCTAGCCCCCCTCCCTGCACGCAGGGAGGGGTTGGGGGTGGGTAGGTCTCCGAAGATGCACTGCCGCTTCCAACGCACCCACCCCTGGCCCCTCCCTGCGTGCAGGGAAGGGGAGTTCTCAGGCTACCGCCTAAGGTCCGTATCGCCGCCGCCCCGGACCGCGCCTAACCCGCTGGACTTCCCCCGGTTTCCAACGAGGTTCCCAATGTCCAGACTCGCACTCGCCGCCACCGCCCTCGCAGTCCTTGCCGCCCCCGCCGCCTTCGCCGCCGGCAAGGCGCCGATGGTCGGCGGAGCCGCCATGTACCCGTCGCGCAACATCGTCGAGAATGCCGCCCAGTCGAAATCGCACACCACCCTCGTCGCCGCGGTCAAGGCCGCCGGCCTCGTCGACACCCTCGCCGGCCCCGGCCCGTTCACCGTCTTCGCTCCGACCAACGCCGCCTTCGCGAAGCTTCCGGCCGGCACCGTCGACACCCTGCTCCGGCCCGAGAACAAGCCGGCGCTCCAGTCGGTCCTCACCTATCATGTCGTTTCCGGCCGGGTCAGCGCCGCCCAGCTCGTCGGCAAGATCAAGGCCGGACGCGGCATGGCCAGGCTCGCCACCGTCCAAGGCGGCACCCTCACCGCCCGCATGGCCGGCGGCAAGGTCGTCCTCACCGACGAGAAAGGCGGCCGGGCCACCGTCACCCAGGCCGACGTCTACCAGTCGAACGGCGTCATCCACGTCACCGACGCCGTCTCGCTCCCGCGCTGACCCCGCGCCGGGAGAGGCCGCCTCCGCTCCGGCCCCAAAGGGGCGGGGGCGGCCTCACACCCGCATCAGCATCACCCCCGCCAACCGTTGGGGACAGTTTAGAAACTGTCCCCGATCCTAGACCCGCATCATCACCACCCCCGAGACGATCAGCGCCGCGGCGACCCAGCGGCGAGGTGCCGGCCTTTCCTTGAGCAGGAACGCCGCGATCAGCATCGCGAACAGCACGCTCGTCTCCCTCAGCGCCGCGACCGCCGCCAGCGGCGCCTGGGTGAAGGCCCAGACCGCGATCCAGTAGGAGCCGAGCGACATCGCCCCCGCCGCCAGCCCCGGCCGCCAGGCGGGCAGCATCGCGGCGATCCCGGCGCGCCCGCGCCGGGCGAGGCCGAAGCCGAGCATGATCAGCCCGTCGAGGAAGATCATCGTGAGGATGAAGGCGGAGGCCGAGCCCGCGACTCGCGCGCCCACTCCGTCGGCCAGCGTGTAGGCGGCGGTGAAGCCGGCCGTGACCAGCGCCCAGCACAGGCCGGCTCGGGTGAGCCCGCCCCGGCCCGCCATCAGCATGATCCCCGCCGCGATCGCGACCACCGCCGCCGTCCGGGCCAGGTCCATCGCCTCGCCGAGGAAGAGGGCTCCGGCGACGGCGACGATCAGCGGCGCGGTGCCGCGCGACAGCGGGTAGATCTGGCTGAGGTCGCCATGGCCATAGGCCCGGATCAGCGCGAGCTTGTAGCCGGAGTGAAGCGCCGAGCCGGCCAGCACCCACGGCCAGGCCGCTCTCGGCGGAAGCCCGAAGAAGGGCAGCAGGACGAGCGCGATCGCGCCCTGCACCAGGCCGAGGAACAGGATCGAGGAGAAGCGGTCGAGCCCGGTCTTGACCAGCGCGTTCCAGCCGGCGTGGAGCGCCGCGGCGAACAGCACGGCGAGGAAGACGGCGAGGCTCATCCCGCGCCTGATAAGCCGTCCGCGGCGCCGGCACCTATCAATTCCTCGCCGGATTATCGCGGGAGGGGGAGGAATTCTTAGCCGTCCCGCGCTAAAGGAACGCCATGCCGAGGCCGGTCGTCCAGCTCTTCTACAATCGCTCCTCCGGCGGCCATTGCCCGCGCCGGCTGGAAGCGCTGCGCGACGGCTTCGAGGCGAGGGGCGCCCGGGTCCTGCTCTCCGAATGCGGTCCCGGCCATGCCATCGAGGTCGACTCCGGCTCCAGCCACGTCTGCGCGGTCGGCGGCGACGGCACGCTTCGCCACGTCGCCTTGGCGGTGGCGCGCTGCGGCCGGCCGCTCCCGGTCAGCTTCTACCCGGCCGGAACCGTCAACCTGCTCCACCGCGAGCGGCCCTGCGCGACCGACCCCGCGGACCACGCCCTTCGCCTGCTCGGCGGGGAGGGCGGCTGCGGCCTCCATCCGGCGACCCTCAACGACACCGGCTTCCTCGCCTGCGCCAGCGTCGGCCCGGACAGCCGAGCCGTCGCCGGCGTGTCGCTCGCCCTCAAGGCGCGGATCGGCAAGCTCGCTTATGCGATCGCCTTCGCCCGGCTCCTTCTGCTCGACTGGCGCCGGGCCCCGATCCGACTCGCCTGGGACGGCGGCGAGACGATCTGCGAGGCCTTCTACGTCGCCAAGGGCCGCTATTTCGCCGGGCCGTGGAGCTTCGCTCCGAAGGCCAGCGTCGCCGAGCCCTCGCTCCACGTCGTCGCCCTGGCGACCGCCCGCCGCCGCGACTTCGCCCGCTTCGCCTTCGCGCTGTGGCGCGGCAAGCCGGTCGCGGCCCTGCCCGGGGTGGTGAGCTTCGAATGCACGGAAATCGCCGCGGAGGCGGACGAGCCCCTCCCGGTCCAGGCCGACGGCGATCCGCTCGGCACCCTGCCGGTCCGGATCGCCCTCCACGCCACCCCGCTCAGCCTGCGCTGACGATCATCCCTTCACCCCCGGCTCGTGCCGGTGCTCGCCCCTCACCCAGCGCACCGTTCCGGTCGAGGCGCGCATCACCACGCTCTCGGTGGTGATCGCGTTCTTGCGCCTCTTCACCCCCTCGAGCAGCGACCCGTCGGTCACTCCGGTGGCGGCGAAGATGCAGTCGCCCTTGGCGAGGTCCTCGAGCTTGTAGATGCGGTCGAGGTCGGTCACCCCCCATTTGTCCGCGCGCGCCCTCTCGTCGTCGTTGCGGAAGATGAGCCGCCCCTGGAACTGGCCCCCGACGCAGCGCAGCGCGGCCGCCGCCAGCACGCCCTCGGGAGCGCCGCCCGAGCCCATGTAGACGTCGATCGTGGTGTCGGGATCGGTCACCGCGATCACTCCGGCGACGTCGCCGTCGGGGATGAGGACGATGCCGCAGCCCAGGCCGCGCAATTCCGCGATCAGCGCCTCGTGGCGCTCGCGGTCGAGGACGCAGACGATGATCTCGGAGGGATCGACTCCCTTG
Source organism: Allosphingosinicella sp. (assembly GCA_036388575.1). Lineage (GTDB taxonomy): Bacteria > Pseudomonadota > Alphaproteobacteria > Sphingomonadales > Sphingomonadaceae > Allosphingosinicella. Next base: position 24,023 of record DASVRO010000010.1, read on the forward strand.
GCCGCGGCGACCGAGCGGATATTCTCGGTCGGCGATTTGGCGAGGTCGATCACCCCTTCCGCATAGCCGGGGCCCACCGCCAGTTTCTCCATATAGACGTCGGGCGCGTTGAGCAGGCCGCCTTCCTCCGCGATCGCCAGCACCGCGAGCGCGTTCGGAGCGCCCTTGGCGGTGATCGTCGTCCCCTCGAGCGGGTCGAGCGCGATGTCGATCTTGGGCCCGGTCCCCTGGGCGGCGCCGACCTTCTCGCCGATGAACAGCATCGGCGCCTCGTCGCGCTCGCCCTCGCCGATCACCACCGTCCCGTCCATCTCGAGCGTGTTCAAGGCCGCCCGCATCGCCTCGACGGCGGCGTGGTCGGCGGCCTTCTCGTCGCCCCGGCCGATCAGCTTCGACGCCGCCACCGCCGCGGCTTCGGTCACCCGGACCATCTCCAGAACCAGCACCCGGTCGAGAACGTGGCTTGCGCTCACCATGGGATCGATCATCCTCCTTGAAGCAGGCCGCGGCGATAGAAGAGGCCCCGGGCAAAGTCGAGCCGGGCCGGCGCCCGCCCACTTTCCGCCATGGTTGGGCGTCAGACATGCCGGAATGACCAGGGTGCGACTTATCGCCGGACCGCTGATCGGCGCCCTTATCGCCGGCGCCGGCGCCCCGGCGTCCGCCGCTCCGGCCACCGCCGAGGAGGCGCTCGCCCGCCAGCAGTCCGGTCTCCACAAGAGCCTCGGCGTCGACTGCGACCGCGGCGGCAACGACATCGTCGTCTGCGGCCGCCAGGGCCCGGACCCCAACCGCCTCCCCCTCCCGGTCCCGCCCGAGCCCGGCGCGCGGATCGCCGGCGAGCCGCCCGACCCGAGCGAATCGCTCGCCCTCAGCGCCGAGAAATGCACCCCGGTCGGGCAGAACCAGCAATGCAGCGGCGGCCTGCCGATCCTCGGCATCGCGATCATGATCGTCAAGACGGTCGCGGAAGCGGCCCTGAAGGCGGAGCTGAAGGACGAGTGACAGTCACGGTGACTGTCACCAGTGACTGTCACCAGTGACTGTCACTAAATGCGGAGAGACAATCTCCCTTAACCCATTTAAGCTTATCGCCGACGCTCCGGGGGGAGAATGACGATGATTGTTGAAGCCGCGCCCGCGGACCGAGCGGGCCGGGCCAGGGCCTGGCTCGACTGGGCGGCCCGGGCCCTCGTCGCCCTCCTCGTCACCTACGGCTTCGTCGTCGTCCTGCTCGTCGCCACCGCCCAGCAGAAGGTCGACGACGCTCTCACCAAGGAGGGGGTCGGCTACGATTACAGCGTCGCGGTGCGCTATTATTTCGGCAAGGAGAGCGTCAAGAACACGCTCGGCGCGAACAGCGACTCGGTCAAGCGCTCGACCGGCCGGCTGCGCGCCGCCAACGACCGGCTCCAGACCGCCAGCCGGATCCTGGCCGCCCAGGCCACCGACCTCGCCGAGGATCTCTCCCGGCTCACCGCCGCCGGCTGCCCGGCGCCGCCCGCGCCCGACACTCCGCCGACTCCGGCCGAGCTGGTCGCGATGGCGGTCGCCACCCAGCATTGCGCGGCCGAGCGCGGCGCCGCGACTCCGGCGATCCCGCCGATCGCCGCCGAGGTCCTCGACGGCCAGCGCTCCGTCCAGAAGTCGCTCGACGACGTCGCCGGCCTGAAGCGCGATTCCGACGACATCCAGGACCGGCTCGATCTCCTCCAGGCCGAGCGCAACGGCATCGACAAGCAGATGGAGGCGGCCTCCCGCTCGGGCGACATCATCGCCATCCTCCAGGTGTTCGAGCGCAGCGACTGGCCGCTCGCCTCGCGGCTCGTCTACGTCCCGCCGGCTCTGACCGGCATCATCCTCGCCTCGGTCTCCGGCCTGTTCGGGGCGCTTCTCATCACCCTCATCCTGTTCGTCTATCCGGACAATCGCTACAAGTTCACCCGCACCAAGAGCTATTACGGCCGCATCCTGCTCGGCGGCCTGATCGCGCTCGGGGTCTTCGTCCTGATGTTCAGCGGAGTCGCCGTCCTCTCCGGCCCCAACGCCTCGGGAAGCGCGCAGAATCTGATCGCCTATGGCGGCATCGGCATCCTCGCCGGAATGTTCTCCGACCAGGCCGCCGGCTGGCTCTCCGACCGCTCGGTGTTCAAGCCGGAGGCGGAGCAGGTTGCCTCCCCATCGCCAGATGGGGAGGGGGACCAGGCGTAGCCTGGTGGAGGGGTGACTGGCTCCGAGGTCGGAGGACCCGCGCTCGAACCGCCCGACTCCTGCGCCCAGTCACCCCTCCACCACCCTTCGGGTGGTCCCCCTCCCCATGCTGCGCATGGGGAGGCAAGCTAGCCCAAAAACCTTTTCACCCCCCTCGCCGCCTGCCGGATCCTCTGCTCGTTCTCGACCAGCGCGATGCGCACAAACCCCTCGCCTTCCTCGCCGAAGCCGACCCCCGGGCTGACCGCGACATGGGCCTCGGCGAGCAGCCGCTTGGCGAACTCCATCGAGCCCAGCGCCCGGAACGCCTCCGGGATCGGCGCCCAGGCGAACATGCTCGCCTGCGGCGGCGGGATCTCCCACCCGGCCCGGCCGAAGCTCTCGACCAGGCAGTCGCGCCGCGCCCGGTAGAGCCGCCGATTGGCCTCGATTATGTCCTGCGGCCCGTTCAGCGCCGCCGTCGCCGCCGCCTGAACGGGCGTGAACGCGCCATAGTCCAGATAGGATTTCACCCGCCCGAGCGCCGCGACCAGAGCCTCGTTGCCGACCGCGAAGCCGATCCGCCACCCGGCCATCGAATAGGTCTTCGACATCGAGGTGAACTCGATCGCCACCTCGCGGGCTCCGGGCACCTGCAGGATCGACGGGGTCGGAGCCTCGCCGAAATAGATCTCCGCATAAGCGAGGTCGCTGATCACCCACAGGCCGTGCTCGCGGGCGAAGTCGACCACCCTCTCGTAGAAGGCGAGGTCGGCGACATAGGCGGTCGGGTTGGACGGATAGCCGATCACCAGCACCTTGGGCGCCGGCACGGTGTAGCGCACCGCGCGTTCCAGCATGTCGAAGAAGCCCGGCCCCGGCGCCGCCGGGATCGAGCGGATCGCGGCTCCGGCGATGATGAAGCCGAACTGGTGGATCGGATAGGAGGGGTTGGGCGCCAGCACGACGTCGCCGGGAGCGGTGATCGCCTGGGCGAGGTTGGCAAGCCCCTCCTTCGACCCCAAAGTGACGATCACCTCGCGCTCCGGATCCACCTCGACCCCGAAGCGCCGCTCGTAATAGCCCGCCTGAGCCTTCCTAAGCCCGGCGATCCCCCGCGACGCCGAATAACGATGCGCCCGCGGGTTCCTCGCCACCTCGGCGAGCTTGTCGATCACATGCGCCGGCGGCGCCCCGTCCGGATTGCCCATGCCGAGATCGACGACGTCCTCGCCGCGCGCCCGAGCCGCCGCCTTCATCGCGTTGACCTCGGCGAAAACGTAGGGCGGAAGCCGGCGGATCCGGTAGAAATCGGTGCTCATGAGCGTCCCTAGAGCCGCCCGGCGCAGCGGTTCAAGCGCCGGCTGGAGATTTCACCCAAAGCACCAAAGCACCAAAGAGTCCGACGCTCGGCAACCGATCCTGCGCGTCTCGCCGTCCGCCCGCGTGAAAGAGCGACCCAGTCGCTCAGTGGGCTCAGTGGATGGTACGGACAAGCCTCGACCTGCGCGTCGCCGCAGCGCCTTTGGTCCTTTGGTGCTTTGGGTGAAACAGCAGGACGGTGCCAGGTACCAAGAAACAGCAGGACGGTGCCAGGTACCAAGGAAATAGGAATTGGTGTCAGACACCAATTCGCAAGCCGTTGCCAGGAGAACGACGGTGCCAGGTACCAAGGAAATAGGAATTGGTGTCAGACACCAATTCGCAAGCCGTTGCATCCGAAGGCGGAGCAAATAGGATTTGCTCCTATGTTCGTACTATGTTCTTATTCCGGGATGGAAAGCACCGAGTCGCGCATTGCGCCATCGCCCGAGGCGGAGTCCGATGATTTCGCCTTGCCCTCCAACCTTTCGCCGGCCGAGGCCCGCCTCTACTGGCGCGGAGTCGCCGCCGGCCTTGCCCGGGCCGGGGCGCCGGTGCCGCCCGATATCGCCGCGCGCACGGCCAATGGCGATGTCGAGGAAGCCGTCCGGCAGCGCCACGACGCCTTCACCGGCACGAAGAAGCAGGCCTATCTCAAGGCGCTCGCGAAGACGGGCTGCATCCTCGACGCCTGCCGGCTGACCGGAATATCCTCCAGCACCGTCTACAACCACCAGGCCGGCGATCCCGAATTCGCGCGCAACTGCCAACTGGCGCTCGATATGGCGAGCGCTCCAATCGAGCTGACCGCCTACGAGCGCGCCGTCGTCGGCGTCGAGGAGGACGTGATCCGCGGCGGCAAGGTCGTCGGCACCCGGATGAAGCGATCGGACTTCATGCTGCGAATCCTTCTCCAGGGCTCGAACCCGAAGAAATATGGCCCGCGCCCCGGCTTCACCCGCAAGCGCATCCTCAAGGCCGAGCGCAAGCACATGGAGCGGGAAATTCGGGCCGAGATGACAGAGCCGGAAGCGTCCTTCGAGGAAGCCATCGTCGCGCTGGACGAGAAGCTGCAGCATTTCGGCGCCCGCAGGGCTCGCCGCCGCCGCGAGGAAGGCTGGATCGAGCTCGACTGCGGAGTCTCGGTGCCGCGCGATTGGCTATGGGCCGGCGAAGGCGACCCCGCTGAGTGCGAGGCACGGCAGGCGGAAAAACCTGATTCCGAATGCAACTCGTCCAACTCGTCCACTTCGCCGCCGCTAAATTCCTCCCCCGGTTTTCCGGGGGAGGAATAGGGCCGAACCTTTCCCCGGCCCCGCGCATTCCCTAGATAGCGCCCGACAGGAGAGACGCATGGCCGATCAGGACACCAAGGCCCCCGAGGCGCCGCCGCTGCCCAGCCTCGAGGAGATGCAGCACTGGACCTGGGTGATGGGCCGGGCCCAGCAGCTGATGCTCGAGCATGTCGCCAAGGCGATGGGCGAGGCGGCCGAGCCCAAGGCTCCGGCCCTGCCGTGGATGAACCTGTTCGGCGATCCGGCCAAGCTCGCCCAGCAGCAGTCGGAGATGTGGACCGAAGGGCTCGCCATCTGGCAGCGCGCGCTCACCGGCGAGGCGCCCCGCACCGAGCTGGTCGAGAAGGCCGACAAGGACAAGCGCTTCGCCGCCCCGCAATGGCGCGACAACCCTTTGTTCGACATGATCCGCCAGTCCTATCTGCTCGTCTCCGAGCGGCTGCTCGGCTCGGTCGACGCGATCGACGGCCTCGACCCGAAGCAGCGCGAGAAATTGCGCTTCATGACGAAGAATTTCGTCGACGCCATGGCTCCCTCCAACTTCGCCGCCACCAACCCTTTGGTGCTCGAGCGGGCGATGGAGACGAAGGGCGAGAGCCTCCTGAAGGGCCTCGAGCACATGCTCGACGACGTCTCGAAGGGCCAGCTCACCCATACCGACCCGCAGGCGTTCGAGGTCGGCCGCAACATCGCCGTCACGCCCGGCAAGGTGGTCAGGCGCACCCCCTTGTACGAGCTCATCCAGTACGGCCCGACGACGGACGAGGTGTACGAGACCCCGCTGGTCATCTTCCCGCCCTGGATCAACCGCTTCTACATCCTCGACCTCAACCCGAAGAAGAGCTTCATCCGCTGGGCGGTCGAGCAGGGCCTCACCGTCTTCGTCGTCTCCTGGAAATCGGCCGACGAGAGCCTGAAGGAGACGATTCTCGACGATTACGTGCTTCGCGGCCAGGTCGACGCGATCGACACGGTGCGCGAGCTGCTCGGAGTGAAGAGCGTCCACGCCATCGGCTATTGCGTCGCCGGCACCACGCTGGCCGCCACCCTCGCCCTGCTCGAGACCCGCGGCGAGTCGGACAAGGTCGCCAGCGCGACCTTCTTCACCGCCCAGGTGGATTTCTCCGAGGCCGGCGACCTCAACCTGTTCGTCGCCGACGAGACGCTTCAGCTGATCGACCAGATCTCGGCCGAGAAGGGCTTCCTCGACGGCCGCTACATGGCCGCCACCTTCAACATGCTGCGCGGCCGCGACCTGATCTGGAGCTACGTCACCAACAATTATCTGATGGGCGAGGAGTACGCCCCGTTCGACCTGCTCCACTGGAATTCGGACACGACCAACCTGCCCGCCAAATGGCACCAGGCCTACCTCAAGGACTTCTACCGCGACAATAAGCTGGTCCGGGCCGGCGAGCTCGTCGTCGACGGCACCCCGATCGACATCCACAAGGTCCGCACCCCCACCTACGTCCAGGCCGGCCGCGAGGACCATATCGCTCCGGCGGCGAGCGTCTGGAAGATCACCCATTATTTCCAGGGCCCGCTTCGCTTCGTCCTCGCCGGCTCCGGCCACATCGCCGGCGTCGTCAACCCGCCCGAAGCCCAGAAATACCAATATTGGACCAACGATTCGAAGGTCGAGACGCTCGACCAGTTCATCGCCGGCGCCGCCGAGCACAAGGGCAGCTGGTGGCCCGACTGGATCGGCTGGATCGGCGCCCAGAACGGCAGGAAGGTGCCCGCTAAAGGCGCGCGCGTCCCGGGCAAGGGCAAATTGAAGGCGCTGGAGGATGCGCCGGGAAGCTACGTGAAGGGCCGCTGACGAAATTCCTCCCCGCGATTTCGCGGGGAGGGGGACCAGGCGAAGCCTGGTGGAGGGGTTCTTCCGGCCCGTAGAACCCCTCCACCACCGGCTTCGCCGGCGGTCCCCCTCCCCCGGAAACCCGGGGGAGGAATGCCTCGTGCTGCACCGCAACATTTTCTCTTGAAATGCTCGCTCCCCCGGCTTATGTTGCATCGCAGCATAGACCCGAAGGAACGATTCAAATGGCCGACCAGCAGAACCAGACCCCGACCGCCGCCGCGGCGATCGAAGCCACGGCGAAAGCTCCGGCCGCGATCGCCAGGGCCGCCACCCCGGCGGTGACCGCGAAGTCCGAGGCTCCGGCCGCGGCCGCCAAGGCCGCCGCCGCTCCGGCGAAGGCCGTCGCCAAGGTCGTCAAGGCCGCCACCGCCACCCCGGCCAAGCCGGCCCGCAAGACTCGGACCGCCAAGGCCGCCAAGCCGGCCCGCGCCACCGCCAAGACCGCCGCCCGCAAGGTCGGCCGCCCGGCCAAGCGCGCCGTCGCCGCCGCCGCCACCCAGACCACCCGCATCCAGAACGAAGGAACCCGCATCATGAAGAAAGAGACCGCCCAGGTCGCCGACCGCCTCCAGGCCGTCTTCGGCGACGTCAACGAGCGCGCCCGCACCCAGATCGAGCGCAACAGCCGCGTCGCCGAGGAGCTCACCGAGCTCTCCAAGGGCAATGTCGAGGCGATCGTCGCGTCGACCAAGATCGTCGCCAAGGGCCTCGAGACCGTCGGCCAGGAAGTCGCCGAGTACAGCCGCAAGAGCTTCGAGGACGCCTCCGCGGCCCTCAAGAGCTTCGCCGAAGTGAAGTCGGCCACCGACTTCTTCCGCCTCCAGAGCGACTTCGTCCGCGGCCAGTTCGACGGCTTCGTCACCGAGAGCAGCAAGCTCTCCGAGACGATGATCAAGCTCGCCGGCGACGTCGCCGAGCCTCTCGCCAGCCGCTACTCGGTCGCCGCCGAGCGCGTTAAGGCCGTCGCCGCTTACTAAGTAAGCCGCAGCGCCAGCTGGTGCAGTAAGGGCGGCCCCTCCTTCACGGACGGGCCGCCCTTTTTGCGTCCGGGAACCCGGCGCCGGGTCGTGCTTTGGAATTGGATCGACCATACCCCGGGAAGCTCTTGCCGGGAATCGACGGCTTGCCATATCAGGGCGCGTATGAAGTGGGATGACATAGTGGCGGCGGACGAGCGCAAGGGCGGGGACGTCGACGATCCCGGTTTGGGCGTCGCCACCCGCACGCGCACCCGCACCAAGACCCCGTCGCCCTACAAGGTGCTGATGCTCAACGACGACTACACGCCGATGGAGTTCGTCGTTCAGGTCCTCCAGATGTTCTTCAAGATGGGGATCGAGGACGCGACCCGGGTGATGCTCGCCGTCCACCAGCGCGGGGTCGGGGTGTGCGGCGTGTTCAGCTACGAGGTCGCCGAGACCAAGGTCGCCCAGGTCATCGACTATGCGAGGCAGAACCAGCACCCCCTCCAGTGCACGCTGGAGAAGGCTTGATCCGTCCTTCGATACGCGGCTTCGACTTCGCTCAGCCGCTACTCAGGATGAGCGGTGGAGGATAGTCACAACCGCTCATCCTGAGTAGGGACTGAGCCTGGCGAAGGCCCGTATCCGAAGGACCCGCACCCGCTACTTCCCCCGCTCCGCCTCCACCCAAGCCTCCACCTGAGCCTCGAGCACGTCGAGCGGTACGCTCCCCTGCAGAAGCACCGCATCGTGGAAGCGCCTCAGCTCGAACTTCCCGCCGAGCGCCTTTTCCGCCTTCGCCCGAAGCGCCTTGATCCTCAATTCGCCGACCTTGTAGCCGAGCGCCTGCCCCGGCCAGCTGATGTAGCGGTTCACCTCGGCGTCGATATTGGCGTCGGTGAGCGCCGTATTCTCCCGCATGAAGGCGACGGCCCTGGCCTTGTCCCAGCCCTTGGCATGGATTCCGGTGTCGACCACGAGCCGCGAGGCCCGCCAGGCCTGGTAGGAGAGCTGGCCCATCTTCTTCTCAGGCGTGTCGTAGAGGCCCATCTCCTCGCCCAGGCTCTCGGCGTAGAGGCCCCAGCCCTCGGTGAAGGCGGTGAAATAGGTGAAGTGGCGGCGGAAGGGCGGGAGCTCGACCCCCTGCTGGAGCGAGATCTGGTGGTGATGCCCGGGCACCGCCTCGTGAAGCGTCAGCGCCGGAAGCTCCCACAGCGGCCTCTGGTCGAGCTTCGAGGTGTTGACGTAATAAGTGCCGGCGAGGCCGCTCGCCGGCGAGCCCTGCCCGTAATAAGCGGTCGTCGTCCCTTCGGCGATCTCGGCCGGAATCTCCCGGACCCCGTAGGGGAGCCTCGGCAGGGTCCCGAAATAGCCCGGCATCTTGCCGTCGATCGTCTTGGCCGTCGTCGCCGCCGCCTGCATCAGCTGGGCCGCCGTGGTGGCGTAATATTTGGGGTTGGTCCTAAGCTCCCGGATGAAGGCCTCCCGGCCGGCGAAGCCGGCGGCCTTGGCCACCTTGTCCATCTCCCCCCGGATCCGCGCCGATTCCGCGAGGCCGATCTCGTGGATCTTGTCGGGGGTGAGATCGGTCGTCGTCTCCTGCCTCACCCGGAAAGCGTAATATTCGCGCCCGCCAGGCTGGGCCGAGATGCTGTCGGCCTTCGCGCATCTGGGGAGATAGGTGGTTCGGTAGAAAGCGAGATGCTTGGCATAAGCGGGATTGAGCACGTCCGAGACCAGCCTCCGCGCGCGCGCCTGCATCGCCGCCCATTCGCTCTCGCTCACGTCGCCCGGCCGCGCCCGGGTGAACGGCTCGTAGAAGCGCGACCTGGCCGGATCCTCGGCGATCACTCCGGCTATGCCCTTCTCGTAATTGCCGAGCACCGAGCAGGGCAGGGTGAAGCCGCCCTTCACCGCCTGTCCGGTGATGTCGAGCGCGGCGTCGTTCTGCTTCGGGTAGAGCGCCAGACGCCTCAGGT
>DASVRO010000011.1:0-90485 GCA_036388575.1 Allosphingosinicella sp.
AAGGGGAGGCGTCCTCCGCTTTCTTCCCGCAGCCGGCCAGGAGGAGGAGGGCGCCGAGGGCGGCCCTAGTCCACATCTTCGACCTCCACTTTCTCGCCTGTCACGCGCTGCGACAAGGCGGCGGCCATGAAGCGGTCGAGAACGCCGTCGAGCACGTCGGTCGGCGAGGACGAGGTCACCCCGGTCCTGAGGTCCTTCACCAGCTGATAGGGCTGGAGCACGTAGGAGCGGATCTGGTGGCCCCAGCCAATATCGGTCTTGGCGGCATGCTCCGCGCTGGCCTGGGCCTCGCGGCGCTGCAGCTCGGCCTCGTAGAGCCGGGCCTTGAGCATCTTCAGCGCCTCCGCCTTGTTCTTGTGCTGCGACCGCTGGTTCTGGCAGGCGACGATGATCCCGGATGGAAGATGGGTGATCCTCACCGCGCTGTCGGTGGTGTTGACGTGCTGGCCGCCCGCGCCCGACGCCCGGTAGGTGTCGATCTTGAGATCGCCCTCGTTGACCTCGACGTCGATGTCGTCGTCGACCACCGGATAGACCCAGACGCTCGAGAAGCTGGTGTGGCGCCGGGCGTTGCTGTCGTAGGGGCTGATGCGCACGAGGCGGTGGACGCCGCTCTCGGTCTTGGCATAGCCGTAGGCATTCTCGCCCTTGATCATCAGAGTCGCCGACTTGATCCCGGCCTGCTCGCCGCTGTGGTGGTCGACGAGCTCGACCTTGTAGCCGCGGCGCTCCGCCCAGCGCGTGTACATGCGCTGCAGCATCTCGGCCCAGTCCTGGCTCTCGGTGCCGCCGGCGCCGGCATTGACCTCGATATAGGTGTCGTTGGCGTCGGCTTCGCCGGCGAGCAGGGCGGCGACCTTGTCGCGCTCCGACCGCTCGGCGAGCTCGGCGAGCGAGGCGACCGCGTCCGCCTCCATCGCCTCGTCGCCTTCCGACTCGGCCATCTCGAGCAGCTCGACGGTGTCGTCCAGCTCCTGCTGGATGGCGCGCGTCGCTCCGATCGCCTCCTCCAGCCGGCGGCGCTCGCGCATCACCTCCTGCGCCTTTTTGGGGTCGTTCCAGAGCGCCTGGTCCTCGACCTTCGAGTTCAGCTCCTCGAGACGCCGCAACGCCCGGTCCCAGTCGAGGAACCGGCGGAGCAGGTCGAGCGCCGACCTGATCTGGTCGACATGGGCTTGCGCTTCGGCGCGCATCTTATCGGTCTCCGGTTGCGCGTCATGCCAGCGAAGGCTGGCATCCATGCTGAATCGGCTTGGACCCCAGCCTTCGCTGGGGTGACGGTTTGATGCTGCCTAGTAAATCCCGCCCTGATTTTGCAAGAAGTCGCTGTCGCGCTGGGCTTCGGCGCGCCGCACCCTGACTCTCGGCGCCGCCTTCTCCGGCGGCCGGTTGGCCATCTCGTCGCGGCGGATCGAGCGCCGAGGCTCGCTTTCCGGCTTGAACGCCTCCCAGATCACCGCCGCCTTGGGCTCGTCGGTCGGCCAGGCGCCGAACACCTTCTTGCCGGAGCGCCGGTCGATCCGGACCATCCGGATTCCGGCCGGCGCCCGGAACGGAAGGACGGGCATGTCCTTGAACGCGACCTGCGCGAACTGCTTGAAGATCGGCGCCGCCAGGGTGCCGCCTTGGGCATAGCCGCCCATCGGCCGCGGCTGGTCGAAGCCCATATAGACTCCGGCGACGATGTCGGCGCTTCCGCCGATGAACCAGACGTTGGTCGGGCCCGAGGTGGTTCCGGTCTTGCCGAACAGGGGCCGCCCGAGATCGCGCAGGACCTGCGCCGTGCCCCGCTGCACCACGCCCTCAAGGATGTGGACCATCTGATAGGCGGTGAGCGGGTCGAGCACCTGCTTGGTGCGCAGCGGCGGCCGAGGCATCGGCTTGCCGTCCCAGTCCGGCCCGTTGCAGCCGACGCACGGCCGGGTGTCGGCGCGGTAGATGAGCTTGCCGTTACGGTCCTGGACATAGTCGATCAGGGTCGGCTTCACCTGCCGGCCCTGGTTGGCGAGGATGGCGAAGGCGTTGGTCATCTTGAGCACGGTGGTGTCGCCGGCGCCGAGCGCGATGGCGAGGTAATTGGGATAGTCGCCGACGCCCATCAGCTTCGACAGGCGGGTGACCTTGTCCATTCCGGTCTGGTTGGCGGCTCGCACCGTCATCAGGTTGCGCGACTGCTCGATTCCCCAGCGCATCGTCTGCGGGCCGGCGTTGCCGCCGGAGAAGTTGCGGAAGCATTTGTTGCCCAGGCCCGCGCCCTGCCAGACGCAGAAGGCGCCGTCGACGATGATCGAGGCGGGGGTCATGCCGTTGTCGAGAGCGGCCGAATAGACGATCGGCTTGAAGGTCGAGCCGGGCTGGCGCTGCGCCTGCGTCGCTCGGTTGAAATCGTCGCCGCGCGCGTCGAAGCCGCCCTGCATGGCGAGGATCCGGCCGGTCGCCACCTCCTCGACCACCATGCCTCCCTTGACCTCGGGGACCGAGCGCAGCGACCAGGTGCCGCCCTCGCGCTTGACCGCGATCACCATTCCGGGACGAAGGAAGCTGAAGGCGGCGGTGCCGGTGCCGCGCTTGGGCATCGAGGCGGCATAGGCTGGAAGCTCGCCGGTCGAGCCGTCGGTGAAGCCGAGGCTCGCCCTCTGCCCCTCGCGCGACAGCACCACCGCGGCTCGCCAATCCTCATAGCCCACTCCGAACGGCGCCCGAGCCAGCTCGCCGCGCCAGTCGCCGCTGACGTCGACCTTGAGCCCCGGGTCGCGCCAGCCCTTGCCGCGGTCGTAGCGCATCAGCCCGTCGCGAAGCGCAGTTTCCGCAGCCTTCTGCTTGGGCACGTCGAGCGAGGTTCGAACCCACAGGCCACCCGTGTAGACTCCGTTGGGCCCTTTCTCGGTCTGCTCGCCCCAGCGTGTCATCAGCTGGCGCCGCACTTCCTCGACGAAATAGCCGTTCACGTTGCGGACGGAGTTGCTGGCGAAGCGGACGGCGCCGAGCGGCTCGGCCTGGGCGGCGGCGCGCTGGGCGGCGCTGATCTTGCCGTTGCGCTCCATCTCGGCGAGCACCCAGTTCCTTCGGTCGAGCGCGCGCTGCGTGCGGCGATCGGGATCGTAATTGCTCGGCGCCTTGGGCAGGATGGCGAGATAGGCGACCTCGTGCAGCTGCAGCGCCTCGACGTCCTTGTCGAAATAGGCGCGAGCCGCCGCCTGGACTCCATAGGCGTTCCGCCCGAGGAAGATCTGGTTGAGGTAGAGTGCGAGGATCTGCTGCTTGGTCAGAACGCTCTCGATGCGCCGGGCGAGGAAGGCTTCCTTGATCTTGCGGGTGACCGAATATTCGTCGCCGAGCAGGAGGTTCTTGGCGACCTGCTGGGTGATCGTCGAGCCGCCCCGGGCCCGCTCGCCGCTGCCGACCTTCGAAATATAGTCGCCGACCGCGCCGACCAGGCCCGGATAGTCGATTCCGCCGTGGGTGAAGAAGGTCTTGTCCTCGGCGGAGGTGAAGGCGTCGACCAGCTGCGGCGGGAATTCGTCGAAGGAGAGCTCGACCCGGCGCTCGCGGGCGAAGCTCTGCACCGGCTCGCCGTCGATGCCGCGGACGTTGGTCGGAAGCGGCGGCTGGTAGGTGAGCAGGGTCTCGGCCGACGGCAGGTTGCGCGCGAACAGCAGCCAGAGGAGGACGTAGAGGACGATCGGGATGGCCGCGAGACAGGCGAGCCTTCGCACCCACTTCCGCTGCCACGCTCGGCGCAGCTTCCCGCCGAAGCGGCTGCCGGCATCGCGATAGAGGGTGAGGCGGGTAGGGGCGGCGTCAGCGGACATTCGAATGAAGCTCTAGCCGATCATGACGGTGGGGTGAAGCGGCTGCGGCTTGACTTTTCCGATATATCGTATATACAATAATTATGTGGAAATCGAATTCGACCGGGCGAAACGGGAACAGGTGCTGCGCTTGCGTGGGCTCGATCTCGCTGACGCGGGCGAACTGCTGCTCGGGTTCCGCCTCGATGAGCTGGACGAGCGGTTCGACTATGGAGAAGACCGGTGGAGATCCCTCGGGCTGCTGAAGGGCGAAGTGGTCGCTTGCGTCTGGGTCAGTGTGGACTCGACCCGCGCTCGAATCATCACGATGTGGAAGGCAAGCCGCGATGAGCAAGAGAGATACTTCCGGTTCTGGCAGGGTGGCTGATCGCACCTCCCGGTTCGAGGGCGAGCCGGACGATGAGATCGTCGAGTTCGACGAGAGCTTTTTCGAGAACGCGCGCGTCGTCATCGGCGGCAAGGTCATCCGGGAGGCGAGCGGGACCTCCATGCGCCGGGGACGGCCGCCCAAGCCGGAAGGCGAGCGCAAGGTTCTCGTGTCGTTGCGTCTGGCACCCGACATTATCGAGTGGTTTCGGAGCACCGGCCCGGGCTGGCAGACGAGGATCGAGGAGTTGCTGAGGCGCGAGATCGCGGCCGACCCTAAGACCGACTAGCGCGCCGCCACCCTCACCAGCCGCCTCGCGAAATGGGTCTCGATCGCGCTCTTCATGCCGAGCGCGATCTGCTGCCGGCCTTCGGGGGAGGCGATATAGGCGGTGTCGGTCGCGTTGGTCAGATAGCCGGTCTCGAACAGGATCGAGGGCACGTCGGGCGCCTTGAGCACGACCAGCGAGGCGAAGCGGTGATAGTCCGGCCGGAACGGGAAATAGGCCGACGCCTCCCGCTTCAGCAGCGCCGCGAACTCGGCCGACACGTTCATGCTCTCGCGCTGGGCGAGGTCGATGAGGATCCGGTCGACCCCGGCGTCGCCGCTCAGAGCGGTGCCGGCGATCCGGTCGGAGCGGTTCTGTTGCTCGGCGAGCAGGGCGGCCTCCCGGTCCGAGGCCACTTCCGACAGGGTGTAGATGGTGGCGCCGCGGGCGACGTCGTTGCTCGGAGCGGCGTCGGCGTGGATCGAGATGAACAGTTCGGCGCGCATCTTGCGAGCGATCTCGTAGCGATCCTTGAGCACGAGATAGCGGTCGTCCTCGCGGGTCATCGCCACCCGCACCCGGCCCGAATCGGCGAGGGCGTCGCGGATCGCGGTGGCGATCGCCAGGGTGACGTCCTTCTCGCGCCGCGATCCGAACGGCGACGTCGCGCCCGGGTCGCGGCCGCCATGGCCGGGATCGATGACGACCAGCGGCCGGGAAGGATCGGGCGAGCCGGCGATGCGCGGCAGCCCGGCAACAGGGTCGCTGCGGTCGAGCGCGATCGCCACGCCCTCGGTGCGCGAGCCCTCCGTGCCGGCCGGAATCCCGAACGCGGCGAGCGCGACCAGCAGGGCGATCAGGATTTCCATCACCCGGCGGCGACGAGCGGGCGCGGCGGCGCCCGCTCTCCCCTCGGCACCGGCTGCGGATCGAACGTCATGACGCCACTATCCGGCCAGGCGGCAGCCTTGGCAAGCGGTCCGGCGCTGCCCCGTCCAGGGACCCTAGCGCTCCGCCCAGCCGCCGATGCGCAGCGACACCAGCTCCGCCGGGCTCCGCCGCGTGCCGCCGGCGGCGTTGACCCGGCTGATGAAGTCGGCGGTCACTCCATGGGTGCGCAGCCGGACGATGTCCTCGGCGGCGAGGGAGGCGTAGCCGAGGCCCTTGAGCTCGGCGAGATAGTCGCTGCTCACGCCATGGTCGCGCAGCCGGATCAGCTCCGCCGTCGAGAAGCGATAGCCGTTCCGTGCCGCTCCGCCGACGAAGTCCGGCATCACCCCATGGTCGCGCAGCTGGACGAGCTGTTCGGCCGGCACGTCCCTCACTCCGAAGCCGGCGAGCTGGCGCACGTAATCGGGAGTCACGCCATGATCGCGCAGGCGGATCAGCTGGTCGAGCGGAACGTCGTAGCCGGCGTCGCGGAAGGCGGCGACGAAGTCGGGCGTGATGCCGTGGTCGCGAAGCCGCACCACCTGCTCGGCAGAAAGGTTCCTGAGGCCGAGCCTGCCGAGCTCGGACACATAGTCCGCGGTCACCCCGTGATCGCGCATCTTGACGAGGGCGGCGAGCGTGCCGACGCGGTAGCCGTGCCCGCCCATGCCCTTGAGATAGTCCAGATTGGCGCCATGGTCGCCGGCTCGGACGATGTCGGCGACGGTCGGCCGGTCGTAGCCCTGCCGCTTCAGCTCGTCGAGGAAGGCATAGCCCATGTCGTAGAGCGCCAGCGAGAAGAGCTGGCCGTCGGTGGCACGGCCGTGGCCGCGGTCGGCGAGGGCGGCAACGAAGCCGGCATCGGGCTGGAAGCGGCACTCGCCGCTGCCGTGCCAGCGCCGTGCGACGCCCTCGCAGGCGATCGTGCCGGCATCGCGGTTGAGGCGGAAGGCGACCGGAGTGCCGCTCTCGGAACCCAGCTGGGTGGCGGTGAGGCCGTCGAGCCCGGCGAGCGGGCGGGTGTTGCTGTGCATCCAGCGGCTGCTGGCCGAGCGGCGGGTCAGGCTGAACTGGACCTCGCCCTTCGCCCGCTGGCGCGGATCGGCCTCGAGCGACCAGCTGACCTCGCCCTCGGCGGCATCCGCCTCGGTCGCGGAGCCCGGCGCGGCGCAGGCGGCGGGGATGGCGGCGGGGAGGGCGAGGGTCGAAGCGAGGAGGACGAAGAGGGCTGGGCGCATGACGGGACTCCGCTTGCCGGTTCGCCTCGGCGATGCAAGGACCGGGCCATGGCGGGACGGGCGGAAATGTGCCGATCTTGCTGAAAGCCCTGCCGGAATCTGTCCGCTGACGGACTCGCCTGTCCGCGAGCGGACATTGACGGCAAGTTGCGGAGTGGCGGCCGGCCGGCGGCAGGCTACACGGCGGCATGGCGATCAAGTGCTTGGACTGGAGTGACGCGGGCCACGCGCTCGACGAGCAAGGCTGGGCAATTCTCCCCGGCCTGCTCGATCCGAAGGCGTACGCCGATGTGCGCAGCTCATGGGATGACGAAGCGCGTTTCCGGAGCCGGGTGGTGATGGCCCGGCACGGCTTCGGCGAGGGCGAATATCGCTACTTCGCCTATCCGCTGCCCGCCTCGGTCGCCGCTTTGCGCGAGACTCTCTATCCGCCGCTCGCCGCAATCGCCAACCGATGGCAGTCGGCGCTGGGGCGGGAGGAGGCGTTTCCGGGCGCGCACTCGGACTATCTCGACCGCTGCCGGGCCGCCGGCCAGGCCCGGCCGACGCCGCTGCTGCTGCGCTACGGTCCGGGCGATTACAATTGCCTTCACCAGGACCTCTACGGCGCCGAGGCCTTTCCGCTCCAGGTCGCGATCCTGCTCTCGCGCCCGGGCGAGGATTTCGCCGGCGGCGAGTTCCTCCTCGCCGAGCAGCGCCCGCGCCGCCAGTCGCGCGCGACGGTGGTGCCTCTGGAGCAGGGCGACGCGGTCGTCTTCGCGGTCAGCGAGCGGCCGGTGCGGGGAAGCCGCGGCTTCTACCGCACCCGGATGAAGCACGGCGTCAGCACGATCCGCTCGGGCGAACGCTTCACCCTCGGCGTGATCTTCCACGACGCGGCGTGATTTGCCTCCCCACCGCTTCGCGGCAGGGAGGCAAGTCTACACGGCCAGCATCAGGAACGGCACCGGGGCGCTCGGCTTGAGCACGATCGGCCGGCCGCAATCGGCCTGGAACAGCTCGCCGTCGAGGAGGACGTTCGAGCCGGCACCCTCGATCCTGATCTCGTCGCCGCGCTCGAGATGGACCCCGGACAGGCGCTTGCGCCCCAGCCGGCCGCGGATCGCGGCGAAGAAGGCGCCGAGCAGGGCGCCCAGATTGCGGTCGATGACGAGCATCTGCATCGCGCCGGTGCGGGCGCCGGCGCCGGGCATGCTGCCCTTGAACAGCAGGCGCTGGAGCGTCGTCACCATCAGGAAGGCGAACTTGCCGTTCAGCTCGCCGCCCTTCATCCCCGACACCCTGAGGGTCGCCGGCGGCGGCGGAAGGAAGCTCGCCCTCCGGCCGAGAACGACGCCGAGCAGCCCCAGCACCAGCGCGAGGCCGTGGGCGAGCCAGTTGGGCAGGCCGAGCGGGTAGAGCTTGTTGCGGCAATAGAGCATCGTGTCGGCGAGATAGGCGCCGCCCAGGAACATGCCGAGCACCGGCTTGCCGTGGCCCGAGCCCCCCGACAGGGTGATCAGCTCGCGCTGGACGATGTGCGGCGCGAGGTCGGAGCGGGCGATCTCGAGCACCCGCTCGAGCGCCTCGAGCGGATCGGCGCCGGCGCCGAGATCCTGGGCGATGAGGTTGGTCTTGCCGTTGGGCAGCACCGCGACCGGCGGCGGATTGTCGCCGAAATGGCGGCCGTTGTAGATTTCGGTCAGCGCCGCCTGGACGGTTCCGTCGCCGCCGTTGATCACCAGCACCCGCGGCTCGACCAGGGCGATGGTCCTCAGCGCGGTGGCGATCTGGTCGACCTGCTCCACCTCGTAATGGAAGATGTCCTTGTGGGCCGCGCAGAAGCTCCTGACCTGCGGCAGCAGCGCCCGGTTGCCGGTCGACCGCGGATTGGAGAGGAGGGCGACCCGGGCCATGTCCTACTTCTGACCGATCGGCGCGATGGAGAGGCCGCTGCGATAGTTGAGCACGACCGGGACCACCTTCACTCCGCCGCCGACCGCCACCGACACGGTCCGGGCCGACGGCTTCAGCTTCAGCAGCGACAGCCTCGGATTGTTGGAGAAGCCGCCGCCGTCGTTCCAGTTCGTCTTGCCGTTGGCGTCGGCGTCGTGGCGGACGGCGATCGCATAGGTGCCGGTGCGCGGCACCGCGACGCATACGTTCATCGCTCCGGCCCGGGTCACCGGCAGGTCGATCCGCTTGAGCTTGGCGCCGCGCTCGAGGAAGGTCTTCGGATCGCCGCCGTAGAGCTGGACCCGAAGCTTGCCGACCCGGTTCTTGAATCCGTTGACGCTGACCAGCATGGCCGGCCGGTTGGCTCCGGCGCTGCAGGCCGCCGCGTCGGGGCCGAGCGCCGCCGCCGCCGGAACGGCGGTCACGGTCAGCGCGGCCGCGAGGACGGCAGCGGGAAGAAACAGTCTCGACATCGCCGCTCAAACTCCCGGGCACTTTGGCGCGCTTGCCGCTTCCTCAAGCGGCGAGGCGCGCATGATCGCCCCCATCGCCGCCTCAATCGCCGACCCTTGCGGCCAAATTAGGGCCGTGGCGGGTCGAAAAGAGACCGGCGACCCCTTGGATGGTCTCAATTGTGGCGACCCCGCGATCCTTTTCGGCTCCGCAACGACGCCGCTATGCCGCGATACTTATCCATGTTAGCCTCGGGCTCGGGAGCCGAGGTCACGCCGGCTCCCGCGGCGCTTCGGCCGCCTCGCGGCCGGAGCGTCTCTTTGGGTTAAAACATAAGGGGCAGGTTTATGAGAATGATCGTCAAGGGCGCGATGGTCGCCGGTCTGATGGCGCTGGGCGCGTGCAACAGCTCGGCCTCCGAGAATGCGGCCGACAAAGTCGAAGCCGCCGCCGACAACCAGGCCGACGCGCTGGAAAACCAGGCCGATGCGGTTGAGGCCACCGCCGAGAACAAGGCCGACGGGCTCGAGAACAAGGCCGATGCGATCGAGCAGAAGGCCGAGGCTAAGGCCGACGCGATCGAGGATAACGGCCAGTAAGCGACGACGTCTGACCGGGGGATGGTCGCTTCAACGAATAAGCGGCCGTCCCCCACGCGTTCCAGTGCAGCCTGAGCCGAGGGTTGCGCGCACCTTCAGCAATATCGCTCATTGCCCCGAGCCGGGGAGTCGGGCTGCACCGACACAGGCGGCACCCGCGATTTCGGGCGATTGGCCGATCGCGGCGGCGAACATCTGGTCGTCGACGTTCGCGCTCGCCGGCCACGCCGCCCATCGGCGCGCCGATGGCGGCCGACGTCCTGCTCGACTGACCTTCGGGCGGGGACGGAACCCAATACGCTTCCGAAACGTCTTCCCCCTGCCGGCCCGCCTCGTGGCCGCGGGAGACCAAAAGCCATGACCATAATCCTGATCCTCATCGTCGGCGCCGTTTGCGGCTGGCTCGCCGGAATCATCACCAAGAGCGGCGGCGGCCTGATCTTCGACATCCTCGTCGGGATCGCCGGAGCCCTGATCGCCGGCTGGCTGTTCGGCGGCGGCGCCTCGATCCTCAACGGACCGCTCAACATGATGGCGTTCCTCTACTCGCTGCTCGGAGCCGTCCTCCTGCTCCTCATCGTCAAGCTCATCCGCCGCGCGACCTGACCGCGGCCCCGGCGCCGGCGGAGCGATCGCCGGCGCCGGCCATATCCGTCCCGGCGGCCGCCGTTGCGGACGGCGGGAACCGGGGTCCTTCGCCCGGGATCGTCGGCAGGCCGCCGGCACTCTGCAAGCAATAAAATGCAGTTTGGCAATATCGTCGCGGCGCGCTAGCTAAATGCGATGAGTTTCGGCGCAAGGCTCAAGGAGGAACGTCGGCGGCTCGGCCTGAAGCAGGCCGAGCTGGCGGCGCTGGTCGGCACGGACATGGCCAAGCAGAGCCTCTACGAGCGCGGCGAACGCCAGCTCCGGGCCGACTATCTGGCGCGCCTCGAGTCGACCGGGGTCGACCTGCTCTATGTGCTGACCGGCCGGCGGATCGAGGTCGCCCTGCTCGACGACGAGTCGGCCGCCTTCATCTCCACCTGGCTGAGCCTTCCGGACGGCCCTCGCGAGGCCTTGCGGCACCTCGTCGCCGGCCTCTCCGAGAATCTGGACAAAGTGCGCCGCGGGGAGCCGGGAGATTAGACCATCGCCCGCGGGGCGGTGAATTGGACCGCGCCGAATCGGCCGCTGTCTCCGTCGAATTGGGATTCCCCTTCCGGCAGAACGACTTTTGGGATACCAGATAGACCGGGTGGGGCGGAGGAGATGGCCGCCGGCTCCGTTGAGAGCCGGGCGCGACGCTGCACATCGCCGTAGCGTTGCAGCGCCTCACGCCGTCGACGGCGTGAGGCCGGCCTCCTGCCCATGCCGCCACCGACGTAGGCGTAGAGGTTCATCCCGCCCTCGCAGCCGATCGGCTCCGGCTGCATGAACCGTCCCGCCCTGGGGTCGTACATGCGGTTCTTGTAATGATAGAGGCCGAACCCGCCGAAATACCTCTGGCCGGTGAACCCGAACCGCGACAGCCAGTAGGGGTTGCTGTCCTGGACCCGGCCATATTCGTCGTAGCGCATGAAGTTCTGCACCGCGCCCGAGCCGTCGCTGACCGCGACGATGCTCCCGCGCTCGTCGGCGTGGAGGTAGCGCGGCGCGCCGGTGCCGGAGCCCTCGTACCAGATCAGCGGCTCGTCGACGCCGGGCCCGAACACGTGGCGCTTGATCGGCGCCAGGCTGCCCGGTACCCGCTCGGCGATCAGCCCCTCGCCCTCGCTATGGTCGTAGGCGAGCGCGAGCGGGGCTCCGGGGCTGGTGCTGATCCCGGCCAGCCGGCCGAGCGGGTCGTAGTGAAACGGCGCCGCCGGATTGGAGAGCCGGTTCTCGCTGTCGTAGACGAAGCTCCTGACCCCGTCGAAGGTCATGTTGCCGCGGGCGTCGTAGCCGAGCGTGGTGCCGTTCAGGTCGGTCGTCCGGTTGGGCCGTCGGCGGGGCTCGCAATGCTGCCGTTGCCATGGCCGGTCCAGGCGTAGGCGTTGTTGTCGACCGTCCGGGTGTCGATCTGCGAGGCGGCGGTGTAGGCCAGGGCGACGGTCCGGTCGCCGGCGCCGGGCAGGTCGTCGTTGAGCCCGATCAGCCGTGAGGCGCCGTCATAATCGTAGGTCGCGGCCGAGCCGTCGCCGCGCGCCCGCGACCGGCGCCGGCCCGCCGGATCGGGATTGCCCTTTCTGTAGAATGACATTTGCGATAACAGGTAGACTGGGTGGGGCGGAGAACATGCCGCCGGCGCCAGCGCGCCGGCGGCATGCAGGGACTGGTGCTGACCCCGGACAGGCGCCGGCTTTACGTGCGGCCGCGACGTCCAATTCGAATTTGCTGGCGCCCCAAGGCGCTACTGCTCTGCCCTCGCTCGCGTTCTCGGACCTATCATGCGACCGTTAGTCGAAATTTCCGAGAATTCGGGTAGCACAGTATCTGGAACTACCAACTGAAGCGTGTCGACTCGTTGGAAAATCGATATTTTCGCCGGATCTGGTTTTAAGGCCGCATCGGAAGCATTTAGGGGGAGCCCGGAAAAATCCAAAAGCATGCCTTCATTAAAACTGACGGCTCTCCACAGCCACTGTGAGGATATCATATTCCATCGACTCAACGTTTCGTTCGCATTTGTCAGTGGGTCTTCAATATTAATTGACACAGTCGCCGATGCTTGAAGTACGAACGGATCATACAAGCTCGACTCTTGGAGCGCGTGTACCAACGTAGACACATCGCCTCGCCGGGCAACCAGCGCAATGCAGGTCATGCTCCGCTTATCGATGGTGTCAACTTGTGGATTTAATACCCACACTTTTTCAGCTATAAATGTTCCTAACATCTGTCACCTATAATGAACGACTTCTCCGAACTGCGACACGTCCGTGACGTGGGGCCCTACTCTCCATTCCGATGCGGATGTCGATGTGAATCTGACCACCCGTCACTCGAAGCTGCAAGCCGGAGGGCGCATGACGAATAATAAACCTTTAGGAACTGGAAGCATAAGCCAGCCCAGAGGAGGGCCAGTGACCAAGCCTTTATTGTTCAAGGCAGGGATTCGGTTCCAACTCGCGAGGTCATCTAAATCGCCAGTGGCTGTCGCAAAACCTCCTCTTTTGTCCGTTAGTGCACCTCTATACCGATTTACTCCCGTAATAGAGTCTCCGAAGATTGGGCCGGCTCTCGTATAGGCGGCCGCAGGCGATAACATCCCCCCATCGATTGAGCTAAGAGTCGTGCCGGATGCTTGCAGCAAAGAGCCCAGCTCCGCGCTGCCGATGCGAGCGGTCATACCGTTAAAGCGCCCGCCCAGTGTTATGGTGCCGTTGAAGCCGTCTTCAGTGAACCGACCAACAGCCGTCCAGGACACGGGATTGGGATCTCTCTTGATCGCCGCCCAGTTCGGAGAGCCGACATACTCGCTCGTGCCGCTGCTGCCGCCGCCAAGGCCGCTGCCGCCGCTGTCGTGATGAGCCCCGCAGCCGAGCCGAGTTCCGGTGCAGATGATGTGTTGTGGAGTCGTACCGTTCGGATCGGCTGAGTTCACCGGGTCGCCGCCGACATAGGCGTAGAGGTTCATCCCGCCCGCGTATCCGATCGGGTCCGTCTGCAGGAACCTTCCCCCGGCATTGGGGTGGTAGAAGCGGTTCTTGTAATAATAGAGGTCGATGCCGCCGAAGTAGCGCTGGCCGGTGTAGAGGAAGCGGCCGTAATTGGGGCCGCTGGTCTGGGTCCGGCCATATTCGTCGTAGCGGTTGATCGCGATCAGGCTCCTGTTCTCCGCGGTGACCGCGACGATCGAGCCGCGCTCGTCGGCGTGGAGGAAGCGGCGGTCGGTGATGCCCGAGCCATAGTACCAGACGATCGGCTCGTCGGCGCCGGGCCCGAAGACGTGGCGCTTGATCACCGACGAGCTGCCGGGAGTGCGCTCGGCGACCAGATTGTCGACATAGCTCTCGTAGGCGATCGCCGGCGGCGTTCCCGCGCTGGTGCTGACCCCCGACAGGCGGCCGGCCGGATCGTAATGGAAGGGCGCCGCCGCGGTGCCGCGGCCCTTGTTCTCGCTGTCGTAGGCGTAGGTCCTCGTCTCGTCGTTCAGCCGGTTGCCGCGAGCGTCGTGGTTGAAGTTGACCGTCCCCAGGGCGTCCTGCCGGTCGGTCAGCCGGTTGAGCCCGTCGAAGCTCGAGGTCGTGCTGCCGTTGCCGTGGCCGGTCCAGGCATAGGCGTCGTTGCTCGCCTTCCGGCCGATGATCTGCCCGGCGGGGTTGTAGGTCAGCTCGATCGTGTTGTCGTGGCCGGTGCCGGCGGGGTCGTGCTTGAGCATCTCCAGACGCGAGGCGTCGTCATATTCGTAATCGGTGACGGCGCCGTTGCCGAGGATCAGCCGGTCGCGCCGGCCGAGCTGGTCGTATTCGAAGGTGGCGACGACGCCGATCCCGCTCTCGACGGGCACGTCGCTGGTTCCGTCGCGCTCGCGGATCCTCTTCGTCTCGCCGGTGACGAGATAATCCTGCTGGACGAAGAAGCCGTCCGGATGGGTGAGGCGGGTGCGCCGCCCGGCGGGGTCGTAGGCCGAGCTGTAGGTGCCGGAAGCGCCGGTCTGGCGGAGCTGCCGCCCGAGCGCGTCCCAGGCGAAGGTCAGGCTTCCGCCCGAATGGGACGCGGAGGTCAGCTGCCCGAGCAGGTCGTAGCCGTAACTCACGTCGAGCTCGCTTCCCGGCAGGTTCTTGAAGGTCAGCCGGTCAACTCGGCCGCGTCTCCGTCGAAACGGGATTCCCCTTCCGCCAGAATGACATTTGCGATATCAGGTGGACTGGGTGGGGCGGAAACATCACCGCCGCCGGCGCCAGCCGCCGGCGCCAGCGCGCCGGCGGCGTGCAGGGGCTGGTGCTGACCCGACAGCGACGTGCCGCCCTCGCGGGTCCCGATCATCTCGCCGGCGGCGTTACATTCCTCGATATTCCTGGGTGACGTAGAAACTGTCCGGAGGGTCGAGCCTGATTCGGCCGCTGGCGAGGTCGCCCAGCTGTAACGGCCGGAGGCCGGGTCGGAATTACTCTAATGGCAGGCATTTCCCGCAGCCGACTCCTCCCAGGTGCGGCTGCGCGGCAGCGGGATAGTCATTTCGGTGGCGGGAAGTTTTTCACAGAAACTAGCTTTCTTCCTTGTGCGGACTCGTCCCTCCTCTGGAAATGCCAGTAATCGGCTTCAGCAAACTGTACAGCGAAAAAACCGCCAAACCAAAGCCGTAGATGACAAGTATACTGCCTCGTGCAGGAAATACAGGAAGTCCTGTGAGCCGAGTTCGCTAGAACAGGAAACATGTAGAGAAGTCACCGCTTGAGTCGTTCTCGACATACGCCCAAACTGCATCCGTTTCATCTTCCGGATTTAAAATTGAGCACCTGAAGATACTGAAATCTCCGTCCAAATGACATGTGCCATTTCCCACAGGGACAAATCCTGTTCCTGTCAGATCGCGATACAATATTTGGCGTGCGCGCTCACCAAACGGGTCGTCGTCACTCGTCCGTGTCTCGTCGGCGCGAGCTTCCTTCGTCGGTACCCAGTCCATAATGACATTCCTAGTCGTTTGGGATCACACGAACGTAGGGAGGTAATACGGTCCCGTGACGGTTGATCTCGACGCAAACCGGCCCATAGCACAACCGGGTCCCGGCGTCTTTTTCGGGATTATCGTTGGCCGGGCCAATCCTCTTTTGCCTTGCAACGAAACTGCAGGTCTCTTCCAAGGCCTTGCATTGCTTTCGAGATCCAGGACCGGATGGATTGATCTGCAGGCACAGGTGACCCGCTGCGACACATTGCTGCGGCCGACTGAGTCTATCGAATTGAGCAAGGAGCAATGGCGCGGGCAATGGTGGTAGCAACGGGGTAGGCGCGGCCTCAGGACGGCCATTCACGACCGGGTCGCAGTTGTAGGGATCTGCCCCTGGCGTATCGCAGGTGGGTCGATCCGGCTGGACGGCGGAATTCCGCTCGTTTGAGCGATTGTTGCGATCCGCTTCGCGCGACCCCAGCGCGAACGGTGCCCGATTTTGATTCTGGATCCCGGTGATAATGATGGGGGTCTGATCGTCCTCTGGCGTTAACCCGAGCGGATCCCTGAAGTTCACAGGATCCCCGCCCACATAGGCGTAGAGGTTCATCCCGTCGTCGTAGCCGATCGGGTCCGGCTGCATGAACCGGCCGGCCCTGGGATCGTACATCCGGTTCTTGTAGTGGTAGAGGCCGAACCCGCCGAAGTAGCGCTGGCCGGTGAAGGCGAAGCGCGACAGCCAGTAGGGATTGCTGTTCTCGAGCCGGCCATATTCGTCATAGGTATTGACGTTCTGGACGGCGCCCGAGCTGTCGCTGACAGCGACGATGCTGCCACGCTCGTCGGCCTGGAGGAAGCGGCGGTCGGTGTTGCCGGAGCCTTCGTACCAGACCAAAGGCTCGTCGATTCCGGGGCCGAAGACGTGACGGCGGCCGACGCTCGAGCTTCCGGGGGTGCGCTCGGCGATTAGGTTGTCGACATAGCTCTCATAGGCGAGCGCCGGCGGCGTGCCCGGGCTGGTGCTCACGCCTGACAGGCGGCCGAGCGCGTCGTAATGGAAGGGCGACGCCGGCCTTCCGCGTCCCTTGTTCTCGCTGTCGTAGGCGTAGGTTCTCGACTCGTCGTTCAGCCGGTTGCCGCGGGCGTGGTGGTTGAAGGTGACCGTGCCCAGCGCGTCCTGCCGGTCGGTCAGCCGGTTGAGCCCGTCGAAGCTCGAGGTCGTGCTGCCGTTGCCGTGGCCGGTCCAGGCATAGGCGTCGTTGCTCGCCTTCCGGCCGACAATCTGGCCGGCGGGGTTGTAGGTCAGCTCGATCGTGTTGTCGTGGGCGGTGCCGCCCATGTCGTGCTTGAGCATCTCCAGACGCGAGGCGTCGTCATATTCATAATCGGTGACGACGCCGTTGCCGAGGATCAGCCGGTCGCGGCGGCCGAGCTGGTCGTATTCGAAGGTCGCCAGCGGGTCGTTCCGCACTCCCGGATCGCGACCATCTCGCCGGCGGCCTCCCAACCTTCGTTGAGTTTCCGGTCGTGATTAGCGATGCTCGTCGGCCTCGCCGGCCGTGAACAAAGTCTCGGGCCGAAGCTTACTGGCTTTGCGGAGGCATTTGGACGGGGCAAATGACAACGGTGTCTAATCCGCGTATCCAAATAGCCAAATATTCGCCGCCATGGTGATAAAGAAAAGAAAAAACAAAGTAGCCGCCATAGATAGCCTGACAGCAAACCCTTTGTTAAATTTCCATGCAATGAAAAGTATGATAATAAACATTAATAATAGATTTATAGGACTTCTATAGTCCAGAGCCACCAAGATGTGAGTGGAGATTGTCGCAAGGATCACCGCTGCAGCAGCCTGCAATGCCAGCGATGTTTTCACAGATCGACTGCTTATCGGCACGGCTGCTGTGCCCTCAGATATTCCACGGCGCGATCGGCATTGCCGACATAGCCAGTTGAGAGATTTACCGCAGCCTCCAGTGAATGCCGAAGAGAGTTAGTGGGGCTAGTGATCGCCACGGTGTTCCGGCCTTCCTGATGACGGTCGTTGATATAGATCTTCACGACATAGCCCGGCACACTGGGTATCGGAAGCTCCCAAGCGTATCCCGCATGAATCGACCTGCTATCGCGCCAAGGACCATCGGAAAAGTCCGGTATACCATTCAGTTGCGCAAACTCACTAGTCAAAGGGCTCGACATCGGGCCGCCTCGTGGGCCGTACACCTCCTTCAAGGCCTGATTCACTGCGCGTGCTGTAGTCGCTGCGGACCGAGGAATGGCTGGAGGGGTGGCTAAGCAGCGAGGTTGGTTATCAGCGGGGTCACCTGGTTGGCTTTCGACCTGGCCCGCCGCGGTTCGGCCGTCGTCATCACCGCCGCCGAAGCTGCCGCCATCCTCACCGTAGAGTTTCATGCAGGTGAAAAAATACAAGGCCACGACATCGCCCGGGCCTCGGTTGGTGCGGGGCGTTGCAAACGGCGCCTCGCCGAATCCGCACAGCCCCGAAGGATCCGTGAAGTTCACCGGATCCGCTCCGACATAGGCATAGAGGTTCATCCCGTCGCCGTAGCCGATCGGGTCCGGCTGCATGAACCGGCCGGCCTTGGGGTCGTACATGCGGCTCTTGTAGTGGTAGAGGCCGAGCCCGCCGAAGTAGCGCTGGCCGGTGAAGGCGAACCGCGACAGCCAATAGCGGTTGCTGTCCTGGACGCGGCCATATTCGTCGTAGGTGTTGACGTTCTGGACGACGCCCGAGCCGTTGCTGACGGCGACGATCGAGCCGCGCTCGTCGGCCTGGAGGAAGCGGCGGTCGGCGGTGCCGGAGCCTTCGTACCAGACGAGGGGCTCGTCGACGCCGGGGCCGAAGACGTGGCGGCGGCCGACGGTGGAGCTGCCCGGATTGCGTTCGGCGATGAGATTGTCGACATAGCTCTCATAGGCGAGCGCCGGCGGCGTTCCCGGGCTGGTGCTGACTCCCGACAGGCGGCCGAGCGGGTCGTAATGGAAAGGCGACGCCGGCCTTCCGCGTCCCTTGTTCTCGCTGTCGTAGGCGTAGCTCCTCGCCTCGTCGTTGACCCGGTTGCCGCGGGCGTCGTGGTCGAAGTTGACCGTCCCCAAGGCGCCCTGCCGTCGGTCATTCGGCGTAGTTCGCCAGCGTTGATTAGCTCGCGAACCTGGCGCGAAAGCTTTCTTCGGGCTCATCCGCGGCTTCTTTCACAAAGGCCGATAACGCTCTTGACGCCTTCGTGCGAAGGCGTCGACGCCCGTCGAAAAGGGGCCATAGAGTCCGGTTGTGCAGCCGTCGACGGGGGCGCATAATGCGTCGACGCCCCCTCGACGCGCCGCCGGATAGAATAACGTGGACCCATCTTGGCTACAGCTTGGCTTCAATTTTGAACATATCCCCTCTAAGCCGATTCGGTTGTGGAGCGTCGACGAACTCTATGACGGAATGTCAGAACAGGTAGCCGTCGACGCCGAGGAGGATAACCGAATCGAGCGTAAGAGCGCCACCTACCGCGCAAAGGATCTTGGTGACTATTTCTCGATGTGGGCTAACACTCCGCCAGAGGGTGGAATTATTCTCCTAGGCGTAGAGAATGATGGCCGGATAACCGGCTGTAATCGTGTCGAAGTGCCTCACCTCAACGACCTGCTAAGAGCGGGCGACGTGTTCGCGCCCGAGGCTCGGGTGCAGACCAAGCGGGTCAACGTTATCAACGTGAAGGGGGAGCCCGATTATATATTCGTGATCCGGGTGTTCTATCGCGAGGATCGCGTTGTCGAAACGGCCGGCAACCGAGCCTTCACGCGAGTAGGTGCGTCAAAGCGTGAAATGACCGACGCTGAGAAGCGAGAGCTTCAGCAGATGAAGGGCCAGCTGGAAATCGAAAGCGAGCCGGTTGCCCTGCGGTACCCTGAGGACTTTAACGAGACAAAGATTGCCGTGTTCGCCGCCAACGTCTCGGCCTCTCGGCAAATTCCTGAGCGCTCAAACGAAGAGATATTGCAGCTTCGCCGGCTAGGAAAAATCGGACCCACTGGCTTTGTGCCAAACTTGGCCTGCGCTCTCCTGTTCGCCAGGGACCCGATCACCATCGTGCCGGGGTGCAAAATCCGGTTCTTTCGGTTTGAAGGGACCGATGAGAAAACCGGAAAGGAATTTAACGCAGTTAAAAGCGTGTGGATTGAAGGCGCCATTCCAGATCTGATTGCAGAGGCCGAGAACGTCGTTGACGCTCAAATCCGAGAGTTCATGCGCCTAGGCCCCGATAATCAGTTCTATTCAGTGGCTGAGTATCCCAAGGATGCATGGTACGAAGCAATAGTGAACGCATGCACACATCGCTCTTATACACTGAAGACTATGCACATTACCGTCAAGATGTTCGACGATAGGCTAGAAGTAGAAAGCCCCGGCGGCTTTCCACCATTGGTGAACCCGGACAACATTTACGAGATGCACGTCCCTCGAAATCCGCACCTGATGGACGCCCTATTTTACATGAAATACGTTCAGGCCGCTAATGAGGGGACCCGCCGCATACGCGACTCTATGGCGCGGCTTGGGCTTCCTGCACCGCTGTTCCGGCAAACCCAGTCGAATGCCGCCCACGTGAAAGTGACGCTGCGAAACGACATTGAGCATAGAAAGGCCTTCGTCGACAGCGATGCGTTCAGCGTGCTCGGGCAGACCTTGTCAGGCACCCTCAACGAGTATGAAAAGCGGATCGTCAACCATCTGGCGGAGCGTGGCACGATCAATGTGACCGAGGCGGCCAAGCTGGGTGGCAAGCGATGGCAGGCGGCCAAGAAAGTGCTTATGGGGCTCACCTCACGCGGGATTCTGGATCACGTCCACAGCCCCATCATCGAGCGGGACGCCAACGCCTATTTCGTCCTGAAAAAGCGCTTCTCAGACAAGCTTCGCGGTTAACTGGCTACGCGAATATAATATGCCGGAAAGATTGCTGTGCCAAGGGCCAGCGCTGCCAGCAGCATACTGGCGTGGCAAGCCTTATACGGGCGATCAATTGAGTCCACCGCCACCATAAATCTGGATCCACCAAGTCTCGTCAAGGTATTCGGGCGGTATGTTATTGGCGTCATTCGGATCTATTCCGGCTCTTGCTAAAGACTCGAACCACTCTTGCGCCAGACTTGCAGCGAGCTTTTCACCACACCAAGGACAATAATATAAATCTTGGGTTACGGTTGCCTCTCCTAAATCTCTTACCACTAGTGAATATGATCTCCATTGCGGGTTATACTGTACTACTCCGCCCTTATTTTCCGGATGTTTATCCATGTGATTATGAGAATCGTTTCGTGGTGCTGAAAACTTGCTCACAGTTTGATCCTTCGGCCCCGAATAGCAGGTTTATACATTTGCCCCGAACTTCTATGCATAGACCCTATATGGAATCCGTTCGAGTTATACACCTCGAGGTCCCGATGTGTATAGTCGTATTCATAGTATCTTCCTTGGCCGTCTGTCTTGATGGGTCCTCGGTAGGGCTTAAGTCCCTTCCAAATCGGGCCCTTCCCCAGGTTGTCGATCGCCTCTTCACTTTCCCCTGCCGGATCGGGAAAGAACACTCCTTCTATCACCGCGCCGACAGCACCACCAAAAATCTTGACGAATTTGATTCCGCGTCTCCCGTTCACGATAATTTCTTCGGACCATTGGGGCCCATTATTGTGGCCCATGCCGGGCTTACCACCTGCGAGGATTAGCTGCGCCCCGCCGAATGGATCAATCCCCCCTTTCCAGAATGGATCGGAGGCGGAAACCGCACCATTTGAATAGCTTGTCACGGTGACATACCAACCGGCCCCTGAATTGGAAGACAGACCGCGCTCTGCAGAGGCGTGTGCGGCCTCGTGACCAAAGGAACCGGACGTGCCCCGCCCGCTTCCGCGATACCCGCCGATATCTCCAAAGACTTGGGCGCTTCCCCCCCCACCGCCGTCGTGATGGCAGATCCTGGTGCCCGTGCAGCCTCCAAAGTTAGCTAGGCCTAGTGGATCGGTAGAATTAATGGGATCCCCGCCGACATAGGCGTAGAGGTTCATCCCATCCTCGTACCCGATCGGGTCCGGCTGCATGAACCGGCCGACCCTGGGGTCGTACATGCGGTTCTTGTAATGGTAGAGGCCGAGCCCGCTGAACCAGCGCTGGCCGGTGAAGCCGAACCGCGGCAGCCAGTAGGGATTGCTGTGCTGGACCCGGCCATATTCTTCGTAGCGCAGGACGTTCTGCACCGCGCCGTTCCCGTCGCTGACCGCGACGATGCTGCCGCGCTCGTCGGCCTGGAGGAAGCGGCGGTCGGTGTTGCCCGAGCCTTCGTACCAGACCAAAGGCTCGTCGACGCCGGGCCCGAACACGTGGCGCTTGATCGGGGCCGAGCTGCCCGGCGTGCGCTCGGCGACCAGATTGTCGACATAGCTCTCATAGGCGAGCGTCGGCGGCGTTCCCGGGCTGTTGCCGACCCCCGAGAGGCGGCCGACCGGATCGTAATGGAAGGGCGCCGCCGCGGTCCCGCGGCCCTTGTTCTCGCTGTCATAGGCGTAGGTCCGGGTGCCGTCCGTTTCCCGGTTCGAGCGCGGGTCGTGGCTGTCGCCGATCGGCCGGTTGAGTCCGTCGAAGCTCGAGGTCGTGCTGCCGTTGCCGTGGCCGGTCCAGGCGTAGGCGTTGTTGGTCGCCACCCGGCCGACGATCTGGCCGGCGGGATTGTAGGTGAGGGTGATCTCGTTGTCGTGGGCGGTTCCGGCCGGATCGTGAGTCAGCTTCCACAGCCTCGAGGCGTCGTCATATTGATAGTCGGTGATGGCACCATTGCCGAGCACGAGCCGGTCGCGGCGGCCGAGCTGGTCGTATTCGAAGGTGGCGAGCAGGGTGGTGCCGCCCTCGCGGATCGCCTTCATCTCGCCAGTGACGAGATATTCCTAGGTGACGGAGAAGCCGTTCGGACGGGGGAGCTTGGTCTGCTGGCCGGCGAGTTCATACGGTAACAGGTTACTCTATTTGGAATGCCTACGGTTCATTCACAGAGGTTTACCTCTGGTTCAGGTCGAATCCATAATGAACTAATTTCCGCATTGGCATTAAGCTGTATAATGGCATTTCTGAGAACCCTTACTGCTTCGACCGGCCCAGGCAAATTACTAATCTTGAGCCAACCGCTATTGTTATCGAACAATATGTCAAGATGTTTGCCCACTTCCGTCAAACGAACAGCTACTCCTTGCGTTAATGCAGAGCTTGGTAACGCACGCAATTCACCCTCCCTTGCGGTCGGTGGAGTTAGTTGGATCTGTTTCCATCGCGTGTGGGGGCACAGACCCCATATAGACACGAGTTTACCTTGATCATCTACTTCTAGGCTGATGTCATCAATCAAAATAGATGTAAATGCTGATAGAGAGGCAGGTACTGTGTCGAGTGAAAACTCTTCACGCCGATACACGACTGCGCGGTTCGCAACAGAGGAAGCGCAAAAGTCTGACCTGAATTTCATCATCTCGTCTTTCTAAACAGGAAATGATATATAACTCGTGTCTGAGGGTGGACAACTAATTCATACACACCCCGCTTGCCTCGGAAACTACCTGCCACGTCATAACGCAGAGCCCCTGGGATGCCACCCGGATCCCTTATCCCTTTCGCCGCAGCTCGGATTTGCTGGATCAGCAGCTGCGAGTTCAGATAGGGACGCGATGCGAGATTGCTGGCCACGGTTCGTGTGAGAGTGTATTCCGCAACCACTGCATACGATGCCGCGGCAGTGGCGATTTCAACCCCCGCGATGACCGCCATCGGTCCAGCGAACATGATACCCACGGCCCTATCGAAGGTGTCGGAATAGGGCGACTTCTCGTAGATAGGGTTCGGTATGTAGCGCCCGTCCTGCACGATGAATGGCACCCCGCTCGACACCCATTCGTATTTGGGAGCGGTGATGATGATGGTACCGTCAGGCCCTTCCTGTGCCGGCGTGCCGCAGTTTCTCACGCAGACGGCGCCCCCGCCAGCGTTGACGAATGACCCTCCGCCACCGGTGACAAGGGCTGCTCGATTGCTGTTGAGCCCGTTGGAAGTCCCTCCGTTCCCGTCCCAGACGCATTGCGGAATTCGGCTGCCGGTCGGATTATCGACCCAATGGCTACCCTTCCCGCACTCCTTGAGTCCCGTCGGGTCGGTGAAGTTAACCGGATCCCCGCCGACATAGGCGTAGAGGTTCATCCCGTCGTCGTAGCCGATCGGGTCCGGCTGCATGAACCGGCCGGCCTTGGGGTCGTACATGCGGTTCTTGTAGTGGTAGAGGCCGAAGCCGCCGAAGTAGCGCTGGCCGGTGTAGGCGAACCGCGACTGCCAATAGGGGTTGCTGTTCTGGGTGCGGCCATATTCGTCGTAGCGGTTGACGTTCTGGACCGCGCCCGAGCCGTCGCTGACCGCGACGATCGAGCCGCGCTCGTCGGCCTGGAGGAAGCGGCGGTCGGTCGTGCCGGCGGGGCCTTCGAGCCAGACCAGAGGCTCGTTGACCCCGGGCCCGAAGACGTGGCGGCGGCCGACGTTCGAGCTGCCCGGAGTGCGCTCGGCGGTCAAATTGTCGACATAGCTTTCATAGGCGATCGCGGGCGGAGTGCCCGGGCTGGTGCTGACGCCCGACAGTCGGTCGAGCGGATCGTAATGCCAGGGCGCGGTCGACGTTCCGCGCGACTTGTTCTCGCTGTCGTAGACGTAGGTGCGGGATCCGTCCGTCTGCCGGTTGGAGCGGGCGTCGTGGCTCACTCCGAGCGGCCGGTTGAGCCCGTCGAAGCTCGAGCTTGTGCTGCCGTTGCCGTGGCCTGTCCAGGCATAGGCATTGTTGGTCGCCGTCCGGACGGCGATCTGCCCGGCCGGGTTGTAGGTGAGCTCGATCGTGTTGTCGTAGGCGGCACCGGCGGGATCGTGGGTCAGCTTCCACAGCCTCGAGGCGGCGTCATATTCATAATCGGTGACGGCGCCGTTGCCGAGCACGAGCCGGTCGCGGCGGCCGAGCTGGTCATATTCGTAGGTCGCAAGCAACGTCGTGCCGCTCTCGCGGATCGCAATAAGCTCGCCGGTGACGTTATATTCCTGGATCACGAAGAAGGTATCAGGGTGGTCCAGCCGGATACGGCGGCCGGCCAAATCATATTCGGATTCATAATGACCGGAGGCGCCGGACTGCTTCACGTTGCGGCCGAAGGCGTCCCAGCCGAAGGTCAGGCTGTCGCCTGCCCGCGAAGCCGAAGTCATCCGCCCCAGCAGGTCGTAGCCGTAGCCGATGTCGGGCTCGGTGCCCGGCATGTTCTTCGAGATCATCCGCCCCAGCAGGTCGTAGCCGAAGAGGATCGTCTCGTCGGCCCGGTTGGTGAACGAGGCCGCCAGCTCCGACGTCCGGCCGCCGGCGACGCTCTCGTAGCCGATCAGCTCGTCGTCGCCAGCATTGGCGGCGCCGGCGGTGTTCAGAGCATCGGCGGGCGTGCTGTCGTTGAAGTTCTGAGCAAGCGTCGTGGAGGGATAAAGCGTCCGCTCGAGCCGGTCGTGCCCGTCATAGACGAATTGGGTGCGGTTCCCCCGGCCGTCGACCAGAAATTCGACCTGGCCGTTGGGCCGGTAGCCGACCGTCTCGGCCGCTTCTACTCCGGTTACCCCGAGCGCGGTCCTGACCTGGGCGACCCGGCCCGCCTTGTCGTAGAGGGTCTTGACGATGCGGTCCGGCCCCTCGGCGCCGTTGGGGGTGGTGAGGGTGCAGGCGCCCGGCAGGCTTGCGCCGAAATCGTTCAAGTCCATACGCTGCGCCATGCAGTCGACCCGGCCAAGCGCGTCGTAGCTGGTCTGGGTCAGCGAATGGACGGTCGAGCCCGAGACGAGCCGGCTCTGCACCGGCCGGGCGAAATCGTCGTAGCTCATCTCGATCGCGGGGGCGGGGACGGTGCCCGGGCCGGTGCCGAACTGGGTCCAGGGGTCCGACGGGCTCTCGACATTGCCCTGCTCGACCTTCTCCAGGCGACCGTTGACATAATGGTTGCGCACCGCCCGCCGCCGGAGCGGGCCGTTCGTGCCGTCGGGATCGGGCGAGACCGTCCGGATCAGCTCGCGCGCGCCGTTGTAGAGAAAATGGACCGTGTCGACGTCGGTGTCGAGCGGGCCGTCCACCCTGACGACGTTGGCGATCGCATCGTAGTACAACTTCGTCGTGGCGGTCTTCGTCGGAGCGCCGGTGCCGTCGCCGGTGCTGGTCGACTGGATCGTTCCGTCCGCATTGTAGACGATCGAGCTCTTCACCTCGTCGGGGGTGCCGAGGCAGGCCGGCGCCTCGCCGGTCTGGCATTGCGAGGTTCCGGTCAGCTGGTAGCGGCCGCTGGCCTGGTCGAGCGTGTAGCCGAACCGGATCTGCGGGGGCGCCGCTCCCGGCGTTGGGGCGGGCAGGGTCACCTTGTCGAGGACGCCATAGACCGGGTCCCAGTCGTATCGGGTGATCTGGCCGCGCTCGTCGGTGGTGGTGACCGGCTGGTTGCAGGCGACGGTGGAGCTGCAGTCCGAGGGGAATTCGGCCGAGCTGACTATGGTCGGTCCCGATCCCGATTTGGGGACCCGAGTCGTCGTGGTGACGTTGCCTCGGCCGTCGTGATCGTAGTGGACGTAATTGCCCTCGTGCGCCGTAACCCGGGTCAGCCGGCCGGCGCCGTCATACTGGAAGGCGGTGCTGTGGCCGAGCGGGTCGGTGATCAGGGTCGGCCGGTCGATGGCGAGGTCGGAGACGATCGTGGTGACGGGATCGGGATCGGGGTTGTCCGGGTCGACCTGGGTGACCGTCATCGTCGCGACCTTGGTCACGAGGTCGGCCGAGCGCGAATAAAGGGTCGTCGTGCCGTCCCTGGCGACGGTCAGATTGTCGAGGCCGTTGCTGGTGACGGTGGTCGAGTCGACATTGGCCCCGGGCCGGCGGATCCGGCCGGGGGCGACCAGCCATTTGCGGCCGCCGGTGTCGGTGACCTCGGTCTCGCCGCTCGGCGGATAGGCGTAGCCGACTAGAGCCGCTCCGCCGTCGAAGCTCGCTCCGGTGCGCTGGTACCAGCCGGCGGGCGGCTGCGCCCCGCTGGCGTCGGCGACCGCGTAGGTGAAGGCGATCGAACGGCCGAAGTCGTTGGCGACGGCGCCGAGCCGCCGGTCGTATTCGCAGTCGAGCGAGCCGTCGGGATTGTAGTCGCTCGCGCAGCGCGGGTTCAGGTTCCAGTCGAGCGTGACCGTCCTGCCGTCCGGGGTCGAGATGTCGGTCGGAGCCAGCGAGCAGCTCGTCTGCAGATTGTTCTTGCAGAAATTGGTCGTTCCGCTCCCCGGGTTGCCGCTCGGGTCGGCGAAGCCGATCCGGGTGCCGTCGCGCCTCGTGTAGGTGAAGCCGCCGCCGCCGCCGGCGAGGGTCGCGCCCATGGCGAGGGACGAGGAGAAGGCTCCGCCGGATTCGGTGAACCGCTCCGACTTGGTGGCCATCGTCACGGTCACCGTCGCGGCGCCGCCGGCGTGGGAGCGGGTGAGGCGCAGGTCGATCCCGTCCCACTGGCTCGGGCCGCCGGCGGCCGAGCCGGCGGTTCGGACCAGCGCAAGCTCCGCCTCGCCCGAGCCGATCGAGCCCTCGACGAAGCTGAGCAGGAAGTCGCCGCGCACCAGGTCGACCCCGTTGGAGTCGAAATTGCGATAGGCCGGCGGGGTGACCTGCGCCGCCGCCGGCGCCGCGGCGAGGCCGCAGAAGGCGGTTCCGGCGAGCAGGGCGCACAGGGTCCCCTTCAAAGTACCACTTTGAAGGGCATGACCAAGGGCTCGCGCCCGGATGGACGTCGTCTTCATCTCTCTTCTCCAGTTCGGGCGGCTCGCTCGGGAGCCTCGTTCTCGTTTTCAGGGCCGGGGGCGGTCGCCGCCGGGGCGGCCGGTCAGGGCGGACCCGGATTGGGCGATCCGCTGGTGTTCTTGAGGACCCGGTTGTCGGCCTTGTCGTAGCTATAGCTGGTGACGACGTTGCCGGAGCCGGTGTTGCGCACCACCTCGATCAGCCGGCCGCGGGCGTCGTATCGGTAGCTGAGCGTCTCCGCCGCGATCGCCAGCGCCGGCACCGCGGCCACCGCGGCGCCCGCCAGCCAGAGCGCTATCCTGTCCTTGCGGGTCATCGCTTCATCCTCTCCGGCCGTTGCCGCCAATCATGAGAACATTATTAGAACATAGGAATAGCCGATTTACAAATCCTATTTTTTGATAAGATTTGCGGCGGCGTTCCAACAGCTTAACCAGCTTGTGGTTAAAAACCCGATCATTTCCTATCGGAGCGCGGCAGCTTCCGCGAATCGCCCGGCCGCCCGGGATCCGCCCCCGTCCGCCCGGCCACGGAGACCGATTCGACTGGGTGTAATGGCCACACCAAACGGCGCTCCGGTCGGATAGGTCTTGAAAAGCGGCGCGATCCGCCGTTTTGATCGCTGCGTGACGCTCTTCACCCAGATCGACCGCTACATCGCGCGCCTGATCCTCGTCCCCTTGCTGGCGACGCTGGCGCTCGCCTCGATGCTTCTCGTCCTCGACAAGATGCTTCGCCTGTTCGACTTCGTCGTCTCGGAAGGCGGCCCGGTCGGGGTGGTGTGGCGGATGCTGGCCAATCTCGTTCCCGAATATCTCGCCCTCGGAATCCCGCTCGGCCTGCTCCTCGGCACCCTGCTCGCCTTCCGCAAGCTCGCCTTGTCGACCGAGCTCGACAGCCTCAAGGCGGTCGGCCTGGGCTACACCCGGCTGCTTCGAGTGCCCTACGTCTTCGCCTTCGCGCTGATGGCCCTCAACGTCGCCATCGTCGGCTACGTCCAGCCGGTCGCTCGCTACGGCTACCAGCAGCTGCGCTTCGACCTGCGCTCGGGCGCGCTAGGCGCCTCGATCAAGGTCGGCGAGTTCACCAACCTGGGCAAGCGCATGACGCTGAGGGTCGAGGCGAGCGAGGACAAGGGGCGGCTATTGCACGGCGTCTTCGTCCGGGCCGAGACCCGCGACGGAAGGACGATCGCGGTGACCGCCGATCACGGCACCTTCCTCGCCACCGACGATCCCGACGTCATCCTGCTTCGCCTCTCGAACGGCCGGCTCGTCCACAATTCGCCGCGCTACAAGGCCCCCAGGGTGCTCAGCTTCAGGATCCAGGACCTCCCCGTCGACCTCCCAGCGGTGGCGCGCTTCCGGGGCCGCGGCCGCGGCGAGGAGGAGGAGATGACGATCGCCGAGCTGTTCCGGACCGGCGCCGCCCGGACGGTGCCGCCGGCGACCCGCAACGCGGTTCGAGCCAATTTCCACTATCGGGTGACCGAGATCGTGATGATGCTGCTGATGCCGCTGCTCGCGGTGGCGCTCGCCGTGCCGCCCAAGCGCAGCAGCTCGGGGCTCGGCATCTTCCTCGCCATCATCATGGTCGTCGCCTATCACAAGATCAATCAATACGCCGAGGAGATGTCCGCCCTCGGCCGCATCGACCCGCTGATCGCCCTTTGGACTCCGTTCCTGCTGTTCGCCGCCTTGATCCTGTGGATGTACTGGACGCTCGCCTACAAGCCGGGCGGCCAGCCCATCGGCGGGCTCGAGCGCGGCTTCTCGAAGCTCGCCAATGGCTTCGGGCGGATCCTGCGGCTCGGCGGCGGCGGCGGACGGCGCGAGGCGGTGCCGGCGGAATGATCAATTTCGATTTCTTCCCGTCGAAGCGGATCGCCTTCTACATGGCGCGCATCTTCGTCCTGCGCTCGATGGCGGTGCTGGCGGCGCTGGTGCTCGTTCTGATGACCCTCGACATGCTCGGCGAGGCCGGCGACATCCTCGCGGTGCCGGGCAATGGCGACGCCGAGGTGTGGCGATACGTGTCGCTGCGCGTGCCCCAGCTCATCTCCCGCTTCCTGCCATTCGCGGTGCTGCTCGGCACCCTGATCGCGCTCGCCACGCTGAACCAGAACAGCGAGGTAATCAGCATGAAGGCGGCGGGGATCTCCGCCCACCAGATCATCGCGCCCCTGGTCCTCGCCAGCCTCGGCATCGCCGCATTGAGCTTCGTCTTCAACGAGCGCGTCGTCACCCGCGCCACCGAGACGCTGAGCAGCTGGGAGAAGGTCGATTACGGCCCGGTGCCGCGCGACAGCGGCATCCGCCCCAACGTCTGGGTGCGCTGGGGCGACGACCTGATCATGGCCCGCGAGGTCCGGGGGCAGGGCGAGTCGACGCAGCTTCGCGGGGTCAGCATCTACGACCGCCAATATGAGACCTTGAAGTCGATCGTCACCGCCACGCGCGCCACCCGCCGCGGCGGCGGCTGGCGGCTCGAGCAGGCGCAGAGCTTCGACGTCGCCTCGGGCGCGACGACCCGGGTCGCCGAGCTCGAATACGGCCGGGGCCTCGATCCAAGCCAGTTCACCCTCGCCTCCGTCTCCGCCGACGAGCAGGATTTCGTCACCCTGAGGGATTCGGTGAAGCAATTGAAGCTCGCCGGCCGGCCGACCGCGGAGCTCGAATCGGGCCTCTGGCACAAGCTCTCCGGCCCCCTCTCGGTGGTGCTGATGCCGCTCCTCGCCGGAGTCGCCGCCTTCGGCCTCGCCCGCTCCGGCCAGCTCTTCTGGCGCGCGATCATCGGCATGTTCCTCGGCTTCGCCTATTTCGTCGCCGACAATTTCGCTCTCGCCATGGGCAATCTCGGCGCCTACCCGCCGCTGCTCGCCGCCTGGGCGCCGTTCGTGCTGTTCGCTCTGATCGGCGAGACGGTGCTGATCAGGACGGAGGAATAACGCGGTCCATAAGCGGGCCTACGCTGCTCGGCGGCCTCAATCCGAGCCGGGCCGTTCCAGTGCCTTGATGAAGAGATAGAAATGGTCGAGGCCGTCGACGAACTGGTCGATCGGCAGAGTCTCGTCGACGGCGTGGTAATTGTAGCTGACGCCGTCGGTCGAGAAGAGCGGGCCGGCGCCGATCGTGGGAATCCCGGCGCGCCGGAAATGGAGGCCGTCGGTCGCGCCCGCTTCCATATAGGGCGTGACGGCCGCTCCAGGCGCTCGGACCTCCATCACCCCCTTCAACGCCCGGGACGCCGCGGCCGGGATCGGCGTCGACGGGCTTTCGGCCGGTTCCCCGATCGTCTTTATCTCGATCTTGTCGCTGGCGACCGCGGCGGCGAGCGCGGCCTTCACCTCCGCGATGGTCTCCCCGGGGAAGGCGCGGCAATTGACCGTCGCCGAGGCCGAGGTCGGCATGACATTCTCCTCGCCCCCGGCGCGAAGCACTGTGGCGACGCAGGTCGTCCGAAGCTCGCGGTTCACCCACGGGTCCTTCTCGAGCACGGCCACCGCCGCCGGATCTCCCGGCGAAGCGAGGAAGCGCAACGCGGCCGCCTTGGCTTCGCCGTCCATGCCGGCGGCGCTCCCCGCCAGCCCCGAGAGGGACACGTCGTTCCAGCGGACCCGGAAGCGGTGGCCCGCGATCCGCTTCAGCGCGTCGGCTAGATCGTAAATCGCATTGTCGGCCCGCGGCGCCGATGAATGCCCGCCTTTGTTGCGGGCGGTCACCTCGAACGAGACATAGGTCTTTTCGGACGCCTGTGCATAATAGCTCGCCGGCGCGCCGTTCTTCGGGCGGAAGCCGCCGCCGGCGTCCGAATTGACCGCGAAGGCCGCGCCGCGCAGCCGGGCGGCGAGGAGCTTCGTCGTCGCCATGCTCGTTTCCTCGTCGCCCGTGAACGCAGCGATCAGGTCCCGGGACGGCACGAAGCCCTCGCGCTTCAGGCGAACGAAGGCGCGCAGGATTGTCAGGACGCCATATTTGTTGTCGACGACTCCGCGCCCGTGGAGCTTGCCGTCCACTTCCGTGAGCTTCCACGGGTCCGTCTTCCACTCGGAGGGCTTGGCGTCGACTACGTCCATGTGGCCGAGGAAGACGATCGGCGAGTGACCCGCGCCGGCCCGGCCGCGCAGGCGCACCGTCAACATCGCGGTGTCCCCGACCCGTTCCAGCCGGACGTCTTCGGGAGCGAAGCCCGCCGCCTTGAGCTCGCCCGCCAGAAACTCCGCCATGGCCGGCACCTGGCTTCGGCCGGCGACGGTCTGGAAGGCGACGAGCCGCTCCATCGTCCTGCGGGCGTCGGCCGCCTCGGCGGGGACAGCCGATGCAGCGATC
Organism: Allosphingosinicella sp.; assembly: GCA_036388575.1. Lineage (GTDB taxonomy): Bacteria > Pseudomonadota > Alphaproteobacteria > Sphingomonadales > Sphingomonadaceae > Allosphingosinicella. The sequence goes on from DASVRO010000011.1 coordinate 31,385, forward strand.
ATCGCTGCCAATATCATCGACACAGGCGGTTCCCCCTTCGCGAGGATCCTCCTCACGCGGATACGGACCCGCCGCAACCGACCGGAGGCCAGGCCAACGCAGGTCCCGGTAAAACTTGCCCCACACCCCCTCGCCACGCCAAAGCAGCGCCGATGGCCTCGACCCCGCCGCCCAATCCCTCCGAGGAATCCGTCACCCGCGGCGAGGTCGCGCGCGGGGCCGGTCTCGTCGGTCTGTCGCGGGCGGCGGCGCTGATCGAGGTGGTGTCGCAGCCTTTGTTCATCTGGCTCTACGGGCTGCCCACCTACGGCATCTACGTGGCCCTGTGGGCGGCGATCAACTTCACCGAGAACGTCGTCGACCTGTCGCTGACCAGCGCCCTGCAGCGGATCGTCCCGACCGGCGACGAGGAAGGGGCGCACGGCGCGGTCAAGGCGGCCCTGCTCGTCACCGTCCTGCCCGCCGCGGCGATCGCCCTGCTGGTCACGCTGAACGCTGGATGGGTGGCGTCCTTCTTCTCGGCGGCGCCCGAGGACAAGGCCACCCTGCCGACCGCGGTCGCCATCTTCGCCTGGGGCCTGCCGCTGTGGACCTTCGTCGAGATCTCGACCTCGGCGGCGCGCGCCCGCCGCGCCTTCGGCCCCGAGATCCGCCTTCGCCTGTTCTGGGAGCAGATCGCCCGCATCGTCTTCGCGATCGGCTTCTTCGGACTCGGCGCCGGCGGCCTCGGCCTCGTCCTCGCCCATCTCGCCTCGCTGGCTCTGACCGCGGCCCTGTGCGTTCCGCTTCTCGCCCGCTTCTACGACCTTCGCCGACTGATCCGCGCGCGGACGAGCAGCCGCGCCTTCCGGATCCTGCTGACGACCGGCCTCGCTTTGCTCCCCTCCAACGCGTCGCGGCGCTTCCTGATCGACGGGCCGGCGGTGATCATCAACATGCTCCTGCCCGGCGCCAGCGGAGCGGTCGCCGCCGGCCTGTTCGAGATCGCCCGCAAGCTCGCCACCCTGCCGCTCGCCGTCCGCCAGGCCTTCCAGTATGTGATGGCCCCGGTCGCCGCCCACCAGGCCCGGGCCGACCGCGCCGCGATCGCGCCGCTCTATCGCTTCGCCAGCCGGCTCTCGACCGCGCTCGTGGTCCCGCTCGCCGGCTGGCTCGCCTTCGCCGGCCCCGACATCCTCTCCATCTACCGCCCCGAGGTGATGGCCGCCTTGCCCCTGCTCTACATCCTCGTCGCGGCGCGTGCGGCGGAGGCGATCGTCGGCCCGGCCACCCCGATCGTCGAGATGACCGGCCACCGCATCCTCCCCCTGGTCAACAGCCTCGTCGGCGTAGCGAGCTGGGCGATCCTCTCGATCCTCCTCGTCCCGCGCTACGGCGCCCCCGGGATGGCCGCCGCGGTCGGCGTCGCGACCGTCGCCATCGCCTATATGGCGACCCTCGAGCTCCAGCTCACCGAGCGCCTGTCGCCGTTCGACCGCAAGCTCTTCCTCGGCCTCGGGATCGCCCTCGCCGGAGTCGGCCTCATGGCGCTGGCCGCCTCGGTGACCCGAGGCCCGGTCCGCTTCGCGTGCGTGACCTCGCTCTGGGCCCTGGCCAGCTGGTGCGCGGTCCGCCTCGGCCTCGTCCGCGGCGACCGCGAGGCGCTCGGCGGCCTCGCCCGGACGCTGAGGCTGGTGCCGGCCCCTCCGAAGCCCTAAAAGGGCCGCATTGCGATTGCACTCGAAGCGCCCATATAGGCGGGCCCCGCGCAAGGCCGCGCCCTCGCCGAACCTGAGGATGGCAAGAGACGTGAAACCCGCTGTGACGATCCGCCCGAGCTTCTGGAGGCGCGAGCATCATCTCGACCGGATGACTCTGAGGGAGCTGGTGACGGCCTATTTCACCTATCCGGCGATCATCGTCTATCTGGCCCTGGCCGCGGCCGCGATCGGCTTCTTCGCCGCCCGTCCTGCGCCGCTCGCCCCGACCCTGATCGCGGTCGCCGCCGCCGCCCTCATCTACCCTTTGGTGTGGTACCTGCTCCACCGCTGGGTGCTTCACAGCAAGTGGATGTGGAAGTCGAAGCTGCTCGCCCCGACCTGGAAGCGGATCCACTACGACCACCACCAGGATCCCAACCATCTCGAGGTCCTGTTCGGGGCCCTCCACACCACCTTGCCGACGATCGCGCTTGGCGTGATCCCGGTCGGCTGGGCGATCGGCGCGCAATGGAGCCAGGAGGCCGCGCTGGGAGCCGCCGCCGCCGCCTTCGCCACCGGCCTCGTCACGACCTGCTTCTACGAGTTCGTCCACTGCATCCAGCACCTCGCCTACAAGCCCAAGCGCAAATGGCTGGCCGAGATGAAGCGCCGCCACATGGCCCACCATTTCCACGACGAGACCGGCAATTTCGGGATCACCAGCTTCCTGTGGGACAAGGCCTTCGGCACCTTCTACGACAAGGCCAGCGACCGCCCGGCGAAGAGCGCGACGGTGTTCAACCTGGGCTACACGCCGGAGGTGGCGGAGATCTATCCGCACGTCGCGAGGCTGAGCGGCGGAGTCGCGACGGACCATCCGCGCGAGCGCGTCCGGCAGAAGGCGGGCGCCGGCAGCTGACCGCCTGCGGTCGAAGAGCAACCGCGCATTCTCGCTTTCAGCCGTTGCAGCCCCTCCTGGCCCTGCCCCCGCGACCCTTGGCGGCTTCGCCCGGCGTGAGAATTTCGATCAGCACGTAGCGGTGCTCACGCTCGGCCCGGCCGTCGTCCAGCGCGGCGATCGATCGGCTTTCGCCAAAGCTCTCGGCGAGGATTCGCCGCGGCGCGATGCCGGCGGCGACCAGCGCGTCGCGCACGCCCTTCACTCGCCGATCCGACAGCCGCAGATTGGCTTGGGCCGGGCCCGCCGTGTCGCTATGGCCGGCAAGACGGACGAAGCCATGTCGGCCCGCCTTGAAGGCCATGTCCTCGACCTCGCCAAGCTCGCTCGCCGACAGCCGCGCCGAGCCGGGAGCGTAGAAGATCTTGAGCGGGCCGCTTTCGCAGGCCACGGCGGGCGTCGCCGCGATCAAGGCCAGGGCCGGGAAGAGCCATTTCCGGAGCATCGGGTCGCCTCCTGAAGCGGCAGGTTGCGCCTGCCCGGACGCCGAGTCCAGCCGCGCCCGCTGGCCAAGTCGCGCGGGATATCGCCGCTAATCCAATATCGAATTAGCGAATTGTAGAGAGCGTCCGGCTAGCCTTCGGGCATGGGAGTTTTGATCCCCTTCCGGCTCCGGCGTCGCGCACTTCCGGCGCAATGGGCCCGCTTCGTCCGCCCGCGCGCCTTCACGGCCGGGCAGATCCGGCTGGCGATCTGGAGCGGATTGCTGCTCGGGCTGCTCGTCTTCCAGGTCCTGCGCTTCTGGCCCTTCCCGCCGACCGGGGCCGAGCCACCCGCGGTTGAATCGGCCGACCCTTATGCGGAAGCGCGGCGCTCGAAGCTCATCCTCGAGGCTCAGGAAGGCGCCCCGCCCCCGCTGGTCGTCGACAGCGGACCCGGCACCGAAGCTTCAGCCGCCCATGTGCGCGTCATCGACGGCGACACGTTCGACTATGCCGGCACCCGAATCCGGATCGCCGACATCGACACTCCTGAGGTCCACGGCCGCTGCCCTTACGAAACCGCGCTCGCGGCGCAAGCGACGGCGCGCACCCGCCAGCTGCTGGCCGCCGGCGACTTCGAGCTCCACCCGCTGCCGAGCGGCCGGGACGAGGATCGATACGGGAGAAAGCTGCGCATCGTGACCCGGGGCGGGCGGTCGCTGGGGGACGTGCTGGTGGCGGAGGGGCTGGCTCGGACCTGGACGGGGCGGCGGGAGCCCTGGTGCGGGTGAGTGCAGGTCGACTCGGCGATACCAACGCGAAAATGATGTTGTTGACTACGCGGCAACTATTGTGGTCCTGAAGGGAAGACAGCTAGAACCTTAATCTGTGGCGGGCTAGGCATGGAAATTGAAGGGGAAAGTCTCGATCAAATTCTGCATCAGCTATACCAGGCGATAGACAAGACGGGTCAGCCTCATGGGGGCGGGTCCCGCGGCGGCACCCTAGAACTTCTCGGAGTTGCGCTACGTATTCGGAAACCGCGTGCGCGAATAAGCCGATCCGAAAACCGCGGCAAGCCATTTAGTGCCATAGGTGAGTTACTATGGTATCTCTCCGGGTCAGATAGACTCGAATTCATCGAGCCTTACGTAGGCGAGTACGTCAAGGATGCTGTCGACGGCATGCTAGAAGGCGCATATGGCCCTAGATTATTAGCAATGCGCGGAAACATTGATCAACTCAGAAGTATTGAGAAGTTATTAAATAGAAAATCAGGATCAAGACGTGCCGTCATTCAGCTTTTTAATGCTGAAGATATTGTTGACGAACGCAAGGAGATACCTTGTACGACGACGATGCAATTTCATCAAAGAGACAGGCGCCTCCACATGTCTGTTACGCTGCGATCAAACGATGCTTACTGGGGGCTGCCGCACGACGTATTCTGCTTTACGATGATTCAAGAGATGATGGCTAGGCGGCTCGATGTGGAACTCGGGGAATACTACCAGTACGTTGGCAGCATGCACGTTTATGAAAAATTCTTTGAGGGGATGCGCGAGTACGTTGATGAAGGAGTCCAGCAGACGATCGAAATGCCGCCCATGCCACCAGGGAACCCATTCGACATCGTCGACAAGCTACTTGAAATAGAAAAGCGGCTGCGCGCGGGTGAGCTCCTGGACGCGTCTAAGGAGGTGGGTGATCCATATTGGGCCGACGTCGTTCGGCTCCTCCAAGTGTTTTGGGCTAGGCAGTGGGCCGAAGACTATTCTGGGAGATTGACACACCTGCGACAGGAACTGGCCTCAGCGTCCTACAGACCTTATATCGACGCGCGGTTGCATCTGAAAGGTCGTGCTTCCCGTGGAGCGGCCGCTCCGCTAGGTGCGCAACATCGAGGGAATGATGTGGCCAATTAGGGAAGCTGAACGTCAGCGTATCATCGTGGAGCTCCAGGCGGCGAAGGCGGCGCAAGGGCTGAAAGGTCTTTCCAACACAGCCACTATCGAGACGTTGGCCAGCCAATTCGTAGCAAGCCTTCGCCGAGAGGACTATTATCGCCTTGTCCAGGCGAAAGCGGTCTCGCCACAACGGGCGGATCCAAATTCACTCTCTTTTGACGCCGAGCGTGCGGTAGCCTTCCAGATGCAAAAGGGTGATGTCGACGAGGCAGGGTGGCTTATATTCCTGATGACTCATTTTTCACGGCGTCCAGATACCGGCTGGCTTCGTTTGCGCGACGTTTACGGGCGCCTCGGTACGGGCGTCTGGCGTTGGACCACAGTTATTTCCGACCCCGAGGCGTTCTACAACTGGATTGAAGTAAACTGGAAAAACATTCGGGGGGGGTTTGGGAATCACCGTAAATATGAAAGCTTGCGTCCAACCGCTAATCGATCGATGCGCAAGGCAGTGGGAGACTATTTATCGTGGATTGGGGCAGCAGGACATGGCGCTTTCTTCGCAAGGGCTGTGCACTCTGCTGGTAACAATCCCAATACAATATTTGAACATCTTTATAGAACGATGAATGTAAGATCATTCGGGCGGCTTGCTAAATTTGATTATCTCTCGCTGATTGGCCGATATGGTTTGGCGCCCATCGAAGCCGGGTCCGCTTATCTCGACGGCGCGACCGGGCCAAGTCGTGGAGCTCGGCTACTCGTCGACGGCGACGCGTCCAGCGGGAGGAACACAGCCAGCCTCCAGATAGAGCTAGATGCGCTTGACGCGCGGCTCCAGGTCGGAATGGCCGTTATGGAGGATGCTCTCTGCAACTGGCAGAAGAGCCCTCGCCGCTTCGTTCACTACAAGGGTTAGTCGATAACTCCCTCGAGGTCGCGCCACTTCCAATGGCGCTTCAGGTAGTTCATCTGATCTCGACGTATCTTCTGTCGGTGCTGCATTTGCCCGACAGTTAGTCCGGGCCCTACTCCCACAGAGACGCTAAAGCGCACCACCGCATCCTTATCTGGTGTTAAACTTTCGAATTCGTCGGCTCGTCGTTCCGGGATTATACAGCGTGATGCGAAGTCGTTCGCTTCCCGTTCACTGTCATTAAGCTCCTCCATATCAGCATCGACGAAGGCCTTGGCCTCATGCAGGATCAGATGGCCTATTTCGTGGAATACAGTGAACCAGAACTTATCGTCCGAAAGTCCGCGGAAGCTCAGCATTATCATCGCGCGATCGGCTGCCACCATTCTACTTGCACCTGAGGCCCGACAGCCTGGAGGTGCTTTCTTGGCGATAACTGCAACGCCTGCCTCCGCACACAGTGCCTTCAATTTAGGTAGGAATAGCTCCGGCCGCTTAACCTTAGAAAGTTTGCGAATTTCTGCCACGCGATCTTGCAGATTCCCCGGGCTCCAGGGGCGTGTGGCGACCAAATCCGAGCTAAGCTCGCCCGATCGCAGCCACATTAGCACCGCTGCATCATCTGATGTGAAAGCTTCCGAGGTGCGGAACAGTGTGTCGGAACAAATCGTACCGTACCGCGCCTCCCAAGCTCTAATGGTGCTCACATTATAGAAGGCCAACCGTCGGCGGATTTCGCTTCGTTGCGAAGCAAGTGAGAGCCGCCCCTTTGGTCGATTGCCGGGGACGGGCAGCTGAAGCCATGTGTCAGCTTCGGTCGCTATGGCCCGATCGACGGCTTCTTCAAGCGCGGCTTCATAATTCGATTGACGCCTCAGCCAAAAAGAAGTCGTCCCGCCTACTGACTGAGCCAAGGAGGTGGCATGGGCGCGGTCAATACGGAAAGTGCCATCGAGCAACCCCTTCAACGTTGTTAGCCCGCCAGCGAATTGGCTCGCAATGTCGTGCGGCGCAGCCCCGCGACGGAGCATGAGCGCGCGTAAGGAGTCTCCTGGCTTTGAGAACCAGTCGGGCGTGAACTGTCCGTCCGTCAAGGCAACCTCGATATCTCTACAAGCTTCAACCTGGTCACACTCGTCCAGGAGATGCGACCGTCCTGGCTCCGCTTGAACCGCTTTCCAGCCACGACGAGAGCCGCCCGATAATCGGAGCCAATCGCTACGGAAAGGGTATCATCAGGCAGAATCTGAACATCACGGCCGAGAAAATCGATAAACTCAGAAGTGTTATCGAACGCCATGGCGTCGGAAATGAATGTCACGATTGCGGCCGCGTGCACGCTCCCGAACATCTGCTCGGCGCGATGGAGGTCGACACACGAATCATGAAGCGGCTGGTCCTCGAACGATATGGTGATCAAGGCGCATTTCCTCTGATGCGCCAATGACTCACGTCACGCAAGCCCATAGGGATCGCTCGCACGGACGCGGTGAGCCTCATTCGGGCAGCGGTGAGCCGTGGGGTTTCGACTGCTGCTTCGCGCGTATCAGTTGGATCCGATGCCAATTCCGATGGAGTTCGCGGTCGCCCGCCTCGTCCATATTTATCCCTGATGCGCTGCAAAGGCTCGCCAGGGTGACCATCACACCACCAACCTCCTGACTCGCCTGCCCCTTCGGACGGCCGAAGACGTACTCCACGAGGGCGATCGCGTCTTCGCGGGTGCACTCGTTCGCCTGCGCAAGCTCTAAAGCTTCTTCAAGGAACCGGTGAGTTCGCTCCCCCCGATCTGCTCTCACCTCTGGCGGGAAGCACGCTTCAAGCCACTCCTCAACCCGGCGCTGATACGACGTCACCTCCGCTGCCAATTGCTTATCTCACTGTCCTAGTTGCCGGCAGGTAAGTGGCCAGTACTTATCACACCGACTTCAGAGTCGAGGTCAGGCGCTTCGATAAAGTGGGCAATCGAGCGGAAATCACGCCGGATCGCACCCTGATCACTCCACTGTTACTTCTTTCGGAAAATGTGCTTCCGGTGGTACCCGAGGTAGACCATCTGCTCCTCCGCTACAGGGCCGATATTCCTCTTCCGTAGCCCGTTCAACCCAAGCCGCTGCAAATCCTGATCGGTCACCGTGCGTGACACTTTCACTCGCCCGTCATTCTCGAAGCTGATCAAACCCCGGTCAAATAACCGATCGACATCGGGTGTAAGGAGAAAGCCGTTGGCGCCGTCGAGTCGCTCTGCACTGCAGCAGTCTCGCCATGGCTTGATGTGGCTAGCGACGAGCAAGCGTGGATTCCTGATGCCGGTTATCCGACAGCGTTCCTCCCCAAATTGTCGGATACGAATGCGAAACAGGCCTTGGCCAATCCGTATTTTGCCGGATTTTATTCGCTCAGTTTCTGGCGGCGTTCGCTTCTCCGGTCTTCCTTGCGGCCCGCGGGAACGGCGGCGTGCGCGCATTACCGCCTGCCATGCTTTGGTGGTCTCCCCCTCAGCAGTCCGCATTATAATGTCAAACATTTCTCGCGAGATCTCGGTGAGATAGACCTGATTCAGCCGGCCGTTTTCGCGAATGGGTGAATGGCTATTGGGTAGGGACGGCCGCAGCTCTGAAATGATTTCCCCGGGGCGAACAGGCTGAGGCAGGGCTTCCCATTCAACGGACAAATTCCACCCGTCTTGATCCCACACTTCATCCATATACCCGTCGGGCTTTGCCGCCGTTTGGGCAGGCGAGGTTATCCGGCCGACATGGGCGATTTGGCCGTTGACGCACGAAAATACGGCCTCACCTATTTTAGCGCGGCGCATATTTTCATAAAATTGAATTTGGGCGCCCTTAGCACCGTGCTTTGGAGACCAGAGGTAGCCTTCCTCAACCTCTGTAGGCCCCTTTTTGCTGTGATTGACCCACCAATAGCGCACGGCCCCAGGTTACGAATGCGGAAACCGAATTTCAGCCTGCGTAAAGCGAGAGACTGACCGCTCAAACCATCACTTTTGATGCAGAAGCGGTCCTTACGTCGGGAACAGCTCGGCAGGCGCTGCCTCTAGCGCCTCGGCAATCCGATGTATGTTGATCAGGCTGACGTTCTTCTCCCCGCGCTCGATCGCGCCGAGGTAGGAGCGGTCGAGGCCGCAGGCGAAGGCGAGGGCTTCCTGGCTGAGGCCGCGGGTCTTGCGGAGCTCGCGCATGCGGGCGCCGAAGCGCTGCTTGATAGCCTCCTCGCCCGTCCGGTCCATGCCGGCGGGTGTCCGAATATGCGGACTATAAATCCACCTTCAATGAATCCCATTCGCGCGGACGCGCGGCTGCGGGTCGGCCGCTGCTCGGCTCTCAGGCCGAGTCGCGCCCTTCCCGGGAGGACCGATCCCGCCGCCGCTGCCTCCGGCGCTCGAATCGCGCCTGTTCCTGGCGGACGTGGCGGGTGAGGGCGGCGGCGAGGCCGGCGAGTTCGGGACCGAGCGCCCGAAGACGGGCGCGCAGGCCTTCCGGAAGGGTCGACGGCCGGGGCGGCGGGGCCGGCTCGAATGGGTCGCGGTCTTCAGCCATGGCGCAGGCGCTTAGCGCAACGCTGCGGACTATAATACCCGGAAAATGCCTCGGCTCCTCGCCGCGGAGAGGAATGCGCGGCTCAGATATTGCTTCGGGAATTGATATTGATCTCGGCCGGTCGTCGTAGATCGAATCCGTCCGGTGCAGGAAGACGCCCCTCGCCACGCGCTCTCGCTCCCATCGGCTTTTCGGATGCGAGGGTAGCAGGCGGGGTGGGGAGGGCAAGGCATCGCGGGCGGTGTTCCTGGGTCCGGCCTGCGCCGGGATAACGGCGTGTTCGCGATTAATGTTCTTATAACGTTCTTGACATCCAGGAAGAATCCTGCCATATAGGATGCGAACCGAGGGCAGGCTTTTCGGGAGCAGGGCGATGACGGACGGGCGGGGTGGGGAAATCGGCTCGGGTGGCGGGGCCGCGCCGCGGCGGCGGCGAAGGCGGCGGCTTTTCGATGCTCGGGCCGAGGGGGCGGTGGTTCGGGCGCTTCGGGGCGGGGCGAGCGTCGCGGCGGCGGCCCGGAAGGCGGGCTGGTCGGTGTCGACGCTCTATTCGGCGAAGGGGCGGTCGCGGCTGTTCCGGGAGGCCTGGGACGAGGCGGTGGGGGAGAGCGACGGCGAGGTGCTGATCGCGCCCGGCAACGGCCGCAAGCTCCAGCTTCGGCGGGTGCGGCGGCGGCTGTTCACGGTGAAGCTCCAGGACGAGTTCCTCGGGCATTTCGCCGCCACCTGCTCGATCGCCGGGTCGGCCGCCGAGATCGGCGTCGGGCGCTCGACCGTCAACAAGCACCTCGCCGAGAATTCGGATTTCCGGGCGCGCTTCGACCGGGTGCTCGAATTCGCCCACCGCCATCTCGCCGCCGAGCTGGTCCGCCAGCAGCTCGAGGCGGCCCAGCGGCCCCAGACCGACGGCGACGAGGCGCTTCGGGCGGCCGAGTTCGACCGCTCGCTGGCGCTGCTGCGCGAGCACAAGCGCGGGCGGCCGGGCGGGCTCGACCCGCTGCCGGGTGCGCCGCCCCGCCACGCCAGCCTCGACGAGGTCTGCGCGGCGCTCGCCAAGCGGCTCAAGAAGTTCCCGCCGACCGCTCCGGGCGATCCGGGCGCGGCGGCGGGGGAGGCGCCGGAAGGGCCGGAGCCGGGCGAGGGGGAGGCGCCGGCGGGGCCGGAGCCGCCACCTCCTTCGAGCTGACGTGGTTCATCGCGATCACCCAGCCCTGGCCTTCGACCTTTCGGAACAGCCTCGTGTTGATGCCGTCCTGGGGGCGGCCGCCGCCCTCGAGCCGGTAGCGGCCGATCAGCATCGCCGAGTCGGGCGAGATCATGTCGATCCTGAGGTCGAAGAAGCGCAGGCGGCCGCGGCGGGCGGGATCGCCGCCATAGTCGCGGACATAATGGTCGAGCGTGCCCTGCCAGTCCCTCTGGAACTCGCCCCTCGAGACGAAGACGACGTCGGGCTTCTTGAACCCCTTCATGTAGCCGGCGAAGTCGCCTTGGTTCCAGGCCGTCTCCATCCCGGCGACGACCTGGCGGATGGCGCGCTCCTCGGCCGCCGGGTCGAAATCGGGCTTCTTCGCGCAGGCGGCGGTCGCCAGCAGGAGGAGGGCGAGACAGGCAAGGCGCATGGTCGGCTCGCGATGGGAGGAAGGCATGGACGGACCCCGGCTCATAGGGGCGGCCGAGGCCGCGGCCAAGGCGGGGCGGGCGGCCCCAGCCTTAATCGGGCGGTAACCTCCTCCGGCCACAAAGGGCGGACCCGGAGGAGTGGAAAACTGCGTTTTCTCAGGAATTTGCGGCGCGACGAGAAGGGCGCCACGGCCATCGAATACGGCTTACTGGCGGCCCTGATCTCGGTGGCGCTGGTCGCGGCGTTCAACGCGCTCGGACTCAGCCTCGCCGGCATCTTCGAGACGATCGCCGCGGCGCTGGGCGGCTGACCGCAGGCGGACCAGCCGCTTGCCGGGATGCCGGATCGTGTCGTCGCCCGGCCGGCTATCGCTTTTTCCCACCGATCGAGCGGGCGCTCCGGCCCTCCGGCTCGCCGCCGCCGCCGCGCAGCCTCAGGAAGGCCCAGCCGACGAGGCTGGCGAGCAGGAAGCCGAGCGCCGTCTTGACGACGTCGTTCTGCCGAAGCGCCCGGAAACCCTGCCACACCCGGGTGCTGCCGTCGGTGACGACGAAGCCGGAGCCGTCGAGCGAGGCCGCCGCGCCGCTGTCGAGCTCGAAGGCGGTGAGCGCGAGCCGGCCGTCGTGGCAGTCGCCGGAGCCCACCGCCGGGATCGGCCGCCACCACAGCAAGGCTCCGCGCGGCGCTCCGCACGCCGTCGACAGGCGCTCGAAGCCGCCGGCGCCGGCCCGGCCGATCTCGAGCGCGCGCAGCGGGAAGCGGCCGTCGGCGCGATCGGCGTGGGTCGGCTCGACGTTCAGGCGCGGCAGGTGCGCCACGGCCAGGCGGAGCTCGAGGTCGGCGCCGGCCGGGAGAGTCACCCGCGCCGACTGCACCTGAATATCGTTGGAGCCGAGGCCGATGAAGGAATGCTCCTGCTCGCGCGTGCCCGGAATCGCGACGAGCTCGAGGCTCAGCCCGGCGCCCTCGGAGCGCAGCCGGAGCCACTGCACCTCGTCGCGCTCGCGGCCGGAGGCGACGTGGAGAATCCCACGTCCGCCGCCGCCGGTCAGGGTCATCCGGAGCGAGACGTTCTCGTCGGCCGACGCGTTGAGGAGGGCGGCGCGGTCCAGGTCCAGGCCGGGCGGAAGCTCGGCGTCGGGCGCGAGCTCGGCGCCGGCGCCGAAGCGCAGGGAAGCAACGGCCTGTCCGCGCAGGTCGAAGGCGAGAACCGAGCCCGGCGCCACGCCCTGAAGGCGCATCTCGTCGCCTGCCTCGGCCTGCCACGTCGGGCTCGGACCGACCGCGATCGCCTGCGGCAGGCTGTCCAGATAGTAAAAGGCGTAGCCGGTCAGCGACAGCATGGCGACGGCGGCCAGGGCGAGAACCCACCGCGAGCGCGGCTTCGGCGATCCGGCCTCGTCGGCCCGGGCCGGGCCGCGCGGCTGTCGCCGCCGCCCGCGCGTCACTTGAACTGCACGGCGGCGGACTGGCCGTAGCTGAAGGCGGCCTGGTTGGCGCAAAGGGTGAAATTCGAATTCTGGCACAGCTCCCAGGCGCGGACAATGAGGCGGTAGGACCCTTTCGAGTGCTTCGGCAGCAGCGTCCACTGACCGGTTCGCGGCCGGAGCGGCGTCGGGTTGGGCAGCCGGCGCGAGAAGACCAGACCGCACACCTTGCCGCCGCACAGGTGCCAGATGTCCTCCGCCACGAGGTGGAAGCGGCGCCGCATGTGATAGGTGTAGCCGACGGCGCCGGCCTTGGGGGGGTGGGCCAGCGTCGAGGCGCCGCCGGCCAGCACCACCTGCGTCAGCGACATGGCAAGGGGAGAGGACTGGGCCGCGGCAACGGCCAGCGCCGCGGCCGCCCGCGGCCATGGCGCTCGCGCCGCCAGCGGCGCAGCCACCGCCTCGGGACCCGCGCCGAACCCGAATATTTCGACCGGCACGCGCCTGAGCGACGGCTTCCCCTTCGCCAGGAGGCGATAGGATTCGACGCTATAGGTGGCGATCGCCAGCGGCCTGTCGCCGCCCCGCGCCGGCGCGATGTCGAGCCGGCCGATGAACAGCCGGCGCCCGCCCCGACCGGTGGGATCGATGACCGTCCGAAGCCCTCCGGGCGGCGGCAGGAAACGCCCCGCGGCGTCGCGGATCAGCCGGGCCGGCGAGCCGGACGGCGACGCGCCGTAAGGGGTGACGGTCAGGACGGTGACGGTGCCGGGCTGCGGCTGGAAGTCGACCGCGACCGGCCAGCCGGAGCGCGCGAAACCCTGGATGGCGAAGGTTCGGGCATCGTTGTCGGGCGAGAGCGAGGGCCCTTCGGCGAACAGCCGCGCGGCGAGCATCGCGGGCGCGACGGTGGCCGTCGCTGCCGTCGCTTTCGAAGCCGAATCGCCCTTGCAGACGAGCGCGCCCATGACCCTGACGCAGTTCCTGCCCCCGCCGGAATCGTCCTGGGCGGATTGACTGCCGTTATCCCGCGCAGCGATCGCAGCCGGAGCGGCAACGGCCAGCGAGGCAAGTAGAACACGAGCGGCCAATGGCAGAAATAACGGCTTCATTTGCCCAATCCCCCCGCGGCTCGATCCGCAATTCTCCCGCAACTATCGATGACGCTTGACCCGGTTCGCTGTACTTACCGGATTCTAGGAGGCGTGACAATTTCGCGCGTGGGAATCGGGCCGCCGCCGGGGACTCCGCCGGCTCAGCGGGTCAGCTTCTCGCCGGCTTCGGCCTTGCGGACGAGAAGCTCCGACAGGCTGAAGTCGCTTCCCAGCCGCTCCTGCTGGCGCCTCAGGCCCTCGACGATCCTGGGCAGCCCTTCGGTGTCGGCCCAGAACATCGGGCCGCCGCGCCAGACCGGCCAGCCGTAGCCGTAGACCCAGACCACGTCGATGTCGGAGGCGCGCTGGGCCATGCCTTCCTCGAGGATCTTCGAGCCTTCGTTGACCATCGTGTAGAGGGTGCGATCGATGATCTCCTGGTCGCTGATCTCGCGGGGCTCGACGCCTTCCTTCGCCCGGAAGTCGTCGATGATCTGCTGGACGACCGGGGAGGGGGAGGGGCGGCGCTTCTCGTCATAATCGTAGAAGCCGGCGCCCTTCTTCTGGCCCCAGCGGTCGGCGGCGCACAGGGCGTCGCGGACGTTCTCGATCCGGCCGGGGTCGCGGTGCCAGCCGATGTCGACTCCGGCGAGGTCGGCCATCTGGAACGGGCCCATCGGCATCCCGAACTCGACATGGACCCGGTCGATCTGCTCGGGGGTGGCGCCTTCGAGGAGCAGTCGGCTGGCCTGGACCTGGCGCGGCATCAGCATCCGGTTGCCGATGAAGCCGTAGCAGACGCCCGCCACGACCGCGACCTTGCGGATCTTCTTGGCGAGCTGCATCGCCGTCACCAGCACGTCGGGGGCGGTCTTCGCTCCGCGCACCACTTCCAGAAGCTTCATGACGTTGGCCGGCGAGAAGAAGTGCAGGCCGACGACGTCCTGCGGCCGCGAGGTGCTCGCCGCGATCTCGTCGACGTTGAGGTAGGAGGTGTTGGAGGCGAGGATGGCGCCCGGCCTGGCGATCCTGTCGAGCTTTCCGAACACCTCCTTCTTGACGTCCATATTCTCGAACACCGCCTCGATGATCAGGTCGCAATCGGCGAGGTCGTCGAGGCTGAGCGTGGGTTTGAGGAGGCCCATCGCGCCCTGCGCCTGCTCGGCGCTGATCCGGCCCTTGGCGGCGGAGGCCTCGTAATTCTTGCGCATCACGCCGGTGCCGCGGTCGAGCGCTTCCTGCTGCATCTCGACGATGGTGACCGGGATCCCGGCCGAGAGGAAGTTCATCGAGATGCCGCCGCCCATCGTCCCGGCGCCGATCACGCCGACGCGCCGGATCTCGCGCGGAGTCGTGCCCTCCGGCAGCCCGTCGATCTTGGCGGCCTGGCGCTCGGCGAAGAAGAAATATTGCTGGGCGCGGGCCTGGGTGCCGGTCATCAGCTCCATGAACAGGCGCCGCTCCTCGAGCACGCCTTCGGCATAGGGCCTGGCGACCGCCGCCTCGATCGCCTGGATGTTCTTCTCGGGCGCCTCGAAGCCCTTGAACTTGCGGGCATGCTCCTTGCGGAAATCGGCGAAGACGGACGCGTCGACGTCGGCGAGCTTGTCCTGGCGCCCGGAGGATTTCGGCAGCGGCCGGGCATCCTTGACCTCCTCGGCGAAGGCGACGGCGTGCGGCTCCAGCTCGCCCTCGATCAGCCGGTCGATCAGTCCGGCCTCCCACGCTTCCTTCGCGGCTATCGGATTGCCGGTCGCCGCCATCTCAAGCGCCTTGCGCACGCCCGCCACGCGCGGCAGCCGCTGGGTGCCGCCGGCGCCGGGGAGGAGGCCGAGCTTGACCTCGGGCACGCCGAGCTTGGCCGACGGCAAGGCGACGCGGTAATGGCTGGCGAGAGCGACCTCGAGGCCCCCTCCAAACGCCGTGCCGTGGATGGCGGCGACGACCGGCTTGGTGCAATTCTCGATGATGTCGACGACCATGGGGAGCATCGGCATCTGCATCGGCTTGCCGAACTCGGTGATGTCGGCTCCGGCGAAGAAGGTCTGCCCCCGGCAGATGATGACGACCGCCTTCACCGCCTCGTCCGAATCCGCCTCCTCGATCGCCCTGACCAGCCCCTCGCGAACCGCATGGCCGAGCGCGTTGACCGGCGGGTTGTTCGAGGCGACGACGAGGATGTCGCCGTGGCGGTGGGTCGAGATCGGGCTCATGGGCAGGGGTCTCCTTCGAGGGGCGGATTGCAGCGTCTTTACGTGAACGTCAACTACGAGGTGGAAGGATAGGCCTGCCGCCAAAAAAGCGAGGACGATAACTTTGCATGAGCCAGGTAGCCGAGAACGCTCAGCGACGTTGCAGACGCTTCCGAACCGCCTCGTCCGTATCGTGCCATTCTGCTTGGCTGGCATAGGTTTCCGCAATGTACTCGAGCAATCGCGCAGTGATCGGATAGTTCGCCCGCAACTGTTGCGCGAAACCGCGATACCTTTCTGCCAGAGTGCGCTCCTCTGCCCCGCCCTTGCCGCGCCAGACGGCGCCACGGCTGTTGTGCAGCCCGATCTCCATCCCACGCATCATTCGATCGCTTCCGCACGCCTCAAGGGCCTCGCGCACCGCCTGGTGCGGCCAGATTCCATCCGATCCCGTCACCGTCCGGCCGAGCAATTGGCCGATCTGGCTGTCGCCAATATCGCTTCGCCCGACCGAACGGAACCGCTCCCGCGCCTCGGTCAACCACGCTAACAATGCCCCAGTATCAATCGCCCCATCTTCCTGAGTACCTGGGGTACGCCGGAGCCGTTCGAGCACACGGAACACGTTGTGACCTATCGCCCGAAGATCGGCTCCTTCGGGTGGCCGCATTTCCGATGGATCTTCCGCGCCGTCGTCCCGACGATAGAGCAGCGACACCAGGTGGACGAAATCGCCTGGACTCGCACCGATCTGCTTTTCCAGATTGGGGATGCCATGCTTGGAATGGCTAAGGGCGTCGATGAATAGATATTCGAGCTGCGCCATTTCCGCGATTGTGGCAGCACCGGTCCCGTGAAGCACCGCTAGCGCCTCCGAAATGCTGTGAGCGGATATCTGGTTGGAAACCTCTTCCGTAGTCGGCTTTGTCAGCGCCCTGAGCAGGCGCGCGAGGGTGCCTCCCTCCAGCCTCTTGAAATCCAGGTGGACGGCATTGAGTGCAGAGAACGGACGATCGGCCGCCAGAAGCCGGTCCACTATCATGTTGAGCTCGGCGTCAGGGTGGCGCCAGCCATAGGGCGCAACCTCGCGCCAATAACGCTCGGCGAGGTGCGGCCGCAACGTGTCCAACAGGCTCCAAGTGACAGCCTCAAACGGGTTAGCTTTCAAGAGGATCAGCGCTTCGCTGTCCGGCAGGGTCGGGATCAACGACCGGACAAGCGGCTCACGCACATCGTCGAGCGCAAGCAGAAAGCCCTCCAAGCAGCCGGTCCATGAACGATCCTCGCTCTGCGCGATCAGCCTCAGCAGGGTGGCGATGATCGAACCGCGGTCACGGCCATCGGTCGCATCGGCGAGATAGCGTCCTACGGTGCTCCAAGCGTTGCTCTCGGCAAGCAAAGCGCCGATCCCGTCGAGCCCGCGCTCCCCATAGATTGCCTGAATTGATGTCCGGCGCAGCGCCTCGACCCGCCTCTGATGCTTATCATAGTCGAAATCATCATCGAACAACTCGTCCCCCGATTCCGATACCCAATGCTCAGCGAAAAGCCAGCGATAGCGCTGGATCATATCCGTCGGCGCGAGCCTGTCGAAGATCGTGCGACGGGTCCGATCGAGCTTGGTCGTCTTGGTCCGCTTCTGCGACCGACGCGAAAACACCGAACGCCGCATTCGCTCGCGCAGCGCGGCACGTTCCACATCGCCGGCCCCATCGTCGATCCACCGCGCGACTCTCGCCCAGATTTTTTCCTGATCGGCGCTAGGTAGCTCGGCCGAGACCTCGATCAGATCGCCGAGTTGATCGCCCGTTGGCGCACGCCAGGTGAGCATCTTGTCAAGCGCATAGCGATTTGTGCGGTAAATCTCGTTGTCGGGCGGGCGCGATGCGCTCGTGTCGACCGGCCGCCAGCGCGGCTTGCTGTTGTTCGTCGCGAATCCGGCCCCCGGGTCGATCTGTGCGCTGCAAATTTTCCAGCCGATCGCCGGATAGTCCTTCACTAGGATATCGATTAGCTCCAGACGCTTCTCGATGCTGGCGGACGTCTGCGGGAACCAGGATCGAACCAGCGAGCCCAGGCTGTTCTCGGGCTTGTTCACCCAATTGTCGTCTATCGGCACTGCGCTCAGCCGCGCCAGAATCCGGGCCACGCGCAGATAGTGCTCTTCATCCCATGCTACCGTTTCAAGCGCCCAGAGTAGGCCGCTGCGATCCGGGCTGTCGAACGGGCCCGAGCCGGCAGGCCGCAGCATAGCCACGATTTGCGGGTCGCTTGAACGAAGGTCCGCTTCGACCGCGTTCAGAAAGGCGCACGGCGCCGCCTCGGCGAGCAAGGGCAGATCGTCGCGCTGCGCGAGCCAATGGCGCGCTTTGACACCGCGCAACAGCTTCTCGACGAGCGCCTCCACCGTGTGCCTGATCGATTGGAGATGCCGGGCTAGGACGCGGTCACCATAGACGGCGAACAACACGAGAAGTTCTCCAACCGCCGCACGCAACGCCCCCGAAACGTCGCGCTTTTTGCCGTGCATTCCGGCAGTCCAGCGGTCTTCGACCGGCAGATCGAGTGCCGGATCGTCTTCCGAAAGGACGAGGTCGGCAACGATGAAAAAGCGTTCGATATCCTCCTGTGTTAGCGCGGTTCCAGCTGCGAACAGCGCGTCCTTGCGCGACACAATGCCGCGATAGTTGCCGATTGCCCAGACGGGGGAGTCGGCGATCGCCAGCAGCTGTGTCAGCTGGATTTCGACCTCCTCGAAGCTATTGCCGCTGGCGAGGTCGCTTAGCAGCATCTTGTCCGCTTCAACCGTTCGATTCCAGGCCCCAGCTAAGAGCATCGGAATCAGCTTGCGAAGCAAATGCGGCTCCCGCGACCAGTCGGGTGTGCGCAACGCGGGCGCGTTAGCGAGGCGCCGCCGCAGGATCGTCGCGGATAGGCCTGATTCATCCTTGAGTTGTTCGCGCCGGTCGTCATCGAGCCCCATGTCTTCCAGGGCTTTGGAAAAGCTCTCATCGCCGAGGGTGTCGAGCGCCACGTCCGGGTCATTTTCCACGCTGGTTCGCGGGCGGACGATGATGACCCGCTGCCCGCGTGAAAGACTGCTGGCTGCGACCTCGGTTTCCGGATCAGCGACTACCAGCACCGCCTCGCGCGCCGCGGCTGCGATCCGGCGCAACGCCTGCTGCGTGTCCACGAGCACCGTCGCGTCGTAGAACCATCCGTTCGCCCGGCCCTCCTCCTTCAGGGCGAGCGCGACGAATGCCAAGGCTTCAGCAGCCGAGTCAGCGACGATAACGAACGGTCGTTCACCGGGCTCGTTCAGCCAATTGTGGAGGATTTGGCGATGCTGCTGCAGCGCGTCCTCGAACAGCAGCGGTGACAGCGGCGGCGTCGTCGAGCCAGTCCAAGCCTCCCAGCACTCTCCGATCGTGCGGATGCCGTCGGCTGGCGGTCCAAACTGCTCACGGAACCAGACTTGAGTGGTGGCCGACTGTTCAAGCCATTGCTCGATGTCGCTGGCATCGTAGGCGCGAACATCGCGCCATTCACCGAGTGCGCGTTGCGCGTCCGCCCACGCTTTCCGATCCGGCCAGCCCTGCGTCGTCACGAATGTGAAGGTGGTGTTGCGACGCTCGCTCTTCGGCAGCTTCATGCGCTCGCGAAAATCCCGGTTGGGCTTGCCCGGCAGGTCCTTGGATGTGCTGAGTTCCCAGCCGCTACGTCCCTCTGGAACCCAGTGACCGGCGCGCGCGCTCTCGACCAAGCCATCCCAGCCCGGACGCTCGCCGTCATCATAGCCAGGAAAATCGATCCGGGCGTCGGCAGGTCCGTCGGCATGCACGAGACGCCGCAACAGCACGGACAAGGAGGTGCGGGCAGCGACTTTGTCGCTCCAGTGGGCGATGTCGGTGGACGTAATCTTGAGATAACCAGCGGCGTTGGCCCTTACCTCCCCCTCCCGGGCCTCAGCGTCGCGCTTTTCGGCGTCAAGTTCCGCCTGGTGACGGATCAGTTCGTTGGCATCGGCACCGAATTCCCGTTCTAGCTTCAGCGCCATGTCTCGCGACAGCTTCGCATTTCCGTTGAGCAAGTTGGATAGCGCGGGCCGCCCGATACCGAGGCGGCGCGCGGCCGCACTGACACTCAGACCCGTAGGAAGCACAGTGGCACGGATAAAGGGACCAATCGACGCCATCGCGATACAGCCTGTATTCTGTATTGTCTACGATACAGTAGTAGCCTTCCTAGGTGCTGCAAGTCAACTAGCCAAACTCCACCCACGTCCAAAAGACGCTTGCAAAGAGTCCCGGACCGGCTGCTGGGCCCCCAGTGCCAGCTACTTGCCAAGCACGTACCTTGACCGAAGCACTGGCACCGAAAGCGCCTGTCCCCGGTTCAGACGGAATTTTGAGGCGTAGTCGTTACCGGCTCAAACAGAGCGGCAGGTTCGACCGCCAGCCCACACGCCTGCTTGAACAGCGCCTTCACCTCGACATTGCCCTCGCCGCGCTCGATCCGGCCGCGATAGTTTGGGATGAGGCCGGCGCGGTCGGCGAGCTCCTCCTGGGTCAGGTCGAGCGCCTCGCGCAGGCGCCGCGCCTCGAGTCCCGATGCCGGCAGGTCCGGATCGCCCTTCACGGCGGCGAGCGTCGCCGCCCGAGCTATTTCTGCGGCGCCGGCGCCGGCGCGGGCGCCGGGGCCTGCTTGCCCATCATCATCTCCTTGCAGCAGCAGCCGGCCATCTCGGCGGCGGCCCAGGCGGCGGTCGATCCGAACAGCAAGGCGGCGGCGGCGATGGCGATCTTCGGTTTCATGGTTCGGCTCCGTCGGTTGAAAGCCCGGTCGTAGCGCGCCCGCCGCCCGCCGGCCAATCGTATCGGCACGGGTTTCGTGCCGGGTCCGAAATGTGTCGCTATTGCCCGGCGGCGGGCGCCGACGCTGTCCGGCCGAAGTCCAGGGGGATGAAGCATGCGCCATCGGGCTTTCACGACCGTATTGACCGCCGCCCTCGTCTACGCGTCGGCGCCGGCCTTCGCGCAGAGCGCGCCGCAGCCCGCCGTCAGCCAGGAGGAGGGGCTCCAGCTCGCGCATGAGCCCGGCCACAAGCGCAAGAAGCGCGGGCTGCTGCTCTACATCCTCGGCGGAGTGGCGATCGCGGTCGCGGTCTACCTGCTGTTCATCAACGACGACGACGACGACGGTCCGATCAGCGCGTAAGTCGCCTGGACGGCCGCGTTCCGGGCGGGGGCTTGCGGCGCCGCCGGAATCGCGACTGTCGGGCAATGGCCCGCTGTTCCTGCTCGACTGCCGGGGCTGAGGCGGGGTCGGCGAACGGCCGAGCGGCTTCGCGCCAGGCTCGCTGCGCTCGGGCGGCATGGCTTCACATCGAGTTCAGATGAAGGACGTTGCCGTCGGGGTCCCTCAGCCAGACCAGCTTCTCGCCGCCGGCATGGTGCACGTTTCCCTCGAGCCGGCCGATATCGGGATAATGTTCGAAGGTCGCGCCCTTCGCCTCCAGCGCCTCGACGATCGAGTCGAGGTCGCCGCCGACCCCCCAGACGACGGCGTTGGCGCGGTTGGTGCCGGCATATTCGGATTCGTAGACGATCAGCCTGGTGGCGCCGGTCCTGTAGACGAGCACCCCTTCCTCCTTGCCTTCCTCCGCTCGCTCGAGGCCCAGGACGTCGCCGTAGAAGGTGTGCGCCCGGTCGAGGTTGGCGACGGCCAGGATGGCGGAGCTGTCATGGTCGTTCAGCATGTTCGTCTCCCTCGGTGCCCGAGACCGGGCTTATAATCGTCGCGCCCCGATCCGGCCAGCAGGCCTGTCGGGCGCTCCCTTCGCCTTTCTTAACCCCTTCGGGCGTAAGGCTTTCCTCGCGAACCTCCAGCATTGCGCGAGGACCGACCGGATGCGACCGAATTTGAAGGGCGGGCTTCGCGACGCGCGGTTGCGGGTCTGGCTGTTCGTCTTCCCGGCGCTGGCGATCCTCACCGCGACGCTGGCGGCGCTGATCTTCAACAGCCATGCGGCGACGACCCAGAGGCGCGAAGCCGACCGGCTTTCCGTGCGCGCCCTCGACATGCTGCTCGCGACCGGCGGGATCAAGAGCGCGGTCAACGCCGCGCTGCGCGGCGAGCGGGGCTATCTGCTGACCAACGACCGGCGCTTCCTCGGGCCCTATGAGGAAAGCCGCGGCGAGATCCCCCGGCTCTTCAACCGGCTTCACGGCCTGACCCGCGACAACGCGCAGCAGCGCTCCGGCGCGGAGCGGCTCCGCCGGCGGCTGGCGAGCTATTACGGCCTTCTCGACCGCACCATCGCTTTGGCGGCGGCGGGGCGGAGGAGCGATGCCGAGGAGATCGTCCGGAGCGGCCTTGGCCGGCGCGAGATCGAGAGCGTGCTTCGCGAGGTCGCCGCGATCGAGGCCGAGGAGCATCGGCGGCTCGCCCTGCGCCGGGCGGCCTATTCGCAGGCCGACGCCCGGTCCGAATATTACAGCCTCGCCCTCGCCGCGGCGGGATCGGCGATGCTGGCGCTGCTCGCCCTCGCCGCGGTCACCGCGCTTCGGGCCAATGCCCGGGCGGCCGAGGCGACCGCGGAGCTGCGGCGGATCGCCACCGTGGATTCGCTGACCGGCCTGTTCAACCGCCGCCACCTGCTCGAGCGGCTCGAGGCGGAGACGGGGCGGTCGCTTCGCAACGGCCGGCCGCTCTGCCTCGCGATCGTCGACGTCGACCATTTCAAGCGGGTCAACGACCGCCACGGCCACCCCGCCGGCGACGAGGTTCTGCGCGTGCTGGCGCGGCTGATCCGGGATTCGGTTCGGACGAGCGACGTGGTCGGCCGGATGGGCGGCGAGGAGTTCGCGATCCTGATGCCGGAGACCGAGCGGGCGCAGGCCCGGCTGGTCTGCGAGCGGCTCGGCGCGATGGTGGCGCGGACGCCGGTCCTGCTGCCTTCCGGGGCGGCCCTGACCGTCACCCTGAGCACCGGGATCGCGCTGATGGCGGGGGAGGAAGCGTCGGACAAGCTGATCTCCCGGGCCGACGCGGCGCTCTACGGGGCCAAGGCGGAGGGGCGGAACCGGGTGAAGCTCGCCGCCTAGGCTGAATCGACTCATGATCCCGGCGCCTCTCCTTCCTCTCCTTCCTCTCCTTCCTCTCCTTCCGGACGAGCGGCGGGATCGGTGCCCGGCGTCGGGCCGGCACCGGGGGGCGCTTCGCGAACGGCGCAACCGGCACGAGAGTCACACGGAATCGGCGGGGGGTCCGCCCGCTTTGGCGGGCTCGCGGCCTCGCGGTCGCCGTCTTCCGCCTCCGGATAGTCGTCGAAGCCGAAATAGAGGTCGCGCTGGGCTTCGGCGATGGCCCGAAGGTGCGCCATCGCCTCGGCCTCCCCGGCGTCCTCTTTGGCATTCTCGGCATCGATCACCGCCTGCTCGGCGGGCGAGAGCCTTCGAAAGTAGCGATGATCGCCGTAGCGGCCATCCTCCTCGCCGTCGAAGCCGGGCGGCGGCGGGTAATCGGTCCACCAGCCGTCCTCGTCCTCCCAGACCTCGTGGCCGTCCTCCTCGGTTCCGGCCTCCGCCCCGCGGTGAAGTTCATGAAGTTCATGGTCTCGTGAATTTTCGCCGGGGCCGGCGCGGGGCTCGGGCGGCTCGGGCTCGGGCGGGGCGGGTTGGGGCGCGGCGGGCTCGGGCGGGGCGAGCAGGGCGAGGCCGTCGTCGCGCCGATCCTCGCTGAGGGCGTCGAGATAATCGTCCCAGCGCTCGACCAGCTTGAGGTGGGCGGCGCCTTTCTCCTCGGCGCGGTCGATCCGCGAGTCGAGGCGGGCGAGCACCGCCATGGTCAGGCGGTTGTCGTAGCGGTGCTTCTCGGCGATGACGATCACCCCGTCCTTGTAGATGCGCTCGACGACTCCGTTGCGGGCGCGCGAATAGGCCTCGTCGGCGAGCGGCGCCCGGGCCTTGACGCAGGCGGCGTCGAGGCCGGCGGCGAACAGGGCGTCGCGGTCGCGCAGATTGTAGGCGGCGCGGGCGCTCATCCCCGCCGCCTCGCAGGCCTCGACGATTACGCCGCATTCGGCGAGGCGCTCGAGGAAGAGGCGCTTCTTCTCCGGGGTCCAGCCGTCGTGGCGGAGGCGGCGGGTCTCGGTGAAGACGGTCTCGGGGTCGCTGGGCACCAGCGGGGCGACGAACTCGGGCATGTGGTTCATGAGCTCTCTCCTTGCGGTCGTGGCGAGCCTCGGCCGGGGCCGAAGCGCGGCAGTCAGTTCCTGCTTTGTTCCAACGTCCTTAGAGCAGGAATGCTCCTATCGCGCAATCCTATTTTTCCTTCGCTTTGGTGGTAATCAGGCGGGGGGACGAGGTTTCACCCGAAGCACCAAAGGACCGAAGGGGCCCTGCCGGATGCGAGGGCCTGCGGACGACCGCCGGCGTCGGGGCTGGGCCCGGCCTCTTCGGTCGGTTTGGGGCTTCGGGTGAGACGAATCCGAGCGTCGCGGCGGCGAAGAGTGTAAGAACGGGCGATGAGCTGGACCGGCTGACGGAGCTCGTCGGCCAAGGCGGCGGCGAGGAGGCGATGCGGCAGCTGAAGAGCGCGCAGTGCCGCTAGCCGAAAGCCCATACTATCGCTGTTTTTCCGAGGCACCCGCACAGTTAGCCCGTTCGGGATGACAGAACGTTCAAAGGGTTGTATCGTAGCCGCTTCTGGAGACGGCGATGACTGAACTAACTTGCTTTATCGTGATGCCCATTGGTAAACCTGGCACGGACGATCACGCACACTTTTCTGCCATTAGTGACCACATACGCGGAATACTCGAACCCCTCGGTTATACCGTCACTCGAGCGGATGACGTTCAGGCTTCGGGTGCGATTACCAAGGACATCGTGACTCGGCTAGGAACTGCAGACTTGGTCATCGCGGATCTCACCGATCTTAATGCGAACGTATTTTACGAGCTTGGCGTCCGCCACGCGCTGCGAGGCAATGGTACTATAATGACTCTCGACGAGTCCAGAACCACGCCGATTCCATTTGATTTAAGTTCTTATAGAGTTCTAAAGTACTCTGGAAATCTGAGCGGAGTAAAGACCCTATCCGTAGGTCTTAAGTCGTTCGTGAATGAGCAGCAGGCCTCATCTCAAGAGTCACGGGACAATCCGGTTCATGACTGGTTTCCTACCTTGCCAGTGAATGTTATCGAAGATGCTGGGCAGTCTCGAGATGCTGCGCTTAGAAATACTATTAAGAAACTCCAGGATAAAGTAAAGAGATTTGAAAAGGCATTTGGTCCCGAAGCCCAAGTTACGAAGGAAGGCGATTCTCCGCTCGACCTAGTATTAGGGGCATTATCAGACGCCGAAGACGGTTTGTTGCCCGCCACGCTGATGCAATCTATAAGAGATGCATACGAAGGTCGTGACATCGTACTGCTCTTGAACAAGATAAGGCTACTAATAGAGCGCAATATTCGATTAATGCCGAATCAGTTTCTCGAAATTACCTCATGGCTAGCTTTACTTAATCTGCCGCGCGTCCGACAAGCTGTCTTTGAGCAAGCGATCCAACTCTATCCTACCGAGCGGAACTTGAAAAGGATGTATTTGGGTGTCTTGGCGCACTCTGCCGATACTACAGATCGCCAGAAAGCACGTACTGACATTCCAAAGTTCATAACTGTAGACTTGGAAGGGACGGGACAGCAAGACCTCGACGCAGAGGACATAGAAGACGACATTACGTTGATTGGGTTACTACTGGATGCTTTGCATGAAGACGGTATGACCGAAGAGGCCGTCCGTATTTCTAAGCGGATGATGAGCTTGTTTCCTAACGATTCTCGTGTTGTGAGAAACCACGCGCGAGCGCTTAGTATAGCCGGAGACAAGAAACAGGGATTAGAATTGTACCGAAGGGCGGCCATTCTGCCTGACTCCTCGGACACCTCTGCTGTTTGGTTTGGTAAGCAGTTGCATAATCGCCGTCAGAACAGGGAGGCACTTGAGGCGTATTCGCTTGCTTGCAGACGCGATCCGAATGATGCAATAAATTTTGCCCACGCACTGGGAGAGCTCGCTATCTGCCTGGATATTGAAGCAACGGAGCCTAATAGGCAGGAGCCAACTGGCCTCACTGCAAATGACATCATTTTACTTGCCTGTTGTGCCGCTTCTTGCCCGAACTTCGACGAAGAAGCCGCCGACCGCATGCGCCGAGCCTTCGAGCTCCTGGACTTGTCAACCGAGGACGTTAATAATTCTAAATCGCGTATTGATAGGAAGGCCGAGGCGGATCGCATATACAACGTGCTGAAAACTGACCTAACCACACTAGCCGCATCAAAGACCACTTAGGCGGGCGATCTATACACAACAGCTGCCCTTCCTCAGTGGTAACCACATTCAGTTCGCCGTCTTGCACTTTGCACATCGAGCATGCTGATGCCGATCCGTCCCGGACTGTCTCCACTTCGGGACCATCCGATCATTCGGCTACTTCGGGCTCTCGTGCAGAAGCGGGGAGGCCCGCTTTTTCCGCGGATGGGTGACCTGGAGTTCGACTAGCGCGCCCCGCAGCAACGGCTCCAAATGCTGGCCCGTGTAGGAGCGGGGCTCGTGGGCCACCTGCTCCGGCGTCCCCTCCACCACGATCTCCCCGCCCCTGTCGCCCCCCTCAGGCCCGAAGGTCCAGCACCCAGTCCGCCGTCCCTTCGACTTCGCTCAGGACAGGCTTGATCACCTCGCGCTGACGCGTGCTCGATCCCAGGCTCCCCCGGAGCCTCGACCCTGCGGGCACCACCGCCTCTCACCACTTCCCTCCCGCCTCTTCAATCGCCTTGAGCAGCGCGCGCTTGCCTGGCGTTCGGCGCTTGCCTGAATTGCGTGGCAGGTCGGCGACGCCGGTTTCGGCGCGGCGGCGGGCGATGTCGGCGGTGAATTCGGCCAGGGGGACGGCCCGGGGTTCAGCCTTCGAGGTCTTCGCCGCCATATTCGCCTGCGCTTTCGTGCCGGATGCGGCGCTCCATATTGGCGCGATCGGCGTCGGCATGAAGGGTGAAGAGGCGGCGGGCCTGCTCCAGCATCTCGGGAGCGGTGCCCGAGGCATATTGGCCGACGCGGTCGGCGATCATGTCCTCGACCGAGATGATCGCCGCCTGGCCGAAAGGCCGCGCGCCTTCATCGCCTCGCTCGCCCGGCCGAAGAGGCGAAGCGCCTCTTCGAACTCGGGGCGATAGGCGCTCATTCCGCCGCTTCGCGCTCGCGCACGGCGGGGGAGGCGCGCTTCTTTCTCGGCTTCGGCGTGGCGGGCTCGGCGCGGGGGCCGTTGAGCAGGGCCTTGAGATAGCCGCCGGTGTAGGAGCGGGGCTCCGCGGCGACCTGCTCCGGCGTCCCTTCGGCGACGATCTCGCCGCCCTTGTCCCCGCCTTCCGGACCCAGATCGAGGACCCAGTCGGCGGTTTTTATGACTTCCAGATTGTGCTCGATGACGACGACGCTGTTGCCCTGGTCGACCAGCGCGTGGAGGACCTCGAGGAGCTTCCTGACGTCCTCGAAGTGGAGGCCGGTGGTCGGCTCGTCGAGGATGTAGAGGGTCTGCCCCGTCGCCCTTCTCGACAGCTCCTTGGCGAGCTTCACGCGCTGGGCCTCGCCGCCGCTCAGCGTCGTCGCCTGCTGGCCGACCTTGATGTAGCCCAAGCCGACTTCCTCCAGCATCGCCATCTTGTCGCGGATCGGCGGCACCGCCTTGAAGAATTCGTGGGCGTCCTCGACGGTCATGTCGAGGACGTCGGCGATGCTCTTGCCCTTGAACTTCACTTCCAGGGTCTCGCGATTATAGCGGTGGCCGTGGCAGACGTCGCAGGTGACGTAGACGTCGGGGAGGAAGTGCATCTCGATCTTTATGAGGCCGTCGCCCTTGCAGGCCTCGCAGCGGCCGCCCTTGACGTTGAAGCTGAAGCGGCCGGGCTTGTAGCCTCGCGCCTGGCTCTCGGGGAGGCCGGCGAACCAGTCGCGGATCTGCGTGAAGGCGCCGGTGTAGGTGGCCGGGTTGGAGCGGGGGGTGCGGCCGATCGGCGACTGGTCGATGTCGATCACCTTGTCGAGATATTCGAGGCCAGAGATCTTCTCGCACGGGCCGCAGACGACCCGGGCGCCGTTCAGGGCGCGGGCGGCGCCGGCGTAGAGGGTGTCGATGGTGAAGCTCGACTTGCCGGAGCCGGAGACCCCGGTGATGCAGGTGAAGGTGCCGAGCGGGATCGAGGCGGTGACGTCCTTGAGGTTGTTGGCGCGGGCGGCGTGGACGGTGAGCTTGCGGCCGTTGCCCTTGCGGCGCCTGGCGGGGACGGCGACCGAGCGGCGGCCGGTGAGATAGTCGGCGGTGAGGCTCTTCTCGTTCGCCAGGACCTCGTCGAGCGTCCCGCGGGCGACGACCTCGCCGCCGTGGGCGCCGGCGCCGGGGCCCATGTCGATGACATAGTCGGCGGTTCGGATGGCATCCTCGTCATGCTCGACGACGATGACGGTGTTGCCGAGATCGCGCAGGCGCTTGAGGGTGACGAGGAGGCGGTCGTTGTCGCGCTGGTGGAGGCCGATCGAGGGCTCGTCGAGGACGTAGAGGACTCCCGAGAGGCCGGAGCCGATCTGGCTGGCGAGGCGGATGCGCTGGCTCTCGCCGCCGGAGAGGGTGCCCGACGTGCGGTCGAGGTTGAGATAGTCGAGGCCGACGTTGTCGAGGAAGCCCAGGCGCTCGTTGATCTCCTTGAGGATGGCGCGGGCGATCTCCTTCTGCTGCGGATTGAGCTTGTCCTCAAGGGTGGAGAACCATTCGAGGGCGTGGCGGACGGAGCGGCGGGTGGACATGCTTATGTCCTCGCCGGCGATCTTGACGGCGAGCGGCTCGGGGCGGAGGCGGGCGCCCCCGCACGTCTCGCAAGGCGCGGCGGACTGGTAGCGGGCGAGCTCCTCGCGCATCCAGGCGCTCTCGGTCTGAAGCATTCGGCGGTTGAGGTTGCCGATCACGCCTTCGAAGGGCTTCTTGACGTCGTAGCTTCGCTTGCCGTCGACGAAGCGCAGGGTGACGGGCTTTCCTTCCGTGCCGAACAGGATCATCCGGCGGATCTCGTCGGGGAGGTCGTTCCACGGGGTCTCGAGGCTGAAATCGAACTCGCGGGCGAGGGAGCCGAGGACCTGCATGTAATAAGGGCTGGGCGGGTTGGACTTGGCCCAGGGGACGACGGCGCCGCGCTTGATCGAGAGATTCTCGTTGGGGACGACGAGTTCGGGATCGAACAGGAGCTTCTCGCCGAGGCCGTCGCAGGCGGCGCAGGCGCCCTGCGGGGCGTTGAACGAGAACAGCCTCGGCTCGATCTCGGCGATGGTGAAGCCCGAGATCGGGCAGGCGAATTTTTCGCTGAAGACGAGGCGGCCGGCGGGGGCGTTGTCCTGAAGGACCTTCCCCTCTCCCTGCAGGGGAGAGGGTGCCGAGCGAAGCGAGGCGGGTGAGGGCCCGTCGCCCTCCACGCCCTCACCCTGGTCGCTTCGCGACCTGTCCCTCTCCCCTGCAGGGAGAGGGGAAGGATCGGCGGGATCCAGGTAGACCAGCCCCTCGGCAAGCTTGAGCGCGGTCTCGAGGCTGTCGGCGAGGCGGGTCTCGATGCCTTCCCTCACGGCGAAGCGGTCGACGACGACCTCGATGTCGTGCTTGTACTTCTTGTCGAGGGCGGGGGCCTCCTCGACCGGGTAGAGCTGGCCGTCGATCCTCACCCGGGTGAAGCCGGCCTTCTGCCACTCGGCCAGCTCCTTCCTGTACTCGCCCTTGCGGCCGCGGACGACGGGGGCGAGGAGGTAGAGGCGGGTGCCTTCGGGGAGGGCCATGACGCGGTCGACCATCTGGCTGACGGTCTGGGCCGAGATCGGCAGGCCGGTGGCGGGGCTGTAGGGGATTCCGACCCGGGCCCAGAGCAGGCGCATGTAATCGTAGATCTCGGTGACGGTGGCGACGGTCGAGCGCGGGTTCCTCGACGTCGTCTTCTGCTCGATCGAGATGGCGGGGGAGAGGCCCTCGATATGGTCGACGTCGGGCTTCTGCATCATCTCGAGGAACTGGCGCGCATAGGCGCTGAGCGACTCGACGTAGCGGCGCTGCCCTTCCGCGTAGATGGTGTCGAAGGCGAGGCTCGACTTGCCGCTGCCCGACAGGCCGGTGATCACCGTCAGAGTCTCGCGCGGGATGTCGACGTCGATATTCTTGAGGTTGTGCTCGCGCGCGCCCCGGACGGAAAGGTGAGTCAGCATGGCCGGTCGTGTTCCAGATCTGTTCTGTGGTTAGGCAGGGTTGCGCCAAGGGTCAACGCGGGTGACGCTGAAATGGGGGCCGACGGTGGTGAAGGCAAGCTCGGCAACGATCTTCGCGACCGTGACGGCGATCACGGGGACGCAGACGGGAGCCATCATATTGCATCGGTTCGAAGAGGAGGGCGACATGGAAGACTCGACCCAATTGCGGGTGATCAAGCACGCCGAGAATGGCGCAAGGAACATTGAGGCGCAGATCGAGGCAAGCGGCGCCCCTTATCGCGGTCCGGCGCGGTACTTCAAATATTGAGGCCGAAGGCAAGCCTCGACCGCGTGACGGCGGTCACGTCGCCTTGCCGCCGCGCCGTGCAGGTTGCACCGAGCGATTCAGGCTGCGAGGGGAACGGGTGATGGGAAGATCGGCGATGGCCGCGAAAGTCGCGCTCGCGCTTGCCGGCGTCCTGCTCGCCGGCGGCCAGGCCTCGGCGGCCGACCAGATCCGGCTCTATGCGGAGAATGACAGCAAGTTGAACCCGTTCCCGACGCGGACGGACCGCTATTATACCAACGGCCTGAAGCTGGAATGGCTTCGGCTCGAGGAGGAGCTGGACGGGCGGTTCCTGCCCGGCATCAGCCATTCCGACTGGTGCCGCCTGATCTGCGGCGGCGACGCGCTCGAACGCGGCAAGGTGGATGCCGGATTCGCCATCGGCCAGAACATGTACACCCCGCAGGACATCCTCAATCCGGCGCCGCAGCCCAACGACCGGCCCTGGGCGGGCCATTTGTACGGCTCCAGGATCGCCCGGATCAGCTATCTCCAGAATTCGCTCGAGGCTCAGCGCCAGGATCGGATCGAAGTCTCGCTCGGAATCGTCGGGCCGGCGGCGCTGGCCGGGGAGACCCAGATCGAGTTTCACCGGCTGATCGGCGCGGACCACCCCGCCGGCTGGGACAACCAGCTGCGCAACGAGCCCATCCTTCAGTTGCGCTACGATGTCGCGCTTCGCTGGCCGAACGAGGACGGCGGCCATGCCGACCTCATACCGCTCGTGCGTATGAATGTCGGCAACGCCGTGACCTCGCTGGAGGCGGAGATCACCGGGCGCATCGGCTGGAACCTGTCCGGCTTCGGGGTCCAGCCCATCGTGGCATACGCGCCTGTCCCCCACGACGTCGCGCCGGCGGAGTCGGCGAGACGCCCGCGATGGCGGTCGAGCGGCAGTCTCTTCGTGCGCGGCGGGGTCAAGGCGGTGGCGCACAACATCTTCCTCGACGGCAACAGCTTCGAGCGCAACGACATAAGGATCCGGCGGACCACGCTGGTGCCGGAGATCGCCGCCGGAATCGAGCTGAACCTGATCCGCAATGTCTCGCTGAGCTTCCAGTTCATCCACCGCCGCAGCGAGTTCAGGCGGCGCAACGGCCTCAAGGCGCCGCCGCAGGAGTTCGGCTCCGCCACGATCGCCTTCACATTCGGCCGCTAGGAGGGCGCTCCCGGGGGAGCCGGGGGGCGTGACCGGCGTCACGCGCATCGCCGCCGCCGAGGCCTAGGCTGTCCCTGCCGCTTCGGTGCGGACCGGGGTCCGTTTCGGCGCCATCTCGAATTGACCGGGCAAGAGGGCGGCATGAGCCTCGGAGCATCGCCGACTCGGCAGTTCTCCGTCCCGTCGACGAGCGAAAGGAAACCGCCATGGCGATCGATCTCAGCAGACCCGCCACCGACGTCACCACCGGCGCCGGCTCGCCCTACGGCGCCCTGTTCGAGAAGCTGCAGGGCAACATCCTCAAGTCGCACGGCCGCAATGTCGAGCGTCACGTCTTCCTGAAGTTCACCGGCGATCGCGCCGCGGTGCGCGCCTGGATCAGCGGCAAGATCGCGCCGAGCGTGCTCACCGCCGCGCAGCAGTTCGAGCAGGCGCGCCAACGGCGCGAAAATTCCGATTTCGACGGCGGTTTCGTCACCCTCTTCTATCTGTCGGCGGAGGGCTATCGCTATCTCGGCTTCAACCCGCGCAACTTCGAGAGCAAGGCGTTCCGCAAGGGGATGAAGGATCAGGGCGACGGCCTGATCGAGGACTTCTTCAGCACCGGCAACAAGGATCCCAAGCCGGTGCGCTGGGAGGCCGGCTTCCGCCAGACGATCCACGCCATGATCCAGCTCGGCGACGACGAGGAGGACGAGACCCGGCTGCTCAACGCGCTGTCGCTGCTCCAGGCCGAAGCCGCCGGGCTCGCCAAGATCGTCGCGGTCGAGACCGGCCGGGCGCTGCGGCGGACCGTCGACAAGGGCCTGCCGACCCAGCGGGTCGAGCCGATCGAGCATTTCGGCTATTTCGACGGCATCAGCCAGCCGCTCTTCACCCGCGAGGATGTCGACCGTTATTACGACGTCGACCGCAAGGGCACCCGGGGCGGCGGCAATTGGGATCCCTCCGCGAGCCTCGACCTGGTCCTGGTCGACGACCCGTTCAGCGACGAGGAGGACGCCTGCGGCAGCTACTTCGTCTACCGCAAGCTCTACCAGAATTTCGGCCAGTTCGAGGACCGGGTCGTGGCCTGCGCGAGCGCGACCGGCCACAGCGGCGAGCTCGCCGGGGCGATGGCGGTCGGGCGGTTCAAGGACGGAACCCCGGTGGTCGACTTCGACTCGCCGACGGCGGATTACAAGAACGACTTCGTGTTCAAGTCGCTCGATCCGGACGGGTTCAGATGCCCGGCCCATGCCCATGCCCGCAAGGTCAACCCCCGCGGCACCACTCCGTCGACGTCCGCTGCGTCGGAGCGCAGGCGGCGGATCGCCCGGCGCGGCATCCCCTATGGCAGGCCGATGCCAGACATTTGCGATGCCGTTCAGACCGACCTGGATCCGGCCGGCGACCGCGGCCTGCTGTTCATGTGCTTCCAGGCCAATATCGAGGACCAGTTCGAGTTCATCCAGCGAGTCTGGGTCGACAATCCGAACTTCCCGACCAACGTCCTCAACCTGCCGCCCATTCTCGGCGGCAAGGACACCGGCGACGATCCGCTGATCGGGCAGGACCAGAACGAGCCGCAGCGCTGGCCCAAGACCTGGGGCAACGCCGCGGCCGGCCGCGAGAAGTTCAACCTCGAGGCCGCGGTGACCCTGAAAGGCGGCGAATATTTCTTCGCTCCGAGCATGCCCTTCCTCGCGGCGCTCTGACCCGGCGCCTCGCATCGGGCGCAAATCGCCGCCCGGCGTGACCGCGGTCACGCCGGGCCCGGGCGATTGCGGCCATGGCTGATGCAATCGGCGCGAAGCCGTCGTACACCGCTGCATCACGGGGGGAAGATAATATGACAACAACAGTCGCACCGGCGTGGATCGCCGAATTCTGCAACGACTATACGCCGTTCCTGTTCAGCGCCGGCAAGCTGACCCTGATCGCCGGGATCATCCTTGGAATCCTGCTCGCGCTGGTCGCGGTCGCCGCGCTGATCGCCGAGCTCCGCAAGAAGCCGGCCCCGGGCGGCGCCGGGAAGCTCGTCGCGCCCGCTTCGGCGTCGAGCGTGCTCGACGCGGTCAAGGGCTTCATCCAGGCGCTGTCGAGCATGCCGACCTGGCTCGCCCTGTTCGGCGGCGGCATCCTGCTGCTCTGGCTGGCCGGCAATTCGGTGCCCGACATCTGCAAGCCGCCGGTTGCCCCGGCGCCGCAGACCCAGACGGCGGCGCCGGGGCAGGGCCAGCAGGGCGCGGCCCAGCCGGCTCCGAAGGCGCCCGCCGAACAGCCCCGAAGCTAGAGCGCTTCTTTCCGTCCTTCCGTGAGGCCGGTCACGGACCCGAGCGATTCGCGTCGCTAGGCCGGTCGCCTCTTGGAGGCACATGGATGGCGAGGCTGCAGATCGAAGTGCGGCCGGGCGCCGGCGTTGGCGGATATTCGCTGTTCGTCGACGGCGTCCCGGCGACGATGGGCGAGGACCATCGCGGCGAGGCGCTCTGCGAAGGCCGCTGCGGCGACGGCTCGCGCCACGCCCTGCTGTACAGCTTCAGCGGAGCCCCCGGGGCGGCCCTGACCATCGTCGTCAGGTGCCGCGGCCGCACACTGTGCCGGATCGCCGCGGCGCCGATCGCCGGGCCTGGAGCGCGCGGCGCCGGGCGCCACCTGTTCGACCTATGACCGTTGCGGCGCGACGAAGCCCGGTGACGGCGCCGGGCGCCTCGTCTAGTCTTCGCTCCGGCTGCAGGGACGAAAAAAGGGGAGCGGGACATGCGGAAGACGGCTTTGCTGATGATGGCGCTGGCGACGGCGGTCCCGGCCGCGGCGAAGGCTCCGGCGGCGGGAGCGGCCGACGTCGCCGCCGCGGTCGCGGCACCCGGGCGGCCCAAGGCCGCGACCGACCTCGACGAGGTGAGGAAGCCGGCCGAGGTGCTTGGCTTCATGGGCCTGAAGAAGGGCGACCGGGCGCTCGATTACTTCACCGGCACCGGCTATTATGCGGACATCATGGCTCGGGCGGTGGGGCCGAAGGGCCATGTCGTCGGCTGGAATTCGGCCGCGTTCGGCCGACGCGAGGCGGTGGTCAAGGCCCTGGCCGACATCCGCTCGCGCAATTCGAACGCCGCCTTCTACTCGAGCCCCTCGACGGCGATCGCCTTCGCTCCGAACGCCTTCGATTTCGCTCTGCTCCACCTCGTCTATCACGACGCCTATTGGGAGAGCGCCCAGTTCGGGCTTCCGCGCATCGATCCGAACACGGTCGTCCAGGCGATGTGGAACGCGGTGAAGCCGGGCGGGACGGTCGCCGTCATCGACCATGTCGCGACTCCCGGCGGCGACACGCGCGAGGTGGTCGAGAAGGTGCACCGGATCGATCCGGCGACGGTGCGCGCCGATTTCGAGCGCGCGGGCTTCGTCCTCGAGGCGCAGTCGCAGATGCTCCGGGTGCCGGCGGACGACCACAGCAAGAACGTCTTCGACCCGTCGATCCGGGGCAGGACCGACCGCTTCGTCTACCGGTTCAGGAAGCCGCGCTAGATTAATTCCTCCCCTGCATTCGCAGGGGAGGGGGACCATGCGAAGCATGGTGGAGGGGCCTTGGCTGAGTCCGAAGAACCCCTCCACCGCGCTTCGCGCGGTCCCCCTCCCCCCGGAAATCCGGGGGAGGAATTTGAGGCGCTCTCGACCAACCCCCTTCTTTTCTCGACGAACGGCACTTGCAACCTGCTACGTTTGTGGCATGCTACAGGCGTAGCAGCAAGGAGCCGCGATTCGCTCATGATCGCAAGTTTGCCGCGCCGCGAGCGCGAGATATTCGAGATATTGTGCAGCGCCGGCGAGGCGACGGCGGCGGACGTGCGCCGGGCGATGGCCGATCCGCCGAGCCATTCGGCGGTTCGCACCATGCTCGCCCGGCTCGAGGCGAAGGGCCTGGTCCGGCACCGCGCCGACGACCAGACCTACGTCTACAAGAGCATCCCGCAGCCCGCCAAGGTCCGTGAGACGGCGCTGCGTCAGATGGTCAAGACCTTCTTCGACGGCTCCGCGGCGAGCGCTGCGACGGCGCTGCTCGGCCTTTCCAAATCGCTGAAACCCGACGAGCTCGACGCGCTCCAGCGCGCGATCGACGCGGCAAAGGAGCGCGACCAATGACCTACGACTTCCTGATCGAGATGGGCTGGAAATCGGCGGCGATCGCCGGCGGGGCGCTTCTGCTCGCGGCGCTGCTTCGCTCCCGCGCGGCGGCCGACCGGGGCGCCGTGCTCAAGGTCGCGGTCGCGCTCCTGCTCGCGCTCCCCGCCATCGCTTTGTTCGCCCCGGCGCTGGAGATCGAGACCGCCGCTCCGGCGCCCGTCGCCTCGGCCGCGGCCCTGCCGCTTTCCGCGGAGGAGGTGGCGGCGGCGCCTCTCGCCGACTCGTCCGAATCCGTGTCGACGGCCGGCAATTGGGACGATCCCAGCCTGCTCTTCTTCCTGCTCTATGCCGGCGGAGTCGCGATGGTCGGCGGCCGGCTGCTCGCCGGCCTCGTCACCCTGAGGCGCTGGACCCGCGCGGCGCGCGAGGTCGAGTCGCCGGAATGGCGCGCCGCACTGGCCCGGGCCGGCGGCGACGCGCTCGGAATCCGGCTTCTCGCCTCGGAGGACGCGAGCTCGCCGCTGAGCTGGGGCCTCGCCCGGCCGGTGATCCTGCTCGACCGCGACACGCTCGCCGCCCCCGACCAGGCCGACGCCATCCTCGTCCACGAGGTCGCCCACGTCGCCCGGCGCGACTGGCCCTCGCTGATCCTGTCGAGGCTCGCGGTCGCCTTGTTCTGGTTCAATCCTCTGGTCTGGAGGCTCGACCGCGAGGTCGCCCAGCAGGCCGAGGAGGCCGCCGACAGCGACGCCGCCGCGGCGGTCGAGCCGGCCCGCTACGCCCAGACCTTGCTCGACTGGGCCCGGCTGAGCGGCGCCAACGCGCTTCCCGCCAACGCCATCGCGGCCGGCGAGCCGGGCCTGTCGAAGCGGGTCAAGGCGATCCTCGACGGCCGGGTCGCCCGCCGCTCCGGCTCCTTCTGGGCGGTGGCGGCGATGCTCGGCTGCGCCGCCTTCGCCGCCCCGGTCGCGGCGATCGATTTCGTCGAGGCGGCGCCCGAGGCTCCGGCCGCTCCGTCGGCACCGTTCGCTCCGGCCGTTCCGCCGGTGCCCCTGGCCGCGGCAGCGCCGCTGGCCCCCGCCGCTGCGCTGGCGCCGATCGCGGCTTCCTTCGTCCCGCCGGCGCCCGCCGCCGCGCCGCTCGCGGCTCCGGCCCCGCTGGCGCCGCTCGCCGCCATGGCGGTGCGTCCGCCGCGGCCGCCGGCGATGCCGCATCCCGCCGCTTTGGCCCGGGCGAACGCTTATGCCCGCGCCGCCGCCCACCCCCATGTCGACGGGGCGGCGATCGAGGCGGAGGTCGCGGCGGCGGTGGCCCAGGCGACTCGCGGAATCGAGGCGCAGACCGCCGAGATCGGCCGTACCGTCGAGCGCGCTCTCGCCGACGCCCGCGTGGGAATGATCAACGGCGCCCGCGGCATGGAGAGCGGAGCGGTCGGAATGGAGCGCGGCGCCGCCAACATGCGCGCCGAGGCCCGCCGCCTGCGCGACCGCGCCTATCGCGACGAGAAGATCCGCGAGCATGCCGCGCGCGGCAAGCGCCTCAGCCACGAGGATCTGATCGAGGCCGCCGACGATATGGAGCAGGGCGCCGAGGACATGCGCGAAGGCGCCCGCGAGATGCGCGAGGCCGCCAAGGAGATGCGCGAGGCCCGCCACGACTGATCTTCATCCTCCCCATCGCGGCGCGATGGGGAGGGGGACCACCCGGAGGGTGGTGGAGGGGTAGCTTTCTTCGGAGGCCGAGGATCTCGCGCGATCCTCCAAATCCTGCGCCATTACCCCTCCACCAGGCTTCGCCTGGTCCCCCTCCCCATCTGGCGATGGGGAGGATAAGGTGCGGCGATGTTCCCTCGCGTCCTCGCCGCCCTCTTCCTCGCCCTGTCCAGCTGCGCCGCCGCCCGCGAGGCGGCGCCGGCCTACGACACGATCATCCGCGGCGGCACGATCTACGACGGCAGCGGCGGCGCTCCCTACCAGGGCGACGTCGCCATCAAGGGCGGCCGAATCGCCGCCCTCGGGCCGCGGGTCGCCGGACGCGGCAAGGCCGAGATCGACGCCCGCGGCCTCGCCGTCGCTCCGGGCTTCATCAACATGCTGAGCTGGGCGGCCGAGCCGCTGATCCGCGACGGCCGGGCCCAGAGCGACGTTCGCCAGGGCGTCACCCTCGAAGTGATGGGCGAGGGCTGGTCGATGGGCCCGCTCAACCCGATCCAGAAGGCCGAGGCCCTCGCCGAGCAGACCGGCACCCGCTACCCGATCGCCTGGACCACGCTCGGCCAGTTCCTCGAATATCTCGAGCGCAGGGGGGTCAGCGTCAACATTGCCTCGATGGTCGGAGCCTCCACCGTCCGGGTCCACGAGCTCGGCCGCAACGACGTCGATCCGACGCCGGAGCAGCTGGCGCGGATGCGGGCGCTGGTCCGCCAGGCGATGGACGAGGGGGCGATGGGGGTCGGCTCCTCGCTCATCTACGTCCCCGCCGTCTATGCCGAGACGGAGGAGCTGGTCGCCCTGGCGAGCGAGGCGGGGCGCTGCGGCGGCATGTACATCAGCCACATGCGAAGCGAGGGCGGCGGGCTGCGCGAGGCGATCGACGAGCTGGTCGAGATCAGCCGCCGCTCCGGCGCCCGGGCCGAAATCTACCATCTCAAGGCTGCCGGCCGCTCCAACTGGCCGCTGATGGACCCGGCGCTGGCCCGGATCGAGGCGGCCCGGGCGGCGGGGGTGCCGGTCACCGCCGACATGTATCTCTACGCCGCTTCCGGCACCGGGCTCGATTCGACGCTTCCGTTGTGGGTGCGCGAGGGCGGACCCAAGGCGATGATCGAGCGGCTCAGGGATCCGGCGGTGCGGGCCCGGGTCGTCGCCGACATGGCCGGCGGAACCCGCGACTGGACCACGGTCCAGCCCGTCGGCTTCGCCAATCCGGGGCTTCGCCGCTACGCCGGCAAGCGCATGCCGGAGATCGCGGCGATGCGCGGCAGGAGCGTGCAGGAGACCGCGGTCGACCTTCTCGTTGAGGACGGCGGCTCGATCGGCACCGTCTTCCACTCCATGTCGGAGGACAATATCCGCAAGGTGCTGGCTCGGCCCTGGGTCAGCTTCGGCTCCGATGCCGCCGCCTTCGCCACCGAGCCGCCCTTCACGGACAAGGAGGTCCACCCCCGCGCCTACGGCAATTTCGCTCGGCTGCTCGGCCGCTACGTCCGCGACGAGAAGGCGCTGACCCTCCAGGAAGCGGTCCGGCGGCTGACCTCGCTTCCGGCCGACAATCTGCGCATCGCCGGGCGCGGCCGGCTGAGGCGCGGCTTCCACGCCGACCTTGCGATCTTCGATCCGGCGCGGATCGCCGACCGCGCCACCTACGAGCGGCCGCATCAATATGCCGTCGGAATGCGCCACGTCTTCGTCAACGGGGTGGCGGTGCTGAAGGACGGCGAGCATAGCGGCGCGAAGCCGGGGCGTTTCGTGCGCGGGCCGGGATGGGGGAAATGCAAATGAAGCTTGTTGAAAATCCTCCCCCGCATTTGCGGGGGAGGGGGACCGCGCGGAGCGCGGTGGAGGGGTACTTCGGAGCGGGAAAGAACCCCTCCACCATGCTTCGCATGGTCCCCCTCCCCGCGAAATCGCGGGGAGGAATTATCGGAGGCCTCGCCCTCCTCCTCGCCGCCTGCGCGACCGCTCCGTCCGGCCCGACCTACGACACCGTCATCCGCGGCGGCACCATCTACGACGGCAGCGGCGGAGCGCCCTACACCGGCGATGTCGGCCTGCGCGGCGACCGGATCGCCTATGTCGGCCCGAGCCTCGACGGCAGCGCCCGCAGGGAGATCGACGCGACCGGCCTCGCCGTCGCGCCGGGCTTCATCAACATGCTGAGCTGGGCGACCGTATCCCTGATCGCCGACCCGAAGGCGCAGAGCGACATC
Organism: Allosphingosinicella sp.; assembly: GCA_036388575.1. Taxonomy (GTDB): domain Bacteria; phylum Pseudomonadota; class Alphaproteobacteria; order Sphingomonadales; family Sphingomonadaceae; genus Allosphingosinicella. The sequence goes on from DASVRO010000011.1 coordinate 70,980, forward strand.
CGCCAGGGCGTGACCCTGGAGGTGATGGGCGAGGGCGAGTCGATGGGCCCGCTGTCCCGCCAGATGATCCTGAACGAGACCCAGCGGCAGGGCGACATCCGCTACATCGTCGATTGGACCACGCTCGGCGGCTACCTCTCGCGCATGGAGAAGTCGGGCGTCTCGCCCAACATCGCCAGCTTCGTCGGGGCGACGACGGTGCGGGTCCACGAGCTCGGCGAGGGCGACGTCGACCCGACCCCGGCGCAGCTCGACCGCATGCGGGCGCTGGTGCGGCAGGCGATGAACGAGGGCGCGATGGGGGTCGGCTCCTCGCTCATCTACGCCCCGGCCTATTTCGCCGAGACCCCCGAGCTGATCGCGCTGGCGACCGAGGCGGGCAAATGCGGCGGCATGTACATCAGCCACATGCGCGACGAGGGGCCCAAGCTGCTCGAGGCGATCGACGAGCTGGTCGAGATCTCGGCGTCGTCGGGCGCTCCGGCCGAAATCTACCATTTCAAGCAATCGGGCAAATCGAACTGGGGCAGGATCGACGCCGCGATCGCTCGGGTCGAGGCGGCCCGGGCGAGGGGCCTGAGGATCACCGCCGACATGTACACCTATGCCGCCAGCTCGACCGGGCTCGACGCGGCGATGCCTTTGTGGGTCCAGGAGGGCGGCATCGAGGCGTGGGTCGTCCGCCTCAAGGACCCGGCGCAGCGCGCCCGCGCCCTCGACGAGATGCGCCGCGGCGCGGTGTCGGAGAATGGCGACCTGGTGGTGCGCGAGCCTTCGAAGGTGCTGCTCCTCGGCTTCAAGACGGAGGCTCTCAAGCCGCTGTCCGGCAGGACGCTGGAGGAGGTGGCCAAGGAGCGCGGCAAGAGCCCGGAGGAGACCGCCGCCGACCTCATCGTCGAGGACAACAGCCGCATCCAGGTCGCCTATTTCTCGATGAGCGAGGACAATGTCCGGCGCGCGGTCGCCTTGCCGTGGATGAGCTTCGGCTCCGACGCCTCGGCGCAGGCACCCGAGGGCGTCTTCCTCAAGTCGAGCACGCACCCCCGCGCCTATGGCAATTTCGCCCGGGTGCTCGGCAAATATGCCCGCGACGAGAAGGTGCTGACCATCCAGGAGGCGGTTCGGCGGATGACGTCCTTCCCGGCCGGCAACCTCGGCCTGAAGGACCGCGGCGCTCTCAGGTCCGGCCATTTCGCCGATCTCGCCATCTTCGATCCGGCGACGATCCGCGACAACGCCACCTTCGCCCAGCCCCAGCGCTACGCCACCGGAATGCGCCACGTCTTCGTCAACGGGGTCCAGGTGCTGAAGGACGGCGACCATACCGGCGCGACTCCGGGGCGTTTCGTCCGGGGGCCGGGCGCCGGGAAGTGCCCAGCCAGCTGAGGGCAAATTCCTCCCCGCGATTTCGCGGGGAGGGGGACCAGGCGAAGCCTGGTGGAGGGGTTCTTCGGAGTCGGCGAGGCCCCTCCACCACGCTTCGCGCGGTCCCCCTCCCCTGCAAATGCAGGGGAGGATTTTGCGGGCGACAGCCTTGCACGGGCAAGCTGTTCCACCTATGTTCCAAGGTCGGCAATGGGTGGGAATTGTGCGTGGCCGACGTCACTTCACTGATGATTGGCAGGACGGGACGGCTGTATCCGACGCGTGCCGCTTTGCCTCTCGTCGCCCCAGCGCTTCTACTGAAAACAAAGGATTCTCCGGGCCGACCTGCGGGACTTTCGTATCTTTTGGGCCGGGCCGCCGATGATCGCGATTCCGTGTCCAATTCGTCCAGGTCGTCAACTTCGCCCGGCCGCCCGGCAACCGAAGCGGCGGCGGACGGTTGGGGAGCCAGTCCCGGGAGCCGCCCCATGAAACTGTCCGCTCTGTCCGCCCTTCTCCTCCTCTTCCTCGCCGCCTGTGCCTCCACCCCGCGGCAGGAGACGGTATCCGCCGCCGCCCGGATCGACCCGGTCCGAATGTCGAACATGGTCCGCACCCTCGCCTCCGACGAGTTCGAAGGGCGGGCCCCCGGCGCTCCGGCCGAGGCGAAGACCATCGCCTACATCTCCGAGCAGTTCCGGCTCGCCGGGCTCGAGCCCGCCGGCGAGAATGGCGGCTGGACGCAGAGGGTGCCGCTGGTGCGGACCCAGCTCGCCAAAGGCGGCTCCGTCTCGGTCGCGGCGGCGAGGGGCGGCCGGATCGCTTTGCGGGTCCCCGACGACGTCTATCTCTCGACCGTGCGCGAGACGGACCGGGCTCGGATCGACGGCGCTCCGATGGTGTTCGTCGGCTACGGGGTCGCGGCGCCCGAGCGGCCGTGGGACGACTTCAAGGGCGCCGACCTCCAGGGCAAGGTGGCCGTCTTCCTGGTCAACGATCCCGATTTCGAGGCGCCGGCCGGCGATCCGGTTGCGGGCCGGTTCGGCGGGCAGGCGATGACCTATTACGGCCGCTGGACCTACAAATTCGAGGAGGCCGCGCGGCGCGGGGCGATCGCCGCCTTGGTCGTCCACGAGACGGCCGGCGCCGGCTATGGCTGGAACACGGTGCAGGCGCCCGGCGGCGAGAATTACAACATCGTGCTGAAGCCCGGCGCTCAGCAGCCGGTGCTGCTCCAGGGCTGGATCCAGCGCAGCGTCACCGAGGATCTGTTCCGCCGCGCCGGGCTCGATTTCGAGACGGTGAAGCGGCAGGCCCGGACCGGCGACTTCCGGCCGGTCGATCTCGGCGCGCGCCTGTCTGCCGATTTCCGGGTGGAGGCGACCCGGGTCGAAAGCCGCAACGTGCTCGGCAAGATCGCCGGCTCGAAGCGGCCCGACGAGACGATCTGGTTCGCCAGCCACTGGGACGCCTATGGCGTCGGCGCTCCCGATGCGCGCGGCAAGCGGGTTCGGCCGGGCGCGCTCGACAGCGCTTCGGGGATCGCCGGGGTCGTCGAGCTGGGCCGCGCCTTCAAGGTTGGGCCGCGGCCTGAGCGAACCCTCGTCTTCGCGGCCTGGACGGCGGAGGAAAGGGGCCTGCTCGGAGCCGAGCATTATGCCAACAGCCCGCTCTTCCCGATGGACAAGGCGGTGGCCAACCTCACCCTCGACACGCTCCAGCCCAACGGCCTCGCCCGCGACGTCGTCCTGATCGGCAAGGGCCAGAGCCGGCTCGAGGACCGGCTCGCCGCCGCCGCGGCGCGGCAGGGGCGGACGGTCACGCCCGACGCCCGGCCGGAACGCGGCCTGTTCTACCGGGCCGACCATTTCGCCTTCGCCCGGCGCGGCGTTCCGGTGCTGCTGCTGATGGCGCTCGGCGGAGGGGTCGACCTGGTCGAGGGCGGCCGCGAGCGGGGCGACCGCTGGGTGACCGAGTTCACCGCCAATTGCTACCACCAGACCTGCGACGAATGGCGACCCGACCTCGACTTCAGCGGCGCCGCCCAGGACGTCGAGCTGTTCCACACCATCGGCCGCGAGCTCGCCTTCGGGCGCGACTGGCCGGACTGGTACGAGGGCTCGGAGTTCCGCGCGATCCGGGAGCGGACGGCGGCGGCTCGGCGGTGACTAAATCCCCTCTCCCGCTTTTCGCGGGAGAGGAGGGGCCCAAGCCGAAGGCTTGGGAGGTGAGGGTCTTGCTGAGTCAGCGGTACAGACCCTCACCTCCCACCGCTTCGCGGCGGGCCCCTCCTCTCCCGTAAGGACGGGAGAGGGGAAAGGTTCAGCGCGTCGACGCCGCCGCCGCCGGGACGTCGTCGAGCCAGCGGCCGCTGTTCTCGAACTCGGGCCTGACGGTCGAGCGCGGCAGGCGGTCGTTGATCGGGGCGGGCGGCGCTTCGGTCGCCATCGCCGCCGAGACCGGGAGGCGGGGCAAAGCGAGGGCGCCGAGGTCGACGGGGCGCGCGAGCGTCGCCGTCGTCCCGCGCCCGAGGTTGATCGGCAGGCGCGAGGCCATCACCGTCGCCGGCGAGGGCTCGTGGCCGCGATAGGCCTGGCTGAAGGCGGAGGAGGCGCCCCAGGCGCCCGGCATCCGGTAGAAGATGTGGTTGCCGATCACCGTCGCCTTGGGGAGTCGGAAGGCCCAGTCGGGAAGCACCTGGTGGGTATGGTAGTTGGTGGCGAGCCCGACGGCCGCGTGGACGTAGCCCGCCAGCGCCTCCGCGGCGAGGCGGCGGGCGCGGTCCCAGCCGGGGCCGCGGGCCGCGGCGGCGAGCGAGCCGTCGCAGGTGAAGGTGAACTGGCAGCCGCCGCCGGCGCGCAGCGGCCCCTGGTAGACGACTCCGCAGACGCTGCCTGGCCAGGCCGGGTGGCGGACCCGGTTGAGAACCACCTGGGCGACGGCGCGCTGGCCCTCCTCGCTCTCCGAGCGAGCCTCGTAATAGATCGCCTCGGCGAGGCACTGGAGCGAGCGCAGCTGGTCGCCCGGCCCGGCGGCCCGGAACACCGTCGAGGTCGCGCGCGGGTTGGGGTCCGCCGAGAAGGGGATGGTGGCGTTGATCCGCGCCGCCTCGGTCGGAGCCACTTCGCGAAGCACCATCGGCTCGGGCTGGGGCGCGGCGGCGAGCGCGCCCGCGGTCGCCGCGGCCAAGGCGGCGGGCGACTCCGAGGCGTTGGCGGGGATGCAGGAGGCGGTGGCGAGAAGCATGGCGGCGCAGGCGAGCTCGCGGCCGCGCCAGCTCAGCGCCTGCTTCAACGTCTTGAAAGTGAAGGAGATACGCGCCGCCAAGGTCGTTCCGATCGCCAGTTCGAGTGCCCCCCTAGCCTTCGATAGCTAATAATGTTGCACCAGCGCGCCCCCCCATTTTCGGCTGTCCCATCGGGGGACGGTTCGGCGGCCGCGGTTAAGCGATGGATTCGCCTCTTTTTTTCGGAGCCTATTGGCGGCCGGGGACGTTTGAGGGGCCTGATCCATGTAAAGGGCCTTTGTTCAGATGCGTAAGATGTTGGCGTGCGTTTCGCTGGCCGCCCTGCTGGCGGTCGGCTGCGATGTCGTGACCCAGAGCGGCGGCGGCGGCTCCGGCCAGCCCGTGCAGGTCGATCCCAAGGCGGTGACCGCGGCGGACCTCAGGGCGGCGGTCACCGATCCCCGCGTCAAGGCCTTCTACGAGGCTCGCGGTTGGCAGGCGGCGTGGACCGGCGAGCGCGCCGAGGAGCTGCAGGGCGCCTTCGCCGACGCCGTCCGCCACGCGATCGACGCCAAGTCGTTCGTCGGCCATGCCACCAAGGGCTCGAGCGCGGCCGAGCGCGAGGCGGGCCTGACCCTGGCGGCGGTCGAATATGGCCAGGCGCTCGCCACCGGCGCGGTCGACCCGCGCAAGATCTACGAAGTCTATACGGTGCCGATTCCGAAGGCCGACATCGTCCGCGGCCTCAACCAGGCGGTCGAGCGGGGCGGGCTTCGGCAATGGCTCGCCGGCCTCGCCCCGCAGGACGCCGAGTATAAGGCGCTGTCGGACGCCTATGTCGGCTATCGGCAGAAAGCCGGGCAGGAGCAGCGCGCGGCGGTCGCCACCGGCGAGCAGATCAAGCCGGGCAAGAGCGATCCGCGCGTGCCGCAGATCCGCGACGGGCTGCGCGCCAACGGCTATCTGGCGCAGGCCCAGGCGCCTGCGTCCCAGCCCGACACCAAGACCAACGCGAAGGCCAAGGCCGCGCCGGCAGAGCGCAACGTCTATTCCGCCGACATGGTCGCGGCGGTGAAGAAGGTGCAGGCCGATTACGGCATCGAAGCGGACGGGGTGATCGGCAACTCGACCCTGGAGGCGCTCAACACAGGCGCCAGGGACCGGGCGCGGATCCTCGCCATCAATCTCGAGCGGCGGCGCTGGCTGGAGCGCAACCCGCCGGCGACCCGGATCGACGTCAACACGGCGGCCACGGAGCTCCATTACTATAAGGACGGCACCGAGAAGGACCGGCGACGGGTCGTCGTCGGCCAGCCGGACTGGGAGACGCCCGAGCTCGGCTCGCCCATCTTCAGGCTCGTCGCCAACCCGCCCTGGACGGTTCCGGAGTCGATCGCCGAGGAAGAGATATTGCCGAAGGGCGCGGCCTATATGGCGAAAGAGAATATCGTCATGAAGAACGGCCGGCTGGTGCAGCAGCCTGGGCCGAAATCGGCGCTCGGGCTTGTCAAGTTCGACATGACCAACAACGAGGCGATCTACCTTCACGATACGCCCGCCAAGGCGCTGTTCGCCTCCAACCAGCGCCACTCCAGCCACGGCTGCATCCGGGTCCACAATGCCGTCGAGTTCGCCCGCCTGCTCGCCCAGGACGACGGCAAGCTCGAGGCGTTCGACAAGGCGATGGCGACGAAGGAGGAGACCCCGGTCCAGCTCTCGAACCAGATTCCGGTGCGGCTGCTCTACCACAGCGCCTATCTGGACGGCGGTCGGGTCGTCTTCCGCACCGACCCCTATGCCTGGGACGACAAGCTCGCCGCCGCCCTCGGCCTCCCCGGCCAGATCCGGCCGCGGGTCAAGACCCACGTCGCCGACATCGGGCCGTAGTAGCTGAATTCCTCCCCCGGATTTCCGGGGGAGGGGGACCGCGCGGAGCGCGGTGGAGGGGTTCTCGGGGCTCAGCAAGAAGCCCCTCCACCATGCTTCGCATGGTCCCCCTCCCCTGCAAATGCAGGGGAGGAATTGAGGGCCGTCAGCTTCCCTGCTTGTCGCGCGGGCTGAGTCGGTCGGTGCCCGTCGCCGCCTTCTTCTCGCCGGCGATCGCCTGGCCGGAACGGCCGCTGGCGCGCTCATGCTCCTCGAGGGTGGGGTTGCCGCGATTGTTGCTGCTTTTGCCCTGGCCGCTGTTGCTGCGCATGAATCGTCTCCTTTTCGCCGCCTGACAACGAAGCGCGCCGCGATTCTTCTCCCGGCGCGATGAGCTTCGTCGACTCCCGAAGGCCGTTCGTCGGCGCTCCGGGCGCTTGGCAGAAGGGTCGCGCCGCCGCGTCGAAGCGGGCGCGCCGGCGGCCGCGCGCCGGGCTAATCGAAAGCTGCGACGCGGGGTTCCGAGCTTGTTTCATCCCCAGGCCGGGGCCCCGCGCCGCAACCCGGATTTGACGAGGACAAGATCATGTACCGCACCTTCTCGGCGCTCGCCGCCGCCGCCCTGACGATCGGCGCCTTCGCGCTCACCGCTCCGGCCCACGCCGCTCCGCTCGACGAGGGCGTCACCATCGCCCTCGACGGCCTCAACCCCGCCGATCCGGCCGACGCCGGTCGGATCGAGCGTCGGATCCGCAATGCCGCCCGCGACCTGTGCGGCTCGCAGCTGTTCCAGCCGGTCCGCATGATGCAGGAGGCCGCCGCCTGCGAGAAGGCCGCGCTCGCCGAGGGCCGCAATGCGGTCCAGCTCGCCGCGTCGCGGCAGGGCGGCCCGTTCCGCCTCACCCTGCGCTCCCACTGACCCGCTTTGGGGACAGTTTCCAAACTGTCCCCAAGGCTATCGGCCGGCCAGACCCTTCGCGTTGGCGAGATAGAGGCGGCCGACCTTCTGCTCGGTGCCGTCGGCGAGGCGGGCCCACCAGCGTCCACCATCATCCCGCCTTAAACTGGCGACGAAGTCGCGGCGGACGATCGCCGAGCGGTGGAGGCGGACGAAGCGCGAAGGGTCGAGCTCCGATTCCAGCCTGGCGATCGTGTGGTTGATCAGCCAGCTCCTGTGGCCGACGTGCAGGCGCATGTAATCGCGTTCCGCGCTGACCCGGTCGACGTCGACGGCGGCGAGGCGGACGAGGCCGCGGGCCTCCGAGACCCAGAATTCCTCGAGATAGGGCGAGCCGCCCTCCCGCGCCGGCTCGCCGCCGCGCCCGGCGAGCCGGTCGCGGGCGCGCCCGACGGCGCGGGCGAGCCGCTCGGCCGAAACCGGCTTCATCACATAATCGACCGCCTCGATGTCGAAGGCGGCGACCGCGAACGAGTCGAAGGCGGTGACGAAGATCACCACCGGCGGCTTCTCCACCCTGGCGAGGGCGCGGGCGACGTCGATCCCGTCCATGCCCGGCATGGCGATGTCGAGCAGGACCGCGTCGGGGCGGACTGCGTCGACCAGGCGCAGGGCGGCGCCGCCGTCCGAGGCGGTGCCGGCCAGCACCACCCCGTCGATCCGGGCGAGCATGAGCTGCAGCCGCTCGATGGCGAGCGGCTCGTCGTCGACGACGAGGAAGCGGATCGGTTCGGTCATTCGGTCTCCAAAGGCCCTTCGGCTTCGCTCAGGACAGGCATGGTCAGGACGACCCGCCAGCCGCCGCCGGGCAGCGGGCCCGAATCGCAGGCGGCCTCGCCGCCGAAGCGGGCGGCGAGCCGCTCGCAGACGTTGGCGAGGCCCACTCCGGTGCCGTGCTCGTCGGGCACCGGCTCGGCCGGGCCGCGGTCGTTCTCGACGGTGAGGATCAGCTGGGCGTCCTCCTCGCGGGCGGCGATGGTCAGCCGGACCGGCTCGTTCGTGCGGGCGACCCCGTGCTTGATCGCATTCTCGACCAGCGGCTGGAGGATCAGCGGCGGCACCCGCGCCGAGCGAAGCTCGGCGGGCACCTCGATCCGCACTTCCAGCCGCCTCGGGAAGCGCAGTTGCTCGATGTCGAGATAGAGCTGCTGGAACTCGATTTCCTGGGCGAGGCTGATGTCCTCGCTCGGATCGAGGGTCAGGCTGGAGCGGAAGAAGGTCGACAGATTGACGATCATCGCCTCGGCTTCCTCCTCGCGCCGCGCCATGACCAGCGACGAGAGCGAGTTCAAAGTGTTGAACAGGAAGTGCGGATTGACCTGGTAGCGGAGCGCGCGAAGCTGGGCTGCCTGGGCGTCGCGCTCGGCCCCGGCGGCCCGGCGCTCGGCGGCCCGAAGGCGGGTGGCCGAGCTGATCGCGATGTAGAAGCTCGCCCAGGCGGCGAAGAAGAAATACCAGGTGACGAGGCCGTCGGCGATCAGCCGGAGGACCTGCTGGCGGCGGCGCTCCTGGTCCGCCGCCAGCGGGGTGACGATCTGCACTCCGTTGCGGCCGATCCGCACCTCTTCGCGCGGAGTCGAGCGGATCACCGTGCCGACGCCCGGGACGTGGCGGATGACGGTCCGCTCGACCAGCGGCTGGTGGACCGCGAAGGCGAGGTTGAAGGTCGAGAAGATCGCCGCGGCCGGGACGCAGGCGATGGCGGCGGCGACGATCTGGATCCTGACGCTCTCGCGCGCGGCGCGGCTCAGGACGATGTAGACGAGGAAGGTGAGGCCGATCCCGATCACGCAGCCGAGCGCCCGGTAGCCGAGCCAGGTCAGGCTCTCGTCGATCAGCCAGGTGCGAAGGACGATGGTCGCGAAATAGAACAGCCAGAAGCCGAGGATCGACGCCGCCGCGAGCGGCAGATCGGGCAGGCGCCGATGCGCGCGATAGTCGGTGAAGCTCTCCATCCCCGGCCTTCTTACCCGCAATTGCGCATTTGTGCCCGCACCGCCGTGCCGTTCGCAGATGCAGGAGGCGCTTTGGTCGAATTCCCCGGCGGCCTCGCTCGAGCCTTCCGCTCGTCTCCCACTTTCTTGTGGATAAGTCGTTTCGGGGCCGCGAAGTGACTGCTTTTGCTGGCTTTCGTCCGATCGGCCTGTGGCCCGCGCGCTACAGTGGGACCCCACACTGATCTACGTGAACTTTTCCCATTGCCGCTGCCCTTGAAACCTGATTCATTTCTGAACGGGGAGCGGGGTCTTGGTTAAGCGGCTGGTAACCGTTTGAATCGCATGATCTCGCCGGGTGAAAGAGTGGGAGTGGGTTTCATGGCGACGAACATCAAGCCGGCCGATGGCGCGCTGACCTTGGTCGAGATGAAGGAATTCGCGGGCTTCGCCGCGGCGACCCAGCGCTACATCCGCCGGTCGCTCGACGTCGGGCTCGGCCGCCGCGACGCGCTTCGGCGCTGGTCTCGCGACGTCGGCGAGGCGGCCTCGATCCGCGCCCAGGAGCGGATGTACCGCCGACTCGACCATATCCGCGCCAACGTCCCCGACGACAGCGGGCTTGACGAGATGGAGCCGGTGATGGGTCCGCTGGTCACGATGACCGGCTTCGACCTCGGCCAGGACCGGCTGCCCGATTTCGCCTCCTACCGCTTCCTCTACGAGCGGCTGATCGGAGCGTCGGTGCGGCCGTGGCTGCCCGGCGCCTTCTGCGCCGCCGCCGCCTTGCCGCACCTCCACCCGGAGAAGCGCCGCGCCCTGCTCCAGTCGATCAGCGAGGCCGCCGCCACCGCGCCGGGCTGGTCAAACCGCGAGCCGGTCTTCTTCCCGGAGTGGGTCGACAAGGTCGACGTCACCGTCGCGGGATAAGCTTCAGGTCCGATTCTCACGGACGAACGGAACGGCGGGCCCTCGGGTCCGCCGTTTCTTTTCAACCACTTGGAAATTGGTGTCTGACACCATTTTCCTGGGCGCCTTGAGCCCAAAGCCTGCGATTCCAGGCACTTGGAAATAGGTGTCTGACACCGATTCAGCGCTCTGCACGAGATGGGCATGTCGGGATTTCAAAGGCTTAGGAATTGGTGTCCGACACCATTTATTTGAGCCAGCCCTGCTCGCGGTACCAGTCGGCGGTCTGCCTGAGGCCGGTGGGGGTCTTGACCTGCGGCTGCCAGAGGCGGGCGGGCGGGCGGCGTTCGGCGGCCGCGACCCAATCGGGGTGGCAGTAATAGCGGACCCGGTCGCGGGTCAGCTTGGCGTTGCCGCGGCGGAACAGGCGGTCGAGGCGGGAGGCGAGCCGGAGCACCGGCCTCGGCATCGAGAGGGTGAGGGCGCGGCGGCCGTAGAGGCGGCCCAGGGTGCGGGCGAAATGGCGGTGCTGCCAGCCGCCCTCGCGGCCGTCGTCCGGCTCGTAGGTCTCGCTCCAGCTGTCGGGATCGTCGAGCAAGGCGAGGATCAGCCGGCACAGATCCTCGACGTGGATGACCGAGAAGCGGCCGCGGGGCGGAAGCGGAACGAGGCCGCGGCGCGCCATCCTGAACAATTCGAACGTCTCGCGGTCGCCGGGGCCGTAGACGGCGGGCGGCCGGACGATCGTCCATTCGAGGCCGGAGGCGGCGACCAGCCGCTCCGAGCGCGCCTTCGACCAGCCGTAATCGGACAGGCCGGGCTCGCGCGCGGCGAGCGAGGAGATATGGACGAAGCGCCTCACCCCCGCCTTGCGGGCGGCGTCGATCATCGCCGCGGTGCCGGCGACGTTGACCGCCTCGAAGCCGGCCCGGTTCGAAGCGTTGATCGCCCCGGCGACATGGACGATCGCGTCGGCGCCGACGGCGAGCTTGGCGAGCGAATCGGGGCGGTCGAGGGCGCCGTCGACCCAGGTGACGTCGTCCTCGGGCGGCTTCCAGCCGCGGGTCAGGGCGCGGACGTCATAGCCTTCCGCGAGCGCCAGCCGGAGGAGGTGTGAGCCGACGAAGCCGGTTCCGCCGGTGATCGCGAGAGTGCGGATCTTGCGGGACCTGAAGGGCATGGCCTTTAGTTCCTCCCCGGAACGGGGAGGGGGACCGCGCGTAGCGCGGTGGAGGGGGCCCAGCGCTGTCGCTGCGGAGAGGCGGGCCCCCGCCACCATGCTTCGCATGGTCCCCCTCCCCGTTCCGGGGAGGAGCCTAGAGCGGCGACCATGACCCCGTCTCTTTCTCCTCCGAATCCGCCTGCTTGGCGGCGGCGATGTGGGGGAGGAGGGCGTCGAGAACCGCCTGGACGCCGGCGCCGGTGGCGCCGGAGAGGGGGAGGGGGCGGACTCCGGCCTCGGCCTCGAGCTCGTCGGACAAAGCGGCGATCAGCTCATCGTCGAGCGTGTCGGACTTGTTGAGGGCGAGCACCTCCGGCTTGTCGGCGAGGCCGGCGCCATAGGCGTCGAGCTCGGTGCGGACGGTGCGGTAGGTCTCGGCGACATCCTCGACCTCCGAGTCGACGAGGTGGAGGAGGACCCGGCAGCGCTCGATATGGCCGAGGAAGCGGTCGCCGATCCCGGCGCCCTCGGCGGCGCCCTCGATCAGGCCGGGGATGTCGGCGACGACGAACTCGCGGTCGCGGTGGCGGACGACGCCGAGCTTGGGATGGAGGGTGGTGAACGGATAGGCGCCGACCTTGGCCTGGGCGTTGGTGACGGCGTTCAAAAAGGTCGACTTGCCGGCGTTGGGAAGGCCGACCAGGCCGACGTCGGCGAGCAGCTTGAGGCGCAGCCAGACCCACGCCTCCTCGCCCGGCCAGCCGGTGCCGTGCTGGCGCGGGGCGCGGTTGGTGGCGCTCTTGTAGCTGGCATTGCCGCGGCCGCCGTCGCCGCCCTTGAGGAAGACCTGGCGCTGGCCGACCCGGGTGAAGTCGGCGAGGACATGCTCCTTGTCGTCGGAGAGGATCTGGGTTCCGACCGGCACCTTGATGACGAGGTCGTCGCCGCCGGCGCCGGTGCGGTTGGAGCCGGAGCCGCCCTTGCCTCGGGGAGCGCGGAAATGCTGGGTGTAGCGGAAGTCGATGAGAGTGTTGAGGCCGTCCACCGCTTCGAAGACGATGTCGCCGCCCTTGCCGCCGTCGCCGCCGTCGGGGCCGCCATATTCGACGAACTTCTCGCGCCGGAAGCTGACCGCGCCGGGGCCGCCGGCGCCGGAGTGGACGAAGATCTTGGCCTGGTCGAGGAAGTGCATGGCGGGCATGTAGGGGATGGGCCGGTCGCCGTCATCCCTCGTCGCCCCGAAGCTAAAGAGAGGGGACAGTTTAGAAACTGTCCCCAAAGGGGAGGGGACAGTTTAGAAACTGTCCCCAAATCGGAGGGACGACATGACAGAGCAGATTCGGCGCCGGGACGTGGTGGCGGGGATGGGGCTGGCGGCGCTGGCGCCGTTGCTCGCCTGCGCGCGCCAGCCCGAGGCGGCGGCGGCCGGCCGGGGACGGCTGATCGCCGGCACGACCTGTCCGCTCACGCCGCGGCAGACCGAAGGGCCCTTCTATTTCGATCCGCGCCTGGTCCGCCGCGACCTAAGGGAAGGGCGGCCCGGAGTGCCGCTCCGGCTTCGGCTGCAGGTGGTCGGAGCGGCAAATTGCGCCCCGTCGGAGCGGGCCCGGGTCGACATCTGGCATTGCGACGCCGCCGGCGCCTATTCGGGCTACGACAGCGAGAGGACCCGGGGCGAGACCTGGCTTCGCGGCACTCAGCTCGCCGGCGCCGACGGAGTGGTCGAGTTCGAGACCGTCTATCCGGGCTGGTATTCGGGCCGGGCCGTCCATGTCCATGTCAAGGCGCGAACCGCGGAGGGGCTGGAGATCGCCTCGCAAATCTATTTCCCCGACGACCTGTCGGAGCGGGTCTTCGCCGGGAGCCCCTATGCGCGGCGGGGCGGACGGCGGCTGCGCAACGGCGAGGACGGTCTGTTCCGTAGTGGCGGCGAGGCGGTGCCGTTGGCCGAGATCGTCCGTTCGGCGGCGGGCTACGACGGGGCGGTGGTGCTGGCGCTGCGCTGACCGGGGCGGCGAACCGGCTGGCATCCCCTCACGTTCAGGCGTCCTTCCGCTCCGCGGCGAGCTGGACCAGGTGGCGGGTGGCGATCTCGCGGGCCTGCTCGCGCGGCAGGCCGAGCGCGCTCGCCATCGGCCCGCCCATCAGCGAATCGCCCAAAGCAGCGAGGACGAGCCACAGCGTGGTCTCGTGGACCGGGCGGTCCTCATGGCCGCTGCCGAGCCGGTCGACGAGCCGGTGGATGGCGTCGAGGATCGGGTCGAGCGCGTCGCGATTGCCGCTGAGGATCATCCAGGCCGCCAGCGCCCCGGCGCCTTCGCGGTCGAACGCATCGAAGGTGCGGTCGACGATCTCGCGCGGATCGGCCTCGCCCTGGCGCTCGCGCTCGACGACCTTGGCGATCTCGGCGGTGACCCGCTCGCCGATCAGCCGGGCAAGCTCGCCCTGGAGGCCGGCGGCCGAGCCGAAATGATGGAGGAGGTTGCCGTGGGTCTTGCCGATCCGGGCTCCGACCGCCTTCAGGGTCACCGCCTGCGGCCCCGATTCGATCAGCAGCGCGCGCGCCGCCTCGAGCGCGGCGGCCCGGCTTTCCTCGGGGGTCAGGCGTTCACGCGCTATTGACATTGATGTAAGTATATCGCATTCGTCATCGGCGAAGGAGATACTATATGGGGCGCGAAGTCACACCCTCCGATCTGACCATCACGCCGCGCGACCGCCGCTTCGGCCGGGGCGGGAAGACGGAGCGCTGGTGGATGGGCGGCAATCCCTACGGCAGCGCGCTCTACGATTCGCTGTCGATCACCTTCCCCAAGGGCGAGGCCTTCTTCGTCGAGAGCGTCCGCGCCTTCCGCGACGGCGCCCCGCCCAAGCTCGCCGAGGAGATAAGGGCGTTCACCACCCAGGAGGTGATGCACAGCCGCGAGCATGTCCAGTTCAACAAAAGGGCGACCGACGCCGGCTACGACTTCGCGCCGCTCGAGAAAAGGGTCGACGAGCGGCTTGCGGAGACGAAGGACCGGCCGCCGATCGTCAACCTCGCTGCGACCATGGCGCTCGAGCATTTCACCGCCATCCTCGCCAACCAGCTGCTCGGCAATCCCCGCCACCTGCGCGACGCCGATCCCGCCTCGGCGGCGCTGTGGCGCTGGCACTCGATGGAGGAGATCGAGCACAAGGGGGTCGCCTACGACACCTGGCTTCACGCCACCCGCGATTGGCCGCGCCGCAAGCGCTGGGTGGTCAAGTCGCTGATCATGCTGAAGGTGACGAAGAACTTCTTCATCGAGCGGACCCAGGGCGCGATGATGCTGCTCGCCCAGGACGGGATCACCGGTCCGCGGGCCTGGGCCGGGCTGCTCTGGTATGCCTTCGTCCATCCCGGCATGTTCGGCCGGATCCTCGGCGGCTGGGTGCGCTTCTTCCTTCCCGGCTTCCATCCGTGGAAGCATGACGATCGCAAGCTGATCGCCCAAGCCGAGCAGGGTCTTCGGGAGAGCTACTCGGCCTGACCGGCCCGGCGCGCGCGGGCTTCGGCGAGCCGGAGGTGCCGCGTCCAGCGTTCCTCCGCCCAGCGATCGATCAGCGCGTCGGCGCGGCGACGAAGCTCGCCCTCCGGCGGCAGGTCGCGGTAAGGGCGCACCAGGCCGAGATCTTCGAAAGTCGCGTCCTCGGTGTCCAGCCGGAGGCTGGTGAGGCGTCCGCCCGCCTCGGCCAGGCCGATCGAAGACGGGCGGTCGAGCGTGCCGGTAAATTGAAAGACGGGGCGCTGCGGCGCCTGCGGCAGCTTCGCTCCCGCGGCCGCCAGCAGGATATGGCGAATGTCGGCGAGGCCGGACGGACGGGGCAGGCGCAGGCCCGGGACGCTGGTGACGAGCGGCACCTGCATCTGGAGCCGGGTCAGCACCTGGCCGTGGCCGACATAACCCTTCTCGAACAATTCCTCGCCATGATCGCCGACGACCAGGACGATCGAATCGTCGAACACGCCCTGCGCCTTCAGCCGGGCGATGACCTGGCCGGTCAGCCAGTCCGCATAGGCGACGGCATTCCAGTAGCGGCGCGCCACCCATTCGCGGTTCGCTCGGCTGACCTTGCTGCGCGGGATCGGCGGCCCGGGGAGGAAGGACGGCGTGCCGGTGAAATCGTAAGGGAAGTGCGCGGCCTGGAAATTGAAGTAGAGGAAGGCCGGCCGCCGCCACGCATCCGGTCCGCTGAAGTGGCGATCCATCTCGCGCAGCATGGCTTTGCCGTCGACGATCAGGCTGGTCTTGCGAACGAAGTCCCAGACCCGCTCCTTCTCCAGCACCCGGGCGTCGACGAAGACGTCGCTATTCGCGCGCATTCCAACGTCGGCTGCGATGTTGCCGAAGTCCGCCGCATGGGTCGAGAAGGCGGCGACCCGATAGCCGTTCCTGCGGAAGTCGGCGAAAAGCGACGGATCGCCGGGGAGGGGTTCCAGCTGCCCGGTGAACAGCGTCTTGAGCGACTCGCGGGTGAATCCCACATGGCTCCACGCCTCGGGCGCGTGGCTGCCGCGCGCGGCCAGGGCGGCGAGGTTGGGCGCGATCCGGCGGCCTCCCCAGCTTTTGGTCAGAGCCTCGGCGCGCACGCTTTCGAGCACGATCAGGACGACATGCTTCGGCCGCGGGCCGAGCGGCGGGGTCGCAAGCACCGACGGATCGCCGCCGTAGCGGAAGTCGCCGCCGAGGCCGTCCTCGTCGCGGCCGTTGCCGGGCACGTCCAGCGCATAGGGGTGGCGGCTGCCGTCGAACGGGTCGGCGTCCCGCTGCGGGCTAAAGAAGCTGTAGCCGTCGCGATCGAAGTCCGTCGCAAGGTCGAGCAGGGCAACGGTCGCCCAGGGGGCGTTGAACCGCTCCAGCGCGATGCGCGCGTCCTCGGTGCGCCCGGCCTGCAGCAGGAGGAGCGGGGCGGCCGCCAGTCCGATCGCCGGCAGCCATAGCCGGCGACCGCCTTGCCCCGCCACGACGCCTGGTCCCGGGCGCCGCCGAAGGTCGAGCAGGCGGTAGAGGAGAAACCAGGCACCGGCCGCGGCCGCGAGCCCGCCCAGCAGGACAAGAGCTTCGTCGAGCACATAATATAGGGCCGCGAGGAGGCTTCCTCCCGCGAGGTTGCGGATCGTCTGCAGGTCGGTCGCGTCGCTGAGATAGGCGAGCACCCGGTATTTGGCCAGCGCCGCCCCGACCAGGAGCAGGCCGGCGAGGAACAGGAAATTAGAGCGGAACAGCCGTTCGCCGCGCCCGCGATGCAGCCGCTTCAGCACCGCGTAGAGGAGGAAGACCAGCAGCGCATGGCAAAGGAGCAGGGTCGGGAAGAAGACGGCATATTCCGAAGCGGTGTCGAGGTTGTGGTGATAGCGGTAGCCGCGCCCGAAGAACTCGAAGCGGCGCACGGCCAGCCACAGCTCCAGGGCGAGCGTGGCGCCGGCGGCAGTGAGGAAGAGAACGAGATCGCCCCCGACCCGCCGGCGCCTGCCGGGCCCCGCCGCCTCACCCCTCGCGTTCCGCATCGGCCGACAGCTAGCGGCCGAAGCCGGCCGGCGCCAGCCCCGGCGGGTCAGGCGGCGATCATCGCCGGCGCCGCTTCCTCGTCGGTCTCCGCTTCCGCCGTGCCCCAGTCGAGGGCAAAGCCGCGGCAAGGCGCATATTCGCCCCGGCCGGCGCTGTAGTGGGGGACGACGACGCCGGTGGGACGAAAGCCGAGCCGCTCGAGCACCCGCCCAGAGGCGGGGTTGTCGAGGAAGTGGCCGGCGACGAGGCGCGGCAGGCGCAGGCTTCCCCGCGCCATCTCCACCGCCGCCCGGGCCGCCTCGGTGGCGTAGCCGCGGCCCCAATGGGCGCTCGCGATCCAGTAGCCGAGCTCGATGTCGCCGCCGGGCCGCCGGCCGAAACCGACCGCGCCGACCAGCTCCGGCGCGCCGCCGGTGCGAAGGAAGACCAGCATCGCCGGCTCGGCCGGGTGGCGCTCGGTCGCGAGCCAGGCCTCGGCGTGGTCGGGTCGGTACGGCCAGGGCGCGCTCGCCAGGTTGCGGACGATCCGCTCGTCGGCGATCGCCCGGAATAAGGCAGGGGCGTCATGGCTCCAGCCGGGCCGCAGCAACAGTCTTTCGGTCCTCGCGAACATCGTCCTTCCTCCCTTCGCCGCTCCCCTGGCCCCTTCGGGTGGCAGGAGAGCGACAGTTTCGAGGGAGAAACGAAAAAGGAGAGGAACCCGGCGGCTCCTCTCCCTCGAATTCGGTTCTCTTGCGAGACCTGGAGCCGCCCCTCCCGGGGACGGCCCTTTATCGACCGTCCCTATTCTGCTGCTTCGATCGTTTGCGGCATGTCGACGCAGACGAACTTGCGGCCGAGTTTCCCGTCGCGAAACGAGACCCGGCCGTCGGTAAGCGCAAAAAGGGTATGGTCCTTGCCGATTCCGACGTTGGTGCCGGGGTACCAGCGGGTGCCGCGCTGACGCACGATGATGTTGCCCGCGAGCACGGTCTCCCCGCCGAACTTCTTGACGCCCAGACGCCGGCCCGCGCTGTCGCGACCGTTGCGTGAGGATCCGCCTGCTTTCTTATGTGCCATGACTGAGCTCTATATCTCTTCTGGGTTTACGCGTCTTTATCAGCCGCGGGCTTCTTAGGGGAAGCCTTTTTCTTCGCGGCGACGGGGCTGTCGGTCATTTCGCTCTCGGCGCCGTCGACCTTCAGCGGAGCCTGGGGCTGAGCTTCGGTGGCCGCGGGAGCGTCGGGCGAGTCGGCTTTCTTCGCCTTGGCTTTCTTCGGAGCCTCGGCGGCGGGCGCCTCGGCGGCCGGAGCGGCGGCGGCCGGAGCCTCGGTGGCCGGAGCCGCTGCGACGGCGGCCGGAGCCTCGTCGGCGGGCTTCTCGGCCTTCGCCTTCTTCGGCTTCTCCGCCTTGTGGTCGCCGATCGCGACGATCCTCAGGATCGTGTGCTGCTGGCGGTGGCCCTTCTTGCGGCGGTAGTTGTGGCGGCGCCGCTTCTTGAAGACGATCACCTTGTCGGCCTTGGCCTGGGCGATGATCTCGGCCGAGACGGTCAGCCCGTCGGTGGAGCGCAGGTCGGCGCCCTCGCCGGCGAGCAGGACGTCGTCCAGCCTGATGGTGTCGCCGGCTTCTCCGGCGAGCTTCTCGACGACGATCTTGTCTCCGGCGGCGACGCGATACTGCTTGCCGCCCGTGCGCACGATCGCGAACATGGCTCTAGTCACTTCCCAAAATACAGTCGCCCGCACGGGCAAGCCCGGCGAGATGAGGGGCGGCAGCTATAAGAGGGGGCCGCCGCTGTCAACCGCGAAGCGCTACCGACGGCCGCATTTCGCGCCTATCGTACGCTGCCGCCGTAGCAACGCGCCTAGTGGCGGTGCTCGCGCTTCAACGCGTATCGACCGTCGGCGAAATTCGTGAACAGGCCGGCGATCGCGGGATGATCGATCGGCTCGTCGCTGTCGTCCGGCACCAGGTTCTGCTGGCTGACATAGGCGACATAGCTCGATTCGGCGTTCTCGGCGAGCAGGTGGTAGAAGGGCTGATCCTTGGGCGGACGGATGTCCTCGGGGATCGCCTGATACCATTCCTCGCTGTTGGCGAAGACCGGATCGACGTCGAAGATCACGCCGCGAAAATCGAACATGCGGTGACGCACGACTTCGCCGATCGAAAAGCGCGCATGGGCGATCGGCGGCGCAGCGGCGATCTGGGCGGCCTTGGCCGGGGTCGTTGGGTCATGGCGTGGCATCGCATCAATCTAGTGGTTGTTTCGCGCCGCACAAGCCGAGCCGCTTGCGCACCTGCCATGTCTGCGATAGGAGCGCGCCCTCGACCGACCGGCCCGCCGTTGCGGCAGGCTTTCGTCCTCGCGGAGAGGTGGCAGAGTGGTCGAATGTACCGCACTCGAAATGCGGCGTGCCCTCACGGGTACCGTGGGTTCGAATCCCACCCTCTCCGCCACTTTCTACTAGCTTGTCTATGTAAAGATTACGTTTTCTCGCTGGATGCGGAAATGCGGCAACATGCCGCCCAACATACCTTCTAACCGATGATCGTGGCTGTGAGCGTGACTA
>DASVRO010000012.1:0-82006 GCA_036388575.1 Allosphingosinicella sp.
GACGGAGCGGGTGACCCGGGTGGACAGGCTCGAGGCGAGGCCGTGGGCGGCGATCTGCCCCTCGACATAAGCGAGCGAATAGGCGCCGCCGGTTGCGATCTGGCCGGCATAGTCGACCGTCCGGATCACATTGCCCGCCGCATCGTAGACGAACTCGGTCGGGTGGCCCGCCGCGTCGATGGTGAAGCGGACCAGTCCCTGATCGTCGTAGACATAGTCGACGCGGCGATCGGCCGCATGAGTGCCCACGCTTGCCACCAGGTCGGCGAAGGTCCCTCCGGCCCGGATGTGGGAGGCGACCGGATTGGCATAGGCGACTTCGCGTACCTTGCGGCCCGCGGCGTCGTAATCGATCCGGCTGAAGCCGCCGGCCCCGTCCAGCGATCCGATCACTCGGCCGTCGGCGTCGTAGAAGCTGCGGGTCGGGCGGTCAGCGGTCGCATCGGGGGACGGGAGGACGGGCACGGTCGGCGGCGAGGTCTTGAACCCCGCCACTATGTCTGCCCCCAGGGCGTTGGCGTAGGCCTTCGAACCGATCAGACGCGAATCGCCGTCGTAGATGAAGGTGATGGCGCGCCCCGCGGAGTCGATCGTTTCGACGACCCGACCCGCCGAATCGTAGACATTCCACGTCCAGACGTCTCCGCCGATGGCGGGGGTCGGGCGGAGGCCGTACAGCGGGTCCGTCGGCGAAGCCGCGACCGGCGGGGTCCCCGACACGGGGAGGAGCCGGACATTGTCCAACGAGGCGCCTGCTTCGTCCGCGGCGCCGGTTCCCCGGAACTCGAGCAGGTTCGCACCCGCGCGCGCTGTCACCACGTAGCTGCTGGTGCGCATCGTGCTGCCGAGGTCGGTGATCTGTTCGAGCCTGATGCCGTTCCAGTAGACGTCGAAGCCGCCACTCGCGGAACCGGTGCGGTTGGCGTGGTCGAAAAGCAGCTGGTACGGCTGTCCGGCCGCGAGATCGTTGATCGTCTGACTGATCGCCATGTTGCCCGGTGCCGAGGCCAGCTGCGTCAGGCGCAGGCGCACGTTGTCGAGCGACGCGCCGGCATCGTCGGCAGCTCCGGCGCCCCTGAAGCCGAGCATGTTCGTGCCCGCGATCGCGGTCAGCGCGTAGGTCTTGGTCTTCATCGCCGACGTGCCGTCGACGACGGTGGCGATGACGGTGCCGTTCCACAGCACTTCGAAGGTGCCGCTCGAGGTGCCGGTGCGGTTGGCGTAGTCGAAATCGAGTTGCAGCGTCTGACCGGCGTTGAGGCCGGCCACCGACTGGCTGACGATCATGTTGCCGGGCGTGAAGACGGGCTGCGTCGTGAGCAAGCGGACATTGTCGATCGAGGCGCCGATATCGTCGACCGTCCCGGTGCCTCGGAAGCGCAGGATGTTGTTCCCCGCGAGCGCGGTGAGCGCGATCGTCCGCGTCTGCATCGTCATGGTTCCGTCGGTGACGGTGGCCACGACATTGCCGTTCCACAGCACCTCGAAACTGCCGCTCCCCGCCGCCGCGCGGCTGGCATATTCGAACTGGAGCTGCAGCGTCTGCCCGGCGGTGAGGTTCGCCACCGTCTGGCTGATGTCCATGTTGCCCGGCGCGTAGACCGGCTGAAGAGTCATCAGGTGGACGTTGTCGATCGACGCGCCGACATCGTCGGCGGTGCCCGTGCCGCGGAATTCGAGGACGTTCGCGCCTGCGGCCGCCGTGACCTGCACAGTCCTCGTCTGCATCGTCGTGGTGCCGTTGGTCACGGTGGCGACGACGGCGCCGTTCCACAGAACCTCGAAGCTGCCGCTCGCCGCGCTGGTGCGGTTCGCGTGGTCGAACCGGATTTGCATCTGCTGCCCGGCGGTGAGGCCGTTCACAGTCTGCTTGATGTCCATGTTGCCCGGCGTCATGACCGGCTGGGTGGCGTAGAGCTGGACGTTGTCGATGGACGCGCCGACGTCGTCGACGGTGCCGATGCCGCGGAACCCGATGACGTTGTCGCCGGCGACCGCGGTGACGGTGTAGGTGCGCGGCTTCATCGCGACCGCGCCGTCGGTCACGGTGCCGATGACGACCCCGTTCCACAGCACCTCGAAGCTCCCGCTCGGTGCGCCCGTGCGGTTGGCATAGTCGAACTTGAGCTGCATCGACTGCCCGGCGGTGAGGTTCTGCACCGTCTGGCGGACATCCATGTTCCCGGTCGAGTAAACGGGTTGCGCGGTGAGCAGCCGGACATTGTCGATGGAGGCCCCGAAATCGTTGGCCGTCCCGGTGCCGCGGAACCGGAGGACGTCGTTCCCGCCGGCAGCGGTCACATAATAGGTCTTGTGCAGCATCGCCGTGCCGGTGCTGCTGATCGAATCGATCACCTGCCCGTTCCACAGCACGTCGAAGCTGCCGCTTGCGCTGGTGGTTCGGTTGGCGTGGTCGAAGGAAAGCTCCATCTTCTGGCCGGCGGTGAGCCCCGGGACCGCCTGGCTGATGTCCATGTTGCCGGGGGTGAAAGAGGGGACCATCCAGGTTATCCGGACATTGTCGATGGAGGCGCCCATGTCGTCCGCCGTGCCGGTGCCGCGGAAGGTAAGCAGGTGATCCCCGCCGCCCACGGCGCCCATGATGCTCATGGTCTGCATCGTCGCCGTGCCGTTGGTGACGCTGGCTATGACCGCGCCATCCCAGAGCACGTCGAAACTGCCGCTCGCGGCGGTCGTGCGGTTGGCGTAGTCGAACTCGAGGCGGTAGGTGAACCCGGCCGTGAGATTTGAAATCTTCTGGGTGATCTCGACGTTCGCCGGTGCTCCGGCCTGGGTCGCGAGCAGGCGGACGTTATCCAGCGAGGCGCCGACATTGTCCGCGATGCCCGTGCCCCTGAACTGGACGATGTTGTTTCCGGCGACCGCGGTGACGAACAGGCTCGACGTCTGCATCACCGTGGTCGTGTCGCTGTAGCTCGCGACCACCTGGTTGTTCCAGATGACGTCGAACGCGCCACTCCCGGCAGCCGCGCGGCTGGCGTGGTCGAAGGACAATTGCAGGATCTGGCCGGCGGTGAGGCCGGTTACCGTCTGCGAGACGTTGAGATTGGCCGATCCCTGGGTGGCGTTCGCGACCAGCTTCACATTGTCCAGGCTGACCCCGCGGCCGTCCTGCGTGCCCACCCCCTGGAATCGAAGCGTGTTGTTGCCCACCAGGCCGGACACGGTGAACGTCTTGGTTCCGAAGGCCGCTTCGTCCGTGCCGATGATGCCCACGGCATTGCCGTTCCAGTAGACGTAGAGGGCCCCGCTATTCTCAGGCCCTTCGACTCCGTCGACCATCCCTGCCGTGTTGGCGTAGGAAAGGCTGAGCGTGAACGACTGGTTGGTCGCCAGGACGATCGTCTGGCTGATGTCGGCATTGCTGCCGAACCCGCCCTGTCCATCCATGTCGAGGAAGTAGCTGCCGTCGGCGGCGGCCGTGCCGAACGTGCCGGAGGGTACGCGCTCGACGCCCTGGCTGTTCGAAATCGTCCAGCCGGGCATGCTCGTGTACAAGGCGCCGTTCGCGGTCGCCGTGCCGGTTCCGTTGACCTGCTCGAAGCTGCCGTTGACGAGGATGTCCTGGCCCTGCGGCACGCCGCCGGCGACGTCCATATCGAGCCAGTAGGCGCCATTGGTCGCCGTCACGCCTCCGGTTCCGGACGTCATCGTCTCGAACGACCCGATATTGCTCTTGGTCCATCCCGGCATCGCATTGGCGGCCCGGCCGCCGGCTATCGGTGCGGTAGTCCCGGTAACCGACTCGAAGCTGCCGTTGGTGAGGAGATTGTTGCCGACCCCGACGCGGGTAGGGCCGTCCAGGTCCAGCCAATAGGTCCCGGCGCTCGGGCTTATGCCCGAGCCCGATGTGACCTGCTCGAACAAGGGGTTGCTGCTCGTCCACGAGCTTGGCGTCGTGCCGAGCTTCCCGTAGGTTGTGGTGGCGGAGCTTGCACCCGAGCTTTCGAAGCTGCCGTTGGAGACCAGGTTCGCGCCGACCGGCGACCAGCCGGTCTGCATCTGCGAATCGAGATCCAGCCACAGGTTCCCGTCCGTCGCGACGACGCCGTTCGTCCCCGACGGCAGTTGCTGGAAGGGTTCCGGATTCGACTTGGTCCACCCGGGAAGCTGCTGGTCGGTGCTTCCCATTTGCTCGAAGCTGCCGTTGACGAGCCAGTTCGCGCCTGTGCCGGCCCAGCCGGTCTGGTATTTGGAATCCAGGTCCAGCCAATAGGTCCCGTTGGTCGCCGCGACGCCGCCGGTCCCCGACGCCATCTGCTGGAAGGGCTGGGCATTGAACTTGACCCAGCTCGGCATCGACTGGTCGGTCGCGCCCGCGGTCTCGAAGCTGCCGTTTGTGACGAGATTGCCGCCGACCGCGATCGTTCCGGTCTGGCGCGTCGAATCGAGGTCGAGCCAATAGGTGCCGTTCGTGGCCGCGATGCCGCCGGTTCCCGAGATGAGCCGCTGGTAGCCCTCCGGATTGACCTTCACCCAGCCGGCCATGTCCTGATCGGACGCGGCGGTCTCGAAGCTGCCATTGACCAGCCACTCGCTGCCGACGGTGGCCCAGCCGGTCTGCATCGTCGAATCGAGGTCGAGCCAGTAGGTTCCGTTGGAGGCCGCGATGCCCCCGGTTCCGGACGTCATTTGCTGGTACGGCTGCGGGTTGAGCTTGGTCCAGTTCGGCAGCGACTGGTTGTCCGCGTCCAGCGTGTCGAAGCTGCCGTTGGCGATGAGGTTCGAGCCCGTCGTCACCGTGCCGGTCTGGATGGTGGAATCGAGGTCGAGCCAGAAGCCGCCCTCGCTCGCGGCGATCCCGAAGCTGCCGCTCGCCTGTTGCTGATAGGGCTGGGCGTTGAGCTTCGTCCAGTTGGGGAGCGACTGGTTGTTTACGCCGAAGCTTTCGAAGCCCGCATTCAGCAGCAGGTTGCCGCCGATCGGCGCGACGCCCAGCTGGGAGGTCGAGTCGAGGTCGAGCCAATAGGCGCCGTCGCTCGCCGACACGCCGAGAGCGCCGGAGCTGACCTGCTCGAAGAATTCGGCGTTGGACTTCATCCAGCCGGGAAGTTCGGCCCCGTAGCGCTCGCCATTGCCTAGATCGGTATAGCTGGCGCCGGACTGATCGAAGCTGCCGTTCTGGACCAGGTTGAGCCCGCCCGGCCCCCGCACCCCGCCCTTGCCGACGCCGCCGACGCCGCCGGCTCCGGCTCCGGCTCCGGCTCCGCTGAGGAGCGCGATCGCGCTCGTGTCGAGCTTGTTCAGATACTCGATCTTGCGGACCAGCCGATCGGACGCGTCATAGCCATATTCGGTGACCGCCCCGTCGGCGGACACGTCCGCGACCTTGCGGCTGGCGGCGTCGTAGACGTGGTAGGTCGAGCGGTTGGTGGCGTCAGTCTCGACTCGCACCCGGCCGAGGCCGTCATAGGCGGCGGTCGCGGTAGCGGCCGCCACGTCCGGCCCGCTGCGAGTGGCGCTGATCAACTCGCCGGCCTTGTTGTAGACCGAGTGGACGGTGAGGCCATTGGCGTAGCTCACCGTCGTCGTCGACGCCGCGTCGTTGAACGCGGTCGTGATCGTCATGTTCGTCATGTCGGTGCTGCTGACCAGCCGCCCGAGGCCGTCGTAGAAGAAGATTTCCTGCGCCGAGGATGCGTTGCTGGAGCGACTGAGCAGGAGGCCGGTATGGTCGTAGACGTAGGTGTCCCGGGAGAAACCGGCACTCGCTACCCCGGCGCCCGCGGCGTCTAGGCTGTTGTAGCGGGTGACGGTGTTGACGTTTCCGCGCGCGTCGTAGGTGGTGTCGGTGCGCTCGGCGTTGCTCCTGTCGACCGAAGTCGTCCATCCCTGGAGCGCGGCCTCGCTCAGCGGCGCGTCCGGCGCCATCCCTGTCAGGTTGTACGTGCTCCCGGCATAGACGATCGTCGAGATGAGCTGCCCGGGCGCGTTATACTGATATTCGGTGACGCGGCCTTCGGCGCTGACGGTGAAGCGCAGGTGGTTCTCGGCATCGTAGGCGTAGCGCGTGGTCGCGGGAGCGGACGCGGCGCCCGCCCCGGCCGGGGCGGCGATCAGCCAGCGAGTCTCGGTCAGCCGCTCGTTGCGGGCGCCGTAGGTCCACGTCACCGTGTTGCCGGCGGCGTCGCGGGTCAGCTTGAGGTTGCCGTTCGCATCATATTGAAAGGCGGTGGTGAGGCCGTTCTCGGTGAGAGAGAGGACGTCGCCGGCCGAATTATATTCGAAATCCGTCGCCGCCGCCGCGACGCCCGGCGCGGGGGCGGGGCGGACGAGGCGGGTGAGGTTGCCCGCGGCGTCGTAGCGCATCGTCGTGACCCCGCCCAAGGGATCGGTTATCGTCGTCACGCGGTTGACCAAGTCGTAGAACAGGCCCGTGACCCGGGTGACCCCGCTCGCCACCGTCTCGGTCAGCGACGTCGCATAATAGTTCGAGCCGGACTGGGTATAGCCGATATCCAGCCGGGATCCGTCGGTCTGGGTGATCCACGCTACGCGCAGCGACGAGCCGTCATACCCGTAGTTGGTGGTATACCTGTAGCCGTCGCCGTCGGCGTGGTCCTCCGGCGACAGGTCCACCGTCGCGCTGGTCAGGCGGTAGAGGCTGTCGAAGACGTAGCGGACCCGGGTCAGAGTGTGCAGGCCGGAGGCGTTGGTGTAGCTGGTCGTCACCGCGTCGGGCCGTCCCCCGGTCCAGTTGATTGCGGTATAGTCGCCATTCGCCTCCGTAATGCGGGTCATGAAGCCGCTGGCGTTGTAGGTGTAGGTTTGGCTGTTGCCGTCGGCGTCGCTGGCACTGGTCAGGAAGTAAGAGCCGATCACGTTCTCGTACCGCTCCGTCACCCGGCTTACGCCGGCCGTCCACGTCCAGGCGCCGCCCGCGAAGCGCAGCTCGGCGGCCCCACCCGGCCCGTCCTGGGAGACGTAATAGCCCTTGGCGCTGTCGTAGGTGAACAGGCTGGCCGAGCCATCGGCCGCGACGCGCTTCGCCGTGCTGCCGGCGGTGTTCACGGTCCCGGTAATGCCGGTGATGCGGTGGTAGGTGCCCAGGTTCCACGCCAGCGGAGTGCCGGCGAGCGTGCTCGGATCCTGGCTGTTGTAGGTGAGGCTGTAGGCAGCGTCGGGGCCGACGCCGAGCAGCACCTCGTCGGTCCGGTCGATGACGAGGTTGCCGGTCGCGGCGTTAACATAGACCCGGTCGTTGCCGCGGCCCATCGCCGCCGAGCCGAGCTGTCCGCTGGCGCCCAGCGTCGCTCCGGAGCTGCGGGCAATGCCGAAGGTGTTGCCGGCAACGATCGCGACCATGAGAATTCCCCCTGGCAGGCGTTTCGCTGCCTTCCATTAATCGGCGGAGCGGCGGAAAAGTTTAGGGATTTTTTCGGGAGGGCCCCGCGCGGCGCTGCGGCGGCGTTGCCCGGAACTGTCTCCCACGACGCCGAGGCCGTCTCCCAACGCCCAAGGTCCGGGTCATTTCAAGCCTGCGTGGCTCCGGCCGCTGGCGCCCTGGTCTTAGCGGGGCGACTTGCGCACGATCATGTCGAGCACCGCGGGGTGGAGCGGCCGGACGAACTCGCAGCCGAGCCAGTGGCCCCTCATCCAGACGACCCGGCTATGGAGCGATTCGAGGCCGGGCAGCTTCAGCCAGATATCGGAGCCGGGCATCAGCTCCAGGTGGGTCGCGGCCCTGAAGCCGGTGACCGAAAGGTCGACGACCTGGACGGTGACCGCATGGGCCCCGCGCTGGCGCAGCCCCGCCCCGAGCATGACCTCGGCCCGGGTGGCGCGCCGCCCGTCCCGATCCGGGCTGGTCGAGAGCTCAGCGGTGAAGCTCATCAGCGGGCCTCACTCCCCCGGTATGGCGATGCCGACGGAGGCGCCCCAGAGGCGGGCCAGCTGCTTCTCCTGATGGCTCATCGATTCGCCGAACAGCCGCGGCCGGCGGAAGCGGGGCTGATTCTGGTCGCTGGTGGTGCGCTTCAGCTGAACCAGCACCTCCTGCTCGTCGATCATATAGGCGAATTCGAGACCGACCCGGTCGGCCCCGGTCCAGGCGACTCGCGCCGGAATGCTGGTGTTGCCGCGGTTGAAGATGACTTCGGTGCCGACCGGCGGCACCGTCTGGCACTCGACCAAAGCGCCCTTGCGCGACAGGTCGCGAAGTCGCGCCTCGATCTCGCCGGCCGCCGTCTGCAGCTTGGCGGCGAGCAGGACCCGCGCCCGCTTCGCCTTGCGCTTGCCCGCGACCGGACCGTCAACGAAATGCTCTACGCCCATCCGCTCGTTTCCTCATTGGCTCTCGACCGAGGGGATAGGCCAGAGGCACCTAAATTGTAGTAAACGCGACCGCCATTTTCCGCCGCCGCCGCGCGCGGGGCGAGAAGCGCGTTGACGGGGACGGCGCGGCCTCTAAGCAGCCGCCATGCGCTTCTTCTCGGACAATGCGGCCGCGGCCTGCCCGGAGGCGATGGCCGCGATCGAGGCCGCCAACCGGCTCGACACCGCCTATGACGGGGACCGCTGGAGCGCCCGGCTCGACGACGCCTTCTCGGAGCTGTTCGAGACGAGGGTGACCGCGCTCTGGGTAGCGACCGGCACCGCCGCCAACGCGCTGGCGCTGGCGGCGCTGTGCCCGCCTCACGGCAGCATCCTTTGCCACCGCGACGCCCACATCCAGAACGACGAATGCGGCGCTCCCGAATTCTACACCCACGGCGCCAAGCTGCTGCTCGGCGAGGGGGAGGGCGCGAAACTGACGCCGGAAGCGGTGGCGGCGCTGCTGGCGACGGTCCGCGACGACGTCCACCAGACCCAGCCCGCCGCCCTCTCGATCACCAACGCGACCGAATACGGCCTCGTCTACGACGCCGCGGAAACCGCCGCCCTCGGCGAGCTCGCCCGCTCGCGAGGGCTCAACTTCCATGTCGACGGCGCCCGTTTCGCCAATGCCGTCGTCGGCACCGGCGCATCGCCCGCCGAGCTGAGCTGGAAGGCGGGTGTCGACGCTCTGAGCTTCGGCTTCGTCAAGAATGGCGGCCTCTCGGCGGAGGCGCTGGTCTTCTTCGGGGAGGAGCACCGCCAGGCCACCCTCTACCGCCGCAAGCGCGCCGGCCATCTGCTGTCGAAGGGGCGCTACATGGCGGCGCAGATCCTCGCAATGCTCGAAAACCATGTCTGGCTGCGCAATGCCAGGGCCGCCAACGACTCGGCGGCTCGCCTCGCCGAGGCGGCCGGCGCCGACCGGCTGCTGCTGCCGGTGGAGGCGAACGAGCTGTTCATCCGGGTCACGCCCGAAGAGGCGCAAGCGCTTCGCGACCGCGGCTTCGATTTCTACGACTGGGGCCCAGGCGAGGCCCGGCTGGTGACCGCGTGGGACAGCGATCCCGAGCAGGTGGCGGCGCTCGCCGCGGCGATCCGGGCGCTGTGACGCAGGTCCCGCCGCTGGCCGGGGCCTCGGCCTCAGCCGGGGCGACGAGCATGCTCCAGCCCCGGATCCTCATCCCTTTCCTCCTGGTCACCCTGATCTGGAGCTCGACCTGGATCGTCATCAAGGACCAGCTCGCCACGGTGCCGCCGACGTGGTCGGTCACCTATCGGTTCGTCATCGCCGGAGCGGCGATGTTCGCCTGGGCGGCGATGAGCGGGGCCAGCCTGCGCCTCGGGCGGCGCGGCCATCTCTTCGCCGCCTTGTTCGGGATCCCGCAATTCTGCCTGAACTTCAATTTCGTCTATGCGGCGGAGCATCACGTCACCAGCGGGCTGGTGGCGACGGTGTTCGCGCTTCTGATGGTGCCGAACAGCGCGCTTGCCTGGCTGTTCCTCAAGCAGAAGGCGGGCTGGGGGTTCGTCGGCGGCTCGGCCATCGCCTGCGCCGGGGTCGCCTTGCTCTTCGTCCAGGAGATTCGCGCCAGCCCGGCGGAGACCGAAGAGGTGATGCTCGGCATCGGCCTCACCGTGCTCGGGGTGCTCTCCGCCTCGGCCGCCAACATCCTTCAGGCGAGCCGCAGCGTCACCGTCTGGCCGCTCGCCAGCCTGCTCGCCTGGGGCATGGTCTACGGAGTCCTCGCCAACGGCCTGCTCGCCTGGGCGTCAGCGGGTCCGCCGGTGGTCGAGGCCCGGCCGGCTTACTGGCTCGGCCTCGTCTATCTCGGCCTGTTCGCCTCCGCTTTGGCCTTTCCGCTCTATTTCGCGGTGATGCGGGCGGTCGGGCCGGGCAAGGCGGCCTATTCCAGCGTGCTCGTCCCGATCATCGCCATGCTGATCTCGACCCTGTTCGAGGGCTATCGCTGGTCGGCGCTGGCCGTGGCCGGCGGCCTGCTCGCCCTCGCCGGCCTGGTCATCGCCTTGAGGTCGCGCGCCGCCTCTAATTGACCGGCTTCGGAGTCACCATCGCCCGCTGCTCCGGGGGAAGCTCGGCGAAGTGCCGCGCCTTCCACTCCATCGCCATCCGCACCCGGGTCCGGCCGGAGGGATGGTCGAAGAACAGCGCCTCCTCGAGCGGGCCCGGCTCGATCTTGCGATATTCGGAGAGCTTCATGGCGGTGAGGGCGAAGCCGTCGGGCTCGCGGGCGGCATCCAGGCCGAAGGCGTCCGCCTCGCTCTCGCCGCTCCGGACGATGGTGTTGAGCACCGGAGTCATCGCCAGCAGGTAGACGGAGAAGAGGCCGGTGAGCACCGGGGCCACCGCCGGGTCGGCGACGTCGCGGACGCCCCAGCGGGTGCCGAAGCGGGCGACCAGCCGGGGCGTCAGCCACCACAGGAGCAGCAGCCCGGCGAGATAGACGAGCGAGAATTGGAGGATCAGCTTCCAGACGTGGCCGAGCACGTAATGGCCGAGCTCGTGGCCCATCACCGCCTTCACCTCGGGCGGGCTGGTGCGGTTGAGCAGATTGTCGTTGAGGGAGATGCGGATGGTCGGGCCGAGGCCGGAGACGTTGGCCGAGATCCGCTTGGTCTGCTTCGACGCGTCGAACACGTAGACGTCGTCGGCCGGGACCTTGTGGGCGCGGGCCATGGCGAGGATCTGGTCGCGGAGCGGCCCAGCCTCCATCGGCGCATATTTGTTGAACAGGGGACTGATGAAGACCGGCGCCACGAGGACGGCGAAGGCGGTAAGCAGGGTCAGGCTCGCCGCGCCCCACAGCCACCAGGTCCGGGGCGCCCTTCGGATCACCGCGAAGACGATCGCGAGCAGGATCGCCGTGATCAGCACCGAGATGCCGATCATGATCGAGCGCTCGCCGAGCCAGCCGCCGAGGCCGAGGTTCATCAGCCCATATTGCTTCTCGCGATAATATTCGGCGTAGAGCGCCCAGGGCAGGCCGACGATCGCGCCGACGAGGACGAACGGAACGGCATAGAGCGCCGGCTGCAGCCAACGCCGCTTCGTCACCCGCTCGGCCCAGCTCCGCCAGGCCGCCGACCAGCCGAAATGGAGCATCGCCCAGGCCGCGGCGACGCTGACCAGCGTCGCCCACAAGGGCAGCCAGTAGCCGCCTTCGAAATAGGAATCCGAGCGGGCGCGGGCGGCGCCCTGCAGGGTGTCGAGATAGGCGCGAGTCGCCGCCGCGGGATCGAAGGCGGCGGGCGCCGCGGCGAGCAGGTCGATGAGCATGGCGTTCCCCCCTGGAGCGAAAGCTAGAGCGGAAGGAAGGCGAAGGGAATCTTCTAAATTCCTCCCCCGGAAAGCCCGGAGGAATTCCGGGCCCGCATTGCACCGCCCCTCCCCCGCGCCTAAGTCCGCGCCATGCTCGACGCCCAGAACGCACCCGCCGCTCCAAGCCCCGTCCGCCGCGAGGATTACCGGCCGCCCGACTGGCTCGTCCCCACCATCCACCTCGAATTCGACCTCGGCGCCGGGAAGACCCGGTTGCGCTCGCGCCTGACCGTCGAGCGCAACGGTTCGCACGACCGGCCGCTGGTCCTCGACTCCGAGGGCCTGGCCCTGGTCGAGCTGACCGTCGACGGCGAATCGGCGGACCGGCGGATCGAAGGCGGCCGGCTGACCGTGCCGATCCGCGGCGACCGCGCGACCGTCGAGACGCTCGTCGAGCTCGAGCCGCGCTCCAACACCCAGCTGATGGGCCTCTACGAATCCGGTGGCATCTTGTGCACCCAGTGCGAGGCCGAAGGATTCCGGCGGATCACCCCCTTCCCCGACCGGCCCGACGTGCTCAGCCGCTACCGGGTTCGGATGATCGCCGACAAGGCGGCCTATCCGGTGCTCCTGTCCAACGGCGACCCGGCCGGCGCCGGCGATCTCGACGGCGGCCGCCACTGGGCCGAGTGGGACGACCCCTTCCCCAAGCCGGCCTATCTGTTCGCCCTCGTCGCCGGCGACCTCGCCGCCAACCGCGACAGCTTCGTCACCCGTTCGGGCCGGCGGATCGACCTCGGCATCTGGGTGCGCGAGCCGGACCTCGCCAAGACCGAGCATGCCATGGAGTCGCTCAAGGCGGCGATGAAGTGGGACGAGGAGGTGTACGGGCGGGAGTATGACCTGGCCGTGTTCAACATCGTCGCCGTCGCCGATTTCAACTTCGGGGCGATGGAGAA
Source organism: Allosphingosinicella sp. (assembly GCA_036388575.1). GTDB lineage: Bacteria > Pseudomonadota > Alphaproteobacteria > Sphingomonadales > Sphingomonadaceae > Allosphingosinicella. Next base: position 12,574 of record DASVRO010000012.1, read on the forward strand.
CAAGGGCCTCAACATCTTCAACTCCCGCTTCATCCTCGCCGACCCGGAGACCGCCACCGACCAGGATTTCGACGCCGTCGCCGGGGTCGTCGCGCACGAATATTTCCACAATTGGTCGGGCAACCGGGTTACCTGCCGCGACTGGTTCCAGCTGTCGCTGAAGGAAGGCTTCACCGTCTTCCGCGACCAGATGTTCTCGGCCGACATGGGCTCGGCGGCGGTCAAGCGGATCGAGGACGTGCGGCTTCTGCGCGCCGCCCAATTCCCCGAGGACGGCGGACCGCTCGCCCATCCGGTGCGGCCGGATTCCTATATGGAGATCGCCAATTTCTACACCGCCACCGTCTACAACAAGGGCGCCGAGCTGATCCGGATGCTCCACAGCCTGCTCGGGCCGGAGCGTTTCCGGGCGGGCACCGACCTCTATTTCGAACGCCACGACGGCCAGGCGGTGACCTGCGAGGATTTCGTCCGGGCGATGGAGGAAGCGACCGGCGAGGACCTCGCCCAGTTTCGCCTGTGGTACGAGCAGGCGGGAACGCCGCGGGTGAAGGCGGCGCTTCGCCAGGAGGACGGCACCGCCCGGGTCCGCCTGCGGCAGGAAGTGCCGCCGACGCCCGGCCAGCCGGTCAAGAAGCCGATGCCGATCCCGCTCAGGATCGCGCTGTTCGGGCGGAGCGGGACCAAGCTCGGGGAGCGGCTCGTGCTTCACGACAAGGCGCAGGACGAAGCCGTGTTCGACGCCGGCGAGGACGACGTCGTCCTGTCGATCAACCGCGGCTTTTCGGCGCCGGTGATCGTCGAGGCGCAACGTTCCGCGGCGCATCTCGCCTTCCTCTCCGCCCATGACGACGATCCGTTCGCCCGCTACGAGGCGATGCAGCAGCTGATGCTCGACACCCTGCTCGCCGCCATGGCCGGTCGTCCCGACCACGGCGCGGTGGTCGACGCGGTGCGGCAAACGCTCGGCGACGAGGCGCTCGACCCCGCCTTCACCGCGGAAGCGGTGCTTCTGCCGAGCGAATCGTTCCTCGGCGACCAGATGGCCGTCGTCGATCCCGGAGCGATACGGGCCGCGCGCGAGGCGATGCGCGCCGAGCTCGGGCGGGCGCTGGAGCCGCAGTGGCGCGCCGCTTATGCCGCCAGCGCGGCCAACCGCTACGAATATTCGCCGGCGGCAAAGGGGGCGCGGCGGCTGCGCACGGTGGCGCTCAACTATCTGATGGCGGCGGGCGCCGACGGCGCCCCGGCGCTGGCCCGGCGGCAATATGACGACGCCGACAACATGACCGACCGGCAGGGCGCCCTGAGCGCCCTCGCCAATTCGGACTCGCCGGAGCGGCAGGGCGCTCTCGCCGCCTTCTACGAGCGCTACCGCTCCGACCCGCTGGTGCTCGACAAATGGTTCACGGTCCAGGCCGTCTCGACCCGCGACGACGCGCTCGACCAGGTCGTGGCGCTGGCGAACCATCCCGACTTCACGCTCGCCAATCCGAACCGGATGCGTTCGCTGGTCGGCGCCTTCGCCGCCAACCAGCGCGCCTTCCACGACCCGTCCGGGCGCGGCTACCGCTTCCTCGCCGACATGATCCTCGCGGTCGACCGGCTCAACCCGCAGACCGCCGCCCGCCTCGTCCCGCCGCTCGGGCGCTGGCGCCGTTTCGATCCGGCACGGCAGGACCTGATCAAGGCCGAGCTCGAGCGGATCGTGGCGACACCCGGGCTGAGCAAGGACGTGTTCGAGCAGGCCAGCAAGAGCCTGGTCTGACGTCATCCCGCTGAGTAAGGCGGGAATTAACCATTCCAGATTAGGATCTTAGGCGAGCGCAGTGGGGCGCGCGTCGGAGAATCGCGACCGTTATGGGCGAGATGGGAGAGATAGAGCCGGAAAAAGGGGCGGAGGACCGCGTCAGCCCGCGCACCAACCTGCTTCTGGCGGCCAATGCTGAAGTGGGCGGGCGGACCCTCCCGGTGCGGATCCGCAACCTGTCCGAGACCGGAGCGATGCTCGAGGGAACGGGGCTGCCCGACGCCGGCCTGAAGCTGGTCCTGGTGCGCGGCGACCTCCACGTCTCGGCGGTGGTGGCCTGGGCCGCCGGCGGCCGCCGCGGCGTCAGGTTCGACGGCCCGACCCCGGTTCACGAATGGACCGGCGGCACCAAGCCGAGGCCGCTGGACTGCACCGGCCTTCGCGACCAGCGCAAGGTCGACGCCCTTCAGGCGGAGGCGCGCATCGAGGCGGCCTCGGGACGCGCGTTGCGGACTTCCGACCCGGCGGAGCCGCCGGCCGTGAGCTCCGATCTCGACTCCCGGCTCGCCCACGAGCTCGGCTATGTGCAGCGGCTGCTCGAGAATCTCGGCGACGAGCTGATCAACGACCTGTTCCTCGTCCAGCGGCACGGCCAGTCGCTGCAGAGCCTCGACCTGGTCAGCCAGATCCTCGGCCACGTCGCCGCCATCCTCCACGCCGACGACAAGGCGGCGGTGATCGAGGAGATCGGCATGGAGGACCTCAAGGCCCGGCTGAAGCGCAAGTCGATCTAGGGCTGCACCGGTTCAGCTCGCCGGGAACAGCCCCCCTCCCGCGTGCGGGAGGGGGGAGCGGCTTCAGAGGCTCTTCTTCTCGACCCGCGCCGAATAGGTGCAGGACGTCGGGTCGACCGCGGCCGCACCGGTGTTGGTGAGCTTGACCCGAACCGTGTTCGCGGCGCTCACCCGGCCCGAAATCGTGATGTCGTCGCCGAGGTCGACGCTGGCCGAGACGAAGTCGATCCGGTCGCCGACGGCGGCGTCGGGCACCGTCACGTTGACGAAGGCCGAGGCGCCCGGGGCGATGCTGCCGACGTCCGCCGTCGCACTGCCGTCGCGCAAGGCTTCGGCGGACCAACGCACCAGATAGGGAGCGTTCTGGAACATCCCTCCAACGCTCCCGGTCTCGTTGCCCATCGAATGCACCATGCTCATCTCGGTGCAGTTCACCGCCGCTACGCTCGTATTCTGGCTGTTGCCGAACAGATTGCCGATGAGCGTGAGCCGGCTCAGGCTCGCGGACTGGATGCAGTAATTGCCACCGGGCGGGAAGATGGCGTTGCCGGCGATCAGTACACCGCCGCAGGGGCCGACGCCGATGTCCGACGCCGAATAGTTGGAAAAGTAGATGACGGTCGACGCCGCGCCTTCGAAATAATTGCCCTGGATGGTCAGCTCCGCCACGCCCGCGGCGCGGATGGCCATATAGCTGCCGTTGAGATTGTTATCGATGAAGCTGTGGGCAACGCCGCCGTCGTCGAGGATGCAATATTGGCCCGGCCCGTTGAGCTGGCAGCGCTTGACAGCGATTCGGTTGGTGTAGCCGGGAGAGGCGTGAATGTTGCCGGGAGTGGTGACGTTGCCGAGTGCGGATTCGTAGCCGTTCACGATCCAGATGCAGCTGTGGTGGCTGCCGAAGATGTCGCACATGTCGACGTCGGCGATTTCCGACTGGTCGAGGATGATGCCGTATTTGAACGCTTCGACCCGGCAGTTGACGATCCGCACCTCGGTCCCGCCGCGGTCGTAATAGCCGCCGCCGGTGCTCGCCCCACCGGCCAGGCTGACCAGGCCGATCTTCTCGACGATATTGTTGGCCTGGGTGGAGCCGTTGACCGGCAGGGGCTGCCGGATGCCGTGGCCGGTGTGCGTCGACGCCCATTCCAGCGTTGAGGCGTCCGGCCCGTCGCCGAGCCAGCAGACGTTGACCTTGTTGTCGATCATCGAGTTGAGCCGGTATTTGCCGGCCGGGATGTAGAGGGTTCCGCCCTCGGGCGGGAAGGCGGCGATCGCGGCGTTGAAATCGGCCGAGGCGTCATAGGTGCTGGTGCGCGCGGCGATCGCCGCATGCTGCCCCGACGGAATGTAGCTGAGGATGGAAACGGACATGACGATGTTCTGCTGTGTGGAGAACATATGTAGAACATAGGAGAACGGATTACAAGTCCTATCCTGTTCCTAGTAGATTCCCTGCCCTACCCCACCCACGCCGCGACCTCCGCGGCCACCTGGTTCGCCGCCTGATTGAGCGCCGCCGGAGCGCTTGCGGCGTCGAGGGCCGCTACCGGCACCCGTGCCTCGAAACGCCGGGTCTCGACCGATTCGCCGCGCGAGACGGCGGCGTCGTAGACGATCACCGCCTCCATCCGGTCGGCCTCCAGCCCGAAGGCCTGGAGGGTGCCGGTGAGGCGCTGGCCGGGGTCGAAGGTGAACTGCTTCGGATCGAGGACGACCCGGCCGGTCCGGCCGGCGATCGTCGACGACAAGAGCCGCGCGAACAGGATGTTCGGCGCCTCGACCCACTGCGCGTCCTTGACGTAGGCGACCTGGGTCGTGCCGGTGCGGACCGGAACGCGCGGGGTGTTCAACTCGGCCGGCACGCTCGGCGGGACGACGGTGATCGCCGAGCCCGGGCCGGCGGTGCGCGCCGCCGCGCCGGGCTGGACGTCCGAGGTCAGCCGCATCAGCGTCGGCGGCGGCTTGGCGCCGAAGCTGAGGCAGCCGGAGACGGCGAGGGCCGCGGCGAGGGCGAGGACGGGGCGCATCTGTCTCATTGTTTCCTCGGCTTGTAGTCGGGCAGCTTCTGGCCGCCGATGATCCCGCCGGCGCCCTGCTGGTTGAGCCGCTGCGACACCTGCGACAGCGAATCGGACATCTCCCTCAGGTCGCGGACCAGTTGCCCGACCTCGGGGATGGTCTGCTTCGAGAAGGCCTGCAGGCCCGGCCGGGCGTCGCCGATCGCGGCGTCGAGATTGTTCATGCTCGTCTCGGCCGCCCGGATCGTCTGCCTGAGATCGCCGATCATCGGCCGGACGTCGCGCGCCAGCATCTGGTCGGAGGTGTCGGCGAGCTGGCCCATCTGCTCGACCGCGGCGCCGGTCTGGCGGATGGCGATCCGCGCCTCGGCCATCGTGGCGGCGATCTCATCCGAACGCTCGGCGAGGTTGCGGCTGATCACCTGTACATTTTCGAGGATGGCCGCGATCGAGGCCTGGTTGCGGTCGCCGAGCAATTCAGTGAGCCGCGCCGTCAGGGTCGAGACTCGGTTGAGCAGCTCCGGAGCGCTCTCCAGCACCTGGCCGAGCGCACCCGGCTTGGTCGGGATGATCGGAACGCCATAAGGGCATTGCGCCTCGCGGTTGACCTCCGGGCAGGTGATCTCGCGGACCACCCGGCGCCGGCGCGGATCGTTGTCCGGCGGATCGAGCTGGATCTGCGAGACTCCGGTGAAGCCGACGCCCTTGATCGTCGCCGTGGTGCCGACCAGCACCGGCGTCTCCTCGTCGATGGTGATCCGAACCCGGACGAATTCCGGCGTCCGAGGCATCAGGTTGATCGAATCGACCTGGCCGACCGGCACGCCCGAGAAGGTCACGGCGCTACCCTTGGCGAGGCCGTCGACGGCTTGGCGGAAGAGGATGTCGTATTTGCGATCCTGGTCGCCGCCGGCATTGGACAGCCAGACGATGAACAGCAGCAGCGCGACCAGCGCCCCCATGACGACGCTTCCGACGAGGATCTGGTTCGACCGGGTTTCCATCAGTTCTCAGTGCCCCCGTGTCCATCCGCGGCCCGAGCTTCCGCTTCGGCCTCCACGGCTTCCTCGGCCGCGCGGCCGCGCGGTCCCCGGAAATATTCCTGTATCCATTCGTGATCCAAAGCCAACAGTTCCGGTATCGTCCCGACCGCGATCACCTTTTTGTCGGCGAGCACGGCGACACGGTCGCAGATGGCGTAGAGCGTGTCGAGATCGTGCGTAATCAGGAACACGGTGAGGCCGAGCCGGTCCTTGAGGTTGAGGACGAGCTGGTCGAAGGCCGCCGCTCCGATCGGATCGAGGCCGGCGGTCGGTTCGTCGAGGAACAGAAGCTCCGGATCGAGGGCGAGCGCCCGGGCGATTCCGGCGCGCTTCTTCATCCCCCCCGACAGCTCCGCCGGGAATTTCGGTCCGGCGTCGGCGGGCAGGCCGACCATGACGATCTTGTAGGCGGCGATCTCGTCGAGCAGCTTCTCGGAAAGGCGCGGATAGAATTCCCGAAGCGGCACCTGCACGTTCTCGGCCACGGTCAGGGTCGAGAACAGCGCCGCGCCCTGGAAGAGGATGCCCCAGCGCTTGCGGATCGGCTGGAGCTCTGCCTCGTCGCGCTCGAGCATCGGCTCCTCGAACACCCGAACCTCGCCGGAGTCGGGCCGCTGAAGGCCGATGATCGAGCGCATCAGCACCGACTTGCCGGTGCCCGAGCCTCCGACCACGCCAAGGATCTCGCCGCGGCGCACCTCCAGCTCCAGGCCCTCATGGATGACCTGCTCGCCGAAGCTGTTGTTGAGGCCCCTGACCTCGATGATCGGATCCGCGTCCTCGTTCACAGCCATCCGATCTCGGTGAAGAAGACGGCGAAGAAGGCGTCGAGCACGATGACGAGGAAGATCGCCTGGACGACCGCGGTAGTGGTCCTGAGGCCCACCTCCTCCGCGTCCGACTTGACCTGCATGCCCTGGAAGCAGCCGGCCATTGCGATGATCAGACCGAACACCGGCGCCTTGATCAGCAGCTGCCACAGGTCGCTGACCGGAACCACCTCGCGCATGCGCTGGATGAAGGTGACCGGCGGGATCTCCAGCGAGACCCAGCAGAAGACGAGGCCTCCGAGGATCGCGACCATCGCCGCATAGAAGCTGAGCAGCGGCATCATCAGCACCGTCGCGAAGACGCGCGGAAGCACCAGCGCCTCCATCGGCGACACGCCGATCGTGCGCATCGCGTCGACCTCCTCGGCAAGCTTCATCGAGCCCAGCTGCGCCGCGAACGAGGAGCCCGAGCGGCCGGCGACCATGATCGCCGTCATCAGCACTCCAAGCTCCTTGATCGAGGAGCGGCCGATGAGGTTGATCGTGTAGATCTCGGCGCCGAACTGGCGCAGCTGCACCGCGCCCTGCTGGGCGATGACGATTCCGACCAGGAAGCTCATCAGGCCGATGATCCCGAAGGCATGCACTCCGACCACCTCGAAGCGCTGGACGACCGCGTTGAGGCGGAAGCGGCGCGGCTGGCGGACGACCTGGACGAGCGACAGCAGCATCGCTCCGAGGAAGCCGATCAGGCCGAGCAGGGTTCGCCCGGCCTCCATCGTGGCGTTGCCCACCTCGCCCAACACCCGGGCGAAGGGCGAGGGCGGATCGGGCCGGACCTTGACCGGCTGATCCGCTTTCTCGACCTGGCGGAGCAGCATCCTGCGGCCCTCGTCGAGGCCGACGATCTCGCCGTTCCGGGCGCGGGCCGTGCGGTGGACGAGCCAGGCGCCGATCGTGTCCATCCGGCCGACGTTGCTCAGATCGAGGACGAAGCCATCGCCCTTGAGGCGCTCGAGCCGAGTCGGAATCACCCCCAGCCTGGGCAGGGTGAGATCGCCGTGGAAACGCAGCACTCGGCGCCCGTCTTCGAGGGTTTCGGTGAAACGCGCGACGCTGCTCATGGGCGGGTCATGCTTCAATTCATCCGTGCGGGCAACTGGACAAGGCAAGGTCCTGATGCTTCACGCGTTTCATGAAGGCACTGCTCGCCATCTACGATATGGACCGGACGGTCACCCGGCGGGCGACCTACACGCCGTTCCTGATCCACGCCGCGCTCGCCCTGGCGCCCTGGCGGCTGCTCCTGATGCCGGTGGTCCTGCTGACGATGCTCGCCTACGCCGCCAGGCTGGTCGGCCGGGGACGGTTGAAGGAGATCAATTACGGCCTGCTCATCGGCCGCGCCATCGCGCCGGAGCGACTGGAGCCGGTGATCGAGAGCTTCGCCGACAAGCAGATCGCCGGCAACATCATGCCCGGCGCGCGCCGCGCCATCGCCGCCGACAAGGCGGCGGGCCGGCGGCTGGTGATGGCGACCGCCTCCTACCGCCTCTACGCCGCGGCGATCGCGAAGCGCCTCGGCTTCGACGACGTCGTCGCCACCGAGACGGGGCTCGATTCGAACGGCCGCGTGGTCGCCAAGATCGACGGCGCCAATTGCTACGGCCCCGCCAAGAAGGACATGATCCTCGCCTGGCTGCAGCGCGAGGGGCTCGACCGCGAGGCCGTCCATATCCGCTTCTACTCCGATCACGTCTCGGACCATCACGTCCACCGCTGGGCCGACGAGGCGGTCGCCGCCAACGCCCATTCGAGGCTGGTCAGGCTGGCCCGGGCGGAAGGCTGGGAGGTGGTCGACTGGTCGAGCGACGCCCATCCCTGAATCGGGCGGAGGCGGAGTCAAACCTCGTTCAGCGCCTCGCCGACCGCGGCCAGCAGAGTCTCGACTCGATAGGGCTTGGCGACCCAGCCGAGCGGCCGCGCCGCCTCGGCGCGGGCGCGCACCTGCGAGTCGACATGGGCCGAGGCGAAGAGCGAGCGGATGCCGAGCGTCTCGAATATCTCGAGCGCGGCGTCGATCCCGTCCCGCTTGCTGGCGAGGCGGATGTCCATGACGACCAGGGCCGGGCGGCGCGAAGCGGCCAGCTCGACCGCCTCCTCCGCGGTCGCCGCCGGTCCGGCCACCTCGTAGCCGGCATCCTCAAGCCCCGATTCGACCTCCATTCCGACGAGGAAATCGTCCTCGACGACAAGGATGCAGGGCCTGGCGACGGATTCGAGCGGCTCCGGCGAGGCCGATTCGGCCGCGCCTCCGGCTCCTTCGATCAGCACGCCTTCAGCGCCCGTCCGGGGACGTGTGAACATGCCGCCGGCACCCTCAGGCCGGAAGGATCGCCGGGGCCGGGAATTCCAGCACGCAGCGCGCTCCGGGGCCGCTCTCGACCCGGAAGCTTCCACCCATCTGGCGGGCGAGGCCGGTCACCAGGCCGAGCCCCGAAGAGCGGCGGCGGACCTCGCTCAGCTCGAAGCCGGGTCCTTGGTCCTCGACGATCAGGACGAAGCCGCCTTCCTCCTCGACCAGGCAGATCCCGACCGAGCTGTGGCCGTCGGCGCCCCCGCCATGTTCGGCCGCGTTGGCGATCAGCTCGTTGAGGATCAGCGCGAGCGGCACGGCGACGTCGTTCGCGAGCGTTCCGGCACGGGTATGGAAATGGAGCTCGAGGCCGTCGCCGCGGCCGGCCCGGGCCGCCGCGCAAACCGACGCCATGAAGTCGCCGCTGTCGAAGCGGCTGAGATTGTCGGACTGGTAGAGCGCGGTCTGGGCAGCCGCCATCGCCGCGACCCGCCGGGCCGCTTCGTCTAGGGCGTTGCGGGCGTCGTCGCTGCGCGTCTCGCGCCGGGTCGAAGCGAGCAGGGCGTAGAGCGTCTGCATGTTGTTCTTGATGCGGTGGTTGAGCTCGGCGAAGAGCAGGCGCTGCCGGCTCTCGGCTTCCTTGCGGTGGCCGATGTCGACGAGGACGTTGACCGCGCCGGCCAGCTTTCCCGCTCCGTCGAGCAGCGGCGTCGGATAGGGGATGAACGGGACCCGGCTGCCGTCGGGGCGCTCGGCCACCGCCTCGGCGCCGCGCACCGCGCGCTTCTCCTTCAGAGCGGCCGCCATCGGGCATTCGTCATGGGCGAGCGGAGTGCCGTCGGGCCGGAACAGCTTCCAGGTGACGCACCATTTGTCCTCGCCGAGCTGCGGTCGGCGCCCGGAAAGCTCGACGGCGGCTTCGTTGAAATAGGTGATCCGCCCTTCGGCGTCGGTCGTATAGAGAGCGACCGGAAGCGCATCGAGGATCTCGCGCAGCTGCCGCTCGCTGTCGCGGGCGGCGCGCTCCTCCTGCAATCGCTCGGTGACGTCGCTGAAGCAGGTGATCGCGCCGACGACGTTCCCGGCCGAGTCGGCCAGTGCCGTGACATGCACCGTCGCGGCCAGCCGGCTGCCGTCCGGACGTTCGACGACGGCGGTTCGGCCTTCCACCGGCCGGCCGGTGCGCAGGGCAAGCGCCGTCGGCGATTCCTCCTGAGCGACGACGCCGCCGTCGAGATCGTAGACCCGGCTCGAGCCCCACAGGCCGTCGGCTTTTTCGCCGGCCTGCGGCACCCGGCCCCAGATCGCCGAGGCGCGGGCGTTGAACCAGCAAAGGCGTCCGCCGGCGTCGCAGGCATAGACGGCGACCGGCAGGAACTCGATCAGGGCGGGCGGGGCGGCAAGCAGCGGCTCGGGGTCGAGCGAGGCAAAAGCACTGTGCAGGCCGGCAGCGGCGCGAATATCGGTCATTTCTGGCTCTTTCGCCCCTTCGCCAGCCGCATCTGGCCATTCAGCTAACCTGAGTTAAATCGCAGCGCCGCCGGCCGGTTCCGTGATCTGATAAATAAACCCTGCTTTGCGCGGCCCTGTGGTTTTCCGGTGACGCTTGCCCGCGGCGCGGGCTTGGGTCAGTTAGACGCGCTCCAAGGAGGAAGAAGCCGATGCGCCCTGCCCCGTTCGCCGTCCTCGCCGCCTCCTGCCTCGCCGCCTGCGCGACCGCCCCGGACTCGCCGGCTAGCTCCGAGCCCGCGGCGAATTCGCGCTATTCCTTCTGGCGCCCGGCGCCGGTCGTCGACGCTCCGGATCCCAACAAGGTCGTTCAGGAAGCTCCCGCCGAGGCCTGGCGCCCGGTCAACCCCGCCGACCTGCTCGTCATCGAGCTGAAGGAAGGCGGCCGGATCGTCATCGAGCTGGCGCCCGGCTTCGCCCCCGTCCACGTCGCCAACGTCCGCGCCTTCGCCCGGGCAGGCTGGTGGAACGGCGCCGGAATCTACCGGGTCCAGGACAATTACGTCGCCCAATGGGGCAATGGCGACGCGAAGACTGAGCTTCCGGCCGGAGTGGTGCGGCAGCCGCCGGCCGAATATCACCGCGACCTCGCCGGCCTCCAGGTCCGCCCGCTCGGCTTTCCGGACAGCTATGCGCCGATGGTCGGCCATGCCGACGGCTGGCCGGTCGCCTACGATCCGGAGGAGGGCCGCGCCTGGCTCACCCATTGCTATTCCTATGTCGGGGTCGGCCGCGACCTCGCGCCCGATACCGGTACCGGCGGCGAGCTCTACGCGGTGATCGGCCACGCGCCGCGCCACCTCGATCTCAACATCGCGGTGATCGGCCGGGTGGTGGAGGGGATGGCGCTGCTGTCGGCGCGCCCTCGCGGCACCGAGGCGCTGGGCTTCTACAAGGATCCCGCTTCGGCGATCCCGATCGCCCGCGCCCGGCTTGCCGCCGACATCCCCGCCGGCGAGCGACCGGCCTATGAGGCGATGCGGTCGGACAGCCTCGCCTTCAGCCAGTTCGTCACCGGCCGCGCCAACCGCGGCGGCGAGTTCTTCCAGCGCCCGGCCGGCGGAGTCGACGTCTGCAATGCGCAGGTGCCGGTGCGGAAGGTGACGCCCTGACCGTCATCTGATCGTCATCTCGGCGAAGGCCGGGACCCAGGAACACAGACCTTGCAGGATCGGACAGCGGGTCCGCCGTCCGGGACGTGAAGAAGGGGACAGCCGGGCGACTGTCCCCTTCTTCACGTCGAAATTACGCGCCGGCCCCTCGCGTATGGAAATAAGGGGCCGGCGCGACGGCGGCCGCCATGAAGGCGCCGCCAGCGATTTCAGGCCGCGTAGGCGTGGTCGCCGGCACCGAAGACGGGGCGGCGGATGGTACGAACGATGGCGCCGCCGGCAATCATCGGAGCGTTCTCGAGCGGCAGGGCGGTCGTGCAGAAAGCACATTCCGCCATCGACCGGCCGATATACCAGTGGGTCCGGCCGCAGCCGGGGCAATAGTTCGTCTCATGCTCGCGGTACACGATATGATAGCCGCGCTGATCGGCCTGCGGGATGATGCAGCCGCCACGGGCCTCAAGGATACTCGTCGCCATTACTTTGGCTCCCTTTTCACTCACTTGCGGCCCTAACGAGCGACGAGTCTGAAGAGTTTCATGGCTTTAAGATGAACGGAGCCGGCGAGCCGACGCCCGAGGCCTCGCCAAACCGCCCGAAAAGCGCGGAAATCTGCGGCGACGAGCCGTTCGCCGGCGGCGGCGAATCGAGGGCGGGGAGGGTCAAAAAAAATTGCCGGCGCGCTTTTCGAGCCACGCTTCCGGTCCCTTTCGGGAGGAATCAGAGGCGGATCTTTTCCTTGCGGCGGGCGCCCATGGCGCGCTCGTGGGCACGGCGCTTGCGCTGGTGCAGGGAGATGATGGTGACCGGTAAGGCGAGCCCGGCGAACACCAGCGAGCTCACCAGGACGACGGTCCCAAGCTCAAGCCCTTCCATCCAGCCACTCTCCTTCCGCAGAAGCCATTTCTAGCGACGAATCGAAGCGCCGTCACCCTTTTCCGTCCGCCGACCGGCGGCAAGGCAGTGGGAAATCGTATAAACGATAGAGGCGATGGGGATGCCGGAGCGCTCGCGCCGTACCGCGCGATCCTGTCCCGGCCTGCTCGGCGTCAGCCGCGCTCGGGGGCGACCCAGCCGGCGACGAGGTAGAAGAGGATCGCGACCGGCCCCAGCACGACGAGGCTGAGCAGCGCGGCCAGGCGGATGAGCGTTGCGTCGGCTCCCGTCGCATCGGCGAGGCCGGCGCAGACGCCCATCACTTTGCCATTGGCTCTGTCGAGGGTGAAAGGTCCGTTCATTGGGCCTTTCCTTCCTTGGTTCGAGTTCGTTTTCCTTGCCCGTTCGGGCCGGACGGTCAGATGAGCTGACCGGCCGGGCCGACGGCGGCGGTGACGAACAGGGTCGCGGCGAAGAGCGCGCCGACGGCGGAAACCAGGAACTGCTGGATGTTGAGATTGAAGGTCATTTTGTGTCTCCCTGAACCGGCCGGCGGACCATCCGTCGACCATGCCAGCAAAGTTTGCACGGGGCGTGCCAAACTCTGAAAACGGCTGAAAACCGCCATTTCACGAATCGGAGGATGAACCCGACCTAAACAGCCACATCAAATGTTGGGAATTTACACCGACACTTAGCGGACGGAAGCGGACGGCCCGGTGTCCGCTTCCGGACAGGCTCAGCCGGCCGGATTGTGCTTCGCCAGGAAGCGCTCGATCCGCTTCAGGAAGTCGACCGAATCCTCGACCCTGGCAAAGCCGTGGCCCTCCTCGGGATAGACGACGAACTCGTGGTCGACCCGCGCCCTGAGCAGCGCCTCGTGCAGCTTCTTCGACTGGGCGAAGGGGACGTTGCCGTCCTTCTGGCCGTGGGCGATGAGCAGGGGGATGCGGATCTCGCCGGCGCGGGCGAGCGGCGAGACCCTGGCGAGGTCGAAGCCGCCCTCGCCGCGGATCCGGTCGCGCCAGTCGCGATAGTAGCGCTGGGCGATCCATTGCGAGCGGTCGAAGCGGAGCATTGCCGCGACGTCCGATATGCCGGCAAAGCTGATCGCGCAGCGGTAGATGTCGGGGTTGCGAACCGCCGCCCACATCGCCGCATAGCCGCCGTAGGACGCGCCGAGGATGCACACCCGCTTCGGGTCGACGATGCCGCGCCCGGCGAGCCATTTGGCGCCGTCGTCGAGATCGTCCTGCATCTTGCGGCCGAACTGGCCCGACGCCGCTTCGACGAAGGCCTTGCCGTAGCCGGTCGAGCCGCGGAAATTGGGCTGGAGGACGGCATAGCCGCGGTTGGCGAGGAACTGGGCCCAGGGATCGTAGGTCCATTTGTCGCGGATGAACGGTCCGCCGTGCGGCATGACGATCAGCGGCAGGCCCTCGGCCGGACGGCCGAGCGGCAGGGTCAGATAGGCCGGGATCGGGAGGCCGTCGCGGGCGGCGTAGCGCACCGTGCGCACCGGCGCGAGCGCGAGGCCGTCGAGCGCCGCATAGGGCCTCGCCAGCTCGCGAAGCTCACCCTTGACCCGGTCGAAGACGTAATAGGTTCCGGGGTCGGAGGCGCCGCCCGACCAGACCACCATCCGCCGGTCGAGCGCGTCGCGCGAGACGATCCGATTGACCGCGCCCGGAAGCAGCCGGTCGAGCCGCGCCTGGACCGACTTCATCGCCGGGTCGAGCCAGGCGATCCGGTCGCGGTCGTCGGCGTAGGAGACGGAGTCGGGGTCGCCGGTGCGCGGCGAGAAGCCGACCGAATCGACGTCGACCTCGGGATGCTCGAACACCGGTTCGCCGAGCGCGTCGGTGACGAAATCGTAGCGGTAGACGCCGTAGCGGCCGGTCGCCTTGTTGGCGATCGCATAGCCCTTGTCGCTGCCGGCGACGGGGAGCAGCTTCTCGACCTCGGTCAGGCTCTGGTTGTCGGGCCGGCGGCCGGTGGCGATCTTCTTGAAGCCGGACCGGGCGGTCTCCCGGTAGAAGAGCCACCAGCGCCCGCCCTCGGTGCCGAGGCCGGCCCGGACGGTGCCGTCGCGATCGGCATACCAGCTCCACACGCCCGGATAGGGCTTGACCAGCTGGGTCGCCTTCAGGGTGTCGAGATCGACGTGGAGAACCGCCGGGGTCTCGAAGATCGAGCGCTGCGCCGACAGCAGGATGTAGCGCCCCTGCGGATCGACATGGATGACGTCGTCGCCGTCGATGCCGCCGATCTTGCCGTCGAGCGGACTGACCTTGCGGGTGCCCACGTCGAACAGGAACAGCCGGCTGGTCCGGATCTCGGCGCCGTACAGCCGGGTCGGGATGACCAGGCTCATCAGCACCCGCCGATCGCCGGCCCAGCGCGCCCACAGCATCTCGAACTTCTCGGAAAGGTCGATCCTGGCGAGCGCGTAACCGGGCCTGGTGAGGTCGGCCAGCACCACCGCCTTGCGGCCGTCCACTACCGAGCCGGCGACGAGGCGGGTGCCGTCGGGCGAGATCTCGGGGCCGGTGAAGAAGGGCAGCGCGCCGAACGCCTCGGCCGGGATGAGCGGCGGCGGCGCCGGCTGCTGCTGCTGCTGCTGCTGCTGCTGCTGCTGCTGCTGCTGCGGATAGGCCGGGCTCGAAGCAAGCGAAACCAGCAGCGCCGCGGCCGCCAGCTTCAGCATCGTTCGCGCCATGCTCAATCCCCCGAGGATGCGAGCAGCTCAGGCGGCAGGATTATACCTCTCCGGGATGTTTTTCACCTGCTTAAGCAGCCCCACTGAAAAGCGTTTGAAACGAGGTGTATAGCTGAAATCCAACGGGAAGTGCAACTTGTCGGAGCCGGCGGGCTCAGGAGGGGTTGTGGCGCGCCAGGAAGGATTCGACCCGCTTCAGGAAGTCGATCGAGTTGGCCGCCTTGTCGAAGCCGTGACCTTCACCGGGATAGACGACGAATTCGTGCTCGATCTTCGCCCGCCGCATAGCCTCGTGCATGTTGCGCGACTGGGCGACGGGGACGACATGGTCCTCATCGCCATGGGCGATCAGCAGCGGCACCCGGATGGCGGCGGCACGATTCAACGGGGAGACGGCGCCCAGATCGAACCCTTCCTCGCCGCGGATCCGGTCGCGCCAGTCCTTGTAGTAGCGGCGGGCGATCCCGGTCGACGGATCGTAGCGCAGCATCGTTCGCACCTCGGAGATCCCGGCGAAGCTGATCGCGCACCGGTAGATGTCCGGGTTGCGGGCCGCCGCCCACATCGCCGCATAGCCGCCGTAGGACGCGCCCATGATGCAGA
The DNA here is from genome assembly GCA_036388575.1 of Allosphingosinicella sp. Classification (GTDB taxonomy): domain Bacteria; phylum Pseudomonadota; class Alphaproteobacteria; order Sphingomonadales; family Sphingomonadaceae; genus Allosphingosinicella. Next base: position 28,127 of record DASVRO010000012.1, read on the forward strand.
CCCGCTTCGGATCGACCAGGCCGCGGCCGGCCAGCCAGCGGACGCCGTCGTCCAGATCGTCCTGCATCTTGCGGCCATATTGGCCGGAGGCCGCCTCGACGAAGGCCTTGCCGTAGCCGGTCGAGCCGCGGAAATTGGGCTGAAGGACGACATAGCCGCGATTGGCGAGGAACTGGGCCCATGCATCATAGGCCCATTTGTCGCGGGCGAAGGGGCCGCCATGGGGCATCACGATCAGCGGCAGCGCCTGTTCGGAGCGCCCCGGCGGCTTCGTGAGATAGGCGGGAATGACGAGGCCGTCGCGGGCCGGATAGCGCACCGCCTCGACTGCGGCGAGCGTCTTCCCCTCGAGCGCGCCATAGGGCCTGGCGAGCTCGCTCATCGCCCGGGTCGTTCGGTCGTAGAGGTAATAGGTGCCCGGATTGGCGGCGCCGGTCGACCAGACGATCATCCTCTTGTCCGCGGCGTCGCGCGAGACGATTCGGTTGACGGCATCGGGCAGGGCCTTGTCGATCCGGGCCTGGACCGCGCGCATCTCCGGATCGATCCAGAAGATCCGGTCGCGGTCGTCGGCGTAGAGGATCGAGTCGGGCTCGCCCGTGCGGGGCGAGTAGGCGACCGCTTCGACGTCCACCTCGCCATGCTCGAACACGGGCTCGCCCACGGTGTCGGTGGCGAAGTCGTAGCTGTACACGCCGTAGCGTCCGGTCGCCTTGTTGGCGACCGCATAGCCCTTGTCGCTGCCGGCGACCGGCAGCAGATGATCGAGCTCGGTCACCGACTGGGCGAGCGCCCGCTTCGCCTCGGTGCGGCGAAAGCGCCCGCTCTCCTTGTCCCGGTAGAGGAGGAACCAGCGGTCGCCCCGGACGCCGAGGCCGGCGCGCACCGCTCCGCTCGAATCCGCATACCAGTCCCAGACGCCCGATTCGGGAGCCACGATCTCCTTCGAATCGCCGCTCGCCAGGTCGACGCGGAGCACGGCGGGAGCGGACCACACCGTCGGTTGGGCCGCGATCAGCGCGAAAGCGCCCTGCGGGTCGACGTGGATCAGCTCGCCGCCCCACAGCCCTCCGATCCGGGCCCCGCCCAGCGCGCGCATCTTGCCGGTGTCGAGATCGTAGGCGAAATGCCGGCTCATCGGCACCTCGACGCCCTGGTGGAGCGTCTTGCCGAAGACGGTGAGCAAGATCCGGCCGGTGCCGGCCCAGCGCGCGCCGGTCGCCTCGAGCTCGCCGAGGTTGATCCTCGTATAGCGGCCGTCGGCCGAATCGAGCCGGTAGACGATGATCGCCTTGCGGCCGTCGACGTCGGCGGTGGCCAGCACCCGCTGGCCGTCGGGCGATATCCTCGGAGAGGCGAAGGAAGCCAACGCCCCGAACGCCTCGGCCGGAATGGCCGGCGGCGGAGCGGCCGGCGCCGCGCCGCCGGCGAGGAAGGCGGCCGCGGCCGCGACGATCGATCTGCGCATGTTCACCCCCGGAGCGGACCGTAGCGGGCCGCCATCATCCTGCAAGCCGCGCAAACCGCAACAAAAAGCCCCGCCCGGACATTCCGGACGGGGCTCTTCGCTGCGAAGGAAGCGCGATCAGCCGCCGCCGCCGGCCAGCGCCGCCAGAAGCAGCAGGGCGACGATGTTGGTGATCTTGATCATCGGGTTGACCGCCGGGCCGGCCGTATCCTTGTAGGGATCGCCGACCGTGTCGCCGGTGACGGCGGCCTTGTGGGCTTCCGAGCCCTTGCCGCCGTAATTGCCGTCCTCGATATACTTCTTGGCATTGTCCCAGGCGCCGCCGCCCGAGGTCATCGAGATGGCGACGAACAGGCCGGAGACGATGACGCCGAGGAGCAGCGCGCCCAGCGCGGCGAAGCCCTGCTCGCGTCCGGCGACCGCCGAGATCGCGAAGAAGACGACGATCGGAGCCAGCACCGGAAGCAGCGACGGGATGATCATCTCCTTGATCGCGGCCTTGGTGACGAGGTCGACGGTGCGGGCGTAATCGGGCCTCGAGGTGCCGTCCATGATGCCCGGGTTGGTGCGGAACTGCTCGCGCACGTCGAGCACGACGTTGCCCGCCGCGCGGCCGACCGCGGTCATCCCCATCGCCCCGAACAGATAGGGCAGAAGGGCGCCGAGCAGCAGGCCGACGACCACATACGGGTTGGACAGGGCGAAATCGATTCCGCCGGCACCGATGCCGAGCTCGCCGGCATAATGCTTGAGGTCCTCCGTATAGGCGCCGAACAGCACCAGCGCGCCGAGCGCGGCCGAGCCGATCGCGTAGCCCTTGGTCACCGCCTTGGTGGTGTTGCCGACGGCGTCGAGGGCGTCGGTGCGGGTGCGCACGTCCTCCTCCATCCCGGCCATCTCGGCGATTCCGCCGGCATTGTCGGTGACCGGGCCGTAGGCGTCGAGGGCGACGACCATTCCGGCGAGCGCGAGCATCGCGGTCGCCGCGAAGGCGATCCCGATGAGGCCGGCGAACTGGTAGGAGACGATGATGCCGACGCAGATGACGAGGGTCGGGAGAGCCGTGGATTCGAGGCTGATCGCCAGGCCCTGGATGACGTTGGTGCCGTGGCCCGTCTGCGAGGATTTGGCGATCGAGCGGACCGGCCGGTAGTTGGTGCCGGTGTAATATTCCGTGATCCAGACGATCAGGCCGGTGACGGCGAGGCCGACCAGCGAGCACCAGAACAGGTCCATGCCGGTGAAGCCGCCGCCGACGGCGGTGCTGGCGACGTCGGTCGCGACGTCGGTGCCGGCCGCTTCCCGGGCGCTGCCGATGACGGCGTTCATGTCGCCGCCGAGAGTCTGCCACATCACGTAGAAGATGGCCGGGATCGAAAGCACCGCGGTCGTCCAGAAGCCCTTGTAGAGGGCGCCCATGATCGACTGCTTGGAGCCCAGGCGGACGAGATAGGTGCCGATGATCGAGGTGATGATGCAGACGCCGCCGATGATCAGCGGAAGGCTCATCAGGGCCAGCATCTGCTCGGGGCTTCCGCTCACGAGAAGGGCGATAAGCACCATGGTGGCGCCGACGGTGACGACATAGGTCTCGAACAGGTCGGCGGCCATTCCGGCGCAGTCGCCGACATTGTCGCCGACATTGTCGGCGATGACGGCCGGGTTGCGGGGGTCGTCCTCGGGGATTCCGGCCTCGACCTTGCCGACGAGGTCGGCGCCGACGTCGGCGGCCTTGGTGAAGATGCCGCCGCCGAGACGGGCGAAGATCGAGATCAGTGAGGCGCCGAAGGCGAGGGAGACGAGGGCGTCGATGACCTGGCGGTCGTTCGGGGCGAGGCCCATCGCTCCGACCAGGATGTAGAAGAAGACCGCGATGGCGAGGAGGGCGAGGCCCGCGACGAGCATGCCGGTGATCGCGCCCGCCCGGAAGGCGACGGTGAGGCCGCGCTGGAGGCTGGTTCGGGCGGCCTCGGCGGTGCGGACGTTGGCCCGGACCGAGATGTTCATTCCGATGAAGCCGGCCGCGCCCGAGAGCAATGCGCCGATGACGAAGCCGCCGGCCTCGATCGGCCCGAGGAAGAGGAAGACCAGGGCCGCGACGACGACGCCCACGACGGCGATCGTGATGTACTGGCGGCGCAGATAGGCGTTGGCGCCTTCCTGGATGGCGGTGGCGACCGCGACCATGCGCTCATTGCCGGCCGGGGATTTCAGCACCTGGAGGCTGGTGAGAATGCCGTAGAGCACTGCGACGATTCCGCAGGCTATGGCAATGAGCACGACTTCCATTGAAAGATTCCTTCCCCTTTGATGCTGAGCCGGGCAGGCCAACGGCCCCGGCGCGAACGCGCCCGGATGTGCCGCGCCCTTTAGGGGGCTTGGGCGCGGGATTCAACCGTCCGCCGCCGCTTCGGCCGCCGGGCCCGCCTGCAAACCGGACCGAAGTGGATGACTTGGACGAGTTTGACACGGAATCGCGGTCTTCCGCACCCGACGCGAGTTCGCGGGCCCAATCGCAAAAGACACAAAAGACCCTCATCTCGCCCCGCAAAATCCAATGTTTTCAGTGGAGCGTGCGGTGCGGCGCCAGGCAGTCCAGGAATGTCGGCGGAAAAGGGCATGAAGCCGCTCCCAACTCGAGCAAGTCTTAGAACATAAAAAGAACGCGAGGCTCGTTCAACCCCTGCCGTCAACGATGTTCCCAGCCCAGCCGCGGCGGCGGCGGCAGCGCTTCGCCGGCCTCGGTAAGGGTCAGGCCGGCCCCCTCGTCCAGAAAGCCGATGCGGCTCAGCGGCAGGCCAAGCTCGTCCTCCAAAGCGAGGATCTCCGCCGCGCGCCCGGCTTCGGCGGCGAACAGCAATTCGTAATCGTCGCCGGCGGTCGCCGCCTCGAGCCGAGCGTCGCGACCGTCGCCGAGAGCCGCCAGATAGGCCTGCGAGAGCGGGATCAGGGCGAGGTCGATCGCGGCTGCGACCCCGCTGGCTTGCGCGAGGCGCGAAGCGTCGATCAGCAGCCCGTCCGACACGTCCATCATCGCTCCGACCAGCGGCGCCAGCCTCTCCCCCGCCTCGAGCCGGGGCCGCGGGTTGCGGTAGCGCTCGACCAGCGCCGGACTGAGGCCGCGAAGGCCGGCGCCGGCATCGCCGATCGTGCCGCTGACCCAGAGATGGTCGCCCGCTTTGCCGCCGGCTCGCGACGGCACCGGCCCCATCGCCTCGCCGATCGCGGTCAGCGCCAGCGTCCTGGCGCCCGCTCCGCGCACGGTATCCCCGCCGAGCAGCGGAATGCCGAACGCTCCGAGCGCGGTGCCGAGGCCGGTGACGAACCCGGCATCCCATTCCTCCTCACCGAGGCTGTAGCCGAGCAGCACCCCGACCGGCCGGGCGCCCTTGGCGGCGAGATCGGAGAGGTTCACGGCGACCAGCTTCCAGCCGACGTCGCCTGGCGGGTCGTCGGGGAGGTAGTGGACGCCCTCGACCAGCATGTCGTGGGTGAGGACCAAGGAGCGGCCGCCGATTTCGAGGACGGCGGCGTCGTCGGCCAAGCCGCGGGCGGCGGGGTGCGTCGCCAATGCGCGCAGAGAATCGATGAAGGCGGATTCGCTCATTTATCCTCCCTACCGCGAAGCGGTGGGGAGGGGGACCACCCGAAGGGTGGTGGTGGGGTTAGCTGGAGCAGTCTGGGCCAAGACCCCTCCACCAGGCTTCGCCTGGTCCCCCTCCCCATGCTCCGCATGGGGAGGATCAGCTTTTCCGCACGTCCTTGGCGACCGAGTCGAGGAGGCCGTTGACGAAGCCCGCTTCCTTCTGGCCGTAGAAGGCCTTGGCGACGTCGACATATTCGGAGATGACGCTTCCGGTCGGAACGTCGATCCGGGCGGCGAGCTCGTAGGCGCCGGCGCGCAGGATCTGGCGCATCGGCCGGTCGAGCCGGTGAAGGGGCCAGTCCGGCGCGAGCCGGGCGGAGATCGCGGCGTCGAGCTCCGCCTCGCGCGCTGCGACTCCGCTCACGAGATCGTCGAAGAAGTCGACCTCGGCATCGGCATATTCGACCCCCTCGATCGTCGCGCCGAGCCGGTGGTGATGGAATTCGTGGAGCAGCTTGGCGACCGGAGTCTCCTCCATCTCGCGCTGGTAGAGCGCCTGCACGGCGGCGAGGCGGGCGGCGGAGCGGGAACGGGAACGGGCGGAGGCGGCTGACATGGTCGGCGCGCCATAGCGGCGGCGGGGAGGGGGAGGGAAGCGCTTTCGCCGGCCCTTGACACTTCCCGGCAAGGCGCGTGTGACCCGCGGCATGGACCAGACCCTTCCCGTCTCGACCATCGCCCACCTCATCCAGCTGGCCATCGCGCCCGTCTTTCTGCTCACCGGAATCGCCGGCCTGTTGAACGTGCTCGCCCAGCGCCTCGCCCGGGTCGTCGACCGCGGCCGGAGCCTCGAGCATGATTTCGCTTCCTTCGACGAGGCCACGAGAGAGCGCGCCAGCGAGGAATTGCTCATCATCATCCGGCGGATGCGGATCGTGAATTTCGCCATCACCGCCATCACCGCAAGCGCCCTGTTCGTCTGCCTGGTGATCGCGATCCTGTTCGTCGCCGATCTCGCCAAGATCGCCGTCGCCCGGCCGATCGCCGTCCTGTTCATCGTCGCGATGAGCCTGCTCATCGTCGGCCTCACCCTCTTCCTCGCCGAGATCCGGCTCGCCGCCCGCTTCGTCAGCATCCGCCACGACCTGCTGCCGCTGCCGTCGCGCTCGACAGACGGATAGCGCCTCCCTAGACCCTCGCCATGGTCGCCCCCGACAGTGCCTTCGCCGGGTCGATCCCGGAATTTTATCATCGCTGCCTCGGGCCCTTCCTGTTCGAGCCCTATGCCGAGGATCTGGCGCTTCGGGCGCAGGCCGTCGGGGCCCGCCGGATCCTCGAGACCGCCGCCGGCACCGGGATCGTCACCGCCGCCCTCGCCCGGGCGCTGCCGGAGGCGGAGATCGTCGCGACGGACCTCAATCCGGACATGCTTAGAGTGGCGGCGGGCAATCTCGATTCGCCGCTCGTCACCTTCGCTCCGGCGGACGCCCAGTCGCTTCCCTTTGCCGATGCGGGCTTCGACCTCGTCGTCTGCCAGTTCGGCGCCATGTTCTTCCCCGACCGTATCGCCGCCTATCGCGAAGCGAGGCGAGTGCTGGCGCCGGGGGGAGCCTTGCTGTTCAACGTGTGGGACCGGCTGGAAGCGAACCCTGCCTCGCAGGCCGTCGCCGAGGCGGTCGCCGCCTTGTTCCCCGACGATCCGCCCGGATTCCTCGCCCGGGTCCCATTCGGATATCACGACCGAGCCCGCATCGAGTCCGACCTGACCGCCGCGGGATTCGCCGCCGTCGCCGTGGAAACGGTGGCGAAGCGCAGCCGGGGCTCGGCGGGCGATCTGGCTCCCGGCCTCTGCCAGGGGTCGCCACTGCGCGCCGAGATCGAGGCGCGGGCGCCCGATCGGCTCGCCGAAGCCACCGAAGCCGCCGTCGCCGCCCTGGTCCGCCGCTGCGGCGACCCGGTCGACTGCGCCATGTCGGCCCACGTCTTCACCGCGCGCGGCTGATGGGCCGACGCCGCGCAATTGTCGGTGCCGGGCGGCGATGCCAGGTCCGGCTCGACCAACAAGGGAGTTCGGCCCGGACGCCGGCGCGCCGATGACTCGGAGCGCCTATCTCGTTGCATCCCGGCAAGGCCTCTATCTCGCCACCCGCGACGATTGGCGGCTGCTCGTCGAAGGCGCCTTCTTCGGCATCGCCTGCGTGGGGAGCGACGTCTTCGCCTTCCGCCACGATCCCGGGCCGGGCGAGCCCGAGCCGCTTTCGGGGCGGATCGTCCATTACCGCTGGCAAGGCGCCGCCCTGCTCGAGCTCGGCATCGTCGCGAGGGGGCTCGACCCCAATTGCCACCAGCTGGACTTCTTCGACCATGCCTTTTTCATCGTCGACACGCCCAACCAGCGGATCCTGGAATATGGCCGCGACTGGACTGCGGCCGGCGAGCACCGGATCCTTCCTCCCGCCGAGCGGGCCGGGCCGGGCTACGCCCATCTCAATTCGATCGCCGGAACCGCCGACACGGTCTGGGTGATGCTCCACAACCAGCCTCGCCGGCGGCCGAGCGAGATCGTCGAATTCGACCGGCAATTCCGCGAGCGCTCCCGCACCGTGCTGCCCTGCAACGGCTGCCACGACATCGCGCCGCTGCCGGACGGACGGCTTCTGACCTGCCTCTCGCCGCTCGGCGAGATCGCGTTCCTGCCCGGCGAGACCCGCAAGATCGACGCGCTGTGGACCCGCGGCCTGGTCGCCGGCCCGGACGAGATCGTCGTCGGCAGCTCGCTCTACGGGAAGCGGGTCGGCCGCGCCCTTCTGCCCGGCTTCCTCACCTTCCTCGATCCCGGGGACTACAGCCACACCGGCCGCCTCTACCTCCCCGCCGCCCCCACTCAGATCCGCAGGATCGAAGCCGAACTTGCGCAAAGCTGAAATTGCGTTCAACTTTCGTCCGAGGGAGAGCCCATGGCGACCGCGATCGGCAATGCCGACAAGGAGCCGCGCACCGAGCGCGGACGCAAGACCCTTCGCCGGCTGATCGAGGCGGCGGCGGCCGAGTTCGGCGAGCGCGGCTTCCACGAGGCCGCGATCACCGGAATCACCCGCCGCGCCGGAGTCGCGCTCGGCACCTTCTACACCTATTTCGAGAGCAAGGAGGAAGTGTTCCGCGCCCTCGTCCTCGACATGAGCCGGGCGACCCGCGCCCATGTCGCCGAAGCGGTCAAGGGCGCTCCGGACCGGCTCGCCGCCGAGCGGATCGGGCTCGAGGCGTTCATCGCCTTCACCCGCCGCCATCCCGAGCTCTACCGGATCATCGAGGAGGCGCAGTTCGTCGCCCACGACGTCTATCGCGAGCATTATCTCTCCTTCGCCGACGCCTATCGCCGCAATCTCGCCGGAGCGCGCGAGCGGGGCGAGATCGCCGACGGCGGCCACGGCGCCCGCGAGGACGAGGCGCGCGGCTGGGCGCTGATCGGGATGAGCGTCTTCCTCGGAATGCGCTACGGCCTGTGGGACGAGGATTTGTCGCCGGCCGAGGTCGCCGACATCGCCATCGAGCTGGTCTCCGAGGGGCTGAGGAAGCGATGATCGCCGACCTGCCCGACCTGATCGGCCGCCGCGCCGAGCTGACCCCGGCCTGCGTCGCGCTCGAGGAGGTGGCGACCGGCCGCATCCTCACCTATGCCGCGCTCGAGGCGCGCGCCGCCCGGACCGCGGGCCTGTTCGCCGCGCAGGGCGTCGGCGACGGCGACCGGGTCGCGATCCTCAGCCGCAACCGGATCGCCTTCTTCGAGGCCCTGTTCGCCTGCGCCCGCCTCGGTGCGATCCTCGTGCCCCTGAACTGGCGGATGCCGCCGGCCGAGCTCGACCCGCTGATCGCCGATTCGGCGCCCCGCCTCCTCCTCCACGGCGGCGAGGACCGGGCGGCCGTTCGCCGGCTCGCCGCTCCGCCGGCGGCGCTGGACCTCGACGACGGCTACGATGCGCGGGTCGACGCCGCCGCCCCCGCCCCGCGCCGGAGCCGCTGGGCGGCCGACGGCATCTGGTACCTGCTCTACACGTCCGGCACCACCGGCCGGCCCAAGGGCGTCATCTACACCTACGGCATGGCGCTCGCGAACCTGGTCAACATCGGCACCGCGCTCGGCCTCGGAGCGGCCGACACGACGCTGACCTTCCTCCCCCATTTCCACACCGCCGGGATCAACCTCCACGCCCTTCCGACCCTGCTCCAGGGCGGACGGGTGCTGCTCCTGCCGGGCTTCGAGGCGGAATCGGTGGCTCGGCTGCTCGAGGCGCGGCGGATCGACACCTTCTTCGCCGTTCCGACCGTCTACCAGGCGCTGATCGACCATCCCGGCTTCGCCGATCTGCCGCTGGGCTCGGTCCGCCACTGGGGCTGCGGCGGAGCGCCGATGCCCGACGCGCTCGCCCTGCGCTGCCGCGGCCTCGGCCTTCGGGTCTGCAACGGCATGGGCATGACCGAGACCGGCCCGACCGCCTTCCTCGCCGCGCCGGAGAATTCCTGGGACAGGATCGGCTCGGTGGGCAAGCCGCAGCTGCTGGTCCGAGCGCGGATCGTCGGCGAGGACGGCCGCGAGGCCGCCGACGGCGAGGTCGGCGATCTTCATTTCTCCGGCCCGGCGGTCACTCCGGGCTATTGGAACGATCCCGAGGCGACCCGCGCCGCCTTCACCGCCGACGGCTGGCTGAGGTCGGGCGACCTCGCCCGCCGCGACCGCGACGGCTTCTACTGGATCGCCGGCCGGCGGAAGGAGATGTTCATCTCGGGCGGCGAGAACGTCTATCCGGCCGAGGTCGAGAATGTGCTCGCCGCCCATCCGGCGGTGGCGGAAGCGGCGGTGGTAGCCGAGCCGGACCCGCGCTGGGGCGAGGTGGGGCGAGCCTTCGTCCGGCTCGCCGGCCGAGCCGCCGCGCCGGCCGCGGCCGAGCTCGGCGCCTTCTGCCGCGAGCGGCTCGCCGCCTACAAGGTGCCGGCCAGCTTCGAGTTCGTCGACGACTTCCCCCGCACCGCCGCCGGCAAGGTCCAGAAGCACCTCCTCGCCCGCCCCTCCTCGCCCGCCTGTGGCGGCGAGGAAGAGGAGGGACTGGGCCCGCCCGTGGCGGCGGGAGCCGCAGGCTAGAGCCGCGGCGGACGCCGATCGAACCCGACGCTCTAGAGCAGGAAATCCGTCGCCGCGAGCGGAGCGCCCGGCTGGAGGGCGATGACGAGATCGCCGTCGCCGTCGCCGTCGGTATCGCCCTGGATCCAGCGATAGCCGCCCTGCTCGAAGCTTCGAAGCTCGCCGGCGACGCCGTGGAAGGCGGCGCTTCCGATCCAGGTGAAGGCCTGGTTGCCGGCCGCATTGGCGTTGGCGTCGATCCGGCTGAGGTCGAACCGGTCGCTGCCCGAGGCGAAGTCGCCGATCAGGTCCGACAGGCCGGCCACGGAATCGGTCGCGGCATCGTAGCGGAACGTGTCGGCTCCAGCGCCCCCGGTCAGGGAGTCGGCGCCGCCGCCGCCGATGATCCGGTCGGCGCCGGCTCCGCCGAACAGGGTGTCGTGCCCGCCGCCGCCGAACAGGATGAGGTTGCCGCCCTGGACGGCGCGACCGTCGATGTTGGCCAGCTGGCCGGCCGGGATCGAGCTGCCGTTGACGATCAGGGTTCCGCCCGCAGCGACGTTGCCGTTATGGAGAACCAGCTCGTAGCTCGGCTTCTGGCCGGGATCGGTCGCGAAGCGGTTGTTGAGCGAGATCGACTCGATGCGGGTGAGCGCATCGGCGCCGAACTCGATCCGGGTCACCCCGCTGCCGCCGCTGATCACCAGGGCGTCGCTGCCGGCGCCGCCGTCGACCCGGTCGCTGGGCCCCCAGCGGCTGCCCTCGAAGAAGAAGACGTCGGCGCGGTCGCCGCCGGTCAGGTCGTCGGCTCCGTGGCCGCCGTAGATCAGGAACCTGCCGTCGCTCTCGGCCGAGCCGTCGAACGTGAAATCCTCGCCGGCCCGCAACGATTGGGCGTTGACGATCAGCTGCACGCCGGCCGCGACGAGGCTGTCCGAGGTGGCCAAGTCATAGTCGTACCTAAGGTTCGCGGTGTCGCCGAAAGCGGCGTTGGCGCCGCTTTGCAGCGAGATGGCTTCGATCCCGGCGATATTGGCGCCGCTGAGGGTGGTCGAATAATGGCCCTGAAGGACGAGCGCGTCGCGGCCGTCGCCGCCGTCGACGACGTCGCCGGCGGAAAGCGCGGCGCCGAAGTAGAAGACGTCGTTGCCCGGATCGCCGTGCGCCATGTCCTCGCCGCCGTCGTGCAGTCGGAACAGGTCCGCTCCGGTGCCGCCGCCGATGAAATTGTCGGCGCCGTTGCCGCGGAAGTCATGGGCGACGTTGGAGCCCGCGGAGAGACCCTCGACGTCGGGCAGGGCCACGAGGCTGAAGCTGGCGAGCGAGGTCCGGATCTCGTCCCAGCCGCCGTCGGCGCGCTCGACGACCGTGTCGCCGACATGATCGACGACATAGAAATCGTGACCGCCGCCGCCGCGCATCTCGTCCGCGCCGGAGCCGCCGTTGAGATAGTCGTCGCCGCGCCCGCCGCGAAGCAAATCGTCGCCGTCGCCGCCCCTCAGTTCGTCGTTGCCGGAGCGGCCGAGCAGCACGTCGTCGCCGCCGAGACCGTGGATCTCGTCGTCGCCGGCGAGCCCGTCGATCCAGTCGGCGCCCTCGCTGCCGCAGATGACGTCATTGCCGTCCGTCCCGCCCTGCGCGTCCGCCGGACGGAAGACCCGGCCGAAGACGCCCTGGCCGGAGCTGTCGGGCCGGTACCAGGCGGTCGCGATCGTACCGTCCGCGAGGACCGCCATGTCGCCGCTCTCGGCGGCTTCCTCCGCCTCGAATATGGGTCCGATCGGAGCGCCCGACGAATCGAAATGGCGGCCGGTCAAGCGATGGTAGACGGTGTCGTTCGGTCCGGGCTCGGCGTTCGGCCACATCGCGACGAAGCCCCCGTCCGGATGCGCGGCGAAGCTCGGCACCGGGCCGAACTGGGGCTCGGCCTTGTAGGTGGCGAGGATGACCGGCGGGCCGGCGGCCAGGCCGTCGGCGCCGATCGGCTGCGCCGTCAGCTCGAAGAAGGAGCCTCCCGCGCTGCCCGAGAACTCGGCCCAGCCCAGCACATAGCCGCCGTCGGCGAGCGCGACGATGGTCGGATTTTCCATCAGGAACCACTCGCCCGCGACCGTCACCGGCGGGCCGGAAGAAGCACCCGACGAGTCGAAGAAGCGCGCCTTCACCAGCGCCGGATCGTCCCCGTTTCTCGCCTCCGTCCAGGCCACCGCGAACCCGCCGTCCGCCGTGGCGGTCAGACCGATCGGCTCGTTATCGAAGCCGGTGCCGACGAGGATGTCGGGGCCGGAAGGCGTTCCGGCGGCGGTGAAGCGCTGGGCATGGATCTCGCCGTTGCCGCTGATCCAGGCGACCGCATAGCCGCCGGTGCCGAGCTGGACCGCGACCGGGAAAGCGCCGCCGGGGGTGACGAGGGTCGGAGCCAGCCGATTGCCGGCATCGTCATAGGTCCGGACCTCGATGCTGCTCATCCCGGTTACCGGATCGGGCTCGGTGGTGCGGGTGATCAGGAAGCCGCCCTCGGCCGTCGGAGTCGCGGAAGGGCCGCGCAGGAACTCCCCGGAGACGAGGACGATCTCGTCGGACGCCGGCGTTCCGTCGGCCTCGAAATAGCGGGCCACGGTCGCATGGTCGCCGGTCGAGGAGTCGACGACTCGGTGCCAGATCAGGGCGAAGCCGCCGCCGGCCAGAGCCACCACCGCCGGACCGGAATCATATTCCTCTTCCGTCTCGGTCGCCATGAACTCGTCGCCGGCCGTATAGCCTCCCTCGGTCGTCTCGCCGGTGGCGGCAACGGTCATCGGCTCGCTGTCGCCGGCGGACTGGGACTGGGCTGTGATCTGGTGAGTCTGGACCATCGCGCGCCTCGCTGGGAATGACGTCCCCCTACCCGCTAAGTCGCTGTCATATCTTCGTTACCGGTGCAAACCGTTCGGTGTCCCAAGAGTCCCGATTCGGGACCGCCCGGTCTGTGGGCCGGATCCGCCGCCGCGGCGATCGCCGCGGCGGCGGTCCTCGACTCCCCTAGAGCAGGAAGTCGGTCTGGACGAGCGGGGCGCCCGGCTGCAGGGCGATGGCGAGGTCGGCGTTGCCGTCGCCGTCGGTATCGCCGGCGACCCAGCGATAGCCGTCCGCCTCGTAGGTGCGAAGCTCCCCGGCCGTTCCGCTGAACGCATTGCCTCCGATCCAGGTGAAGGCCTGATCGCCGCCCGCGGTCGAGTTGGCGTCGACCCGGGTCAGGTCGAACCGGTCGCTGCCGGAGACGAAGTCGCCGATCAGGTCCGCCAGTGCGGCCACAGAATCCGACGCCGAGTCGTAGCGGAAGGTGTCGGCGCCGGCGCCGCCGGTCAGGCCGTCCGCACCGGTGCCGCCGATCAGCACGTCGGCTCCGCCGCCGCCGTAGATGGTGTCGTGCCCGCCGCCGCCGAACAGGATCAGATTGCCGTCCTGAACGTCGCGACCGTCGATATTGGCGAGCTGACCGCCGGCGGGGACCGAGCTGCCGTTGACGATCAAGGTCCCGCTCGGGCCAACGTTGCCGTTGTTGAGGACGATCTCGTAACTCGGCTTCTGGCTCGGATCGGTCGCGAAGCGGTTGTTGAGCGAGATCGACTCGATGTTGGTCAGAGCGTCGGCGGCGAACTCGATATGGGTCATTCCGCTTCCCGCGCTGATCACGAGCGCGTCGCGCCCGTCGCCGCCGTCCACCCGGTCGGTGGCACCCCAGCGACTGCCCTCGAAGAAGAACACGTCGACTCCGTCGCCGCCGGTCAGATTGTCGACGCCGTGGCCGCCGTAGACCAGGAACCTGCCGTCGGTCTCGGCCGAGCCGTCGAAGGTGAAGTCCTCGCCGTCCAGAAGCGACTGGGCATTGACGATCATCTGCTGGCCCGCCGCGACGTTGCCGTCGACGGTCGTCACGTCGTAATCGTAGCGATTGTTCGCGGTGTCGCCATATTCCGCATTGGCGCCGGTCTGCAGCGAGATCGACTCGATGTTGGCGAGGTTGGTGTTGTTGAACACCGCCGTGACATTGCCCTGGAGCACCACCGCGTCGCGGCCGTCCCCGCCATTGGCGACGTCGCCGCCCGACAGGGTCGTGCCCAGGTAGAGGACGTCGTTGCCGCCGCCGCCGAGCAGCGTGTCGGTGCCGCCACCGGCGATCAGGATGTCGTTGCCGGCGCCGGAATCGAGCCGGTTGTCGGCGGCATTGCCGGTAAGAGTGTCATTGCCGCTGCCGCTGGTGGCGTTCTCGATCGTGACTCCGTTGGCGATGGTGAAGCCGCCGTAGATGCCGAAGGCGTAGGACATCCACCCGCCGCCGCCGGCCGCATATTTGAGCGTCGCCGGGCGCAGATCGATATTGGTGTTCCTGGCACCGCTATAGGTGATCTGATCGACCCCTCCGGCGTCCCAGATCGACGAATAGAAGGTGCTCTGGCCCTGATAATAGCCGTCGCGGGAAGTCGCCGCATCGTCGGGGCCGTGCTGGGCCGGCTGCCCGGTCGCGGCATCGACATAGACCCCCCACTCGTTCACGTCCTTCAGGACGTAGGTGTTGTTGCCGGTCGCCCACTCCTCGTTGACGCCATATTTGTCCTGGATGACGGCGATGTCGAGCGCCATCAGGCTGCCGAGCCAGCCATAGCCCTCGTTGTTGGTCTCGGCCAGGCCGTAGGGCGAGTCTTCCCACCCGTCATTGTAGGACATCATCGTGTAGACGCCCTGGTTGAGGCCGTACGTTCCCTGCCCGCCGTCATCGCCAGGGACGAGGGCATTCACGCCCGGCATGACGCTTGATCCGCCGCCCGTGTCGTGCGGGTGTGCGAGGCCCATGCCATGGCCGAATTCGTGGATCAGGGTGTAGAAGGAGAAGCCGCCCGGCTGAAGCATCTGGGCGGTCCAGCGCTCGTCGGCGCTATTGAACTGGGCAACGCCCTCGTCGGCATAATCGGGCGGGTTCATCGATCCGAGCAGGGAGAGGCCCGGTCCCGGCGTGCCGGGATAGGAGAAGTAGAAGAAGTCGGCGTCGAAGCCGTCGCCGTCCACTCCGGCGGCATATTTCTTGCCGGCCTCGGGGCCCAATGGGCCGGGCTTGTACTCGACCGTCTCGTCGCGCTCGTAGAGGCCGGTCGTCGAGTTGAACGTGTAGTTGGAGACGAAGACGACGTCGGCGACCTTGGAGAATTCGAAGGCCGCGGTCAGCATCGCCTGGACTTCGTACTGATAGGGATTCTGGACTACGACCTGGGCCGGAACCGTCGTTTCGGGATGCGCGTAGATATCGCCTTCGCCGCCGAAATAGAGGTAGATGACGTTCTTGCCCGGGAAGCCGAGGGCGTTGCCCGCGACGTCGACGGAGTCGGCCGCCGGTTTCCCGGTCGGCTGCGTCCCTTCAATGGCGTCCGGATTCCCGGTCGCTCGCGTACCTTCATTGCCGTCCGGATTCGACCGCGCAACATGCTCGCGGTTGACCATGACCCCGCCCCAGTCGATCGAGTGGAGCGGGCTGTCGATGCTGTAAGGCGTGGCATAGGAGAGGTTGTCCGAGACCCGGGCGAAAATCTCGTAGTCGCCGATGAAATCGCCGATCCCGTCGCCGCTTTGGTCGAAGGACGAGGCGTTGACATAATAGGTGCCGGTGTAAGGCGCCTCGAACGTCATGAGGGCATCGAGCCCGTTTGGCGTGTTCGGCCCGCCGCCATCCGCATAAGAGAGCAGATTGCCGCTGTCATCGTAGAGCTCGAGATACGCATCGGGGAGCGGAGTGCCGTTGTTTTCCTCGACTGTCATCCCGCCGGCACGGGCATATTGCCCGAAGTCGTAGGTTTCGCCTGCCGTCAGCGTGACCTTGAACCAGTCCTCGTCGCCGGGCGTGTCGATCGCCGCGAGGACGTGGGCGCCGTCGACCACCAGCGTCCCGGTGGTATTTTCGTCGGGCGTATATTTGTCGACGAGGGCGTTCGGGCCGGGGATGTTCCAGGCCGATTCGACCGGCTGGTAGTTGGCGGGACGCCCCGAATCGCCGGCGTCGGCGGGCCCGACTCCGATCACGCTGCTGGCGATCCGCCCACCCGCGCCCTCGAGGACGAAGCCGGTGCCGAAGTTGATCGTGGCCGCGCTACCCGCGCTGGCGCCGTCCAGCGCCACCTGCCGCGCCTCCCGGGTAAAGGTGCCGACGCGCAGGTCCACGCCAAACATGTCTTGATAAGCGCCGTCGGCAACGGTGTAGTCGGAAAAAAGGCGCGACGCGAAGCTGTTATGTCTCGGCATCCGGATATCTCCCTGGTCGATTGTAGGGCGGACGCAGCCGTGACGGTTCCGGCACCGCGATCCTTCGGACCGGATGCGGCATCAAGCCTTGCGCTCGCCTGTTGTGGAACGGAACTGACGGGAAAGGGCAGAATCAGCGGGACGTGCCGGCCGCCGGCCGCGACAATCAGGCAACAATGGCGGCAACGCGCAGCAGGACCCCAATTTTGCGCCTTTCGAACAGCCTGAGAAGGTGAAGAAGCTGTTAAGGCTGCTGAAACCCGCGCGCGCACCTTCGGTTCCGCAACGACGGGAACCTGTTGTAACTACGTAAGGAATGCACCGTAGAAATACGTATTTCGGGGAGCTTCCGGTGCCGCTTAGGTGACTCGAACACCTGACCCCATCATTACGAATGATGTGCTCTACCAGCTGAGCTAAAGCGGCGCTCCGGAAGGAGGGGCGCGTCTATCAGCGGCTCGGGGGGATGACAAGGGACGGTCCGTCCCCGCCGCCCGTCATCCCGGCGAAAGCCGGGACCCAGGAACGCGTCGGGCCGGAAATCACCTCCTCGGTGTTCCTCGGTCCCGGCCTTCGCCGGGATGACGGCCGGTTCACAAACCTTAACCGTTTTTCAACCACGTCCGGTGCAGGGTCGGCCTCGACTGGGGCACGAGGACCGCCTGATGGACAGCCTGCGGGCATTTGACGAGCAGCCGGACTATTCGGTCGCGGAGGACGACGGCGGCATCGAGGTGCCGCCGGAGATCGGCCTCGACGAGCGGCGCATGCACGTCCGAGCCTATAATTACTGGGTCTCGCTGCTCGACGGCCGAGCCTACCCTTCGATCGGCGATCTCGTCCCCGACACGCTCGGAGATTTCGGTCCGAACAGCGTGCTGCTCGATTTCTCCGACGGCAGCGACGACCCGAAGGTGGCGTGGCTCGGCGACGCTCTGCGCGAGGAATGCGACCTGCTCGGCGAGGTCCGCCGGATCAGCGAGGTGCCCAAGCGCTCGCTCCTCTCGCGCCTCACCGACCATTATATGCAGATCATCGCCAACAAGGCTCCGATCGGCTTCGAGGCGGAGTTCCTCGGCCAGCGCGCGCGGAACACCATGTATCGCGGCATCCTGATGCCCTTCTCTTCGAGCGGGGAGACGATCGACTTCATCTACGGCGTGATCAACTGGAAGGAGATCGCCGACCACGCGACCGCCTCGGCGATCGCCGAGCAGGCCTCCAGCGTGCTAGCGGCGGTGCCCCAGCCCGGCGCGAGCCCGGTCTGGGCGGACGGCCCCAATGCCGAGCCGCTCGAGCTCGATTCGGCGCCCGAGCGGAGCTGGGAGGAGCCGGAGCTCGATCTCGACGCCGGCCTCGCCGACCGCCTCGGAATCGCCCGCGACAGCGCCGACTCCGCCCGCGGCGCCGACCAGCGCAGCCGCGCCGCCCTCTACCGGGCGCTCGGCCTCGCCTACGACTTCGCCATCGCCGCCGAGGCGGATTCCGAAACCTATGCCGAGCTGCTCGACGACGCCGGCCTCAAGGCCCAGGCGCGCGCCCCGATGACCCCGGTCGTCAAGCTCGTCTTCGGAAGCGGCTACGACAAGTCGCGCCTCACCGAATTCGCCGCGGCCCTGAGCTGGGCCCGGCGCGGGAACTTCCCGGCCGGAGCGCTTCGCGAGCGGCTCGAGATCGACGGCCTCAAGGCCCTCGTCCTGGCCGAGCGCCGCGCCCGCCGCCCCGAATCGAAGCCGGACACCGGCGAAGCCGCCCGCGACGCCCTCCGCGCCGCCCGCCCGCTCGGCCACGTCGACATCCCCGGCGAAGCGGAATTCGTCCTCCTCATCGCCCGCCGCGACGAAGTCGGCGGCCTCGCGGTGCTCGCACCGGTGGCGGACGAGGCGATGCTGGAGCGGGCGATAAGGAAAGCCGCGGCCTAGTTCCCCTCCCTGCGTGCAGGGAGGGGGGTCAGCCTCCGACCCCTTCCCGGCACTTCATCAGCGGCTGGATCCGAGTCCCGAACGCCTCGGTTCCCTCGATGAAATCGTCGAACACCAGCAGCACCCCGCCGGTGTTGGGCACGGTGCTCGCCTCGTCGAGCATCCGGGCGATGCTTTCGTAGGAGCCGACCAGGGTGCCCATGTTGAGGTTCACCGCGCTCTCGCGGTCGGCGAGCTGGCGGACGTTGGTGGTGGCCGAGGTCTTGTCGGCGGCGCCCTGGGCTCCGAGCCAGGCGACCGCCTCCTCGTCGACGCCTTCGCGATAGGAGATCCATTTCTCCATCGCCTCCTCGTCGGTCTCGGCGGCGATGACCATGAACAAGGCGTAGACGCGCACGTCGCGCCCGGTCTTCGCGGTCGCCGCCATCAGCCGCTCGTTGTTGGGGGCGAAGGCCTTCGGGGTGTTGACGCCCTTGCCGAGGCAGAAGGCGTAATCGGCATATTGGGCCGAGAAGGCGAGGCCCTCGTCCGAGCTTCCGGCGCAGATGATCTTCATGTCGCCCTCGGGCAGCGGCCGGACCCGGCAATCCTCCATTTGGTAATAGTCGCCCTTGAAGTCGGAGACTCCCGTCGCCCACAATTCGCGCAGGATGTGGGCATATTCGCCGAGCATCTGGTAGCGGTTGCGGAAATGCTCGTCGCCCGGCCACAGCCCCATCTGGCTGTATTCGGGCCGCTGCCAGCCGGTGATCAAATTGAGGCCGAAGCGGCCGTGGCTGATCGAATCGATCGTGTTGCACATCCGAGCCGCGAAGGCGGGCGGGATGACCAAAGTCGGGCAGGTCGCGTAGATGCGGATCTTCTCGGTGACGGCGGCGAGGCCGGCCATCAGGGTGAAGCTCTCCAGATTGTATTCCCAGAACTCGGTCTTGCCGCCGAAGCCGCGCAGCTTGATCATCGAGAGCAGGAAGTCGACCCCGTAGCCCTCCGCCTTCTGGGCGATCGCCTTGTTGAGGTCGAAGCTCGGCATATATTGCGGGCTGTTCTCGGAGATCAGCCAGCCGTTGTTGCCGATGGGCACGAAGATGCCGACTTCCATGTTTTCAGCTCCCTAGAAAATCGAGGACGAGGGCGTTGAAGGCCTCGGGATCGGTGACGTTGCAGGCATGCCCGCCCCAGTCCATCAGCCGGACGGTGGCGGTATCGATTCGGTCGGCGTAAGCGGGGGTGCAGGTCCACGGCACCAGCAGATCGTCCTTCGCCGCCACGGCGAGGATCGGGGTTCGGATCGCCGCGAGCCGGTCGTCGAGATAGAAGGCCTGGAGCGCCGCTACCCTCTTCTCGAGATTGTCGCTGCCCTGGAAGTGGGCGAGCTGGTCCTCGACCTCGGCGTCGAGCGCGTTCCTGTGCTCGGAGCTCCACGTCGCCGGATAGAGGAAGATCGGCTGGGCGCGCAGATAGGCGCGCGGCCCGGTGTCGCGCAGGAGGGCGAGGCGGGCCTCGAAGCAGCGGGCGAAAT
Organism: Allosphingosinicella sp.; assembly: GCA_036388575.1. Lineage (GTDB taxonomy): Bacteria > Pseudomonadota > Alphaproteobacteria > Sphingomonadales > Sphingomonadaceae > Allosphingosinicella. Next base: position 48,008 of record DASVRO010000012.1, read on the forward strand.
GGGGATCGAGCCGGGTCCAGGCATTGACCGCGACGAGGCTCGCGATCCGCTCGGGCGAGCGCCACGCCAGCATCAGTCCGATCAGCGCGCCCGCCGCGTGGCCGACGAAATGCGCGCGCTCCAGGCCGAGCCCGTCCATCAGCAGGACGACGTCGTCGGTCATGTCCTCGACCTGCAGGCCGGAGGGAAGCGCGCGGTCGCTCCGACCGGTGCCGCGATGGTCGTAGAGGATGATTCGGTGGCGGGCGGCGAGGGCGGCGAGGTTCGGCCGCCAATAGGCGCCCGAGCCTCCGAGCCCCGCCGACAGGATGACCGGCGGCCCGTCCGCCGGCCCATGCTCCTCGAAGTGGAGTCCGCCGATCACCCGCCGGTGTGGGCCACGCTGGCGATCTCGACGACCAGCCCCGGCTTCACAAGGCCGCACTGGATGCAGTAGCGCGCCGGCTTGTCGCCCGGAAAATATTCGGCGTAGACCGCGTTCATCGCCGGATAGTCGGCCCAGTCGGTCAGGAAGATGTGGTTGAAGGCGACGTCGGCGAGGCTCGCTCCGGCGGCCTCGAGGGTGATCCGGATCGTCTCGAGGACATGGCGGGTCTGGGCCTCGGCGTCGCCGGGATAGAGCACCGTCCCGCCCGGCCCGAGCGCCAGCGTGCCCGAGACGTAGACGGAGTCGCCCGCCCGCGTCCCCGCCGAATAAGGCGCGATCGGAGTGGGGAATTGCGGCGGGTTGATCGATTCGAACGGCATTCAGTCCTCCCCTGCTATCTGGCCGAAGGCGCCGCAGAAATCGGCGACGGTCGAGACCCAGCCGAAGAAGGTCTCGATATTGTAGACGCTCGCTTTCTGCAGATATTCGGGGCCCGCCTGGTGGGTCGCGTCCTCGAGCATGACCCCGAAATATTCGAGGAAGAAGCCGTCGCGCAAAGTCGACTCGACGCAGACGTTGGTTGCGATCCCAACCAGCACGATGTTGCGGATACCGCGCGAGCGGAGCACCGAATCGAGCTGCGAGTTGAAGAAGCCCGAATAGCGCGTCTTGGGCAGGACGATGTCGCCCGGTTTCGGCGCCAGGGCCTCGACGAGGTTATGGTCCCAGCCGCCGCGGGCGAGCAGTTTGCCCTGAAGCTCGGGCCGCGCCCGCATTGTCTTGAGCGCGTTCGATTTGTGCCAGTTGGGCGATCCCGGCCCGCCCGCCTCGACATAGTCGGAGTCCCAGCCGTTCTGGAAATAGATGACCGCCAGCCCCGCCGCCCGCGCCGTCTCGACCACCTTGGCGCACTGCCCGATCACCGCCGCCGCTCCGCCGATGTCGAAGCCGGCGAGGTCGAGATAGCCGCCCGGCGAGGCGTAGGCGTTCTGCATGTCGACGACGATCACCGCGGTCTCGTCGGCGGCGACCCGGATCGGCTCGGGCCGCGCGGGGAGGGTGACGAGCCGCCGGGATCTGCCTTCGCTTGCCGTTTCAACCGTCATCCGGCGGAATGTTGACCAGAAGCGCCGCGCGCACAAGCCACCGTCACGAAGGCCACCCGCCGCGAAACGCGAACTCCGCCACCGGCTTGCGCCCGCTCGGCGTCTCCCGAGCCCGCAGCTTCTCCGGCAGCGTCGCCGGATCGCCGATCCGCCCGACCACCGCCGCAGCCTCGATCCGGTAGCGCTCGGGCACGCCCAGCTCCGCCCGCGCCCGGTCGAAGTCGACGCCCGACATGCCGTGCGCCTGATAGCCCATGATCGACGCCTGCAGGGCGAAGCAGGCCCAGGCGGCGCCGGAATCGTAGCTGTGGGTGTGCGAGGTCGCCGGCTCGCCCGCCTTGTCGGCAAAGGGCAGGCTGTCCGAGAGGATGTAGACCAGCGCCGACGCGCTCTGCGCCCAGGCCTGGTTCCACGGGATGAGCAGCCCGAGGAACCGCTCCCAGTCCGCCTCGCCGCGCCGGGCGTAGAGGAACCGCCACGGCTGCGAGTTGAAGGCGGACGGGGCCCAGCGGGCCGCTTCGAACATCGTCAGAAGGTCTTCTTCCGGCATCTCCGACCCGTCGAACGCCCGCGGCGACCAGCGTTGGAGGAACATGGGATCGATCGGATGGTCGGATTGGCGGGACATGGCATTCCTTTGCCTCCCCATCGCCAGATGGGGAGGGGGACCGCCGTAGGCGGTGGAGGGGTAAAGGGCGAGGGCCTAAGCGGTTCCCGCGTGATCCTCCGGCTTCCGCGCCACCTACCCCTCCACCACGCTTCGCGTGGTCCCCCTCCCCGCCGCTTCGCGGCAGGGAGGCAAGCCCGAGGGGTTGCCCCTCCGTGCCGCCGGGGGCATAGGGCCCGCGACCATTCCGACGGCGCTCGGCGCCGCCCCCTCGGGAGCCAATTATGAGTTCGGACAGCCTCGTCGCGGAGCCCGCCGCCGCCGACGTGCAGATCGTCGACGCCCTCGCCCACGCGCTGGTCGACGGAGCCCTTCCCGGCGAGCTCGCCGACTTCACCGATTCCGACCGGCTCGCCGCCGCCCAGTTCATGGCCATCTGCGCCGGCCGCCGGCCGTGCGGGATCGCGCTGGTCAGGGTCGAGACGCTCGGGGGCGCGATCGGCCACCGCCGGATGCGGATCGGGATCGTCAACGACGACATGCCCTTCCTCGTCGATTCGGTCGCCAACACGCTCGCCGCCCACGGCCTCACCGTCCACCGCCTGCTCCACCCGGTCGTCTGCGTCACCCGCGACGAGCATGGCTGCCTCAAGTCGGTCGAGCCGCTCTGCGACGACGAGCGGCGCGAATCGATGATGTATCTCGAGGTCGACCGCGACGACGCCCGCGGCCGGCGCGAGATCGTCGCCGACCTCCACCGCGTCCTCGCCGACGTCCGCGCCGCGGTCACCGACTGGCGGGCGATGCAGGCGCGGATGCGGGCCGACGCCGACGCTGCCGGCAACGAGGAAGGCGCCGCTTTGCTGCGCTGGTTCGCCGACGGCGCGATGACCCTGCTCGGCTACGAGGTCGAGCATCCCGACGGCCAGCCGACCGACACGCTCGGCCTGTTCCGCATGCCCGGCGAGCCGACCGACCCCGGCGGGGCGCTCGGAGCGATGCGCTATTTCGAGAATGGCGGCGACGTGCCCCTGCTCGCCAAGGCCGAGCGCCGCGCCTCGGTCCACCGCCGCGTCCCGCTCGACCTCGTCGTCGTTCCGGTCCGGGAAGGCGGCAAGGTCACCGCCATCGGAGTCCACGCCGGCCTGTGGACCAGCGAGGCGCTGAGCTCGCCGGTCGAGGAAGTGCCGCTGCTTCGCCGGCGGCTGCAGCAGCTCGAGCGCGAGTTCGGCTTCGATCCCTCGGGCCACAGCGGCAAGGCGCTCCGCCACGCCGTCACCGCGCTTCCGCACGACCTGCTCGTCAGCCTCAGCGTCGAGGCGGTGCGCGAGCTCGTCACCACCGCCATGTCCCTCGCCGACCGGCCCCGGCCGACCCTCTCGCTGGTCCGCTCGATCCTCAAGGGCAACATGTTCGCCTTCGTCTGGCTGCCCCGCGACGAGCTGACCACGCGCCGCCGTCTCGCCATCGGAAAGATGATCGAGGAGACCTCGCAGGGCCGCATCTCCAACTGGTCGGTCGAATTGGGCGACGGCGACCTCGCCCTCATCCGCTACACGCTCTACGTCGGGCCGGAGACCCCGAACCCGGACGTCGCCGAGCTCGACCGCCGCCTCGACGAGATGGTGCGCGGCTGGGAGCCGTCGGTCGAGGAGGCGCTCGGCGAGCTGGTCGGGCCGCAGCGCGCCACCCGCCTCGCCATCACCTATCTCGACGATTTTCCCGAAGGCTACCGGCTGACCGTGCCGCCGGCCGAGGCGGCGCAGGACATATTGCGGATCTCCGGCCTCGACAGCGCCGCCCAGCGCGACGCCCGCCTCTACCGCGAGGAAGGTGACGGGCCGAAGCGGCTGCGCCTCAACACCTATCGCCTCGCCGAGATCATCCCTTTGTCCGACGCCGTCCCGGTGTTCGAGAATTTCGGCTTCCGGGTGCTCGAGGAGCATCCGACGGCGCTCGACGAAGGCCGGCTCGGCTATGTCCACGATTTCCTGCTCGAGGGCCGGGCCGGCGACGCCTTGCAGGTGCTCGACCGGGCCGCGGTGGTCGAGCGGGCGATCGCCGACGTGCTCGAGGGCCGGGCCGAGAACGATCCGTTCAACCAGCTCCTCGTCGCCGCCGCCCTCACGCCCCGCGACATCGTCCTGTTCCGGGCCTGGTTCCGCTACCTGCGCCAGGGCGGCCTCTCCTACTCGATGGTGACGGTGGTCGAGGCTCTGCGCCGGGCGCCGGGTGTCGCCCACGGCCTCATCGCCCTGTTCGATGCGATGCACGATCCCCGCCACCAGGGTCCGCGCGAAGCGGCCGTCGAGGCGGCCGAGCGGGCGATTCGCGACGGCCTCTCCCACGTCGCGGCGATCGACGAGGACCGGATCCTGCGCCTGCTCCACGGCGTCGTCACGGCGACCCTGCGGACCAACGCCTTCGCCCCCGCCGGCGGCGAGGCGCTCGCCTTCAAGCTCGACAGCGCGCTGGTGCCGAACCTGCCCCAGCCTTTGCCGTGGCGCGAGATCTGGGTCTATTCGCCGCGGATCGAGGGAATCCACCTGCGCGGCGGCCCGATCGCCCGCGGCGGCCTTCGCTGGTCGGACCGGCGCGACGATTTCCGGACCGAGATCCTCGGCCTGATGAAGGCCCAGCTGGTCAAGAACGCGGTGATCGTCCCGACCGGCGCCAAGGGCGGCTTCTACGCCAAGCAGCTTCCGCCCGTCTCCGACCGCGACGCCTGGCTCGCCGAAGGGACCGAGAGCTACCGGATCTTCATCCGCGCTTTGCTGTCGGTCACCGACAACATCGTTGGCAACAAGATCGTCCATCCGGAGGGAATCGTCGTCCGCGACGGCGACGATCCCTATTTCGTCGTCGCCGCCGACAAGGGGACGGCGAGCTTCTCCGACGTCGCCAACGCGATCGCCACCGAGCGCGGCTTCTGGCTCGGCGACGCCTTCGCTTCGGGGGGGAGCTACGGCTACGACCACAAGGCGATGGGGATCACCGCGCGCGGCGCCTGGATCTCGGTCCAGCGCCACTTCCGCGAGATCGGAATCGACGTCCAGGCCGAGCCGATCCGGGTCGCCGGAGTCGGCGACATGTCGGGCGACGTGTTCGGCAACGGCATGCTCCTGTCGAAGACGATCAAGCTCGTCGCCGCCTTCGACCACCGCCACATCTTCCTCGATCCCGATCCCGATCCGGCGGCGAGCTGGGAGGAGCGCAACCGCCTGTTCGAGCTGCCGCGATCGAGCTGGGACGATTACGACAAGTCGCTCATCTCGAAGGGCGGCGGAATCTTCCCGCGAAGCCAGAAGGCCATCCCGCTGTCGCCCGAGATCCGCGTCGCGCTCGGCCTCGACGACGAGGAGACCGATCCGGCGACGCTTCTCACCGCGATCCTCTCGGCGCCGGTCGACCTGCTCTGGTTCGGCGGCATCGGCACCTACATCAAGGGCAGGAGCGAGAGCAACGCCGAGGTCGGCGATCCCGGCAACGACGCGATCCGGGTCAACGGCGGCGAGATCCGCGCCAAGGCGATCGGCGAGGGCGCCAACCTCGCCATCACCCAGGCCGGCCGGATCGAGTTCGCCTCGGTGGGCGGCCGGATCAACACCGACTTCATCGACAATTCGGCCGGGGTCGACTGCTCGGACAATGAGGTCAACATCAAGATCCCGTTGAACCGCGAGATGGTGGAAGGGCGCCTCGGCCTGGAGGACCGCAACAGCCTCCTTGTTGAGATGACCGACGAGGTCGCCGAGCTCGTGCTCGAGGACAACCGGCTCCAGACGCTGGCCCTGTCGATCGCCGAGCGCGGCGGCGCCGCCGCGCTGCCGCCGCTGCTCCGGGCGATGGAGATGCTCGAGGAGGGCGGCCGCCTCAACCGCGCCGTCGAGGGCCTCGAATCGAACGAGGAGCTGATGCGCCGGGCGCAGGAGAATCGAGGCCTCACCCGCCCCGAGCTCGCCATCCTCCTGTCCAGCTCCAAGATGGCGCTCCAGGCGGCGCTCGAGGCCGGCAAGATCACCGAGGATTCGACGCTGACGCCCGAATTGTGCGCCGCCTTCCCGAAGACGATGCAGGAGCGCCAGGGCGCCGCCATCCTCGCCCATCGGCTGAGGCGCGAGATCATCGCCACCAAGATCGCCAACCGGCTGGTCAACCGGCTCGGGATCACCGCGACCTTCACTCTCGCCGAGGAGGAAGGCGCCTCGTTCGGCCAGGTCGCCGCGGCGTTCGTCGCCGCCGAGCGCCTGTTCGACATGCAGGTCTTCTGGCAGAGGCTCGACACCGCCGACCTCCCGGAGCAGGTCCGGCTCGAGCTGTTCGACCAGGCCAGCCGAGCCCTCCAGCTCCACATGGCCGACATCCTGCGCAACATGTCGGCCTCGGCCAAGCTCACCGAGATCGTCGACAATCTGAAGCCCGGCCTCGACTCGCTCGACGAAGCGGTCGAGGGCCTGCTCCGCCGCGAGGTGGCGAGCGAGGCGACGACCCGCCGCCTCCGGCTGATCGAGCTCGGCGCGCCCGAGGACATCGCCCACAAGATCGTCCGGCTGTTCGAGCTGAACGGCGGAGTCGGCATCGCCGCGCTCGGCAAGCGGCTCGGGGTCGACGTGATCGAGCTGACCAACGCCTACACCCGGCTCGGCGAGGCGCTCGGCCTCGACTGGGCGCAGGGCGCCGCCAACCGCTTCCAGGCGAAGGACCAGTGGGAGCGGCTGCTGACCGCCGGCTTGGCACGCGACTTCGAGCAGCTCCGCCTCGATTTCCTGCACCGGAAGCGCGGCAGCGAGCCGACCGAGGCGGTCGACCAGTGGGTGATGGCCCAGGGCCCGCGGATCGAGCAGTTCCGCCGGGTCGTCGAGCGGGTCCGCAACGCCCCCAACACCACCGCCCCGATGCTCGCCCAGATCGCCACCCAGGCCAGGGTGCTGCTGGGGAGGTAACTCCCCTCCCTGCACGCAGGGAGGGGCCGGGGGTGGGTGCGCCTTCGAAGATTCGCCTTCGAAGATTCACTGCCGGCGCAGGCCCACCCACCCCTGACCCCTCCCTGTATCCAGGGAGGGGAAGCCCTCTAGCCCCATCTCCCTCCCCCCTCTATCACCCCGCCGATGGCGCGCGGCGGCGAGACAAGGGGAATCAGCCGGCGGACCCTGCTGGTCGGCGGGGGCGTCGGCGCCGGGCTCGTCGTTGCCTGGACGCTGTGGCCGCGGACGGTCGCTCCCAACCTTCGCGCCGGCGAGGGCGAGCATGTCTTCAACGCCTTCCTCAAGATCGGCAGCGACGGCCGGGTGCTCGTTGCCGTTCCGCAGGCGGAGCTCGGCCAGGGCAGCTGGACGGCTCTCCCCCAGATCCTCGCCGATGAGCTCGGCGCCGACTGGCGCACGATCGGGGTCGAGCCGGCGCCGCTCGGGCCGCTCTACGCCAATCGACTGCTCCTCGAAGGCGAGGGAAGCGACCTGCGGCGGTGGCGGGCGCGGCAGTTCGAAGGCGGCGAGGCGGCGATGCTGACCGCCGGCTCGACCTCGGTGCGCGCCTTCGAGAGGCCGCTCCGCGAAGCCGGCGCCGGCGCCCGAGCGCTGCTGATGAAGGCGGCGGCGAGGCGCTGGGAGGTCGAATGGGAGACCCTCGACACCGCCGCCGGGTTCGTCCTCGACGGCGGCCGCCGGCTCGCCTTCGCCGAGCTTGCCGAGGCGGCGGCGGAGGAGGAGCTGCCCGACTACCTTCCGATCCGGGCCGGGATCGACAACCGCCTCGCCGGCCAGCCGCTGCCGAGGCTCGACCTGCCCGCCAAGGTCGACGGCTCGGCGCCGTTCGCCGGCGACATCCGCCTCCCCGAGATGGTCTATGCTTCGGTGCGGTCCGGGCCGGGCGGGGACAGCCGCCTCGCCGGCTGGGACCGGTCGGCCGGGCTTGCGGTGCCGGGCGTGCTCGGCGCCTTCGACGCCCCCGGCTGGGTCGCCTGCGTGGCGTCCAACTGGTGGGCGGCCGAGCGCGGAGTCGAGGCGCTGAAGGCGCGCTGGGAGGTTCCCCGCGCGCCCGTGTCGGAAGAGAGCATCGACGAGGCGCTGATCGGCGCGCTCCAGCGCGACGAGGGCCGCCGGGTCTATGCCCGAGGCGACCTCGCCGACGCGTTCGAGGGCGGAAGCGTGCTTCGCGGCCATTACCGGGCCGGGCCGGCTGCCAGCGCCCCGCTCGAGACCCTGACCGCGACCGCACGGCTCGGCGGCGACCGGCTCGAGATCTGGGCGGCGAGCCAGGCGCCCGGCCTGGCGCGGGCGGCGGCGGCGCGCGCCGCCGGCCTCGATCCGGCCGAGGTCACGCTCTACCCGACGCTGGCCGGCGGCGGCTACGGCCGCAAGCTCGAGACCCGGGCGATCGAGCAGGCGGCGGCTCTGGCGATGCGCACGAAACGGCCGGTCCAGCTCGTCTGGTCGCGGGTCGAGGAGAGCGTCAGGGACACGTTCCGGGCGCCGGCGCGGGCGCAGATCCTGGCCCGGCTCGACGAGGGCGGAGTGATCCTCGGCTGGCAGGCGCGGATCGCCGCTCCGGACACCGGCGCGGCGCTCGCCGCCCGGCTGAACGGCGGCGGAGGGGCGATGGCGACGATCGGCGATCCGGTCGCCGGCGCCGTTCCGCCCTATGCCATACCGGCGGTGGCGGTGGACTATCTGCCGGCCGAGACCGGGCTCGCGATCGGCGGCTGGCGCTCGGGCGCGCACAGCTACACCGCCTTCTTCACCGAGAGCTTCATGGACGAGCTGGCCCGGCTCTCCGCGGTCGAGCCGCTCTCCTTCCGGATGCAGATGCTCGGCGACAATCCGCGGCTGGCGCGCTGCCTGACCACCGCGGCGACGATCGGCGGCTGGGACGGCGGGCCGCCGGGAAGCGGGCTCGGGATCGCCTGCCACAGCGCGTTCGGAAGCCACATCGCCACCCTGGTCGAGGTCGAGGTCACCATCGAGCAGCGGATCCGGGTGCTCCGGGCGGTCTGCGCCGTCGATTGCGGGCGGATCGTCAATCCCGACATCGTCAAGCAGCAGGTCGAGGGCGGCCTCGTCTTCGGCATCGCCGCCGCGACCGGCAACGCGATCGGCTTCGAGGCCGGCCGGCCGAACGTTCGCGGGATGCATCAATTCGGCTTCCCGAGTCTGGCCTCGTCGCCCGAGCTGAGCGTCGAGCTGCTCGAAAGCGAGGACGAGCCCGGCGGAGTGACCGAGCTCGCCGTCCCGACCGCGGCGCCGGCCATCGCCAACGCGCTCCACGCCCTCACCGGCCGCCGGCTGCGCGCCCTGCCGCTTCGGGTCGGCGGGTGAACCCGCCCGCCGATCACCCGCCGGTGCCGGCGCCGACGGTCGGCGTCCTGCTGATCAACCTCGGCACCCCGAACAAGCCCGAGCCGGGCTCGGTGCGGCTCTACCTCAGGGAGTTCCTCTCCGATCCCAGAGTGATCGAGATCCCCCAGCTCGTCTGGCAGCCGATCCTGCGCGGGGTCATTCTGCGCACCCGGCCGAAGAAGTCGGCGCATGCCTACCGGCAGGTGTGGACCGACGAGGGCTCGCCGCTCGCCGCGATCACCGCCCGCATGGCGACCGCGCTGCAGGGGGCGTTCGGCCCCGGCGTGATCGTCGATCATGCCATGCGCTACGGCGAGCCGGCGATCGCCGCCAGGATCGACTCGCTGAAGGCGCAGGGCTGCCAGCGCATCCTGATCGCGCCGCTCTACCCGCAATATTGCGCGGCGACGACGGCGACGGCGAACGACGAGGCCTTCCTGCATCTGCGGCGGATGCGCTGGCAGCCCGCCCTGCGCACCCTGCCGCCTTATTACGACGACCCCCTCTACATCGAAGCGCTGCGGGCCCGGCTGGAGGAAGGGCTGGCCGGGATCGGCTTCGCGCCGCAGGCGATCCTGGCGAGCTTCCACGGCATGCCGGAGCGGACGCTCCACCTCGGCGACCCCTATCATTGCCACTGCCGCAAGACCGCCCGGCTGCTCGCCGAAGCGTCCGGGCGCGAATTGCTCGTCACCTTCCAGTCCCGCTTCGGCCGCGCCAAATGGCTCGAGCCGGCGACCGACGTCACCCTCGCCGACCTGCCCAAGCGGGGGATAACCAGGGTCGCGATCTTCGCCCCGGGCTTCGCCGCCGACTGCCTCGAGACGCTCGAGGAGCTGGCGATCCGCGGCCGCGACACCTTCCTCGCCGCCGGCGGCACCGAATTCGCCTACCTTCCGTGCCTCAACGACAGCCCTGCCGGGCTGGTCATGCTGCGCAGCATCCTGGCGCGCGAGCTTGAAGGATGGATGGCCGCCACGTAAGGGCGCGGCACAACGAAAAAAGTCAGGAGAGCAAAATGGCACGCGTCGCGATCGTCACCGGCGGCACCCGAGGCATAGGCGAGGCGATCAGCATCGCGCTGCGCGACCAGGGCGTCACCGTCGCCGCCAATTATGCCGGCAACGATGAGAAAGCGCGCGACTTCACCGAGCGCACCGGGATCAGGGCCTTCAAGTGGGATGTCGGCGATTACGACGCCTGCCAGGCCGGCGTGCAGCAGGTGGAGAGCGAGCTCGGCCCGGTCGACGTGCTGGTCAACAACGCCGGAATCACCCGCGACGGAACGATGAAGCGGATGACCCGCCAGGCTTGGGACGAGGTGATCGACGTCAACCTCGGCGGCTGCTTCAACATGGCCAAGGCGGTGTTCGACGGGATGCAGGCCCGCAAGTTCGGCCGGATCGTCAACATCGGCTCGATCAACGGCCAGGCCGGCCAGTACGGCCAGGTCAATTACGCCGCCGCCAAGTCGGGCATCCACGGCTTCACCAAGGCGCTGGCGCAGGAAGGCGCGCGCGCCGGAGTGACGGTGAACGCGATCGCCCCGGGCTATATCGACACCGAGATGGTGGCGGCGGTGCCCGAGGACGTGCTCGCCAAGATCGTCGCCCGCATCCCGGTCGGCCGCCTCGGCAAGGCCGAGGAGATCGCCCGCGGCGTCGTCTTCCTGTGCGGCGAGGAGGCCGGCTTCGTCACCGGCTCGACGCTCAGCATCAACGGCGGCCAGCATATGTATTGATGGACCGGGGACAGTCACTTTCACGCGCCCGGCGCATTCTGCGAGCGCGCTTGCGGATGAAAGTGACTGTCCCCATTCGGCGTCGGTGAGCGGCCCTGTCAAACGCTCGGTGATGATCGCGGGCCATGCCACGTCGATCAGCCTCGAGCCTGAATTCTGGGACGCGCTCAAGGCCGCCGCCGAAGCCGAGGGCCTGCCGCTCAGCGCCCTGGTCGCCCGAATCGACGCCGAACGGGTCGAGGCCGCGGCGCCGCCCAACCTCGCCAGCGCCATCCGCGTCTGGCTGTTCAGGCGGCGCGGCGATTATCCGCCGCCCACCTCCGCCGAATAGCGCTCCCTCAGCGTCTTCTTGTCGATCTTGCCGGTGCCGAGCTTGGGAAGCGGCTCGTCATGCACCCAGATATGCTCGGGGATCTTGTAGAGCGCGATCCGCCCGTCGAGGAAGCCGCGCAGCGCCTCCGCGTCGAAGCCGCGCTCCTCCTCGCAATAGATCACCGCCGCCGGAACCTCGCCGAGCCGCTCGCACGGCACCCCGAAAACCGACGCCTCGGACACGGCCGGGTGAGAGTAGATCGCCGCCTCCACCTCCTGGCAGCTGATGTTCTCGCCGCCGCGGATGATGATGTCCTTCTTGCGGTCGACGATGAACAGATAATCCTCCTCGTCGAGATAGCCGATGTCGCCGGTCTTCAGATAGCCGTCGGCGGTGAACGCCGCCGCGGTCGAGGCGGGATCGTTCCAATAGCCGCGGAAATTGGCCGCCGAGCGGATCGCGATCTCGCCCGCCTCGCCCTGGGGCAGATGGCGGTCGCCCTCGCCCAATATGGCGAGCTCGACCGTCGGCTTGTGCGGCCGCCCGGTCGAGGCGGGCTTGTCGGCGTAATTCTGCCAGAAATTGCCGCAACCCACCGCATTGGTCTCGGTGAGGCCGTAGCCGAGCGCCGGCTGCGCCCCCTTGAAGCTCTCCTGGAGCCGCTTGACGTGCGCGACCGGTCGCGGCGCTCCGCCGGCGGCGATGTCGGTCAGCGACGACAGGTCGTATTTCTCCCGGTCGGGATGCTGCATCAGCTCGAGGCTCATCGTCGGAACCCCGACGAAATAGGTCACCTTCTCCGCCTCGATCAGCCTCAGCGCCTCGCCCGGATCCCATTTCGACATCAGCACCATGCCGCGTCCGATGACGAAGCTGTTGAGCAGCACCGGCACCTCGCCGGTGACGTGGAACAGCGGCACGTTGACCAGGGTGCGCGGCGGGTTGGCCGGCGGCCGGCCCTCGCTCTCCATGATGCCGAGCAGGGCCATCAGGCTGATCGAATAGGTGTAGATGCCGGTGGTGACGGCGCGATGGCTGGAGATGGCGCCCTTGGCCACTCCGGTCGAGCCCGACGTGAACAGGATGGTGGCGTCGTCTTCGGGCAGCACCTCGGGCAGGTCGGCCTCGCCGAGTCCGAACAGGGGCGCCAGCGCCTCCTCGATCGGCTTCTCGACCGGAAGCACGACGCCGGCGATGCCGAGGCCGGTCGCCTCGAGCCGCTTCGCCCGCGGAGCGTCGCACAGCACCAGGCAGGGCTCGGTCAAGGCGAGGCCGTGGCGCAGCTCCTCGGACTGCCACCAGCCGTTGACCAGGGTGGCGATTCCGCCGGCCTTGAGGACGGCCATGTAGGCGACGATCCAGGCCGGACAGTTGCGCATCGCGATCGCCACCCGGTCCCCCTTGCCGACGCCCCAGCCTCCAGCCAGCGCCCGCGCCAGTCGCGTCGCCGCCTCGTTCAGCTGGGCGAAGGTCAGCCGCTCGCCGTCGGCGATGACCGCGGTCGTCGCTCCGTGCAGCATGCAGAAGGCGTCGAACAGGCCCGGCAGGGTCGGCGGCAGGTTGGCGACGATCGTCCGCCCCGACTCGTCCTTCGCCAGCTGGACTCGACCGCCGGGACCCGTCACCTGCGCCAGCACCGCGTCGAACTTGCGGTCCAGCTCGCTCGGCATCCGACTCTCCCTTTCCGTTTCTTCTCGCCCCTCCTATTAGGGCCTGGAGCGGGAGGGGGAAGCCTTTGATGGATGCTTTACTGACAGGTCTGTCGATGGCGGCCGGCGATTTCGTCCGCTTCGAAGACCTCGGGCTCAGCCCGACCCTGTTCGACTGGCCCTTCCCTCTGCGCTGGTATTCGCTCGGCTATCTCGCCGGGATCCTCATCGGCTGGTGGTATCTGATGAAGCTGATCGACCGGCCGGGCGCTCCGATGGCGCGCCGCCACGCCGACGACATGGTCTTCTACGCCACTCTCGGCATCATCCTCGGCGGCCGCCTCGGCTACGTGCTTTTCTACCGCCCCGAATTCTACGTCTCGGATCCGGTCCAGATCCTGCGCATCTGGGACGGCGGAATGTCGTTCCACGGCGGAGTCATCGGAACCACGCTCGGCATCCTCTGGCTGGCGCGCAAGCACAAGCTCGACTGGCTCCGGGTCCACGATTACGTCGCCTGCTGCGCACCGTTCGGAATCTTCCTGGTGCGGCTCGCCAACTTCGTTAACGGCGAGCTTTGGGGAAGGCCTACCAACGTGCCCTGGGCGATCATCTTCCCGAACGGCGGCGACGCGCCCCGCCACCCGAGCCAGCTCTACGAGGCGGCGCTGGAGGGCATCCTGCTCTTCCTCGTCCTGTGGTTCCTGTTCTGGAGGACCGACGCCCGCTACCAGCCGGGCAAGCTGGTCGGCGCCTTCCTGCTCGTCTACGGGCTCAGCCGCTTCCTCGTCGAGCTCGTCCGCCAGCCCGATATCGGCCTCGAGCACCTGCCTTGGGGCCTCACCATGGGCCAGACCCTGACCGTTCCGATGATCCTCGGCGGCACCTGGCTGATCGCGACGGCGAAGGGGCGGCGGCAGAGGGTGGAGCCGGTCGCCGGGACGGAGAGCGTGGCTTAGGTATGCCCTCACCCTCCCAAGCCTGGCGGCTTGGGCCCCTCCCTCTCCCCTGCAGGGAGAGGGGTTTTCGCCGCCGCCGATCTTCCCCCTCTCCCTGCAGGGGAGAGGGAGGGGCCCGCCGCGAAGCGGTGGGAGGGTGAGGGCACAATGTCCCTCGCCGACCGCCTCCGCCGCCTGATCGAGGCCCAGGGCCCGATCCCGGTCTCCGACTACATGGGCCTGGCCAACGCGCATTATTACGCCACCCGCGACCCGCTCGGAGCCGCCGGCGACTTCGTCACCGCCCCCGAGATCAGCCAGATGTTCGGCGAGCTGGTCGGCCTCGCCCTCGCCGACGTCTGGGTCCGCGCCGGACGGCCCGAAGGCACGCTCTACCTCGAGCTCGGCCCCGGCCGGGGCACCCTCGCCGCCGACGCTCTGCGGGCGATGCGGGCCGCCGGCCTCGAGCCCGCCGTCCACCTGGTCGAGGCCAGCCCCGTCCTTCGCCGCGCCCAGGCCGACCGCCTCCCGCACGCGACCTGGCATGACGACCTTTCGACCCTGCCCGGCGACAGGCCGATCCTCGCCGTCGCCAACGAGTTCTTCGACGCCCTTCCGGTCCGCCAGCTGATCGCGACCGCGGCCGGCTGGCGCGAGCGCCTCGTCACCGTCGACGGCGACCGCTTCGTCCCGGCCGCCGGGCCGCCGGTGCCGGCCGCCGCCATCCCGGAGCACGTCCGGGCCGCGCCTCCCGGGACGGTGCTGGAGACGTCGCCGGCGTCGCTGGCCTATGCCCGGCGGCTCGCCGACCGCCTGACCATGCAGGGCGGTGCGGCGCTGATCGTCGATTACGGCCATGACCGCCTGCGCGCGGGCGAGACCCTGCAGGCGGTGCGGAAGCATGAATATGCGGATCCCTGGATCGAGCCCGGGGAATCGGACCTAACCGCCCATGTCGACTTCGAATCGCTCGCCCGGGCCCTCGCCGAGCCGGGCGCTCGGGTCCACGGGCCGGTTGGCCAGGGGGACTGGCTGGCGAGGCTCGGCATCGACGCCCGGGCGGAAGCGCTCGCCAGGTCCGCGCCCGATCGGGCGGACGAGCTGAGGATGGCGAGAAACCGGCTCGCCTCGCCCGACCAGATGGGCCAGTTGTTCCGGGTGATGGGCCTCTCGGCTCCGGCGTGGCCCGCTCCGGGAGGCTTTGCATGATCACCTATCGCGACATCGGACCGGAGGACGCCAAGGCGCTGGCCGACCTCCATCGCCGAAGCTTCGTCGAGACCTTCGCCCACCTCTACCGGCCGGAGGACCTCCAGGCCTTCCTCGAACAGCTCAGCGAGGAGGGCTTTCGAGGCGAGCTGCTCGACGGCGAGCATCAGGTCCGCTTCGCGGAGGAGGACGGCGAGCCGGTCGCCTTCGTCAAGCTTGGCCCGATCACCCTTCCGGTCCAGCCGTCCCGCCCCGCCCTCGAGTTCCGCCAGCTCTACGTCCTCAAGCAATGGCAGGGCGCCGGAGTCGCCCAGACCCTGTCCGAATGGGCGATCGACCAGGCCCGGCGGCGCGGCGCGGAGGAGCTCTATCTCTCGGTCTTCGTCGAGAACCACCGCGCCAAGGCCTTCTACCGGCGCTACGGCTTCACCTATGTCGGCCCCTACAGGTTCATGGTCGGCGAGCAGGCGGACGAGGACGAGATATGGAAGCTGGAGCTGTAGAGGCGCTTCGGGCCGCGGCGCTGGAGGGGGTCCGCCACGGCTTCCTCGGCCGGAGCGGCGGGGTTTCGGGCGGAGTTTGCGCCGGGCTCAACGTCGGCCTGGGCTCGGCCGACGACCGCGACTCGATCGTCGAGAACCGCCGGCGGGCGGTCGCCGCCGTCGCGCGCGGCGCGGCGCTGGTCACGCTCCACCAGGTCCATTCGGCCGATGCGCTCCACGTCGCCGCCCCCTTCGCCGACGACGGCCGGCCGAAGGCCGACGCGATGGTCGCCGACCGGCCCGGCCTCGTCCTCGGGATCCTCACCGCCGACTGCGCGCCGGTCCTGCTCGCCGACCGCGAGGCGGGGGTGGTCGCGGCCGCCCATGCCGGCTGGAAAGGCGCGCTCGGCGGGGTGGTCGAGGCGACGGTGGCGGCGATGGAGCGGCTCGGCGCCGCGCGCGGGCGAATCGCCGCCGCGGTCGGACCGTGCATCGCCCGCCGGTCCTACGAGGTCGACGAAGCCTTCCTGCGCCGCTTCGCCGAGGCCGATCCGGAGCATGAGCGCTTCTTCGCGCCCGGCCGCGAGGGGCATCGCCAGTTCGACCTCGAGGGCTTCGTCGTCGCTCGGCTCGCCGAGGCCGGGCTGGCACGGGTCGAGGCGCTGGGCGAGGACACCTATTCGCAGCCCGACCGCTTCTTCAGCTACCGGCGGGCCAAGCACAGAGGCGAGGCGGATTACGGCCGCCAGATCTCGCTGATCGCCCTTTAAAACCCCTCTCCCTGCAGGGGAGAGGGAGGGGCCCGCGAAGCGGGAGGGTGAGGGCCTGTCGGGCAGGCTCAGTATGCCCTCACCTCCCACCGCTTCGCGGCGGGCCCCTCCTCTCCCCTGCAGGGAGAGGGTTTTCCTCCCGCGATCCCCATGCCATCAACCTGCAAACTTCGGGGGAAATTCATGGCCGCACGCTGGGGCCTGTGGGGCGGTCTGCTCGCCTTCATCGTCATGCTGCTGCTCCCGGCGCCGGCGGGAATGTCGCCCGCCGCCTGGCGC
This sequence comes from Allosphingosinicella sp., assembly GCA_036388575.1. GTDB lineage: Bacteria > Pseudomonadota > Alphaproteobacteria > Sphingomonadales > Sphingomonadaceae > Allosphingosinicella. The sequence continues at coordinate 64,803 of DASVRO010000012.1, forward strand.
ACCACCGCGATCATCGTGCTGATGGCGACCTGGTGGATGACCGAGGCGCTTCCGCTCACCGCCACCGCCCTCGTCCCTTTCCTCGCCTTCCCGCTGCTCGGGATCATGTCGGCGACCGAATCGGCGGCGGCTTATTATTCGCCGATCCTGTTCCTCGTGCTGGGCGGGGCGATCGTCGCCCTCGCCATCGAGCGGACGGGGCTCCATCGCCGGCTCGCTCTGGCGATCGTCAGCCGGGGCGGCGGCGGCCCGGCGCAGATGCTGTTCGCCTTCATGGCCGCCACCGCCTTGCTCAGCATGATCGTCTCCAACACCGCCACCACCCTGATCATGATCCCGATCGGGGTCGCGGTGCTTCGGGCGGCGAGGATCGAGCCCGGCCATACCGACGGCTTCGCCGGGGCGCTCGTCATGGGCATCGCCTTCGCGGCGACGATCGGCGGCTTCGGTACCCTGGTCGGCTCGCCGACCAACGCCATCGCCGCCGGGATCGTCGAGAAGGCGACCGGCTTCCGGATCGATTTCCTGACCTGGGCGATCTACGGCATTCCCCTCGTCCTGGTCACCGTCCCGCTCTGCTGGGCGATATTGATGAAGGTGCAGCGGGTCTCCGCGGGCGATTTCGATCCCGCCGCGGCCCGGGCGGGGATCGGCGAGGTCGGCCCCTGGTCGGTCGCGGAAAGGCGCCTGGTGCCGCTCGTCGCCGCCACCGTCGCGGCCTGGATCGCCATCCCCTTCGTCACGCCCTATCTGCCGAAGGATTCGCTCACCGACGGCACCATCGCCGTGATCGCCGCGCTTCTCCTCTTCGTCATCCCCGACGGCACCGGCCGCGCCATGCTCAACTGGGAGGAGGCGAACCGGGCGCCCTGGGGGGTGATCATGATGTTCGGCGGCGGCCTGGCGCTCGCGGCCGGGATCGGCGCTTCGGGGCTCGCCGAATGGATGGGCGTGGCGCTTCAGCCGCTTCGCTCCGTCCACCCTCTGGTCATCGCCGCGGTGCTGGTGGCGATCGTCATAATCGTCACCGAATTCGCCTCGAACGTCGCTACCGCGAGCGGCGCGATTCCGGTCGTCGCCGGAATCATCGCCGCCACCGGCATCGATCCGATCCTTCTCGCCCTTCCCGCCGCCTTCGCCTCGAGCTGGGGCTTCATGCTCCCCTCCGGCACCGGCCCCAACGCCATCGCCTGGGCGACCGGCCACATCGCCTTGCCGCGGATGCTCAGGGCCGGTGTCCTCCTCGACCTCGCCGGAGTGCCGCTGATGGTCGGAATCGTCTGGGGGATCGGGGCGATGCTCGGCTAGGCCCTTCAATTCCTCCCCGAGATTTCTCGGGGAGGGGGACCGCGCGAAGCGCGGTGGAGGGGTTCTTGTGGAGGCCGGGAAGAACCCCTCCACCATGCTTCGCATGGTCCCCCTCCCCCGGAAAACCGGGGGAGGAATTATGGAGCCGATCAGGCCCGTGCCGTCACCAGCCAGCAGGCGGCGGTGAAGCTTGCCGCTCCGTCCCGGACGAAGGCCCTGAAGGCGGCGTCGACCCGCCGTTCGACCTCGGATCGAAGGGCCTCGTCGAGGGTCGGGAGCAGCTGGGCCACCGGCCCCATCCGCCTCGCGTAGACGGCGAGATCGGCCTCGGACATCGTGCAGGCCACGTCGACGGCGCGCACCGCCCCGTCGATCCAGCCGCTGTCGGCGAGAACGGCCCGAACCCGACCGGGAGCGGCGAAACCGAACTGGCCGGGCCCCTTTTCAGGCCGCTCGGGGAGGGGGAGGATTTCGGCGGCGGCGCGCTCGGCGGTCACCATGAAGTCGTTCTCGCCCGCGCCGCGCCAGGCGACGCAGGCGAGACGCGCTCCGGGCGCGGCGGCGCCGTGCAGGTTGCGGAAGGCGGCGACCGGATCGGCGAAGAACATCACTCCGAAGCGCGAGACGATTGCGTCGAACGACGCCGGCTCGAAAGGGTGGGTCTGCGCGTCCGCCTGGACGAAATCCGCCGACGCCAGGCCCTTGCGCTCGGCCCGCGCCCGGGCGGCTTCGATCAGGGGCGCCGAGATGTCGACCCCCAGGCCCTGCGCGCCCCGTCCCGCCGCGGCCAGAGTAAGGGCGCCGGCGCCGCAGCCGACGTCGAGGATTTGCTTCCCCGCCACGGGCGCGACCTCGCCGAGCACCAGCGGCACGAACGGGGCGAGCAGCCGGTCGAGCATGTCGCCGAGCTCCGCCCAGCTGCGGCCGGCGCGCTCGTTCCAATGCGCCGCCTGCTCCGGATTGGCGATATCGATCCCTGTGTCCAATTGCTTTCTCCCGGTGATTCGGCCAATGCTACCAGTTCAAGTGAACTTGAGGTCAATAGTGCAATTGCTCGACATCGCCGAAGTGGCGCGGCGCTCCGGTGTGCCGGCCTCGACGCTTCGTTTCTACGAGGAGAAAAAGCTGATCGCCTCGGTCGGCCGGCGCGGGCAGAGGCGGCTGTTCGAGCCGGCGGTGGTCGAGCGTCTGGCCCTGATCGTGCTCGGCCAGGCCGCCGGCTTCTCGCTTGCCGAGATCGCCGAGACCTTCCTCGCGCAAGGCCGGGCCCGGATCGACCGCGAGCGGCTTACCGCCAAGGCCGACGAGCTCGATCGCAAGGTCCGCCGGCTCGCCGCGATCGCCGAGAGCCTCCGCCACGCCGCCTCCTGCCCGGCGCCGAGCCATTTCGAATGCCCGACCTTCCGCCGCCTGCTCGTCCTCGCCGGCTCGGGCGGCCTGGCGCCCCTCACCCCTTCGCCGTCCGGAGGGCGGCGCTCGCCGCAACGGGGCTAGCGGCGCGGCCGCCTGTTGGGTTAGGGAGCGCCCGGGCAACCGACCTCACCCCCCGGGGCCGCGCTTCCACGCGCGGCCGGTGAGCCTGACCAAAGGCAGGCTCGGTCTCCACGGCAGGAGGCATGATCATGCAGGACGAAAACGACATCACCGGCGCGACTCCGCGGCGGCGCCCCAAGGCCAGCGCTCTCGAGATCGGCGGGCGGCGCCTCAAGCCGTCCACCCTGATGATGGGCTACGGCTACGATCCGACGCTCTCGGAAGGCTCGCTCAAGCCGCCGATCTTCCTGACCTCGACCTTCGTCTTCGAGACCGCCGCCGCCGGCAAGCGCTTCTTCGAGGGAGTCACCGGCAAGCGCCCGGGCGGCGCCGAGGGCCTCGTCTATTCGCGCTTCAACGGCCCCAACCAGGAGATACTCGAGGACCGCCTAAGCCTGTGGGAGGATGCCGAGGACGCCCTCACCTTCTCCTCGGGCATGTCGGCCATCTCGACCCTTCTCCTCGCCTTCGTCCAGCCCGGCGACGTCGTCGTCCATTCCGGCCCGCTCTACGCCGCGACCGAGACTCTGATCGCCCGGATCCTCGGCCGCTTCGGGGTCAAGTGGCTCGACTTCCCGGCCGGAGCGACCCGCGAGGAGATCGAGGGCGTGATGGAGCGCGCCAAGGCGATGGGCCGGGTCTCGCTCATCTATCTCGAGAGCCCGGCCAACCCGACCAACGTCCTGGTCGACGTCGAGGCGGTCGCCGCGGCGCGCTCGGCGGTGCTCGGCGACGAGAACCCGCCGATCGCGATCGACAACACCTTCCTCGGCCCGCTCTGGGCGCAGCCGCTGCGCCAGGGCGCCGATCTCTCGGTCTATTCGCTGACCAAATATGCCGGCGGCCACTCAGACCTCGTCGCCGGCGGAATCACCGGCTCGAAGGAGCTGATCAACACGATCCGGATGCTGCGCAACACGATCGGCACGATCACCGATCCCAACACCGCCTGGATGCTGCTGAGGAGCCTCGAGACGCTCGAGCTGCGGATGATCCGGGCCGGCGAGAATGCAGACAAAGTGTGCCGGTTCCTTCGCGATCATCCCAAGGTGGAGAGCGTCGGCTATCTCGGCTTCCTCGAGGAGGGCGGCGACTCGAGGCAGGCGGACATCTACCGCCGCCACTGCACCGGCGCCGGCTCGACCTTCTCGCTCTACCTGAAGGGCGGCGAGAGGGAGTCCTTCGCCTTCCTCGACGCGCTCAAGATCGCCCATCTCGCGGTCAGCCTCGGCGGCACCGAGACCCTCGCCAGCGCCCCCGCCGCGATGACCCACCTGTCGGTGCCGGACGAGCGCAAGCAGGCGCTCGGGATCACCGACAATCTGGTCCGGATCTCGATCGGGGTCGAGGATCCCGACGACCTCATCGCCGATTTCGACCAGGCCCTGGGGGCGGTTTAGGGCTTCATCCTCCCTGCCGCGAAGCGGTGGGGAGGGGGACCACCCGAAGGGTGGTGGAGGGGTAACTGCCGGGGCTTGCGAGGTTCAGGCGAGAACCTCGGATTCGAGGGTATTACCCCTCCACCATGCTTCGCATGGTCCCCCTCCCCATCTGCGATGGGGAGGATCGGGAGCTACTCCACCAGCCTCAGCGCCGGCCGCTCGTCGTCGCGGTCGCTCAGCGCCTTCATCCGGCCGAGATGCAGCTCCGACAGAGCGAGATGGGCGATCGCCGCCTCGGGCGACAGGGCGGCCCGGGCGCGGTCGAGCTCCTCGAACGCACGGTCGACGTGGTGCTGGATCCTGTCGTGGCGGGACATTTTCACCGATTCCCCGACTCGGGGTGGTACTCTACAACGCTCCAAGTCTTCCCGATTCGGTCCCGGCCCGCAACTACATGGATCATTGAGATAGAGCGCGCCGGGGCGAGGGCGATCAGGCGTCGGCGAGACGCCGGGCCGCCGGAGCGTCGTGGTGCAGGTAGCGCTCGTTGAAGTCGCCCGCCTCGCGCATCCTTTTCCAGTCCTCGATCACGATCGAGCGGCGGTCGCGGGTGATCAGCCCCTCCTCGCCGAGGTGCTTGAGGACCCGGTTGACGTGGACCGAGGTCAGACCGACGGCGTCGGCGAGCTGCTCCTGGGTCATCGGCAGCTCGTAATGATGGTTGCTGGCGAGCCCCGCCGCCTCGAGCCGGAGCGAGAATTCGCAGAGCAGATGCGCGACCCTTGCCCGGCTGTCGCGGCGGCCGACGTTGACCACCCATTCCCGGAAGATCGACGCGTCGATCAGCGTGTCGATCCACAGCGCGTGGGCGACCCGGGCGTTGTCGAGCATCAGCTCCTCGAGGACCCGGCGGGGAATCAAGGCGACCTCCGACTCGGTGAGCGTCTGCACGCTGTGGTCGGCGACCGACAGAAGGCCGTTCTGGAGGTCGACGAACTCGCTCGCCATATGGATGGAGATGATCTGCCGCCCGCCTTCGCCGGTGAGCTTGTAGCGATGGGCGAAACCGCTCAGCAGCAGGCCGATATGCTCCGGACGGTCGCCGTCGCGGATGATGTGGGCCGAGGGCGGCAGCTTGCGGACGGTGTGCGGCAAGGTGAGCAGGGCTTCGCGCCCCTCCTCGCCCAGCGGGGAGCGGCGCTCGATCCGGCGCACCATCATCTCGAATGTCGGATGTAAGTCCGGCACGGCGGCTCCCTGGCAAAACTGGCTGACGGCATCAACGCGAAATGTCGAAGCCGGTGCCCCCCTCCACACATCTGATAGAGGGCGAAAGCCATCCGCGCGTTTATCTAGGTTAGGTGGATCTTTTTCCGGCGCTTTTTCCGCCGCTTGCCGGGGAGTGTGAAGACTGGGGATCGTACGCTGAAATCCGCCTCGCCTCGTCATGCCCGGCTCGACCCGGCATCCACCTTCTTGTTTCGCGACGGCCGGCAAGAAGGTGGACCCCGGGTCGAGCCCGGGGTGACGGCTCAGGCAGCGCGACACGGCCTAGCCTTCGCCGGGGATGATGCTGAACGCCTGCTCGAACGGCAGGCTGTAGACGATCGAGCCGCCGTCGTCCTCCGCGTCGATCCGGAAGCGCAGGTCGATGACGCCGCGGCGAAGGTCGGCCGAAAGCATGTCGCGCGCCGCGACGATAACGGCGTCGCGGAGAGCCTCGATTGAATCATATTCGATCCCGTCGGGATCGAGGATTTCGTCCGTGGAGTCGCGAAGTTGCATGAAAAAGCGGGGCATAACGATGTTCACGGCCGGGGCGGGAGCGCATTTGGAGCTCTCAGCCGCCGGCGCCCTGAACACGTGCCGACGATGGCCCCTTGTTAGCAGGGCGCGCCCGCCCGGCCCCAACACAGATCAGCTTTTGGCAGGTTTCTTTGCCGGTTCCGGCCGGGAGATGCCTTACCGGGCCGAGGCGAGGGTGGTCGGGCCGCCTTCCTCGAGGTGGAGATAGCGGGTGTTGAAGTCGCCGATCTGCTGGAGCTGCGGCCAGTCGACGATCGCGACCGATCTTTTCTCGCGGTCGATCAGGCCGAGCCGGCCCAGCTCCTTCAGCACCCGGTTGACGTGGACCGGGGTGAGGCCGGTGCAGTCGGCGATCTGCTCCTGGGTCATCGGCATCTCGTAGCGGCGCTCGCTCGCCAGCCCGGCGGACTCCAGCCGAAGCGCGAACTCGCACAGCAGGTGGGCGATCCGGCTGATCGAATCCCGCCGTCCGACATTGACCACCCATTCGCGGAAGATGGCCGCGTCGATCAGGGTGTCGATCCACATCGCCCGGGCGACCAGCGGACGGCTCGCCGCCAGGTCGCGCAGCGCCGGCACCGGCACCGCGGCGATGTCGCAGCGGGTCAGGGTCTGGACGTTGTGGTCGGCGACCTCGAGGAAGCTGTTCTGGAGATCGAGGAACTCGCCCGGCATGTGGACGGAGATGATCTGGCGCTGGCCGTCGCCGGTCACCTTGTGGCGGTAGGCGAAGCCGCTGAGCAGCAGCGCGCACATCTTGGGCGGCTCTCCCTCGCGGACGATGTAGCCGGCCGGCTCCATCGTCTTGTAGGTGAACGGCAGGCCGCGGATCGCCGCCCGGTCGTCTTCGCTGAGCGTGCCGCGCGTTTCGAGCCGTCGCAGGACTCGTTCGATGCTGTCAGGGACGGCCATTTGTCGCTCTCCGCATACGCAAGGGCGGGAGCGTTTTAACTCTCGGCCACCGGTGCCCCGATTGATCTACCGGTGATGGTCCGGCCCTAACACGGGTGATTCCAATTGTATTTCACCTGCGATAGCCACTCGATGTTTAACATGGATTAGTATTTGCGCCTTTACATGGACGCCCCACACCGGGACCTGTAGTAGGGCTGACATGGCCGGACCCCAGCAGAAGCTCGCGGAGAGGCCCCTCGAGAGCCCCCTGGTGGCGAAGCTCGAAACACGAGCTCGCCTCAGCGTGGAGGATCGCGACGCTCTCAACGCCCTTTACGTCGACCCCCGCGAGATCGGCGCCCGCCGCCACGTCATCCGCGAAGGCGATCGCCCCGACCATGTCCACCTGATGATCGAAGGCTGGGCGGCGCGGTACAAATTGCTGCCCGACGGGGCGCGGCAGATCACCGCCTTCCTCATCCCGGGCGATTTCTGCGACCTCCACGTCACCATCCTCGGCGAGATGGATCACGGCATCATCGCGCTCACCAGCTCCAAGGTGGCCTTCATCCCGCGCGCCACGATGGATTCGCTCACCGACAGGGTTTCGCTCGCCAAGGCCTTCTGGTGGGCGACCCTCGTCGACGAGGCGGTGCTGCGCAGCTGGATCGTCAACGTCGGCCGCCGCGACGCCTTCGAGGCGGTCGGCCACCTCATCTGCGAGCTCTACGTGCGGATGAAGAATATCGGGCTGGTCGACGGCGACCATTTCGAGGTCCCGCTCACCCAGGAGGAACTGGCCGACGCGCTCGGCCTCACGTCGGTCCACGTCAACCGGGTGCTCCAGCGCCTGCGCTCGGAGGATCTGATCAGCTTCAGCCAGGGCATGCTGACCATCCACGATTACCGGCGGCTGGAGAAGGCGTCGGGCTTCAATTCCAACTATCTCCATATCGAGCGCGCCGCCGGAACTGATCCGGGTTAGACATACTGTTGCTGACGCAGTTGAATGCCCCCCCCCCCCGCGAATCGCTATCGAGGCCGGGTGCCGCGCTATTTCTTCCACATCTTTGACGACGTCGTGCTGATGGACGACGAGGGCATCGAACTCCCCGACGCCGAAGCGGCTCGAGCCGAGGCGCTGGCCGGCGCCCGCGAGATGATGTGCGACCAGGTGAGGAACGGCCGGCTGAGCCTCCATCACCGGATCGAGGTGGAGGACGATCGCGGCCAGGCCGTCCTGACCCTGCCGTTCGACGAGGCGGTCCGGATCGAGACGGGCGAGACCGTAATTTAGTTTGGATCACGGAACTTAATCTATATCAGGAACGCTTGGACTCGGTGCAGGCAGGCTACGGACCGCCGCTCGAGTTTCGGCGTTCGCGGGGTGGGGGAGCTCCGCGAACGCCTTTTCCTTCTGGCCGTCGCCAACCAAAAGGACGGACATGATCGCAACACGGCGACCGCGCACGACCCCCGGCAGGGGATGAGCGAAAGCCCCAACTCGCTTCGCGCCCTCGCGCAAAAATGCCGGTCCCTCGTCACCAGCGGAAGCATGGACAATGTCGCCGCCGCGCTGAGCGAGATCGCCCTCGACTACGACCGCCAGGCCGACCGCATGGAGAAATCCGAAGCCCGCGCCCGCGAACGGCTGGCCCGCCGCTAGGGGCCCGACCGGGCCGATTAAGCCCCTCCCCTTCAGGGGAGGGGCTGGGGTGGGGAATGTGGGGCAGAATATTGCCGGCGTCGGCGAGGCGGGAAGACAACCCCCACCCCAACCCCTCCCCTGAAGGGGAGGGGCTAACCGCGGGGGAACCTTGCTTTTCTGTACCATCTATGTTCCACTACTCCAATGCGCCATCGGCCACCCCCGCCCCTCCTTCCCCTCTCCCGCTTTTCGCGGGAGAGGAGGGGCCCATCCGCGCAGCGGATGGGAGGTGAGGGTCTTGCCGACTCATTGCCAAAGACCCTCACCTCCCAAGCTTCGCTTGGGCCCCTCCTCTCCCGTCAAGAACGGGAGAGGGACGAAGCGCCCTCGCGCGCGCGCGCGCGTAGGAGACGGACTTTACAGACCTTCGTCCGATTCCGGACAGTCCTGCGATCGGCGCCCAAACAAGCAAAATCTGCACCGAAAGCCCACTGGCGCCCCTCGCGCCGGCAAACTATCCCCCTGTTCCAATTGGATTTCGAAGGGGGAGACGGCGATGCGCTTCGGTATAAAGGTGAAGGCGGCCCTGCTGGCCGCGATGGCGGTTCCGGCGCTGCCGGCCATGGCCCAGCCCACCGGCGCCAGCCGGATCGAGGTTCCGCCGCTCCAGTTCCGCGAGCGCCGGCTCGCCAACGGCCTCCGGATCATCTCGATGCGCGACACCAGCACCGCCAACGTCTCGGTCTCGGTCTGGTACGAGGTCGGCTCGAAGCACGATCCCGACGGCCGCTCCGGCTTCGCCCATTTGTTCGAGCACATCTTGTCGCGCAAGACGCGCAACATGCCCTACAACATGATCAACCGGCTGGTGGGGGACGTCGGCGGCGACCGCAACGCCAGCACCTCGTCCGACCGCACCAATTATTACGAGAGCGTGCCCGCCCGCTATCTCGAGACGATGCTGTGGACCCATGCCGAGCGGATGGCCCGGCCGGTCATCGACCCGCAGGTGTTCGAGACCGAGCGCAACGTCGTCAAGGAGGAGTATCGCCAGGGCGTCCTCACCCCGCCCTACGGCCGCCTCCGGCTTCTCGTCACCGACAATGCCTTCGACGTCTCGCCCCACCGCCGCTCGACGATCGGAAGCATCGAGCAGCTCGACGCCGCCACCGTCGACGACGCCCGGGCCTTCCACGAAGCCTATTACGGGCCGGACACCGCGACCCTGATCGTCTCGGGCAATTTCGACCAGAAGCAGCTCGACGCCTGGGCCGACAGATATCTCGCCCCGATCCCGGCCCGCGCCGGCAGGATGCCGCTCGCCATCTCCGTCCGCGACAAGGCCCGCACCCAGCCCCGCACCGCCACCATGTACGCGCCCAACGTGCCGCTGCCGGTGATCGGATCGGTCTGGAAGATCCCCGGACTGGCGCATCGCGACACGGCCGCGCTCGATGTGCTCGACGGAATCCTCACCACCGGCGAGAGCTCGAGGCTCTACAAGAGCCTGGTCCGCGACAAGAGGATCGCGACCGAGGCCGGCGCCCAGCTCGCCAACTTCGAGGAGGAAGGCTATTGGGCGCCGAACGTGATCCTCGCCGGCGGCCGAACCGTCGAGGAGGCCGAGGCCGCCCTCGCCGCCGAGATCGAGCGGATCCGCAGCGAGCCGGTGACCGCGGCCGAGCTCGCCGAGGCGAAGAACGAGCTCCTCGCCCAGGCGCTTCGCCAGCGCGAGACGTTCAGCGGCCGGGCCACCGGCCTCGGCGAGGTGCTGGTGCGCTCGGGCGACCCGAAGCAGTGGGACAAGCTGATCGCCGCCTACCAGCGCGTCACCGCCGCCGAGGTCCGGCGCGTGGCGCGGACCTATCTGACCCCCGCCTCGCGGGTCGACCTTCGCTACCTCAACGAAAGCGCCCGGCCGGCGGGCCAGGCGGATGGCTGGACCAACCCGGTGCCGATGCCGCGCTTCAAGTCGGCTCCGCCCGCCACCCGTCCGCCCAACGAGCTCGCCGCCGAGGGCGAGCGCGAGGCTCCGCCGGCGCCCGGCCCGTCGGTCCGCGTGGCCCCGCCAATCATCTCGGAGACGAAGCTCCCGACCGGCCTCACCGTCGTCACCGCCCGGAGCGGCCAGGTGCCGCTGGCGACCATGACCCTGGTCGTGAAGGGCGGCTCGTCGACCGACCCGCGCGGCAAGTCCGGCCTCGCCACGATGGCCGCGGACCTTGCCACGAAGGGCACCGCCACCCGCAGCGCCGAACAGATCTCGGCCGAGCTCGAGGCGCTCGGGGCGACCCTCAACACCGGCGCCGGCGCCGACGGCTCCTTCCTCTCGATCACCGCCCCGGCCGCCAATCTCGAGGCGGCGGGGCGGGTCCTCGCCGACATCGCCCAGAACGCCACCTTCCCGGCCGGGGAGCTCGAGCTCCAGCGCAAGCAGGCAATCGACTCGCTCTCCATCGCCTTGCGCAATCCCGGCCAGCTCGCGCAGATGGTGGCCCAGCCCCTGGTCTATGGCGACGCCCCCTACGCGACGCTGGGCAACGGCACGCCGAGGTCGCTGGCGTCGCTCACCCGCGACGATTTCGTCGAGCAGCACCGCAAATGGTGGCACCCCGGCAATTCGGCGCTGGTCATCTCGGGCGGGATCGACTCGGCCCGGGCCGACGCTTTGGCGGCGTCGCTGCTCGGCGGCTGGCGCGGCGAGGGACCCGCTCCGACTCCGCCGGCCTCGCGCGCCGGCCAGCCGCAGAAGGTCCGAACCATCATCGTCGACCTGCCCGGCGCCGGCCAGGCGGCGGTGCTCGCGGCGGTGCGCGGGATCAGCCGCTCCGATCCGCTCTACTACCAGGCCAACGCCGCCAATGCCGTGCTCGGCGGAGGCTCGAGCGGCCGGCTGTTCCAGGAGGTCCGCACCAAGCGCGCTCTGTCCTACGGCGCCTACAGCGGCATGCCCGCCCGGCTCGACGCCGGCCTCCTCACCGCCAGCAGCCAGACCAAGAACGAGACCGCGGCCGAGGTCGCCAAGGTGTTCCTCGACGAGCTCGACCGGCTCGGCCGGCAGCCGCTCGAGCGGCAGGAGGTCGCCAACCGCATCGCCTTCATCACCGGCGCGTTCAACCGCCAGGCGGAGACCAGCGGCGGCTTGGGCGGGATGCTCGCCAACCTGCTCCAGCAGGGCATGGCGCCGTCCGAGGTGGCGCGCTTCGTCGCCAACATGGAGGGCGTGACTCCCGAGGGCGCCTCGGCGGCGGCGGCCCGCCTGGTCGGCTCCGACCGCGCCACCCTGGTGATCGTCGGCGATTCCTCGAAGTTCATCGACAAGCTGCGCGCCGTCCGCCCCGACGTCGAGCTGATCCCCTTCGACCAGCTCGACCTCGACTCGCCGACCCTGCGCAAGGCGGGCTGACGGTTAAGGCGGCGATCATGCGATGGTGCTAGAAAGGGAGAATGATCCGCTTGCTCATCGCCGGCGCCGCGGCCCTCGCGCTTCCCGGCTGCATCGCCAAGACCGCGCTCGACGTCGCCAGCATCCCGGTCAAGGTCGCCTCGGCCGGGGTCGACGCGGCGATCACCACCCAGGCCGAAGCCGACCGGAAGCGCGGCCGCCAGATCCGCCGCCAGGAGGAATGTATCGGCCGCGAGGAGCGCAAGGCCCGAAAGCAGGACCGCGAGCCCGACTACGAGAGCTGCGACCCAAAGAACTAAACCCCTCTCCCTGCAGGGGAGAGGGAGGGGCCCCCTCGGCGAAGCCGAGTGGGAGGGTGAGGGACTTTACTGCGTCGGCCGTGCCCTCACCCTGGTTCGCTTCGCGAACCTGTCCCTCTCCCCTGCAGGGAGAGGGGTTAAGCCAGAATCGACTTCGCCGTCGCCACCGACTGGTCCGGATCGGCCCGCGGCGGGATGGTCACCCCTTTCCGGGCCGCCGGCCGCTCGGCGATCGCCGCCATCCAGCGCTGGAGATGATCGAGCCCGTCGACCGGCACGCCCGGCCATTCGTGGCCGCGCACCCAGGCCCAGTTGGCGATGTCGGCGATCGAATAATCGCCCGCCAGCCATTCGTGCCCGGCGAGATGCCCGTCCAGCACCTCGAACAGCCTCCGGCTCTCGCGCCGGTAGCGATCGATGACGCTCGGCAATTGCTCCGGGAAATAGCGGGTGAAGACGTTGGCCTGGCCCATCATCGGCCCCACTCCGCCCATCTGGAACATCAGCCATTGCATGACGAGGCTTCGCCCCTTCGGATCGGACGGCATCAGCCGGCCGGTCTTCTCGGCGAGATAGACCATGATCGCCCCGGATTCGAAGACCGCGAAATCCCCCTCCTCCCGGTCGACGATGGCCGGGATCCGCCCGTTGGGGTTGATCGCGGTGAACCACGGCTCCTTCTGGGCGCCCGAACGAAGGTCGAGGACGTGGACTTCGTAGGCCAGGCCGAGCTCCTCGAGCAGGATCGAGACCTTCCAGCCGTTGGGCGTGGCCGCCGTGTAGAGGTCGATCATGTCCTTCTCCCGGGTCAGAGGGCACGCAGGGCGCGGGCGGGGCGCGCCGCCAGCGCAGGTAGGGAGCCGAGCAGGCCGAGCACAAGGGTGACGACCGCGCCGAGGGCGAGGGTCCCGGCCACGGTAGCCCAGTCCGGCGCCCAGTCGAGCTCGAAGATCCTCACCACCACCCACCAGCCGGCCGCGCTGCCGAGCCCGAGCGCGACCAGCGCCACGACCAGCGCCAGAGCGGCGAACTCGGCCGCCTGGGCGGCGAGGATCCGGCCGCGGGTCGCTCCGAGCATCTTGAGGACGACGCTGTCGTACGTCCGGGACCGGCGGCTGGCGGCGAGCGCCCCGACCAGCACCGCGATGCCCGCCAGGATCGCCACCGAAGCCGCCGAGCGCACCGCCACCGCGAGCTGCGACAGCATGGTCGAGACCGTCTCGACCACTTCCTTGACCCTTATCGCGGAGACGCTGGGGAAGGCCCGGGCGACGTCGCGGGCGAACGGCCGCTCCTGCGCCTCCGGCATCGCGATCGTCGCCATGAAGCTGTGCGGCGCCCCCTCGAGCGCGCCGGGGGCGAAGACGATGACGAAGTTGAAGCCCATCGTATCCCAGTCGATCTCGCGCAGGCTGGCGATCCGGGCCTCGATCTCGCGGCCGAGCACCGAGACGATGATCGGATCGCCGACCTTCAGCCCCACCGCCCGCGCCGCCTCGACGTCGAGCGATACCAGAGGCGGCCCGGAATAATCGGCCGGCCACCATTGGCCGGCGACGATCCGGCTGCCCTCGGGGAGGGTCGCCGAATAGGTCAGGCCGCGGTCGCCGCGAAGGAACCAGGCGTCGGGCGGGATCTCGGCCATGTCGGCGACCCGGCGCCCTGCGATCGCGACCACCGAGCCGCGCAGTGAGGGGATGGTGACGAGGTCGCCGCCGGGCGCGGCTCGGCGGGCGAGCGAGCGGAAGTCGCCGATCCGCTCGACCGGTATGTCGAGCATGAAGAAGCTTGGCGCTTTGGCGGGGATGGTGGTCCGGATCTGGCCGGAAAGGTTGCTCTCGATCACCGCCAGGGTGGTGAACAAGGTGAGGCCGAGCCCGAGCGCCACCACCAGCCGGCCGGTCTGGGCGCCGGGGCGGTGGAGGTTGGCGAGCGCGATCCTGAACACCGGGTGCCTCGGCCTCGGCAGGCGCGAGGCGGCCCAGCGGATCAGCCCGCCGAGCAGGGTGAGCAGAAGGACGAGGCCGAGCGCGGAGCCGATGAAGCCGGCGGCGAAGGCCGGCTCGCGCGCGGTTCCGATCGCGAGGCCGGCGATCGCGGCGGCCGCGGCCAGGACGATGGCGACGACCGCCCAGCCCGGACGCGAGGGCTCGAGGTCGCCCCGGAACAGCGTCGCCGCCGGGACGGTGCGGGCGCGGGCGATCGGCACCAGCGCGAAGACGGCGGCGATCAGCAGGCCGTAGGCGGCGCTGGCGAGCAGGGGCGGCCAGTAGACCGACAGCCGCGGCGGCACCGGCAGGGCGTCGCCGGCGACCGCGACGACCGCGGCCGGGACCAGCGCGCCCACCGCCAGCCCGGCGACGGTGGCGCCGAGCGCGACCAGGCCGATCTGGAAGAGGTAGGACAGGAACAGGGTCCGGCTGGTCGCGCCGAGCAGCTTCAGAGTGGCGATTGTCCCCCTTTTGCCGTCGAGATAGGAGGCGACCCCGTTGCCGACTCCGATCCCGGCGACGATCAGCGCGGCGAGCCCGACCAGGGTGAGGAACTGCCCGAGCCGCTCGATGAACCGGCGCGTGCCGGGGGCGCCGTTGCTCCGGTCCTGGACCTGGAAGCCGGCGGCGCCGAAGCTTTTCTTCAGCCGCTCGGCCACCGCGGTCGGGTCGCGGCCGGGCGGCAGCTTCAGCCGGTAGGCGCTGGTGTAGAGGCTGCCGGGCTGGACGAGGCTGGTGGCCTCGAGGCCGGCGCGGTCGACGAGGACGGTCGAGCCGAGCGTGAAGCCCTGGCCGACGCGGTCCGGCTCCTGCGCGATCAGCCCCTTCACCTCGAGCTCGGCCTCGCCGACGCGGATTCGCTCGCCGACCTTCACTCCGAGCCGCTCGGCCAGCTCGGGGCCGACCGCCGCCTGCCTTCCCTTCGGCCGCCCCCCCGGCTCCGCCCGGAACGTCCCGAACAGCGGCCACGCCTCGTCCACCCCCTTCAGCTCGACCAGAACGCTCTCCTCGCCGTCGAGCCGCGACGCCATCGCCCGCATCCGGGTGATCCGGCTGACCCGGCCCTCGCCGGCGAAAGCGGCCAGCTCCCCGGCCGTCGCCTCGCGCTGGGCGACGACCAGCTGGACGTCCCCGCCGAGTATCTCCTGCCCGCGCTCGGCGAGGCTTGCGACGATGGCGGCGGACAGCGAGCCGACCCCGGCCAGCGCCAGCACCCCGAGGAACAGGCACACCGCGAGCAGCCGCAGCCCGGCAAGCCCCCCGCGCAGGTCGCGCAACGCGAGGCGGAGGGGGAGGGGAAGGCTCAAAATTCCTCCCCCGGATTTCCGGGGGAGGGGGACCGCGCGAAGCGCGGTGGAGGGGTTCTTCCAGCGCTCGAAGAACCCCTCCACCAGGCTTCGCCTGGTCCCCCTCCCCGGCAAATGCCGGGGAGGAATTTAGCCAAGCACCTCACGCCTGCGTATCCCGCACGATCCGCCCGTCCTGCATCTCCAGCACCCGCCCGCACCGCGCCGCCAGCGCCGGATCGTGCGTGATCACCAGCAGGGTCGCCCCCGTCCCGCGCTGGCGCTCGAACAGCAGGTCGAGGATCGCGTTCCCCGTCGCGGCGTCGAGATTGCCGGTTGGCTCGTCGGCGAACAGCAGCGCCGGCCGTGGCGCGGTGGCGCGGGCGATGGCGACCCTTTGCTGCTCGCCGCCGGATAATTGCGCCGGATAATGGGTGAGACGGTGGCCGAGGCCGACCGCCTCGAGCTCGGCCCGGGCCGCCTCGAACGCCCCCTCCAGTCCCGCCAGCTCGAGCGGCACCGCGACATTCTCCAGCGCGGTCATCGTCGGAAGCAGGTGAAAGGCCTGGAGCACGATCCCGATCCGCCCCTGCCGGGCCCGGGCCAGATCGTCCTCGCCGAGCTCGGTGAAGTCGGCACCGGCGATGCGGATCGTGCCGCCGCTCGCCCGCTCGAGGCCGGACAGCACCGCCATCAGCGACGACTTGCCGCTGCCGGAAGGGCCGAGCAACGCAACGCTTTCGCCGCTCGCGACTTGTAGGCCGACACCGCGCAGAATCTCGACCCGGCCCGCGCCGGAGCCGAGCGCGAGCGTGACATTGGAAGCGTCGATAACGTAGGAGCCGGCCATGAAGGGAAGTGAAATCCGATGTCGTTACGGATCCCATATGGGGCGCTTCGGCGGCTTGTCTACGCGCTACTGATGATGACCGCCTCTGCAGCCCCAGCGGCGGCGGCGGACGTGCACGTCCTCGCCTTCGGCGACAGCCTCACCGCCGGCTACGGCCTGCCGCCCGGCCAGGGCTTCGCTCCGCAGCTCGAGGACATGCTGCGCCGGAACGGCGTTCGCGCCTTCGTCACCAATGCGGGAGTCTCCGGCAACACGGCGGCGCAGGGCCGGGCGCGGCTGAAATGGACCCTGGACGGGCTGCGCTCCAGACCCGACCTCGCCATCGTCGCTTTGGGCGCCAACGACATGCTTCGCGGCCTTCCGCCGGCCCAGACCCGAGCCGACCTCGACGCCATTATCGGCGAGCTCAGGCGCCGCGGAATCCCGGTGCTGATCGCCGGAATGCGCGCCGCGCCGAATCTCGGGCCGAGCTATCGGGCCGAATATGAAGCGATCTTCCCCGATCTCGCCCGCAAGCACGACGCCGAGCTCTACCCCTTCTTCCTGGCGGGGGTCGCCGGCCAGCCGGCCCTGGCCCTTCCCGACCGGGTCCATCCGAATTTCCAGGGGATCAAGAAGATGGTGAGCGGGATCGCACCCGCCGTGCTGAAGGCGCTGGGGCGCTAGTGTCCTGGTTCAGAAGTTCGCTGGCTCATGCCGGCTTTTCGGGTGCGGGTGCGTTGTAGAGGCAGAAGCGTTCGATGGAAGCGAGGATCTGGTCTGCGGACTTGGTCCAGCGGAAGGGCTTGGGGTCGGCATTGT
>DASVRO010000013.1:0-63094 GCA_036388575.1 Allosphingosinicella sp.
CGTCGTCGGCGAGAAGATTGCCGAGGCGATGGAGAAGGTCGGCAAGGAAGGCGTCATCACCGTCGAGGAAGCGAAGGGGCTCGAGTTCGAACTCGACGTGGTCGAAGGCATGCAGTTCGACCGCGGCTATCTCTCGCCTTACTTCATCACCAACCCGGAGAAGATGCAGGTCGAGCTTAGCGACCCCTACATCCTCATCCACGAGAAGAAGCTCTCCAACCTGCAGGCGATGCTTCCGATCCTGGAAGCGGTCGTCCAGTCGGGCCGTCCGCTCCTCATCATCGCCGAAGACATCGAAGGCGAAGCGCTTGCCACCCTTGTGGTCAACAAGCTGCGCGGCGGCCTCAAGGTCGCGGCCGTCAAGGCTCCGGGCTTCGGCGACCGCCGCAAGGCGATGCTCGAGGACATCGCGATCCTGACCAACGGCGAGATGATCTCCGAGGATCTCGGCATCAAGCTCGAGAACGTCACCGTCGCCATGCTTGGCCAGGCCAAGCGCGTCACCATCGACAAGGACAATACGACCATCGTCGACGGTGCCGGCGAGGGCGAGCGGATCAAGGCTCGGGTCGAGGCGATCCGCTCCCAGATCGAGAACACCACCAGCGACTATGACAAGGAGAAGCTCCAGGAGCGCCTTGCCAAGCTCGCCGGCGGAGTCGCCGTGATCAAGGTCGGCGGCTCGTCCGAGATCGAGGTCAAGGAGCGCAAGGACCGCGTCGACGACGCCCTCCACGCCACCCGCGCGGCGGTCGAGGAAGGCATCGTCCCCGGCGGCGGCACCGCTCTCCTCTACGCCACCAAGGCGCTTCAGGACATGAAGGGCGCCAATGACGACCAGACCCGCGGCATCGACATCGTCCGCCGCGCGCTGCAGTCGCCGATCCGCCAGATCGCCGAGAATGCGGGCCATGACGGCGCCGTCGTCGCCGGCAAGCTGATCGACGGCGAAGACCAGACGATGGGCTTCAACGCCCAGACCGAGGTCTACGAGAATCTGGTCGCGGCCGGCGTCATCGACCCGACCAAGGTCGTCCGCACCGCGCTTCAGGATGCGGCTTCGGTCGCCGGCCTGCTCATCACCACCGAAGCGGCGGTGAGCGAGGCGCCTGAGGACAAGTCCTCGGCCGGCGGCGGAATGCCCGGCGGCGGAATGGGCGGAATGGGCGGCATGGACTTCTAAATCCCACCGATCCAATCAGAGAAAAGAAGGGCCGGGGAGGCGACTCCCCGGCCTTTTTCGTTGGCATGGGTCCAGTTGACTCCCCGGCACTTCATGTTGCCAAATCCTCTCGGGGAGATCGGCCGTGGGAACAGCATTGCGTATTTTTCGGGTGGCGGCGGTGTTTTGCCTGGCGATGACGCCTTGGGCGCAGGCGCAGGGTTGCTCGGCGGTCGAAGGCTATGTGCGGCCGTCCAATTTCGAGCTGGTCCAGATTTCCGACGCCATCGTCGTCGCGACGGCGCGGGCGGAGCGGCGGGATCGGAAGCAGGATGAGAGCTTCATCGTCTTCGAGTTGGGAGAAAAGGTGAAGGGCGAGGCGCCGTCCCGCATCGAGCTGCCGGGCTATCTCGGACGTCCGCGGCCGAGCGATCAAGCCGACATCGCGTCGTCCCATCCTGAAGGACATCAGGGGCCCTGCAACCGAACGACCTTCCGCAAGGGTGGACGCTATCTCCTGTTCCTCGAAAAGGGCGAGGGCGGCCGGCTCCGCCAGACCGGCCACCTCTTCTCGCGAATCAACGAGGATTATGCGGGCGAAGACACGGTCTGGATGCGGACCGTACGGCGCTACCTGCGGCTCCAGGCGACGGCGGCGCCGATGGAGCAGGTCGCCCTCCTGGAACGGCTCGCCGAGAGCGGCCGGGGGCTGGCCGGGGAGCGGCTGAAGCCCGCGGAAATCCGCGATATGCGCGATCATCTCAGCTCGCTGTCGCCCTACAAGCCGACCCCTTACCTGCTTGCCGCTTACGCCGTCCTGGAGCAGGGGAAGATGCCTTCCCACGGCGTGCGCTCGCGCGCCGCCGACCGCGAGCAGTCCGATGCGGATGCGATCGCCAGCCTCGTCATGGGCGAGCCGCGCCGGGAGGAGGCCCCGGGGGACCTGGCGGCGATGCGGCTGCGGGTGCTCACCGCCCTCGTCGACGGCCGCCACCCCGACGCCATGCCGGTCTTCGAGCGGCTGGCGGCGGAGACTCCGGAGGATCCGGACCGGATCGGCCTCGCACTTCGCTTCTTTGCCAAGAACGGCGCCTATGGCCGCGCCTTCCGGTGGATAGAAACCCGGCTGATGGACCGCCTCGCGCAGCTCGATCCGGCGGCCGCCGGGCGCCTGATCGGGCACGTTGCCGAGATGCAATCGGGTGAGGGGGAAGGCAAGGAGCCCTGGCGGAGCGACGCCCGGGCGGCGGCCCTGTGGCCGGAGCTGGCGCTCGATCTCTACTGGTACGAGGTCCGTGCGCTTGGGGCCGGCAATGTCTACCGGTTCGAAAGCGCCCTGCGGACCTTGCCCCACGACGACTATCGCGCCCGTCCGCCGCTCACCCTCGCTCTGGCGGCGGGCTACAAGGAGGGAATCGCGGATTGGGCCGTGAGTGAGCTCGGCGACGAGACGAAGAGGAAGGCGTGGGAAGGTCTGCCCGAGGATTCGAGGAAAGCCGGCGACGACCCGGCCGCGCTGCCCCTCCAGATCCTGCTGGGGGCCTGGCAGACGAAGCATGAGGCGGTGCTGGAGCAGGTCTTCTGCCGGAGCGGGCCCCGCCGTCTCCTCCTCCTGGGCGAGATTGGTGAATACGCCAGCAGCAACTATCAGCCGCTGATCGAGAGATTTGCCGCCAGCGCCCTCTCCATAGATGAGCGCGCGGCCCTGCGGACCGCGATGCAGCGGTGGCAAGAGCGGATGCACCGCCCGGGTAACCTGTTCGGCCCGAGCGTGGCCGGGCTGCTGAAGGGCGAACAGAGCAAGGGCAAGCCCATCGTCTGCCGCACACCGCCCGGGTAATCGGGCTCGAAGCGGACGTGCGGCCATCCAGCCCTTGCTGTTCGCCAGCGTACAGCCGTGTCCGCCAGCGGGCAAAGACAGGGTTCCCTGCCCCGCCGATCGGATAGCTGTCGAGGGGCCGGGGCTCGGCGCGCTTCTTGCACATGTTCGGCTGAGATACTCAAAAAAAACGAAAGAGTGATCATGCTTCGAGCCGCCGCACTGCTCAGTCTCCTCCTCGCACTTCCCGTTTCCGCGGACGCGGTCCGCGCCGAAAGCCCCGTCTCCCGCCTGTCCATCGCCCCCTGCGCCGTCCCTAGGCAGGACGAAAGCGGCCCGGTCGCGGGCGAGACCGTCGCGGCGCGCTGCGGCACCTTCACCGTGCCGGAGAATCGAACCGCCGGCCGCGGGCGAATGCTGCCTTTGAAGGTGATCGTCTTCCCGTCCCGCGCGCCGCGGGCGGCGACGAAAGCACCGATCTTCTTCTTCTCCGGCGGCCCCGGCCAGGCCGCCACCGAGGCCCTCTGGTTCGCCGGCTCATGGCAACAGGAGGAGCATGACGTCGTGCTTGTCGACTTGCGCGGCACCGGCGAGGGTACGGCATTGGACTGCCCGTCGGGAGGGTCGGACGAGGATCCGCAAAGCTATCTGCGTCCCTACCTTTCGCAGGGCACCGGCTTCGCCGCCTGCCGGGACGAGCTGGCGAAGCGCGCCGACCTCACCCAATATACGACCACGATCGCGATGCGCGACGTCGACGAGCTTCGACAGGCGCTCGGCTATCGGCAGATCGCTATCGAGGGCGGCTCCTACGGCACGCGCGCGGCGATGGAATATATCCGGCTGTTCCCCGGCCGGGTCCATTCGGCCGTCCTCTACAGCCTGGTGCCGGTCGAGAACCGCGCGCCCCTTTTCCACGCCCGAGCCGCTCGGCGCGCGTACGACCTCATGGTCAGCCAATGCGAAGCGGAAGCTGCGTGTCGCGCCGCCTATCCAACTTTGAGCGGCGACGCGGCCACGATCATGAAGCGCCTCGAGGCGCAGCCGGCGCGAGTCACGATTCCCAACCCGGCGACGGGGCGGCCGGTCGACGTGACCCTTACCGCCTCCGGCTTCGCCGATGCGCTTCGAGTCATGCTCTACGGCATCGAGAACGAACGGCGCGTCCCACTGCTGCTGTCGCGCGCTCTGCGCGGCGACTACACGCCTTTCGCGGCCGCCGGGCTGGCGAACAATCGCGGCTTCTCGGGCTCGATCCGCACCGGCCTGCTTCTCTCCTTCACCTGCGCCGAGGATACGTGGCGGATCCGGCCGGAGGAGGTCGAGCGGGAGAGCGCGGGCAGCTTCCTCGGCACCTTGCGGGTCAGGGCGCAGATGGCCGCCTGCTCCGTCTGGCCGAAGGGGAAGGTGCCCGCGAGCTATTACCGCCCGCCGGTGTCGCGGGTGCCGGTGCTGCTCGTCTCGGGCTATCTCGACCCGGTCGCTCCCCCGGAATGGGGAGAAGTCGCTCGCCGCCGCTTCCCGAACGGAGTCCACGTCGTCGTTCCCGGCGGCACTCACACCCCGACCAATGCCTGTATCGAAGGCCTGGCCAGGAAGCTCTTCGCCACCGGCTCGGTGAAGGGGCTCGACGTGACCTGCGTCGCCAGGGAGCCGGTCCCGCCCTTCGAGCTGCCCGGGGGCCGGGAGGCAACTCCTTGACCCTTCTCTAATTCCTCCCCCGGATTCGCGGGGGAGGGGGACCAGGCGAAGCCTGGTGGAGGGGTTCTTCGACACTGCAAGAACCCCTCCACCGCGCTTCGCGCGGTCCCCCTCCCCGGCAAATGCCGGGGAGGAACTGTATCAGCTACATCCCGTTGGCCAGAGCCTCGTTGCCGACGGCGTTGCCGACGACCGGCAGGTCGCCGGTCTCGGCCGGAGCCTCGCCGTTGCCGAGCGCGCCTTCCTCCGGGACGAGGCTGTCGGCGGAGGTGTCGAGCACCTCCGAGATGTTGTTGAGCTGCTCGTTCTCGGCCGCGGTCGGGCTTCCGTCGTCGGCCTGGCCGCAGGCGGCGACGAGCGATGCGGCGGCGACGAGCGCGGCCAGGGTGGGGTATTTCTTCATCGGACGACCTCCGCCAAAAGCATTTCGCCGGCAGCTTGCCGCAACCGCCGGCAAATAAAAAGGGCCGCGTGCCGGCGGCACGCGACCCTTCTCGTATCGGTCAGGAACCGGTCGACTTAGTCGACGGCGTTGGCAACCGCGTTGCCGGCGTCGGTGGCGGCGTTGCCGACATCGCTGGCGGTGTTGCCGGCGGCGTCGCCGATGCTGTCGAGCGCGTTGTCGGTCGAGCTGACGGCGGCGGCGCCGTTGACGTCATAGGCGGCGCCGTTGACGTCGTTGCCGGCCTCGGTCTCGGTGACGTTGAGGTCGGTGGCGTTGTTGCCGGCGTCGTTGGCGGCCGGGGTGCAGGCGGCGACGCCGAGCGCCAGAACGGCGGCGGCGGTGAAGGCGATCTTCTTCATGGCATTTGCTCCTTGGGAGAATTTAATTGGCTTGCCGGGCGAGGTCCGGCGGCTTCGGATTTATCGGAGGCGCGGCGATATGTCTACTAGTTTGGTAAGCAATTGCGCCGAACCGAAGGAACCAGCCTGAAGAGGCGGTGCGGCCGAGTCAATTGATGTAGGTTCGGCCACCACCGCACGCATAGCGAAGCAATCCAGGTTAAGGCCTTTGCGGACTCCTCACGACTGGTCGCCTTGCTCCCGCAACCGACGGAACGGTGTTGAAGCTTGACCCGCATATAAAGATATCTTTATGTCCTTATCCCTATGTTCCCGACCGCGCCCGCCGCTGCCGAAATCTTCCGCTCGCTCGGCGATCCGACGCGGCTTCGCATCCTTGCGCTGCTGAGGGCGATGGAGCTGTCGGTCGGCGAGCTCGCCCAGGTGCTCGGCCAGAGCCAGCCGCGGGTCTCGCGCCACGTCCGGATCCTGATCGAGGCCGGCCTCGCCGAGCGCCGCAAGGAGGGCAGCTGGGTTTTCCTCAGCCTCGCCGATCCCGGTCGGGTCGAGCCGTTGTTCGCGGCGCTGGAGCGGTGGGCCGAGCTCGACGGCGAGGACCCCTGGGCCGCCGCCGACGCCGCCCGCCTCGCCGCGGTCCGGGCCGACCGGGCCGCCGCCGCCGAGCGCTATTTCGCAGCCCATGCCGCCGAATGGGACGAGATCCGCTCGCTCCACATCGCCGAGAGCGAGGTCGAGGCCGCCTGTCGCCGGGCGCTCGGAGCTCGGCCGGTCGGGCGCCTGGTCGACATCGGCACCGGCACCGGCCGGATGCTCGAGCTGTTCGGAGCCAGCGCCGAGCGCGCGCTCGGGGTCGACCGCTCGCCGGAGATGCTCCGGCTCGCCCGGGTCAAGCTCGCCGAGGCGGGGCTCGCCGCCGCCGAGTTGCGCCAGGGCGACATGTACGCGCTTCCGCTCGCCGCCGGCTCGGCCGACACGGTGATCCTCCACCAGGTCCTCCATTATGCGCAGCAGCCCGCCGCCGCCGTCGCCGAGGCGGCGCGCCTGCTGGCTCCCGGCGGGCGGCTGCTGATCGTCGATTTCGCCCCCCACGAGCGCGAGGAGCTTCGAGTGCGCGACGCCCATCTGAGGCTCGGCTTCGCCGACGAGGCGATGCTCAAGTTCCTGACCGCCGCCGGCCTGCACGGCCGGGTCGTCGAGCATCTCGAAGGCGGCGAGCTGACCGTGACCCTGTGGGAAGGCGAACGTCCCCACGAAAAGCTGAAGGTGGTCGCATGAGCCCGCTCGCCCCCAATGTCGCGAGCTGGCGCGAGCCGCTCTTCGCCGACGTCGCCGGCGACATCGGCGTGTCGTTCGAATTCTTCCCGCCCAAGACGGAGAAGATGGAGGAGACGCTCTGGGCCTCGGTCAAGACGCTCGAGCCGCTCGCGCCCCGCTTCGTCTCGGTCACCTACGGCGCCGGCGGCTCGACCCGCGAGCGCACCCACAACACCGTCGTCCGGATCCAGCAGGAGACCCCGCTCAACGCCGCCGCCCACCTCACCTGCGTGGAGGCGAGCCGGAGCGAGATCGACGAGGTCGCGCTGGGCTATTGGCAGGCGGGCATCCGCCACGTCGTCGCGCTGCGCGGCGATCCGCCCGAGCCGGGCAAGGGCTTCCAGGCCCGGCCCGACGGCTATGCCAACGCGGCCGAGCTGGTCGCCGGCCTGAAGCGGGTCGCCCCGTTCGAGATCTCCGTCGCCGCCTATCCCGAATGCCACCCGGATTCGCCGACCCGGGCGGCGGATCTCGACAATCTCAAGCGCAAGATCGATGCCGGCGCCGACCGGGCGATCACCCAGTTCTTCTTCTCGCCCGAATGCTTCTTCAGGTTCCGCGACGACGCGGCGGCGGCGGGGATCGACGCCGAGCTGGTGCCGGGCATCCTGCCGGTCTCCAACGTCGCTCAGACCCGCAAGTTCGCGGCGATGTGCGGCGCCGCCATCCCGCCCTGGATGGACAAATTGTTCGAAGGGCTGGACGATTTGCCCGCCGCCCGCCAGCTCGTCGCCGCCACCGTCGCCGCCGAATTGTGCGGCCAGCTCTATTCCGGCGGGGTCCGCCAGTTCCACTTCTACACCTTGAACCGCGCCGAGCTCGCTTATGCCATCTGCCATTTGCTCGGCCTCCGCCCGAAGGATGAAAATGAACGTCGAACAGCAGCTTAGGGCCGCCGCCGCCGAGCGCATCCTGATCAAGGACGGCGCCTACGGGACGCAGGTCCAGGCGCGCCGGCTGCGCGAGGCCGATTATGCCGGCACGCTCGGCCTGTCGCGCGACCAGAAGGGCAATAACGACCTCCTCAACCTGACCCAGCCCGAGCTGGTGCGCGACATCTGCCAGAGCTTCGCCGACGCCGGCGCCGAGATCCTCGCCACCAACAGCTTCAACGCCAACCGCATCAGCCAGGCCGATTACGGCGCGGAAGGCCTGGTCCGCGAGATCAACTGCTCGGCCGCGAAGATCATCGCCGAGGTCGCCGAGCGCGAGGCCCAGAAGGACGGCCGCAAGCGCTTCGTCGCCGGAGCGCTCGGGCCGACCAACAAGACGCTGTCGCTGTCGCCCAACGTCAACGATCCGGGCTATCGCGAGATAGACTTCGACACCCTCTCCGACGTCTATGTCGAGCAGATCGAGGGGCTGGTCGAGGGCGGCGCCGAGATCGTCCTGATCGAGACCGTCTTCGACACCCTGAACGCCAAGGCGGCGATCCACGCCGCCCGCCGGGTCGACCGCGAGCTTCCGATCATGCTGTCGATGACCATCACCGACCTTTCGGGGCGCAACCTCTCGGGCCATTCGATCGAGGCCTTCTGGGCGAGCGTCCGCCACGCGCGGCCGCTGTCGATCGGCCTCAACTGCTCGTTCGGCGCCGGCCAGCTGCGCGCCCATGTAGCCGCCCTCTCCGCCATCGCCGACACCCTGATCATGGCCTATCCCAATGCCGGCCTGCCCAACGATCTGGGCGATTATGACGAAGGCCCGGCCGAGACCGCCGCCCAGGTCCGCGAGTGGTGCGAGCAGGGCATCGTCAACATCGTGGGCGGCTGCTGCGGAACGACCCCGCCGCATATCGCGGCGATCGCTGGGGCGGCGAAGGGCTTCGCGCCGAGGAAGATCGCCCAGCCGACCCGCCGGACCGTCCTGGCGGGCATCGAACCGATGGTGCTTGCCGCCTAGCTATAGTCGTCACCCCGGACTTGATCCGGGGTCCACCTCCTCCCTGCGCGCAGCAAGGGAAGGTGGATACCGGATCAAGTCCGGCATGACGGGAACTCAAAGAACCGAGAAAACAATGGCCACCGCACCACTGCCCGAAACCGCCGCCGCCTCCTCGTCCTTCGTCAATATCGGCGAGCGCACCAACGTCACCGGCTCGGCCCGCTTCAAGAAGCTGGTTATGGCCGGCGATTATGCCGCGGCCGTCGAGGTCGCCCGCCAGCAGGTGGAGAACGGCGCCCAGGTCATCGACGTCAACATGGACGAGGGCCTGCTCGACGCCGAATATGCGATGACCACCTTCCTCAAGCTGATCGCCGCCGAGCCCGACATCGCCCGGGTGCCGGTGATGATCGACAGCTCGAAATGGACGGTGATCGAGGCGGGCCTGAAATGCGTCTCGGGCAAGCCGATCGTCAACTCGATCAGCATGAAGGAAGGCGAGGAGGAGTTCCTCAACCACGCCCGCAAGGTCCGCGACTATGGCGCCGCCGTCATCGTCATGGCCTTCGACGAGGTCGGCCAGGCGGACACGAAGGAACGCAAGGTCGAGATTTGCGAGCGCGCCTACAAATTGCTCGTCGCCGAGGGCTTCCCGCCCGAGGACATCATCTTCGATCCCAACATCTTCGCCATCGCGACGGGGATCGAGGAGCATCGCACCTACGCGCTCGACTTCATCGCCGCCTGCCGCGAGATCAAGGCGCGCTGCCCGCACGTCCATATTTCCGGTGGCCTCTCGAACCTCAGCTTCTCCTTCCGCGGCAACGAGCCGGTTCGCCGGGCGATGCACTCGATCTTTCTCTACCATTGCATCCCGGCCGGGCTCGACATGGCGATCGTCAACGCCGGCCAGCTCGACGTGTACGACACGATCGATCCGGAGCTTCGCGAGGCCTGCGAGGACGTCATCCTGGACCGCCGTGACGACGCCACCGAGCGGCTGGTGACCCTGGCCGAGAAATTCCTCGGCTCCGATCCGGTCCGCGAGAAGGCCGAGGCGGAATGGCGCGGCTGGGACGTCGGCAAGCGGCTCGAGCACGCGCTCGTCAAGGGCATCGACGCCTATGTCGTCGACGATACCGAGGAGGCGCGCCAGTCCGCCGAGCGGCCGATCCACGTCATCGAGGGCCCGCTGATGGACGGGATGAACGTCGTCGGCGACCTGTTCGGCTCGGGCAAGATGTTCCTCCCGCAGGTGGTCAAATCCGCGCGGGTGATGAAGAAGGCGGTCGCCCACCTCATCCCGTTCATCGAGGCCGAGAAGGAGAAGACCGGCGCGACCGCGGGCAAGGGCCGGATCATCATGGCCACCGTCAAGGGCGACGTCCACGACATCGGCAAGAACATCGTCGGGGTCGTCCTGCAGTGCAACGGCTTCGAGGTGATCGACCTCGGAGTGATGGTGCCCTGGCAGGACATCCTCAAGGCCGCGAACGAGAATGACGCCGACATGATCGGCCTCTCCGGCCTGATCACCCCGTCGCTTGACGAGATGGTGACCGTCGCCGGCGAGATGCAGCGCGCCGGGATGACCCTGCCGCTGCTGATCGGCGGCGCCACCACCTCCAAGGTCCACACCGCGATCCGGATCGACCCGGCCTATGAAGGGCCGGTGCTCCACGTCCTCGACGCCAGCCGGGCGGTCGGAGTCGCCTCGTCGCTCGTCTCGGAGACGCAGTGCGAGCCGCTGATCGCCAAGACCGCCGAGGATTACGAGGCGACCCGGCAGACCCGGGCCCGCGGCGGGCAGAGCGAGCTCGCTACATTGGACGAGGCCCGCGCCAACGCCTTCCCCTTCGACCCCTCGGGCAAGGCGCCGACACCGCAGCGGCCGGGAATCCACCAGTTCGGCGAATGGCCGCTTCGCGACCTGCGCGCCTCGATCGACTGGACGCCCTTCTTCCGCGCCTGGGAGCTGGCCGGAAACTACCCCGCCATCCTCACCGATCCCGTCGTCGGCGAGAGCGCGACGAGCCTGTTCAACGACGCCAATGCGATGCTCGACAGGATGATCGCCGAGCATTGGGTGGTGCCGCGCGGCACCGTCGGCCTGTGGCGCTGCCGGCGCGAGGGCGACGATGTCCTCGTCCTCGCCGGCAACGACTGGACCCGGCTTCCCTTCCTGCGCCAGCAGGTCAAGAAGCGCGAAGGCCGGGCCAACATGTGCCTCGCCGATTTCATCGCGCCCGAGGGCGAGGACTGGATCGGCGGCTTCGCGGTCGGGATCCACGGCCTCGAGCCGCACCTCGCCCGCTTCAAGGAGGAGAATGACGATTATTCGGACATCCTCCTGAAAGCGCTCGCCGATCGCCTCGCCGAAAGCTTCGCCGAGACGCTCCACGCCCATGTCCGCAACAGCGTCTGGGGCTATGCCGAGGAGCATCTCACCAACCAGCAGCTGATCCGCGAGAAATATATCGGGATCCGCCCCGCCCCCGGCTATCCGGCCTGCCCGGACCACAGCCTGAAACCGGTGCTGTTCGAGATGCTCGGCGGCGACCCCGCCGGGGTGACGCTGACCGAGAGCATGGCGATGCTTCCGACCTCGGCCGTGTCGGGCTTCTATTTCGCCCATCGCGACAGCCAGTATTTCGGGGTTGCCCGGATCGGCCGCGACCAGCTCGAGGAATATGCCGGCCGGCGCGGGGTTTCGCTGCAGGAAGCGGAGCGCTGGCTGAGGCCGAATCTCGACTGATCCTCCCCATGCGCAGCATGGGGAGGGGGACCAGGCGAAGCCTGGTGGAGGGGTAAATTGCGCAGGCCTCTGCCAGCCACCCCTCCACCACCTTTCGGGTGGTCCCCCTCCCCACGAGCTTCGCTCGCGGGGAGGATAGAAATTGCTATACCCGCCTCGTGAATCGCCTGCTCCTCCTCTTGCTGCTACTCCTGCCGTGGCCGGCCGCCGCCCAGCTGCCGCCCGGCCAGAAGGCGATGTCCGTTCGCCTCGTCCCGGAGACCGCGACTGCCGCCGCCGGCTCGAAGGTCACCCTCGCGCTGGTGATGAGCCCCCGCCCCGGCTGGCACGGCTATTGGCAGAATCCCGGCGACGCCGGGGTCGGCACCCGGATCGCCTGGCGGCTGCCCGAGGGGGCGTCGGCCGGGCCGATCCGCTTTCCGGTGCCGGAGCGGCTGATCATCCAGGGGCTGATGAACTATGTCTACGAGGGCGAGCACGCCTTGCTGGTCGACCTCGCCCTGCCGCGGGGGCTCGCTCCGGGGACGAAGCTGCCGGTGCTCGGCAAGGTCGATTATCTGGTCTGCACCGACAAGATCTGCGTCCCGGAATCGGCCGAGATCGCGGCCGACCTCGTCGTCGGCCGCGGCGGGGGGAGCGCCGCCGGCTTCGACCGCTACCGGCAGGCGCTGCCCAAGCCGCTGCCCGAGCCGGCGCGGTTCGAGCGGCGTGGCGGCGCGCTTCGCCTCGCCATCGCGCTGCCCGCGACCGCCGCGCTCGAAGATCCCTATTTCTTCCCGATTACCGAAAGCGCGCTGGTCTATTCGGCGCCGCAGTCCGTTTCCCGCCGCGGCGACTGGCTGATCGTCGAGACCCGGGCCGGCGACTCCGCGCCGGCCGCTCTGGAGGGCGTCCTCAAGGTCGGTCCCGACCTCGGCCTCGCGGTTCGAGCCGGGCCGGGGCCGGTCGGCGCCGCCGGCACCCCGGTCGAGGGGCCGGGGCCCGCCACCGCCGGCGGCGCCCGAACGATTCTCCTCGCCCTCGCCGGAGCGTTGCTCGGCGGGCTGCTGCTCAACGTCATGCCGTGCGTCTTCCCGATCCTCAGCCTCAAGGCGCTGAGCCTCGCCCGCGCCGGCGGCGACGAGGCGGCGGCTCGGCGCGAGGCCGCGGCCTATGCGGCCGGAGCCATCCTCGCCTGCCTGGCGCTCGGAGCGGTCCTGCTCGCCGTGCGGGCGAGCGGCGCCGCGGTCGGCTGGGCGTTCCAGCTCCAGGACCCGCGGGTCATCCTGCTGCTGCTTCTGCTGGTCACCGCGATCACGCTCAATCTCGCCGGCCTGTTCGAACTGCCCTCGCTCGGCGGGCGGTTGGCGGGCGGGCGCGGCGGCGCCATCTGGACCGGCGCTCTCGCCGCCTTCGTCGCCACTCCGTGCACCGGGCCGTTCATGGGCGCGGCGCTTGGAGCGGCCCTGATCCTGCCGGCGGCGGCGGCGCTGGCGGTGTTCGCCGGGCTGGGACTCGGCCTCGCTTTGCCTTTCCTCCTGCTCGGCTACGTCCCCGCCCTCAGGCGCAGGCTGCCTCGGCCGGGGCCGTGGATGGCGCGCTTCCGCCACATCCTCGCCGTCCCGATGGGCCTGACCGCGCTCGGCCTCGCCTGGATCCTCGAACGCCAGGTCGGCCTTGCCGGGCTCGCCGTCGGCCTCGCCGCCGCGATCGTGCTGGCGCTGTTCCTGTGGTGGGCGGGGCGGCGGCACGGCTGGTGGCTGATGGCGCCGGCGGCGCTCGCCGCCGGCCTGGCGGTCGCCTTCCTGCCCGCGGCGCCGGCGCCCGCCGAGGCCCGCACCGGCGGCTCGCTGCGGGCCGAGCCGTTCAGCGAGACGCGGCTGGCGGAGCTGCGCGCCGCCGGGCGTCCCGTCTTCGTCTATTTCACCGCCGACTGGTGCCTGACCTGCAAGGTCAACGAGGCGGCCGTGCTCGACCAGGACGAGGTGGAGTCGGCCTTCCGCGACAAGGGGGTGACGGTGCTGGTCGGCGACTGGACCCGCGGCGATGCCGCGATCGGGCGGTTCCTGGAGCGACAGGGAAGGTCGGGCGTGCCGCTCTATCTGTGGTACGCGCCGGGGCGGCCGGCGGAGGTGCTGCCGCAGATCCTGACCGTTGGAAGGGTGACGGGGCTGGCGACCTAAAATCCTCCCCGAGATTTCTCGGGGAGGGGGACCGCGCGAAGCGCGGTGGAGGGGTTCTCCAGCGTCTCAAGAACCCCTCCACCAGGCTTCGCCTGGTCCCCCTCCCCGGCAAAAGCCGGGGAGGAATTAGGCTAGTTCGGCCAGACCTTCTTCCCCGCGATCCACGTCTCGACGACCTTGGTCTCACGCAGCTGGCGGGGCGTGGGCACGTCGAAAATGTCGCGGTCGACGAGAATGAAGTCGGCCCAGCGGCCTTTCTCGAGGCTTCCGATCCGGTCCTCCGCAAAGCCGGCATAGGCGGCTCCGCGGGTGAAGGCGGCGAGCGCCTGCTCGAGGCCGAGCCTTTGCTCGGGCAGCCAGCCGCCGGGCGGTTGGCCTTCCGGGTCCTGGCGGCTGATCGCGGCCGCGAGGCCGGGGAAGGGGTTGGGCGATTCGACCGGGAAATCGGAGCCGAAGGCGAGCCTCGAATTGTTGGCGATCATGCTCCGCCAGGCATAGGCGCCGCCGAGCCGCTCGATCCCCATGCGGGCCTCCGCCATCTTCCAGTCGCTGGTCTGGTGCACGGGCTGCATCGAGGCGACGATGCCGAGCCGGCCGAAGCGTGGCAGGTCGGCCGGGTCGACGATCTGGGCGTGCTCGATCCGCCAGCGGCGGTCGCCCTTGTAGGTCTCGGCCATCTCCTGAATGGAGTCGAGGATGAGATCGTTCGCCGCGTCGCCGATGGCGTGGACGGCGATCTGGAAATTATCCATGGCGGCGCGGCTCATCAGGTTGAGCAACTGGGTGTCGGTGACGAAGCTGAGGCCGCGCTCGCCGGGCATGTCCTTGTAAGGCTGCTTGAGCCAGGCCCCGCGCGAGCCCAACGCGCCGTCGGCGTAGAGCTTAACCCCGATCAGCCGAAGCCGGTCGCCGTAGAGCCAGGGCGTCGGCCTGGTGCCGGCGATCTCCAGCGCGCTGTCGACTCCCGAGCCGTAGGAGAGGATCCGGACCTGGAGCCGCCCCTCGTCGCCGGCGCGGCGCATCACCAGCCAGTCTTCGGGGCTGGTCCCCATGTCGGCGGCGGCGGTGAGGCCGTTCGAAAGCATGATCTGCTGGGCCCGCTCCAGCGCCTGGTCGCGGGTGCGGGGCAGAGGCGGCGGCACCACCTTGTCGATCAGCTCGGAGGCGTTGTCGATGAAGATCCCGGTCGGCTGGCCCCGCGCCATCTCGATCCGTCCGCCCGCCGGGGAAGCGGTCCGGCCGGTGATCCCCGCCTCCTTCATCGCCTCGCTGTTCGCCCAGCCGGCATGGCCGTCGACCCGGCCGAGCCAGACCGGCCGGTCCTTCACCGCGGCGTCGAGCTCGGCCGCCGTCGGGAAGCGGCCGAGGCCCCAGGTTTCCTGGTTCCAGCCGCGGCCGACGATCCAGCGCGGAGTCGGGTTGGCGGCGGCATAAGCGGCGATCTTCGCCTGGGCCTCCTGAAGCGTCTTCGTGTCGGACAGGTCGAGCTGGAGCGCGTTCATGCCGAGCGCCATGACGTGGCCGTGGCCGTCGATCAGGCCGGGCAGGAGCGTCCGCCCCTTGCCGTCGAAGCGGTAGCGGGGCCGCTCGGCCCTGCGCTCGCCGCGCTGGTAGAGCCGCTCGACCCTGCCGTCGTCGCCGACCAGCATCGCCCCGAAGCGGACCAGCCTGCCGTCGGCGCCGATCGTATAGCCGTTGACGTTGTCGACGAGGACGCTGGCGAAGACGGGCTGCGCGGCGAGGAACAGGGCTGCGAGCCCAGCGATAAGCGTACGGATCATGCCGCGGCGATAAGGCTTGTTTCGCGCCTGCGCCAGATGGGCAGGTGAGATTGCCCTAGGCAATCTCAGCCATGTCTGGGAGACATGGCGACCTGCCCATGGTAGAGCGCGCTAGCGATGGCTAGCCCGGCACCCGTCCCCGATCCCATCGTCACGCTCGCGGACATCGAGGCGGCGGCGGCGCGAATCGAAGGCGCCGTGGTGCGCACCCCGACCCTGCTCAGCCGGACCCTCTCCGAGGCGACCGGCGCCACCGTCTGGGTCAAGTTCGAGAATCTCCAGTTCACCGCCGCCTACAAGGAACGCGGGGCGCTCAACAAATTGCTGCTGATGGATCCGGCGATCCGCTCACGCGGCGTGATCGCCTCCTCGGCCGGCAACCACGCCCAGGCCGTCGCCTATCACGGCGCCCGGCTAGGCGTTCCGGTCACCATCGTCATGCCGGTCTCCACTCCCAGCATCAAGGTGATGCAGACCGAGGGCCACGGCGCCCGCATCGTCCTGCACGGCGAGATGTACGACGAGGCCTATGCCGAGGCGCTCCGCATCGGCGAGGCGGAAGGGCTCACTTTCGTTCATCCGTTCGACGACCCCGAGATCATCGCCGGCCAGGGCACGGTGGCGCTCGAGCTGCTCGCCGACGCGCCGGAGATCGAGACCCTGGTCGTGCCGATCGGCGGCGGCGGGCTGATCTCGGGAGTCGGCACCGCCGCGAAGGCGCTTCGCCCCGACATCGACCTGGTCGGAGTGCAGGCCGAGCTCTATCCGAGCATGTATTGCCGGATCAGCGGCAAGGAGCTGCCGTCCGCCGGCGACACTCTCGCCGAGGGCATAGCGGTGAAGAAGCCGGGCCGGCTGACTCCGGGGATCATCGAGCGCGTCGTCGACGAGATCCTGCTGGTCGCCGAGCGCGAGATCGAGACCGCAGTCAGCCTCTACCTCCAGATCGAGAAGACGGTCGCGGAAGGCGCCGGGGCGGCGGGGCTCGCCGCCCTGCTCGCCCATCCGGAACGGTTCAGGGACCGGAAGGTCGGGCTGATCCTCACCGGCGGCAATATCGACACCCGGCTGCTCGCCACCGTCCTCCTGCGCGACCTCGCCCGCTCCGGACGGATGGCGCGGCTTCGGATCCAGCTCCACGACCGTCCCGGCGCCCTGCTCTCGGTGGTCAAGCTGTTCGACCGCTTCGGCGCCAACATCATCGAGATCTACCACCAGCGCGTGTTCACCACGCTGGCGGCCAAGGACGCCTTCATCGACGTCGAGTGCGAGGCCCGCGATGCCGAGCATCTGGAGGCTCTCGTCGAGGCGCTCAAGCAGGCCGGCTTCTACGTCCATCCTGTAGAGATTCGCTGACGCTTCGTCCCGCGCCGGAACAGGACGAAGTTAACTCCGTTTTGGGGGCGCCTTGCCCTTTCCAAGCGGCGAACAAAGACGCATAAACCGAGTTTCAACCACGCCCTTCAAACCCTGGAGCCCCGTTGAGCGCCCCATTCCGCTTTCCCCGCTTCTTCGTCACCAGCCCCGCGCCCTGCCCCTATCTCGCGGGCAAGACCGAGCGGAAGGTGTTCACGGAGCTTGCCGGCCAGCACGCGGCGGATCTCAACGACGCGCTCGGGCGAATCGGCTTCCGGCGCAGCCAGGCGGTCGCCTACCGGCCGAGCTGCCTCGACTGCTCGGCCTGCGTCTCGGTGCGGGTCGTCGCCGGCGAGTTCCAGCCGAGCACCACCCAGCGGCGGATGCTCAAGCGCCACGGCAATCTCGAGGTCACCGCCTGCAAGCCCTGGGCGACCGAGGAGCAATATGCCCTTCTCCGCCGCTACCTGAAGCAGCGCCATCCCGAGGGCGGAATGGTCGGCATGGACGAGAGCGACTTTTCCGACATGATCGAGCAGAGCCCGGTCAAGACCTATGTCATCGAGTATCGCGAGCCGTCGAGCGGCGGCCGTCCCGGCAAGCTGGTCGGAGCCTGCCTGACCGACCAGCAGGCCGACGGCCTGTCGATGATCTACAGCTTCTTCGAGCCCGACGATCCCGCCCGCCCCGGCCTTGGCACCTACATCATCCTCGATCACATCGTTCGGGCCGGCAAGGCGGGCCTGCCCTACGTCTATCTCGGCTATTGGGTCGAGAGCTCGAGGCGGATGGCTTACAAGGCCCGCTTCCGGCCGCTGGAGCGGCTCGGCCCCAGCGGCTGGCACCGCTTCGACCCCGACCAGCGCGAATTGCCGCTCAGCCGCTGACCGTCATTGCGAGCGCAGCGACGCAATCCAGTCTGCGGCGACGGAGAGGCGCAGGTTGCTTCGTCGCTACGCTCCTCGCAATGATGGGAGTTAGAGCGCCAACCACCTCTTAATCTTTTCTGCCTAACTCAACCCTCATGGGGCAGGGCATAAGGCGACTGGTCCGGCTGATCGACGCCGGCGAGGTGGAGAGCGTCGGCGGGCGAATCCTCCTCGAGGAGCGTTTCCGCGCCCTGCAGCGCCAGGTTCCGCTGCTTTACATCGTCATCTTCTCCAACATGGTCGGCCTCTATCTGGCGTCCGGTGGGCGGTTCGAGTCCCTGCTTGATTTCCCGCTGCTGGTCGGCGGGCTGATCGTCATGCGGGTGGTCCACTGGCTCAGGGTCCGCAACCGTGTCCTCTCTCCCGACCGCATCCTGCACGAGCTGCGCAAGATGCTGGTCTTCTCGATAGTGTTCAGCGTCGCCTTCTGTGTCTGGTCGTTCAGCCTGATGGCGACGCGCCCTGCTACCGATCATGATTTCATCATTCTGTTCGCCAGCCTTGCCGCGATCGGCTGCGCTTATGGGGTCAGCCGCTATCCGGCGGCCGCCCGCACGCCGCTGCTGATGCTCGGCCTGCCGTTGTCCGCGCGGCTGGCCTTCACCTCGGACGCCGCCCATGTCGCCATGGGGGTAGGCCTCTTTTCGATCATTCTCGTCCTGCTGCGCCAGCTTGGCCTTCACGACGAAGGCTTTCGCGAGCTGGTCGAATCGCGCACCGCGATCAGCCTCGAGCGAGAGCGGGCGCGGCGCGCCGAGAAGCTCGCCCGGGCCGAGCAGGTCAAGGCCCGGCGGATCGCCGACACCGATCCGCTGACCGGCCTCGCCAACCGCCGAGCCTTCCTGCGCGCCCTCTCCCGCCGCGCCGCCACCCTCGCCCGCACCGGCGGCGGCTTCGCGCTGGCGATGGTCGATCTCGACGGCTTCAAGCCGATCAACGACACGTTCGGCCACGCCTCGGGCGACCGGGTGCTGGAAGGGATCGGCGGCCGCCTCGCCCGGGCGGGCGGACGCGGCGCGCTGATCGCCCGCACCGGCGGCGACGAGTTCGCCTTGCTTCTGCCC
The DNA here is from genome assembly GCA_036388575.1 of Allosphingosinicella sp. Taxonomy (GTDB): domain Bacteria; phylum Pseudomonadota; class Alphaproteobacteria; order Sphingomonadales; family Sphingomonadaceae; genus Allosphingosinicella. The sequence goes on from DASVRO010000013.1 coordinate 18,732, forward strand.
AGGGTGCGCGGCGTCGATGCGGCAAACGGCGCCGCGCTCGCCGTCTGCGCCGTCCTCCAGGAGCCGTTCCTGGTCGACGGGCGCGAGTTCCGGATCTCCGGCTGTTGCGGAGTGACCCTGCTCACCCGCGGCGATTGCGACGTCGAGGAGGCTTTGATCCGTGCCGACACCGCCCTTTACCGCGCCAAGGAGAGCGGCCGCTCCGGGCTCGCCGTCTTCACCCAGGAGATGCAGGACATCCACCGCCGCCGCATCCTCGTCGAGAAGGCGCTCCGCCAGCCCGAGACCCTCGACCGGATCGGCCTCGTCTTCCAGCCGATCACCGATCTCGCCACCGGCGAATTGAAGGCGCTGGAGGCGCTGGCGCGCTGGCACGACGAGGAGCTCGGCCGAATCCCGCCCGACCAGTTCATCCCGATCGCCGAGCAGATCAACGTCATCGAGCCGATCAGCGACAAGTTGCTGACCCAGGCCGCCGCCGAGGCCGCGCGCTGGGCGTCGGTAGTGCGCCTGTCGTTCAACGTCAGCGCCGTCCAGCTGTGCACGACCGGATCGGCGGCGCGGATCCTGGCGCTGCTCGACCGGGCCGGCCTTGCCCCCGCCCGGCTCCAGGTCGAGGTGACCGAGACCGCTTTGCTCGCCGATTTCGAGGTCGCCCGCGAGAATCTGCAGGCGCTGCGCGGCGCCGGTGCCCGGATCGTCCTCGACGATTTCGGCGCCGGCCACGCCTCCATCTCCTATCTGCGCGAGATGCAGTTCGACGGCGTCAAGCTGGACGGAGCGCTGATCGCCAACGTCGCCGATTCGCTGCGCAGCCGCCGTCTCCTCAAGGGCGTGCTGGACCTGTGCTCCGCGCTCGGTCTGCCGTCGGTCGCCGAGCATATCGAGACCGACGAGCAGCTCCGCCTGCTTCGGGAGCTCGGCTGCCGCGAAGGCCAGGGCTACCTCCTCTCGCCGCCCCTCCACGCAGACGCCGCCGCCGCCCTCGCCGCGCCCAAGCTCAAGCTGATCGGCGGAACCGCCGCGGCGGCCTAGAAAAGGGGACAGTTTCTAAACTGTCCCCAGAATAGGGACAGTTTAGAAACTGTCCCCATCCATCCAAGGCGGGTTGGGGATCTGCTGGGTCGCCTCGTGGAGGAGCACCGCCCAGCGCAGCGACAGATCGTTGAAATAGGGATCGTCGGGCTCGATGCGGCGGCGGACGGCCGGCCGCGCCGGGTCGGACGGCATGACGACGAGGTCGAGCGGCCGAGCCACTCCGAGGTTGGAGCGCATCGCGCTGTCGAAGGAGAGCAGGGCGACCTTGACCGCCTCGTCGAGCGGGGTCTCGCGGCGGATACCGCGGTCGAGGATCGGCTTGCCGTATTTGGTCTCGCCGATCTGCAGAAAGGGCGATTCGGGCGAGCTGTGGATGAAATTGCCGGCCGAATAGATCAGGTAGAGCGAGGGCGGCTCGGCCCCGATCCTTCCTCCGAGAAGCATCGATACCGAGCTCGATATATTGGCCTCCGCGAGCACCGATCCGACCGTCCGGTTGACAGTTTGAACCGCCGCCCCGACCAGCTCGGCGACGCGGAACATCGACGGCGCCGTCGCCACGGTGAGCGCCTTCTCGTCGCCGACCGGAGCCGGCAGCGTTTCGGTGAGCTGGCCGATCGCCGACTGGGTCATCGACAGGCTGCCCGAGGTGGCGAGGAAGATCTGCCGGTCCGGTCCGTCGGCGAGCCGGTGGAGCTTTCGGTAGGAGGAGAAATTGTCGACTCCGGCATTGGTGCGGGTGTCGGCGATCATCACCAGCCCGGAGTCGAGCAGCAGGCCCACGCAATAGGTCACTGGGCCGTCTCCGCGAGGAAGGGGACAGTCACTAGTGACTGTCCCAAGTGACTGTCCCCATTCCCCTCATTCCGTCGTCTCGCCCGTCCATTCGTCGTTGTCATGGTCGCGCTCGGCGTCCTCCTTCGTCGGGTGGACGACGGCGTCGCGATGCTCGGGCGGGCCGTAGATCGTGTAGAGCCTGAGCGGCCCGTCGCCGTCGTTGACGACGTTGTGGCGCGCCCCCGCCGGAACGATGACCGCGAAATCGTCCTCGACCCGGTTCGGGGCGCCGTCGATATAGATGGTGCCGCGGCCTTCCTCGATCCGGAAGAACTGGTCTCGATCCTCGTGCACCTCCTCGCCTATGTCGCAGCCGGGCGGCAGGGTCATCAGCACCAGCTGGAGGTTCTTCCCCGTGTAGAGCACCCGCCGGAAATCCTCGTTGGCGATCGTCGCCTTCTCTATGTCGTCGCAATAGCCCTTCATCTCGCGCTCGCTCCCTTCACCTTCTATCATCGTGAACCGCAGAGGGAGCGTTTGCGTTCCTTCCGGCTGACAAGGAAGCCCGCCATGGAAGACTGGAACCTGCCCTGGGACGGCGGCTGCCGCTGCGGCGAGGTGCGGATCAGGGTGACGAAGCCGCCGCTTCTCGCCGGCGCCTGCCACTGCAACGGCTGCCAGAAGATGACGGCGAGCGCCTTCTCGCTGAGCCTGTCCCTGCCCGCCGACGGCTTCGAGGTGACGAAGGGCGAGCCGGTGATCGGCGGCCTGCGCGGCCCGGTGTCGCACCATCATCACTGCCCCGCCTGCCTGAGCTGGGTCTTCACGCAGGTCGAGGGCATGGACTGGTTCGTCAACCTGCGCGCTTCGGCGCTGGACGATCACAGCTGGTTCGAGCCGTTCATCGAGGTATGGACGGACGAGAAGCTGCCCTGGGCGGCCACCGGGGCTCGGCACGGCTACGCGACATCGCCCGAAATGGCGGAGTTCGAGACGCTGATGCACGCCTATGCCGCCGACGGCGCGCGCCCTCCTATTTCAGCGGGTCGTGGCCCCAGTTCATGAGGCTGTAGCGCCAGCGCGACGTCACCATGTTCGCCGGTTCCTGCGCCCTGTGCCGGCGGACGAAGCCGACGACCTTGCGCATGTGGGCGTAGTCGTCCTCGCCGGCCGGGCCGGAGCGGAGGATCCGGACGATGCGCCGCCCCGACGCGTGGCCGACGGATTCGCCGCCCTCGGGCTTGAAGCCGACCTTGCGGCTCTCCGGGGTTTCAAGCCAGCCCTCCAGCTCAGCGGCGTCCATGTTGACGGCGGCGCGAAAGTCGGAGGCGATCTTCGGTCGGTCGAGGCTCATCATCCTCCCCATGCGCCAGCATGGGGAGGGGGACCATGCGAAGCATGGTGGAGGGGTGGCCGGCGCGGAAGCCGGCGGTTCACGTGCGTTCCTCAGAAGACTGTGCCAATTACCCCTCCACCACCCTTCGGGTGGTCCCCCTCCCCATCTGCGATGGGGAGGATTATTGCTTCACCACTTCGCCGCCCTTGATCACGACGTCGACATCCTCGAGCTGCCGGATGTCGGCGAGCGGGTCGCCGTCGACGGCGATGATGTCGCCCCAGCGGCCCGGGGCGATCGCGCCGACGTCCTTCTCGCGCCCCAGCGCCGAAGCGGCGTTGCGGGTGGCGGACTGGATCGCCTCCATCGGAGTCATGCCGTACTGGACCATCCAGCGGAACTGGCCGCCGGCGCTGCCGTGCGGCATCACGCCGGCGTCGGTCGCGAACACCATCCTGACTCCGGCCCGGTGCGCCGCCCGGAAGCCGTCGCGCTGGATCTGGGCGATCTCCCGGTCCTTCCTGAGATTGTCCTCGAGCACCCCGTTCTTCGCGCCCTCGGCCTGCGTATATTCGGTGTTAAAGATGTCCATCGCCAGCCAGGTGCCCCGCTCCTTCGCCAGCCTTATGCCCTCGGCGTCGATCAGCGAGGCATGCTCGATCGTGTCGATTCCGGCGCGGATCGCGGCCTTGATCCCGGCCGTGCCATGGGCGTGGGCGGCGACCTTGAGGCCCCATTGGTGAGCCTCGTCGGCGATCGCCCGCAATTCGTCCTCGGAGAGCTGCTGCTGCCCGGGCTCGGTGTTGCGCGAGAAGACCCCGCCGGTGGCGCAGACCTTGATCACCTCGGCGCCGTATTTCCGCTGCTCGCGGACCCGGTTGCGGAGCTCCTGCGGCCCGTCGCCGACCGCCTTGCCTTTGGCGTTGAACGAGGGCGGCAGATAGGTCTGGTCGCAATGGCCGCCGGTGGCGGACAAGGCGTGGGCCGCGGGCACGATCCTCGGGCCGACCATCAGGCCCTCGTCGATCGCCTGCTTGTAGCCGACGTCGGTATAATTGTCGGAGCCGACGTTGCGCACCGTGGTGAAGCCCGCCTCGAGCATGTCCCGGGCGTTCTGCACCCCCTGCGCCACCCAGAAGGTGTCGGTGAACTGCAGGCCGGTATAGCCGCCGTAGCGCGGGTTGGAATCGAGATGGACGTGCATGTCGATCAGGCCGGGAAGCAGGGTCTTGCCGGGCAGGTCGATGCGTCTCGCGCCGGCGGGGATGAGCGGCCGCGCCCCGCCGCGCCCGACCACCGAGGCGATCCGCCCATCGGTGATCACCACCACCGGCTCCTCGATCACCCGGCCGGCGACCACGTCGACCATCCGGTCGGCGGTGACGACGACGCTTTCGGCCGCCGCCGGGCCGGCGGCCGCCGAAGCTAGGAGGAAGGCGGCGAGAAGGCATTTGCGCATCGGCGGGCTCCGGCGGTTGATTCGCCGTCTTTCCTAGCCGCACCGCGAGGCGACAGTCATCAGGGCATTGGAGGACAGGGCGAACGGCGGCTTGAGGCAAGTGCGAGCCGTTGCTAGGTTCGGCCGACCACAGGAAGGATCATCTATGGACAAGCAGCAACCTGAGACGACCGTCGGCGCCACATCGGCCGAGTCCAAGGCCGAATGGACGTCGCCGGAAGTGGACCGGCTTGTCGCGGGCGGCGCGGAGGCGGGCCCCGGAGCGGACGTCGAGGGCCTGGACGGCGTCTCCTGATCCACGGGTGAATTCCGATTCGCTGGGCCACTCCCCGCTCGCCGAAGCATCGGCTCGCGGCGGTCGCGCTGGCGCGCTCCGCAGTCGCCGCCGCCCCCGACAAGCCGGCACCGCACGTTGCGCTGGCGAGAGCGCTGTCGGGCGCCGGAGAGATCGAGGAAGCCGCTTCGCTGCTCGATGAGGCCTGCCGCCAATTCCCCGAGTCAGAAGCCTTGCACGAGGAGCGGGCGCACGCCCTCGGCCGTCTCGGCGAGGTCGAGGCGGCGCTGGCCTGCGCCCGCGGCCGGGAGGCGGCGTGGGCGCCGGTCTTCGCCTTCACCCTCCTCGCCCGGCACGGCCGCCGCTCCGAGACGGTCGAGCTCGAAGCGGCCGTCGCGGCGGTTCGGCCGGCCGATCCGAACCTGCTCGAATCGCGCGCCAAGCGGGCACGCGGCGATCCCGGCGCCCTCCTGCGCCTGAGCGAGGAGGTGCTCGGCCACGATCCCGCCTCCGCCCATGCGCTCCATTACAAGGCGGTCGCCCTGGCCCAGCTCGGCCGCGGCGACGAGGCGGCCGGGCTGATGGGGCTGGACCGCTTCCTGAAGGTCGCGCCGCTTCCGGCTCCGCCGGGCTTCGGCGGCGACGAGGCCTTTCGCGAGGCCGTCCGGGCGGAGATCATGGCGAACCCGAGCCTCCACCCCGATCCGGCCGGCCATGCCACGCGCTCGGGGCTTAGGACCCGTACCTTCCCCGCCGCCGGCGACCGCGCCGCCGCCGCCCTCATCGAATCGCTCCGGACGGCGGTGGCGGCCTATGCCGACGCCCTGGCCGGCGACCATCCGTTCGTCCGCGGCTGCCCGGGCCGAGCCACCTTCACCCCCTGGGCGCTGCTGTTCCGCGGGCCCGGGCACCAGGTGGCGCACCATCATCCCGGCTGCTGGCTGACCGGGGTCTATTATGTCAGCGCCCGCCGCGATTCGCCGGGGCCCGGCGACTCCCACCCGGGCGTCATCCGAATCGGCGTTCTCGAGGACGGGTCGGGCGCCGATCCGCCATGGCCGGTGCTGGAGGTCGAGCCGGTGCCCGGCACCCTGCTCCTCTTCCCCTCATTCGTGCCGCACGAGACGGTGCCGCCGGGCGACGGCGCCGAGCGCATCTCGGTCGCCTTCGACGTCACCCCCGCGCCCTGAAAAAAGGGAAAAGAAAAGGGGACAAAGAAAAGGGGACAGTTAGCTAACTGTCCCCTCTCATCCTCTCGCCGGGCGGGCTCAGTCGGTGCCCGCCGACAGCTCCTCGAGCGGCCCGCCCATGCCGGCATAGGCGTTGTTGCCGCGGATCATGGCCAGCGCCACCTGCGGCGTCGGCGAGGTGTCGACGATGTGGACGGCGCCGCCCATACGGGTGACGTCGAACAGCTGCCTGGCGAAGGCGAGCGGCAGCCGGACGCAGCCGTGCGAGGCCGGACGGCCGGGGATCTGGCCGGCGTGGAGCGCGATGCCGCCCCAGGTCAGCCGCTGCATGTAGGGCATCGGCGCATTGTTGTAGAGGTTGGAGAAGTGCCGGGCGCGCTTCTGCAGGATGTCGAACTTGCCGGTCGGAGTGCGGTGGCCGGGCTTGCCGGTCGAAACCGTGGTCACTCCGATCAGGGTCCCGCCGCGATAGACGTAGGCGCGCTGAAGCGGGATCGAGACGACCATCTCGACCTCGCCGGCCGGCGCCCGCTCGGGCTGCCAGACGAACTCGCCCGGGCGCAGCACCGCCTGCTCGACGGCGGCGGGGGCCGGCTCGACGGCGGCGGCGGCGGGTCCCACGACCTCGGCCTGGGCCGAGCGGATCGGGGTGAAGACGACCAGCAGCGCGCTGGCGGCGATGAAGGCGGTGCGGGCGGCGAGCGGGTTCATGGCGGCAACTCTTTTACTGGCGGGCCCGATGCCCGCGGGTTCCGGCCGGAAGTGACCGTGGCCGCGGTCTAGGCCGCGTCCATGGCCGCGCTGTGCCGCGCCGCCCGCTTTATGGTTTCGATTGTTGCAGTGCGGCGAAGGCGCCGTGCCGGGATCGTTCGCCGCGCCGATCCGTTTCTCCTCCATAGCGAAGGAGGCCGTGAAATGGCGAAACCACTGTCCGGGGCGATCCTTCTCACCGGCCTGTTGGCAATGGCCTCCCCCGCCGACGCCCAGTACGACCGGCGCAGCCGCGCCGAGCGTGTCGCCGACGAGATCGCGCGCGAGATCGAGGCCACCGCCGGAGCGATCGGCGCGGTCACCGATTCCGTTTCGCGAAGCGTCGACAGCCTGCGCTGGCGCGGCGGCGAGCGCTTCGCCGCCGACCGCTGCGCCGCCCGCGCCGAGCGCTACGGCCGGGTCCGGATCGACCGGGTCGACCGCTACGGCCGGCGCAGCTGGCGGGTCTATGGAAGCGTCGAGGGCGGCGGCTACTTCCGCGCCTGGCGCGGCGGTCCCGCGCTGCGGACCTTCGCCTGTACCGTCCGCGACGACGGCCGGGTCAAGCTCAAGACCCACCGCCTGCGCCGCTACTGATCCGAAGCAACCCCGGCTCTGGAAGAGGGCCGGTAACCATGGTTTACAGGATCGGCGCCGGCCGCTGCGCCGGCTTGGCGGGGGAATCGAATGAAGTTCAGGGCTTTGCGCGTCGGCCGCCGCGGTCGAAGCTTCCTGTTCGAGATCGCCGTCGTCGTCGCCGGCGTTCTGATCGCGCTCGTCGTGCAGGAGCTTGCGACCAGCTGGCGCGACCGGCAGCGCGCGGCCGCGGTGCGCGCCTCGATGCACGAGGAGATCGGCGACTTCGCCGAGATCCTGCGCGTCCGGCAGCTCGCCGGCCCGTGCATCGCGGCCAAGGTCGACTCGATCGAGGCGCTGCTGGCGAGGAGCGGCGCGACCGGACCGTGGCGCAATGTCGGACGGCCCTCCTATTTCTTCTCCAGCCAGGGCGCCTGGAACGACGCCGCCGCCGATTTGCTCTCCGGACAGGTGACGCCCGAGACGTTCCGCAAATATGGCGAGCTCTACCAGGGCATGGCCCAATATGGCGCGCGCGGGCAGCGCGAGCAGGAGCATTGGATCACCCTCCAGTCGCTCGAGCGCCAGGACGAGCCGGTGACCGGGGAAAGGCGCTGGCGGCTGCTCGAGGCTGTCGCGGGCGCGAGGAACGAGGGGCTGATCCTCAATGCCACGGCCGGACAGATGACCGCGCTCGCGGCCGAGCTGGGAGTCGCTCCGAACCGGTCGCTGGCGAAGCTGGACGTCGCGGCGACGCGGCTCTGCCGGAAGCTCGAGGCAACAGATGATCGGACCGCATCCGGATCGAATGGCTAACGCGATGTTAACCCTTCGCCGCCACAAGCGGACCTGAAACTCGGGCCGAAGCAAAAGGCGGAAGAATGAGCGGGGAATTCACCCAGGTGAAGGTGGCGGAACGGATTGCGCTGTTCGACGCCGATGGCAGCCTCGAAGGCAATTGCCGGGAGGTCGCCGTCCTGCTCGCCAATGACAGCGTCCGTGTCGCCCGGCGCTTCTGGAGCCATCTCGCCGCGGCGCCGGACGTCAACGCCGCTTTCTCCGACGCCGAGATGGAGGAGAATGTCCGCAAGATCCTCCCCTATCTCGCCGCCAAATATACCGACGTTCGAGGCCAGGGCTGGGGCGACATGGTCGGCAGCTACGTGCTCGAGGCGCAGGCGTCGAACATCTCGCTGACCAGCCTGATGTCGTCGATCAGCGCCGCCGCCGAGGAAGGGCATATCATCCTGGTCGAGAAGCTCGGCAACGATGCCGAGCGGCTCGGCCGGCTCGCTCGGTGCCTGACCCAGGCGACCCTGCTCGAGGCGGACATGTTCGCCGCCCATTTCGGCCTTCTGCACGAGCGCGCCGAGCGCGAGAGCCGACGGGCCCATGGCAAATTGTTCACCGACGACGTCGTCAGCGCGGTCGAGCGCACCGCGTCCGACAGCCGAATGCTGCGCGCCCAGGCGTCCGAGGCCTCGGCCTCGGCCCGCGGGATGCTCGGCAAGACCTCCGAGGTCGCCGCGGCGGCCGAGCAGTCCGCGCTCGCCATGCGCGATGCCGCCCACACCGCCGCCGGCCTGATCCGGGCGATCGAGGATGCCCGGCGCGAGGTCGAGCTGGCCGGCGAGGTCGCCACCCGCGCCGGCGGCCAGGCCGCCGACGCCGCCCGGGTCAGCCAGGCGCTGTCGGGCCATGTCGAGGCGATCGAATCGATCCTCGGCCTGATCCGCGACATCGCCGGCCAGACCAATCTTCTCGCCCTCAACGCGACGATCGAGGCGGCCCGTGCCGGCGACGCCGGCCGCGGCTTCGCGGTGGTCGCCCAGGAGGTGAAGTCGCTGGCGTCGCAGACGGCGCGGGCGACCGACGATATCACCGCCAAGATCACCGCGATCCAGCAGGCGACCCGGCAGACCGTCGAGGCCAACGGCTCGATCCAGAAGACGGTCGAGGACGTGCAGACCTCCGCCGACCGCATCCGCGAGGCGATGGAGGTGCAGGCTCAGACGGTGACGATGATCACCGCCGCCGTCGACGAGACCGCGCTTGCGGCCGATTCGATGTCGGCGACGATCGCCGCGATCCGCGAGGACACGGAGAATGTCGCCCGCGAGATCGACGGGGTGACCTCCAACTTCGGCCATGTCGACGAGGAGATGGCCCGATTCAAGGCGGCCGCCGCCGAGTTCGTCAAGCGGCTGGCGGCCTGAAGCCGTTCCCCGGCGAAGGCCGGGGCCCAGCCTTCCGGCCGGCGACCCTGGGCCCCGGCCTTCGCCGGGGAACAACGGGCTCTAAGCCTTCCTTTACCATGGCGGTGCTAGCCCGGGGTCGGACACAGCGGGGCTTCGGGACGCCATCATGGCCGACGGACATCGGGACAAGGACGGGACGCTCTTGCAGAAGCTGACCGATGGGCAGGTAGCCAACCGCCTGCGCGCCTATAATGGGGATGGAAGCTTCGAGCGGGAGTTGGGCTGGCTGTGGGCCGAGGCCGGCGACCTGATCGACGGCGCGGTCCTGGCCAGCGGCGGCGAGGCGGCGGCAAGGCGGACGCGTGAAAGCTTCACCCGCCCGGTCGATTCGGCCTGGATCCACGCTGTCGCCGGGCTCGGCTTCGAAATCTACACGCACGGCCTGTCCGTGCCCGAGGAGATGGACCGGCGGGCGCGGCTGGTCGGCTCGCTCTGCGGCGCCTTCCGCGAGCGGTTCGACGAGGCCGCCTTCTGCCGCGCGGTCGAAGCCCTGCAGCGACTCGCCGCCTATGAGAGCGACATCATCCTCGCCCAGCTCGCCTTGCTCGAGGCCAACGAGGCGGCGGCCTCGCGGGGACGGCGGAGCGAGCAGTTCGAGCAGAGCGTCGCCGCTCTGGTCGAGGCCACCACCGGCGAATCGGCCAAGCTTCGCGCCCGGACCGGCGACACCGCCGCGGCCGCCCGGGGGATGCTCGGCAAGACCTCCGAGGTCGCCTCGGCCGCTGAGCAGTCGGCGCTGGCGATGCGCGACGCCGCCGAGACCTCAGCCGGCCTGATCCGGGCGATCGAGGATGCCCGGCGCGAGGTCGAGACCGCCGCCGGAGTCGCGGTCCGGGCCGGGGAGGAGGCAAGCGGGGCGATGGCGGCGAGCCGGGCTCTGTCGGGCCATGTCGAGGCGATCGAATCGATCCTCGGCCTGATTCGCGACATTGCGGGCCAGACGAACCTGCTCGCGCTCAACGCGACGATCGAGGCGGCCCGGGCCGGCGACGCCGGCCGCGGCTTCGCGGTGGTCGCCCAGGAGGTGAAGTCGCTAGCCAGCCAGACCGCCCGGGCGACCGACGATATCACCGCGAAGATCACCGCCATCCAGCAGGCGACCCGGCAGACGGTCGAGGCCAACGGCTCGATCCAGAAGACGGTCGAGGACGTCCAGACCAGCGCCGACCGGATCCGCGAGGCGATGGAGGTGCAGGCTCAGACGGTGACGATGATCACCGCCGCGGTCGACGAGACGGCGCTTGCGGCCGATTCTATGTCCGGGACCATCGCCGCGATCCGCCGCGACACCGAATCGGTGGCGAGCGAGATCGACTCGGTGGAGAGCGGATTCGCCTATGTCGACGACCGGCTGAGCCGGTTTCGGGCCGCCACCGCCGAATTCCTGACCGGCTTCGCCGCCTGAAACGGGCGACAGGTCCCTCCCCCATTGTGCCGGAGCCCGTCCTAAGCGATAACGTTATGCCGCCATGGACCGGAAACGCATCGCCAGGCTGACCGAGCAACAACGGACCTGCCTCAGGTTCGTCTACGCGCACATGACTTCGAAAGAGATCGCTCCGCTGATGGGGATCGAGCCCGGCTCGGTCGACCAGCATATCAAGGCGGCGATGCGCATTCTCGGGGTCGACGGCCGCCGCACCGCCGCCAAGATCCTCGCCGAGGCGGAGGCCGCGGAGGGTATCCAGCCATTGGTATACCAACCGCCGGACATTGCGATGCCCGCCGATTCGTCCACATTCGGACCACCGATCGAGAGCGGGTGGCAACCAAGCGGGTTGTCCGGCGGGGCGATGAGGGAGCAGCAAGCCTCCTTCCGGGTCGCAACGTCGGGAGGGGCTCCCACGCTCCCGCTCCCGATCGGCACTACAAGGCCGGGCGACCTGAACTGGTTGACGAGGCTGGCGTGGATCGCGGCCATTGCCATCGGGGTGGCACTGGCTTTCGGAGCCTTGGTCTCCGCGATCGAAGCGCTCGGCAGGCTCAGCCAGAGCTAGTCGGGCATCCAAATTATTAGACGCATGGCCGCGGAGCGCTGCTCCGCGGATGGGGAGAATCTATGTTCAAAGAACGCCGCGCCGCGGCCATCAAGGTGGCCGAGAGCCTGTTCGCCGCAGAGGAAGCCATCGATCTGGCGCTCGCGCGTGTTGCGGAGCTGAATGGAACGCTTGCGACCGCCCGCATGGAAGCGAAGTTGTCGGCCGTGATGGGCCAAGACGCTTTCGAAGTCGCCGCGTCGGCCTTTGCGGCGCTCGCCCGTGCGCGTTGTGACATTGTCGAAACGCACAACAGGCTCAGCGAGACGAAAAATCAGATTGGGCTGCGAACGGTGTCTGTTGGCGATGTTGGTCCCAAACCGCCCAGCGCGATGAGCGGCATCGGCCACTTGGCAGCGGTTGCGTGACTCCTAGCGTCGGGACATTGGTCTTGACCCGCTCACCCGCTCATGATCCGCTCTGGGCGTGTTCAACACATTTGTTTACTTTGCCATCCTTCTCGGGTGCTGCCTTTACACCGTCCTGCGCGGCAGTGCGCCGGAGCGGATCGGGGCAGCAATTCTCCTCTTGGGGTCAATCCTCACACTCGTCACGCTTTCGAGCGTGGCCACGATCTACCGGTCCCTCGAGGTCGGGGTGTTTCTCGTCGACGTGGCCACGTTGGCCGCATTTGTCGTCCTCGCCCTACGAGCTGACAGACTGTGGCCCCTATGCATAACCGCGTTTCAACTGGTTGGAACGGCGGGACACGCCGTGAAGTTGGTAGACCCACAGGTGCTTCCTTACGCTTATGCGTTTGCCCTGCGGTTCTGGGGTTACCCGATGATTCTGATGCTGATTATAGGCACCTGGAACCACCAGCGTCGCCTAGCCAGGAACGGTGTCGACAGATCCTGGTCGACCTCCTCCGGCCGCTGGGACCGGCGGCGGCCGGGTGGGCCGATCTCCTAGTCCGGGAGTTCGGATCGCTCGCCGAGGCGCTGGCGGCGGCGCCTTCGGCGCAGGCGCGGGTGCTCGGGGACGGGGCGGCGGCGGTTGGATATCTGGGCATCGTTCGTGATGCGATGCTTCATGCGCTGCGTACGGAAGCGTTCGCGCGGCCGACGCTCGACGATTCGCAGGCGCTAATCGATTATCTGTCGCTCGACATGGCCCTGCTCCCGACCGAGCGGCTTCGTGTCCTGTTTCTGAACACCAGCAACCGGCTGCTCCACGACGAGACCCTGGCCGAAGGGTCGGTCAGCGAGGCTCCGGTCTATCCGCGCGAGATCATGCGGCGGGCGCTCGAGGTGGGCGCGACCGCGCTGATCCTCGCCCACAACCATCCCTCCGGCGACCCGACGCCGAGCCGGGGCGACGTCGACGCGACCCGGCGGATCGCCGAGGCGGGACGGGCGCTCGACATCTGCATCCACGACCATGTCATCGTCGCCCGCTCGGGCTGGTCGAGCTTCCGCGCGATGGGGCTTCTCCAGCCGGCGAGGGCGGCATGACCGGACTCGAAATAAACCCCTATTCATCGCCGAAAAATGCGATAGTCTGGCCACAGGGAAGAAACCGTGGTCGAAACGAACTCAGCAAGAGTGGACGCCGCCCTCGCCATTTTGGAGCGAGCCCGCCTTCGCGTCCTGCTGCTCCAGGATCCGCAATCGCCCGAAGCCGGGCAGACGCTGCGCGCCGTGGCTGAGCGGCTCCTCGCCGAGCGCCGCAGGCGCGACGAATATTTCCCGGCGGCCCTGTTCGGCGAGCCGGCCTGGGACCTGCTCCTCGCTTTGTTCATCGCCCGCGACGACGGCCGCGCCGTCACCCTGGCGGAAGCCTATCGGGCGGCGCGGGTCGACGACCGCCACGGCCCAACCCTGATCGAGAAGCTGATCGCCTCGGGCCTGGTGACCCGAAGCCACAATCGCGGCAACGCGGTGCTGCTCACCGACCACGGCATGGATCGCCTCAGCGACTATCTCGCGGATCTGGTCTAAAGCTTTCGGCAGAGCTGGGTTCGTCACCCCGGACTTGATCCGGGGCCCACCTTCTCTTTTCAGCCGCTCCAAGCAGGTGGATGCCGGATCAAGTCCGGCATGACCGCAGTTGCGGCCGTTCGGTAGACGGTGGCGGTCACCCTGAAGCCGGCGGGCGGCCCCTCCCCTTCCTCGGCCTCAACCTCGATCCGATCGACCTTCGCCGCCGGCGGGCCGGTTCGGCAGGCGGCGACGAGGGTCTCGACCGCCTCATCCTCGCCGAAAGCAACCAGCTCGACGCTGCCGTCGCGGCGGTTCCTGACCCAACCGCGCACTCCGAGGGTTCGGGCGCGGTCCATCGTCCAGTTGCGGAAGAAGACGCCCTGGACCCGGCCGTGAATCCGGACCCGGACCCCGCTCACCCGCATTGCGCCCGGTGGAGGAGCTTGTGGTCGGCGAGGACGAGAGCGACCATCGCCTCGACGACCGGCGCCCCCCGGATACCCACGCAGGGGTCATGGCGTCCGCTGACGCCGAGTGCGGTGACGGATGAGGTGGGCTTGAACGCGGCTCGGACGATTATCGGTTCGCCGATCGAGATGCCGCCGGTGATTCCGCCGGCGAGGGCGGGATCGGCATTGTCCTCGCCGCGCAGGCGCGCGGCTTCGAAGCCGGCGCCGATCTCGACGGCCTTGACGGCGTTGATCGACATCAGCGCGGAGGCGAGCTCCGCGTCGAGCTTGGCGTAGACCGGCGCGCCCCAGCCGGCCGGCACTCCCTTCGCGACGCACTCGACGACCGCGCCGAGCGAGCTTCCGGCGGCGCGGGCGGAGTCGAGCATCTCCTCCCAGACCGTCTCGTCCGCCGAACCGCCGATCTCGGCGATCCGGGCTTCGATACCCACCTCCGGAACGACCAGCCGCGCGATCGCGCCGGCGGCGACCCGAGCCGCCGTCTCGCGGGCCGAGGCTCGGCCGCCGCCGCGCGGGTCGCGAAGGCCGTATTTGGACTCGTAGGCGGCATCGGCATGGCCGGCCCGGGGCGGCAGGCCGGCATAGTCCTTCGGACGGGCGTCGACATTGTCGATGACCAGGCTGATCGGGGTGCCGGTGGTGCGTCCCTCATAGGTTCCGGAGAGGATTCGGACCCGGTCGGGCTCCTGCCGCGGCGAGGTCTGCCGGGAAAGACCGGGCCGGCGGCGGTCGAGCCAGGGCTGGATGTCGGCCTCGGTGAGCGCGAGGCCGGGCGGGCAGCCGTCGACCACCGTGCCGATGGCGGGCCCGTGGCTCTCGCCCCACGTCGTGAAGCGAAGGATCCGGCCGAAGCTGTTCCAGCTCATCCCGAGTAGCCGAGCCGGTCGAGGGTCACGTCGTCGCGATGTCGGGCGCGTCCTCGGCCTTCATTCCGACGACATTGTAGCCGGCATCGACGTGGTGGATCTCGCCGGTGACGCCCGAGGCCAGGTCGGAGAGGAGGTAGAGGCCGGCGCCGCCGACGTCGTCGATGGTGACGTTGCGCCGAAGCGGGCTGTTATATTCGTTCCACTTGAGGATGTAGCGGAAGTCTCCGATGCCGCTGGCGGCGAGAGTCTTGATCGGGCCGGCCGAGATAGCGTTGACCCGGATGTTCTCCGGCCCGAGGTCCATGGCGAGATATTTGACGCTGGCCTCGAGCGCGGCCTTGGCGATGCCCATGACGTTGTAATGGGGGATGACCTTCTCGGCGCCGTAATAGGTGAGGGTGACGAGGGCGCCGCCGTTCGGCATCATCTCGCGGGCGCGGCGGGCGACGGCGGTGAAGCTGTAGGCGGAGATGTTCATCGACATCAGGAAATTGTCGAGGCTGGTGTCGACATATTTGCCCCTGAGCTCGTTCTTGTCGGAGAAGCCGATGGCGTGGACGACGAAGTCGATCGTCTCCCAGCGAGTCTTCAATTGCTCGAACAGCCGGTCGAGGTCGGCCATGTCGGCGACGTCGCATTCGATCAGGAAATCGGATCCGACCGAGGCGGCGAGCGGCCCGACCCGCTTCTGAAGCGCCTCGCCCTGATAGGAGAAAGCGAGCTCCGCGCCCGCTTCCGCCAGTCGTTTCGAAATCCCCCAGGCCAGCGACTTGTCGTTGGCGAGGCCCATGATCAGGCCCCTCTTGCCCGCCATCAATTCGGTCATGAGCCCTCCCCTTTTGCTTCTTCCTCGGCCTTTTCGTCGGCCTCTTCTTCGTCCAGCCGCGCCTCCTGGACCTCTTCGGCCTTCTCCGCCGCCTCCTCTGCCGCGACCTCCAGCTCCGCCTCCTTTACCGTCGGCTCCGGGGGTTCCGCCAGCGCCGCGTTGAGCTGAGCGCCGATAACCACGCCGAGGCCTATGATGAAGAAGAAGATCAATGCAATCATCACCCCGGCGAGGCTGCCGTAGGTGAGATCGTAGCCGCCGAGGTTGCTCAGGACCACGGGGAGAAGCGCCGTCGTCGCCAGCCACCACAAGGTCACCACCAGCGCGCCCGGCCATTTGAGGCACTTCATTCGCCGGTAGCGCCTCGGAGTCAGCGACAGGAAGATGAGGTAGATGGAGCCGAACAGCACCAAAGCGGGGATGACCCGGAAGAGGGCGAGGAGGCCGAGCACGTCCTCAGCGAAGGGCAAGGCGGTGCGGATGAACTGCTCGACCGAGGCGAGCAGGATCGAGGCGCTGAAGGAGAGCAGCATCAGGATGACCGAGCCGAAGATGAGGCCGATCGAGCCCAGCCTGTACTCCCAGAAAGGCGCCCCGCCGGTGACCCCGTAGGAGCGGCGCAGGATATCGCGGATCGTCTCGATGAAGCTTCCGGTGGTCCACAGCCCGACGAGGGCGCCGAGCCAGAGCAGGTTTCCGGACCTCGCCTGGAGCACGTCGCTGATCGGCTTCCTCAGAACATCGGCGACGTCGGGCGGCATGGTCTCGAGCAGGGCCGTCACCGTCTGAAGCCCGCCCTCGGTCTGCCCGAACACCCTCGCGACCGCCGCGGCGACGATGACGAACGGGAAGACCGTCATCAGCGCGAGGTAGGCGAGGTTGCCGGCGTGGATGAAGCCGTCGTTATAGACCCCGACCGCCACCCGCTTCACCACTTCGAAGCCGTACTCCCCCGGCCGCATGTGATGGCGGATCTTGCCGAAGCGCAGCTTGGCCTGGGCGAGCCGCTTTCGCCTGGCTTCCGGGGATTCGGGTGAGGGACTGGGCTGCACGGGGGCCTAGACGCCCAGCCCCGCCCTCGGGTTTCCTTTGCCCCGGCGGCTCCAGCCTTCGACGAATCCGGTCAGCTCCGGATCGTCGGCGGGGACGTCGACCATCAGGGTGACCAGCTGGTCGCCGCGCTGGCCGGCCTTGCCGGTGAAGCCCCTGCCCTTGAGGCGAAGCACCTTGCCCGAGGCGGATCCCGTGGGGATGGCGAGCATGACCGGGCCGTCGACGGTCGGCACCTTGACCTTGGCGCCGAGCACCGCCTCATCGAGCGCGATCGGCAGGTCGAGCCGGATGTGGTCGCCGACGCGCGTGAAGAAGCGGTGCGGCTTGACCGAGATGGTGACGATCGCGTCGCCGGCCCCGCCGGGACCGGGCTGGCCGCGGCCCGCGAGCCGGATTCGGGCGCCCTCCGCGACGCCCGGCGGCAGCTTGATCGACACGGTCTTGCCGTCGGCGAGAGTGACCCTTTGCTCCTTCAGGGTCGCCGCGTCCTCGAAGGCGACGGGCAGGCGATAGGCGATGTCGGCGCCTTTCTGGGCCGGCGGGGCGGCTCGGCCGCGGCCGAAGCCGCTGAAGCCGCCGGGGCCGCGGCGCTGACCGGCGTTTCCGAACAGGCCGTCGAACAGGTCCGAAAGGTCGATCTCCTCGCCGCCGCCGAATTCGGGACCCGGCGTTCGGCCGAAGCCGCCCGGGCCCGGCCGGGGCCCACCGCCGCCGCCGCCATAGCCGAACGGGGCGCGAGGGTTGCCGTCGTCGTCGATCTCGCCCCGGTCGTAGCGGGCGCGTTTGTCCTTGTCGGTAAGGATGTCGTAGGCTTGGGTGACCTTCGAGAAACGCTCCGACGCCTTGGGATTGTCCTTGTTCTTGTCGGGATGGAGCTGCTTGGCGAGCTTGCGATAGGCCTTCTTGATGTCGGCCTCGCCCGCATCGCGCTTCACGCCCAGCTGTGAGTAAAGGTCGGCCATATTAAGCGCTTCGTTCTCCAGGCTGTGCCAAAAGTCCACTCTTGTCTTTGGCGACGTGTATCAGATGGGTAACGCACCTGAGCGGCGCAAGCGCGAACGTCATTCCGGCGAAGGCCGGAACCCAGGAACGCTACCCTGCGACAACCGACGACGACGCCCTGTTCCTGGGTCCCGGCTTTCGCCGGGATGACGGATAGAGTTGTACCGCCAGCGCGCACGCGGCAAGACCGGGCCATGGCTCACGACCCCCATGCCCTGTTCGAGGAATGGCTGGCCGAGGCTCGGCTGGCGGAGCCGAACGACCCGACCGCGATGGCGCTCGCCACCGCCGATTCGGAAGGACGGCCGTCGGTTCGGATGGTGCTGATGAAGGGGCACGACGAGCGCGGCTTCGTCTTCTACACCAATCTCGACAGCCGCAAGGGCGGCGAACTCGACGCCAATCCGCGCGCGGCCTTGCTGTTCCACTGGAAGTCGCTTCGCCGCCAGGTGCGGATCGAGGGGCCGGTCGAGCCGGTGAGCGATTCCGAAGCCGATTCCTATTTCGCCACCCGCTCGCGCGATTCCCGGCTCGGCGCCTGGGCCTCGGACCAGTCGCGGCCGCTCGACGCCCGGACGACCTTCGAGGCCCGCTACGAGGAGACCCGCCGCCGCTTCGAGGGCGGCGAGGTGCCTCGGCCGCCGCGCTGGTCGGGCTGGCGGGTCGCGCCGGAGCGGATCGAGTTCTGGACCGACCGCGACCACCGCCTCCACGAGCGCCGGCTGTTCACCCGCGCCGGCGAGGGCTGGTCGGAGGGGCTGCTCTACCCGTGAGCCACGAACATCCCGCCCATGCGGCGCACGGCGCGCTGACCCGGCGGGCGGCACTGGCGAGCGTCTCGGTCGCCCTGTTCCTGCTCGGGCTCAAGACCTATGCGGCGTGGGCGACCGGCTCGGTGGCGATGCTCGGCTCGCTCGCCGATACCGGCCTCGACGTGCTCGCCTCGCTGATCACCCTCTACGGAGTCCGCATCGCCGCAGAGCCGGCCGACCTCGACCACCGCTTCGGCCACGGCAAGGCGGAAGCGCTGGCGGCGCTCGCCCAGGTCGGGATCATCGCCTTCTCGGCGCTCGGCATAGGCTGGCAGGCGATCGACCGGCTGCTCGGCGAGGCGCCGACCGCGAACGCCGAATATGGCATCGGCGTATCGCTGATCGCGATCCTCGTCACGCTCGGCCTGCTCGCCTACCAGCGCCGGATCATCGCCCGCACCGGCTCGGTCGCGATCGAGACCGACCATGTCCACTACCAGAGCGACCTCCTGCTCAACCTGTCGGTGATCGCGGCGCTCGTCCTCGACCAATATGCCGGGTTGACCGGAGCCGACCCGATCTTCGGAATCCTCATCGCCCTGTGGCTGGCGTGGGGCGCCTGGCGCGCGTCGAGCCGCGCCGTCGACCAGCTGATGGACAGGGAATGGCCCGAGGAGAAAAGACGCCGCTTCGTCGAGGTCGCCGCCCGCCACCCCGAGCTGAAGGGCCTCCACGACCTCAGGACCCGGACCAGCGGCGCCCGCGACTTCGTCCAGTTCCACGTCTGGATGGACCCGGCGATGAGCGTCGCCGCCGCCCACCAGGTGCTCGACGACGTCGAGGCCAAGCTGGAGAAGGAATTCCCCGGCTGCGAGATACTGATCCATATCGATCCGGAAGGTCAGGTCGACCAGCCCGGCAACCCGCTGGCGGAGACGGATCTGACATCGGGAGAGATACCGTGAGGTCCTTCGATACGGGCCTTCGCCAAGGCTCAGTCCCTACTCAGGATGAGCGGGAGCTGTTATCCACCGCTCATCCTGAGTAGCCGGTGAGCTTGTCGAACCGGCGTATCGAAGGACTCCTCGAAAAGGACCCACCCATGCCTGAGCTGCGCTTCGTCCAGGTGGACGCCTTCGCCGACAAGCCGTTCACCGGCAATCCGGCGGCGGTCGTGCCCCTGTCCCAATGGCTTCCCGACGAGATTCTCCAGGCGATCGCGATGGAGAACAATCTGTCGGAGACGGCCTTCACCGTCCCCGCCGGCGACGGCCAGGCCGATTTCGAGCTGCGCTGGTTCACTCCGACCACCGAGGTGGACCTCTGCGGCCACGCCACGCTGGCGAGCGGCCATGCCCTGATGGGCGAGCGCCGGAGCCTGAACTTCCGGACCCGCAAGGCCGGCCACCTCACCGTCTCACGCGACGGCGACGGCTATGAGCTCAGCCTGCCGCGGACCAACGTCAAGCGGGCGACCGAGGAGCAGATCCGCGACGTCGTCGCCCGCGACGGCGCCGGGATCGTCGACATCATCACCCATGACGGCGGCAGCGACTCGGCGCCGCCGCAACTCTATCTGAGCGTCGACGGAGTCGAAGGCGTCGCGATCCTGCTCTTCCCCGACGAGACGGCCGTCCGCGCCTGCCGGCCGGACATGAAGCGGCTCGGCGAGATCGACTATATGGCGATCGTCACCGCGCCCGGAGCGCCCGGCTCGGGCTACGACGTCGTCAGCCGGGTCTTCGTCCCGGCCTGGGGCGTCGACGAGGATCCGGTGACCGGATCGGCCCATGCGGCGCTGATGCCCTTCTGGACCAATCGGCTCGAGCGCCAGCATTTCACCGCCTTCCAGGCGAGCCGCCGCGGCGGCCACGTCGCCGTCCGGCGGGAGGGGGACCGGGCGGTCCTCGGCGGGCGCTGCGTTACCGTGATCGAGGGAGTCTTCCGGTTCTGAACCGCCCTCACCCTCCCACCGCTTCGCGGCGGGCCCCTCCCTCTCCCCTATAGGGAGAGGGGGAAGAAAAGGAGCGGTCCCAACAACCCCTCTCCCTTCAGGGGAGAGGGAGGGGCCCGCCGGCCGTCAGGCCGGTGGGAGGGTGAGGGCCCGCTCCAGCGCGTCGAGGATCGGCGCCTGGCTCTTCAGGATCTTCGTCCGCGCCTCGGCCGGAGTGAACCAGCGCGCCTCGTCCACCTCGGGAAACGTCGCCATGCGGCCGCTCCTGGGCGGATATTCGAGGGTGAATTCGTTGCTCTTCAGCCCCGCGCAATCGAAATCGCCCTCCAGCGCGAAGGCGGTCACCCATTTTCCGCCGGCCTGGCGGACGGTGCACAATTCGACGGGCTCGCCCTCCGGCCTCGCGCCCAGCTCCTCCTCGAACTCGCGCAGTGCGGCGGCAAGCGGGGCCTCGCCGGGCTCGATCAGGCCCTTGGGGATCATCCAGGCGCCCTCGTCCCTGCCGCGCCAGAACGGGCCGCCGGGACGGGCGAGGAGCAGCCGGACCGAGTCGGGGTCGCGCCGGTAGAGGAGGATCCCGGCGCTTCGGGCCGGCATCAGGGCAGCGGCACGCGCAGCCGGTGGACGGTGCCCCCCGGTGAGGTGCGGACCTCGCTCCGGCCCTTCAGCCGCTGCAGGAAGGCGGTGACCAGACGGCTGCCGAGGCCGGGCCGGGCCTCGCCGGTGATGAAGCCGCGGCCGTCGTCCTCGACCTCGATATAGGCGGCGCCGTCTGCGCGCCAGGCGCGCACCTTGATCGCTCCGTCGCCGTCGCCGAAGGCATGCTTGCAGGCGTTGGTGACGAGCTCGTTGACGATGATCCCGATCGCCACCGCCGCCTCGTGCGGAACCAGCATCGGCTCGAGCTCGGTCGAAAGCGCTATACCGTCGGGCATGATGCCGCGCTTGATCTGGTCGCATATCTCCTGGAGCTGGTCCTGGAGCCGGACCCTGGCGAGGCCCTGGCTGCTCGGCGCGAGGGCGTCGTAGACCGCCGCCACCGCCTTCAGCCGCTCGGCCGCCTCGCCGAGCGCCGCCTTGACCTCGGCGCTCGGCGAGCGCGCCGCCTGAAGGGTCAAAAGGCTGGTGACGATCTGGAAGTTGTTCTTGGTGCGGTGATCCATTTCCTTGAGCGCATGGCCGAGGAAGTTGATCCGCCGAAGCCGCTCAAGCTGCCCGGCCCGGACCTCGCGCTGATAGACCCCGAGGGCGATGAGGATGATCGCCTCGGTGAGCAAGCCGGAGGCGAGGATGAGGCCCGTCGCCGTGCTGCGCAGCTGGAAGCTGCCGGTCGGCGGAAGCACGACGAACCAGATGAGCAGCGAGCCCAGCACCATCGACACCAGGCCGGCGCGCCAGCCTCCGATCAGGGCCGCGAGGACGACGGCGATGATCGAGAGGGCGAAGGGCGCCACCTCGCCCATCAGCGGCGTGAGGGCGATTCTGACTCCGACGAAGAACGCGGTCACTCCGGTTCCGACGACGAGCTCGGTCACCGGCCGCGGCAGCCGGCGCGACAGACGTCGCGGCAAATCGATTGTGGCGAGCCTCTTCACCCCATTCCCCCTGGCGAGTGGCTACCACAATCCTCCGGGGATCGGCCACCGGAACCACGCTGATCGAAGTTAGCGCATGAAAATCAAGCTGTTGGAAGCGGCGGGCGGCGGCGATGCCGTGCCAGGCACCAAACACCAAGGCCCTTGCGGGGAAAGGGCGCGGCGGCCAGAACCGGCCTTTGGACAGGCGTGAGGGGACAGGAATGATCGCGGCCAAGGACGAGCCCCTCCGCCGCGACATCGGCCTCACCGGCTCCGCCTTCCTGTCGTTCAACGGCATGGTCGGCGCCGGCATCTTCGCCTTGCCCGGAACGCTCTACGAGAAGTTCGGGGCGTTCAGCCCGTTCCTCTTCCCCCTGTTCGGGCTGCTGGTGCTGGTCGTCGCCGTGCCGTTCGCCCGGGTGGCGGCGCGGCATCCGGTCTCCGGCGGCCCGGTCGTCTATGCCGGCGCCTTCGGCCCGGCCGCCGCCTTCCAGGCCGGCTGGGTCTATTACGTAGCCCGGGCGACCGCCCTCGCGGCGAACATGACCGTGCTCGTCACCTATCTCGCGGCGCTTTGGCCGGCGGCGGGCGAGCCGGTGGCGCGCGCGGCGATCATCGTCGGCGTCTGCACGCTGCTGGTCGTCGTCAACATCTTGGGCGTGAAGCGGGCGGTGCGGCTGATCGACGCCCTCACCCTGCTCAAGGCGACGCCGCTCGTCTTCGTCGCGATCCTCGGCCTCGTCGTCGCCGGCGGATCGATCGAGGCGCCGTCCGGCCTGCCGGTCTTCTCCGACCTCGAGGCGGCGGCCCTGCTCATCTTCTACGCCTTCATCGGCTTCGAGAACAGCGTCACCCCGGCCGGCGAGACCGCCGACCCGAGGCGGACCATCCCGCGCGCCCTGATCGCCACCGTCTGCGCCACCGCGGCACTCTATTTCCTCGTCCAGCTCTCCTACGTCGCGGTGATGGAGCCCGGCGCCGGCGGCGAGGCGCCGATGGTCGCCTTCGGGACCGCCCTGATGGGTCCGGCGGGCGGGCTGCTGCTCACCGCGGCGGCGGTCTTCTCGCTGCTCGGCAACGTCCACGGCGGCCTCACCGGCACCTCGCGGACCAGCTACGCGATGGGCCGCGACGGGCTCCTGCCCGGCTGGTTCGGCCGGATCAGCGAGCGCTATGCGACTCCGGCCAATTCGATCGCCTTCATGGGCGCCCTGATCGCCCTGCTCGCCCTCACCGGGAGCTTCGTCTGGCTTGCGGTGGTGAGCACTCTGGCGAGGATGTTCGTCTACTCGATCAGCATCGCCTCGCTGGCGAGGCCCGTCGCCGTCATCCCGCCGGAAGCGGGGACGACGGAGCGGGCGGGAGCGGCGGTGTGGATCATGATCGTCGCCGCCATCGCCGTCTGCGTCTGGGCAGCGTCGCAGTCGAGCTGGGCGAGCTGGCGGATGCTTCTGATCCTGGTCGCGGCCGGCACCGCGCTCTACGCCGCCGCGAGGGTTTCGGCGCGGAAGGGCACGGTCTCCTCGATCCAGCCGCCGCCGAGCACTCGCGAGCCGTCGTAGATCACCGCCGCCTGGCCGGGGGCGACTCCATATTCGGGCGAGTCGAAACGGAGCGACTCGCCGTCGAACGCCGCCGGCGCCGGCCGGGCCATCGAGCGGACCTTGGCGGCGAGGCCCTGCCGCTGGTCTTCGCCGAGCCAGTTGAGGCCCGAGAGACGCGCCGAGCGGACGGCGAGCGCCGCCTTGGGGCCGACCACCACGCGCCGCGTCTCGGGCTCCAGCCGGACGACGTAGAGCGGCTCGGCCTGGCCGCCGATGTCGAGGCCGCGGCGCTGGCCGACGGTGAAGTGGATGAGGCCGGCGTGCCGGCCGAGCGCCCGCCCCTCCAGGTCGACGATGTCGCCCGGCTGCGCCGCCTCGGGCCGGACCTTCTTCACAACCGACGCATAATCGCCGTTGGGGACGAAGCAGATGTCCTGGCTGTCCGGCTTGTCGGCGACGATCAGGCCTAGCTCGCGGGCGAGCTCGCGAACCGCCGGCTTGGGCAGCGCGCCCAACGGGAAGCGGAGGAAATCGAGCTGCTCGCGCGTGGTGGCGAACAGGAAGTAGCTCTGGTCCCGGGCCGGATCGGCGGCGCGGTGGAGCTCGGGCCCGTTCGGCCCGGGAAGCCGGCGGACATAATGGCCGGTGGCGAGGCAGTCGGCGCCGAGATCGCGGGCGAGGGCGAGCAGGTCGGTGAACTTGACCGACTGGTTGCACGACACGCACGGGATGGGGGTGCGCCCGCGCGCATATTCGTCGGCGAAGCGCTCGATGACGGAATCGCGGAAGCGGGTCTCGTAGTCGAAGACGTAGTGGGCGATGCCCAGCCGCTCGGCGACGGCCCTGGCGTCGTATATGTCGCGGCCGGCGCAGCAGGTCTTCGAGCGGCCGATCGCCTCGCCATGGTCGTAGAGCTGGAGGGTGATCCCGATCACCTCGGCGCCGGTGCCGGCGGCGAGCGCGGCGACGACCGAGCTGTCGACTCCGCCCGACATGGCGACGACGATCCGGGCCTGCGAGGGCGGCCGGTCGAGCTGGAAATCGGCGATCATGGCGGGCGCTACATAGGCGCGAAGGTGCCCAAAGCCCAGCCTGGTTTCCCGGCAAAGGCCGGGATCCAGCCGCACCGGCGGTGGTCCTGGGCCCCGGCCTTCGCCGGGGAACGGGCGCGGTTAACCCGAGTAAACCCCTGCCTAATGGGCCCTTAACCGCGTCTTAGACCCTGGCGGCTAGAAGGGCGGCATGGATCTGAGCTTCTTCCGACGGGCCGAGCAGAGGTTTGCGAGCCGGACGCCCGCGCGTCTCGACTTCGGCATGCTCGTCGCCACCTTGCGCTCGCAGCGCGAGGAGCGGCCGGCGGCGCCGGAGCGGGCACCGGCCCCGTCCATGGCCGATCCGATCGCCGAGATCCTGCTCGCCGGCCCGGCCTGGCGCGAGGCGGTGGCGGCGCAGGGCGGCTGCTTCAACCGCGAGGTCGCCCGGCAGGGAATGCTCAACTGATGACCGGCCTGTTTACCTTGGCATTTCAGCCTTCCTTCAAGGCCGCCCGCTAAGGCGGACCGAAGGGAGGCAGGAGACGAATGAACGTGAACGTCCTTGAATACGACACGATCGAGACCCGGACGCCCCGTCCGGCGCAGGTCATCGGCCCTCTCGGGGAGCCGCTGACGCTCGATTCGCTGCCGCCGCCTTCGACCACCCGCTGGGTCGTCCGCCGCAAGGCGGAGGTCGTCGCCGCGGTCAATGGCGGGCTGCTCACCGTCGACGAGGCCTGCCAGCGCTACACGCTCAGCCTCGAGGAGTTCGCGTCGTGGCAGCGCGCGGTCGACCGCTCCGGGATGCCGGGCCTGAGGGTCACCCGGATCCAGCATTACAAGAGCCTCTACGAGCGCCAGCAGAAGTTCTGACCGCTCATCCTCCCCGCCGCGAAGCGGTGGGGAGGGGGACCACACGAAGTGTGGTGGAGGGGTAGGTGCACAGGCTTCTTCCGTCCTGCGCCCGATCCTCTCAATCCACGGCATTTACCCCTCCACCAGGCTTCGCCTGGTCCCCCTCCCCATGCTCCGCATGGGGAGGATTGCTAGTGGAAGTCCCTCGACTTGACCTTGATGACCGGCGCGGCGGCCGCGCCCGCCGGTGCGTTCATCGCGCCGACCCGGTGCAGCAGCGGCGTCATGTCCTCGAGCCGGTCGGCGATGACGTGGATGACGTCGCCTTCCCTCTGCATCGCGCCCTTCACCGCGATCATCGCCGCGCCCATCACGACCCGTCGCTGCTCCTCGAACTTGCGCTGCCACAGGATGATGTTGGCGATCCCGGTCTCGTCCTCCAGCGTGATGAAGGTGACGTTGCCCTTGCCCGGCCGCTGGCGGATGAGGACGAGGCCGGCGAGCTCGACCCGGGCGCCGTCCTTCAGGCGCGCGAGGGCGGCGCAGGGCACGATCCGCCGCCGCTCCAGCTCCGGCCGGAGGAAGGCGAGCGGGTGGCCGCGAAGCGACAGCTGGACGCTTCGATAATCCTCGACCACCTCGCGGCCGCCGGTCAGCGGGGTCAGCGCGACCTCGGGCTCGGCGCCGAGGGCGTCGGCGGCGGCGAACAAAGGCAGAGGCGTCTCGCCGAGGCCGCGCACCCGCCACAGCGCCTGGCGGCGGTCGAGGCCGAGCGAGGCGAAGGCGTCGGCGTCGGCGAGCTTCTCGAGCGCGGCGACCGGCACTCCGGAGCGGCGCCAGACGTCCTCGATCGAGTCGAAGGGGCCCTCGCCGCGGGCGGCGAGGATCCGGGCGGCGTGGAGGTTGGAGAGGCCGCGCACCATGCGCAGGCCGAGGCGGAGGGGCAATAGTCCTAATTCCTCCCCGGCATTTGCCGGGGAGGGGGACCGCGCGAAGCGCGGTGGAGGGGTTCTTTCGCAGTCAGGAAGAACCCCTCCACCAGGCTTCGCCTGGTCCCCCTCCCCCGGAAATCCGGGGGAGGAATTTTCTTCCCCCTCCTCCAGCGTGCAGTCCCACCGGCTCCGGTTGATGCACGCCGGCCTCACCTCCACCCCGTGCGCCTGGGCATCGCGCACCAGCTGGGAAGGCTGGTAGAAGCCCATCGGCTGGGCGTTCAAAATGGCGGCGCAGAAGACGTCCGGATGGTGGCATTTCATCCAGCTCGACGCGTAGGCGATCTTGGCGAAGCTCGCCGCGTGGCTCTCGGGGAAGCCGTAGCTTCCGAAGCCCTCGATCTGCCGGAAGGTGCGCTCGGCGAAGTCGCGGTCGTAGCCGCGCGCCACCATCCCCTCGATCATCTTGTCCTGGAAGCCGCTGACCCCGCCGGTCGACTTGAAGGTCGCCATCGAGCGGCGCAGCCTGTCGGCCTCCTCGGGGGTGAAGCCGGCGCCGACGATGGCGACGTTCATCGCCTGCTCCTGGAAGAGCGGCACTCCGAGCGTCTTCTCGAGCACCGCCCGAAGCGCTTCGGAAGGGTAATCGACCTTCTCCTTGCCCTCGCGGCGGCGAAGGTAGGGGTGGACCATGTCGCCCTGGATCGGCCCGGGGCGGACGATCGCGACCTGGATGACGATGTCGTAGAAGGTCTTGGGCTTCATCCGCGGAAGCATCGACATCTGGGCGCGGCTCTCGATCTGGAAGGTACCGATCGTGTCGGCCTTGCGGATCATCGCGAAGACGGCGGGATCCTCCTCCTGGAGCACCGGGTCCCACAGGGCCATGTCGATGCCCTTATGCTCCCTGAGCAGGTCGAAGGACCGGCGCATGCAGCCGAGCATGCCGAGGCCGAGCACGTCGAGCTTCATGATCTTGAGCTCTTCGAGATCGTCCTTCTCCCATTCGATCACCTGCCTATCGACCATCGCCGCCGGCTCGATCGGGACGAGGTCGTCGAGCCGGTCGCGGGTGAGGACGAAGCCGCCAGGATGCTGGCTCAAATGGCGCGGAGTGCCGACCAGCTGGCGGGTGAGCTCGAGCGTCAGCGCGAGGCGCGGATCGCTGCGGTCGAGGCCGAGATCGTCGACGTGGCGCTCCGGCACCCCGCCCTCCGACCAGCCCCAGACCTGCCCCGACAGCATCGCGGTCAGATCCTCGGGCAGGCCGAGCGCCTTGCCGACCTCGCGCACCGCGCCTCGGGTGCGGTAGCGGCTGACCACCGCGGTCAGGGCCGCGTGGCCCTGGCCGTAATGCTCGTAGATCCACTGGATCACCTCCTCGCGCCGCTCATGCTCGAAATCGACGTCGATGTCGGGCGGCTCGCCCCGGCTCTCGGAGATGAAGCGCTCGAACAGGAGGGTGTGGCGGACGGGATCGATCGAGGTGATCCCGAGCAGGAAGCAGATCATCGAATTGGCCGCCGAGCCGCGGCCCTGGCAGAGGATATCCTGGCTTCGGGCGAACTGGACGACCGAGTTCACGGTGAGGAAGTAGGGCGCGTATCTGAGCTTGGCGACGAGGCCGAGCTCCTTCTCGAGCAGGTCGACATGGCTGCTGGGCGGGCCCTGCGGGAATTTGGCGGCGAGCGCGGCCCGGGTCAGCCGCTCCAGCGCCTCCTGGGGGGTGCGGCCGGTCATCACGATCTCGTCGGGATATTGGTAGCTCAGCTCGCGAAGCGAGAAGGTGCAGCGTTCGGCGACCTCCGCCGTCGCCCGGACGGCGTCGGGAAGGTCGCGGAAGCGCCGCTCCATCTCCTCCGGGTCCTTCAGGTGGCGGTCGGCGTAGCGCTCGCGGCGGAAGCCGAGATCGTCGATCGTGCATTTGTGGCGGATCGCGGTGACGACGTCCTGGAGCATTCGCTTGTCGGGCGAATCGTAGAGCACGTCGCCGGTGGCGAGGGGGCGGACTCCGAAGCGGCGGGCCAGGGTGTCGAGCGCGTGGAGCCGAGCCGCCTCGCCCGGGCGGCGGCGGTGGGTGAGGGCGAGATGGGCGCGCTTGCCGAACACGTCCGCCATCTGGGCGAGCGCGGTCTCGGCGGCGGCGTCGGCTTCGTCGGGCACCAGAGCGGCGACCAGGCCGTCCGACCACGCGGCGACGTCCTCCCAGTGGAGGAAGCACCGGCCCTTCTCGCCTTTCGCCCGGTCGATCCGGCTCTTGCCGGCGGTGAGCAGGCGGGTGAGGCGCGACCAGGCGGAGCGGTCCTCGGGCCAGACGAGGAGGCCGGTGCCGTCCATCAGGTCGAGCCTGCAGCCGGCGATGAGGCGAACGCCGGTCTCGTCGGCGGCGCGGAGCGCCTTGACGAGGCCGCCTACGCTGTTGCGGTCGGCGACGGCGAGCGCCGGGTAGCCGAGCAGGGCGGCGGCCGCGAACATCTCCTCCGCGCTGGAGACCCCGCGCAGGAAGGAGAAATGGGTGCAGGCCTGGAGCTCGACGTACATCTAGCTCCTCCCCGGAACGGGGAGGGGGACCGCCGGCGAAGCCGGTGGTGGAGGGGGCCCGGCGTAAGAGCAGCGGAGGCGTGGGCCCCCTCCACCATGCTTCGCATGGTCCCCCTCCCCGTTCCGGGGAGGAACCATCCCCCGAAGTGGACGAGTTGGATGAGTTGCATACGGAATCGCGTTTTTTCTCATCCGAACACCCCGTGCAGGTACCAGCTGAGATCGCCGGTGCGGTGGTCCACCCCGTCGCCCCTCCGGTAGAGCCAGAACCTCGCCCCCTCCTCGTCCTCGACCTGGAAATAGTCGCGAACGCCTTCCGCCTCGGCCGCGCGCTTCCACCATTCCCCGTGGATCCGCTCGGGGCCGTCGGCCCGGGCGACGCGGTAGGCGCGGCCGCGCCAGGTGAAGCGGCGGGGCGGCTGGTCGGGGAGCAAGGCGACGACATTGTCGACCCGCTCGGGCGGCGAGAGGAGGCGGACGGGGCGCGGCCATTTCGGCCAGGGCTCGGCGGAGTCGAGCGGCCCGACGCGCTCGACGCTGCGCTCGGGGACGTCGCTCTCGATGGCGGTGGCGCGGTAGAGGCGCTCCGCGCCGAGGCGTCCGGCGAGCCGGTCGACGAGCATGGCGAGGTCCTCCGCCGCCTTGTCGCCGGACAATTGCTCGGGACCGAGCGGCTCGACCCGGCCCGCGACGAGGCGCATCGAATCGAGGCCGAAGCCGGGCTCGATCGTCTCGATCTTCATGGCGAGGAGGCGAAGCAGATGGCCGCCATCGCGGGTGGCGCGGGCGGTGCCGATGGCGATCCGCTCGACCTTTCCGTCGACCCGGTCGCAGAGCAGGTCGAGCCGGCGCGCGGCGAGCCCGGCCTCGGCGAGCGTCGCGATCAGCCGCTCCATCAGCAGGCCGAGCGCTCCGGCGATCGCCTCGGCGGTGGCGATCGGCTCGGCGAAGCGCAGGAAGGCGCAGGGCGGCTCTTCGGGAACAACGGGCTCGATCGGCTCGCCGGAGCGGCCGAGCGCCTGGTCGAGGCGGGCGAGCAGGGTCCTGCCGAAGCGGCGCTGGAGCGGGCCGCGGGGCAAGGGCAGGAGGTCGCCGATCGTCTCGAGGCCGAGGCGGCGGGCGGCGGCGAGGACCGATTCGTCGACCCGCAAGGCGGCGAGCGGCAGCGGGGCGAGCGCCTCGGGCTCGCCGTTGACGGGGCAGATTGTGCCGGGGCCGAAGCGGGCGAGGGCGTGGGCGGCGCCGGGCGTCCCCGCGACGGCGATCCGGGCGGCGAAGCCGGCGCGCTCGCACAAAGCGAGGATCCGGCGGCACATCCTCTCCTCGCCGCCGAACAGATGGGCCACTCCGCCGAGGTCGAGGAACAGGCCGTCGGGGGGCGAGACGGCGGCGCGCGGGGTCCAGCGGCGGGCGGCGAAGAGGGCGAGGCGCTGGAGGAGCGCCGAGTCGGCTTCCGGATCGTGGTCGCGGATGTCCAGGCCGGGGACGAGGGCTCGCGCCTGGGCGACGGCCATTCCGGGGTTGAGGCCGAGCGCCCGCGCCTCGGGCGAGGCGGCGGCGATCTCGAGCCGGTTGCCGCTGCGGCGGGAGAGGAGCAGGGCAAGCTCCTCCCCGGAACGGGGAGGGGGACCATGCGAAGCATGGTGGAGGGGGCCCACGTCTCCGCGGCTCATGCGCCGGGCCCCCTCCACCCCCGGCTTCGCCGGCGGTCCCCCTCCCCGTTCCGGGGAGGAACTAGGCCGCCGCCCTTCGCTCGCCCGCACCCGGTCGGTGCTCAAATTCGGCAGGTAGAGCGAGGCGAGCCTCGGCATCGGGGGTCTCCACTATGAGGTCGAACGGGGCGCCGCCGCGCTGGCGGGCGAGGGCGAGGCGCCAGCGGGGGCGGCCGATCCCGGCAACGGGCAAAGGCGAGGACGGAAGGCAGGCGAGGCGCCAGCGGGTGACGGCGGCCGACGGGGGCGAGAGCGGATCCTCGCCGCCGCCGCGCCGGCGCCGGAGCATCAGCGCCGGAGTGCCCCCTTCCTCGGCGGCGAGCTGGAGCCGGCGGGTGGCGGGCATCAAGGCGCGGCCGACCTCGCCGACCACGGCGGCGAGGCCGCCGTGGCGAAGCCCCTCCTCCATCACCGCCAGCACGTCCTCGTCGCGGCCGCACTCGGCATAGAGGATCCGGTCGGGGCCGAGGCCGGCGCCGGCGAGGCCGGGGGCGAACAGGTCGCGGCGGGCGAGCGCCCACAGCACGGTGCCGGGGCGGCGGGCGGCGATCGAGGCGAGGAACAGGGTGGCGGCGGCCTCGTCGCCCGGGCCGGGGCGCTCGCCCGCCGCTTCGTGAAGGGCGGCGACCGCGAGGCCGCCGCCGGCGAGGCGGGAATCGATCGCCTCGATTCCGAAGGGGAGGGCTTCGCGTCCCTCCGCCGCCGCCGCGGACTCGAGCGCCCGTACCTCCGCGCGCAGGGCGGCCAGGCGTTCGGTACGGGCAGGGCTGTAGGGCATCGCGACCTCACGACTCTTGTGTTCCAGTTATGTTCCCATCGTTCAGC
The DNA here is from genome assembly GCA_036388575.1 of Allosphingosinicella sp. Taxonomy (GTDB): domain Bacteria; phylum Pseudomonadota; class Alphaproteobacteria; order Sphingomonadales; family Sphingomonadaceae; genus Allosphingosinicella. Next base: position 50,294 of record DASVRO010000013.1, read on the forward strand.
GGGAGTCAAGTTGGGAGGAGGAACTGAGAGCTCCTCCCCGGAACGGGGAGGGGGACCGCGCGCGAAGCGCGTGGTGGAGGGGGCCCGGCGCCGGATCAGGCGGAGAGGCGGGCCCCCTCCACCATGCTTCGCATGGTCCCCCTCCCCGTTCCGGGGAGGATCAAGTAAGAGCCTCGTCCCTTTCCCGTTCCAGGAACCCCATGCACCTCCTCCGCACTTGTCTCCTCGCCCTCTTCCTCCTCGTCGCCGCGCCCGCCTGGGCCGCCGGCGATTCGAGCTGGTTCTACAGGAACAGCGACATCGCCCCCGATCCGGCCTGGACGTTCGGCACGCTGCCGAACGGGCTTCGCTACGCGGTCCGGCGCAACGCCCTGCCGGAGGGGCAGGTGTCGGTCCGGCTGAGGATCGACGCGGGGTCGCTGCACGAGGCGGACGAGGAGCGCGGCTGGGCCCATTTCGTCGAGCATATGGCGTTCCGGGGGTCGAAGAATTTCGGCGACGGCGAGGTCCGCGAGACCTGGCAGCGCCTCGGCGCCAGCTTCGGGAGCGACACCAACGCGTCGACCGAGCCGACCCAGACGGTCTACATGCTCGACCTGCCCCACGCCGACCGGGCCTCGCTCGACACGAGCCTGCGCCTGCTCGCCGACATGGCCGACACCGCCGCCTTCGACCCCAAGATCGTCGATGCCGAGCGCGGCGTCGTCCTCTCCGAATATGGCCGGCGGACCGAGCTTGCGGTCAAGCTGCGCGAGATGATGATGCCGCTCTTCTTCGGCGGCCTCAAATTCGCCGAGCGCGACACGATCGGAACCGAGGCGACGCTGAAGGGCGCCACGGCGACCGGCCTCAAGGCCTTTTACGAGCGCTGGTACCGGCCCGACCGGTCGACCCTGGTGATGGTCGGCGACGCCGATCCCAAGCTGATGGAGGAATTGATCGCCCAGCGCTTCGGCGGCTGGAAGGCGAGCGGCCCGGCGCCGCGCGATCCCGATTACGGCACGATCGCCGAGCGGTCCGAGCGGACGGCGGCGCTCTCCTATCCGGGCTCGCCCCATTTCGCGACCTTGAGCTGGATCCGGCCCTACACGCCTCTCCCGCCGACCCGGGCACGCGAGCAGCGCGACCTCGCCCGCTCGCTGGCGCGGCGGATCCTCAACCGCCGGCTCGAGGCCAAGGCGCGCGGCGACTCCGCCTTCCTCAACGCCCAGGTCCAGGCCGAGCAGTCGGTCAACGTCGCCGACTACACCCAGATGTCGGTGATGGCGAAGGAAGGGCGCTGGCAGGAGGCGCTGAACCAGGCCTATGCGATCCTCGCCGACGCCCTCAAGGCGCCGCCGAGCGAGGCCGAGATCGCCCGCGAGATCGAGAATATCCGGACCGCCGGCCGCGCCGCCCTGCAGGGCGACCCGACCCAGCGCTCGCAGCAGCGGGCCGGGCGGCTGATCAACGCGATCGACGGCAACAGCGTCATCTCGAGCGCCGAGGTGCAGCTCGCCCTGTTCGAGGAGCTGGCGCCGAGGATGACCCCGGCGGCGGTCGGGACGGCGATGCGCGACCTGTTCACCGGCGCCGGACCGCGGATCGCCATGCTCTCGCCGACGCCGGTGACCGGCCTGGCGCAGGCGCTGGCGGCGGCCGAGGCCGCCGCTCCGGCCGAGCGCCAGGCCGAGCGGCGGGTGAGCATGGACGACCTGCCGCCGCTCGGCCCGCCGGGCCGGGAAGTCTCGCGCGAGCGGATCGCCGATCTCGATTCGACCATCGTTCGCTTCGCCAACGGCTCCAGCCTCGTGTTCAAGCAGACCGCATTCGACAAGGGCAGCGTCGGGGTCACCCTGCGCTTCGGCCGCGGCATGGCGGGGCTTGCCGCCGACCGCAAGTCGCTCGCCTGGCTCAGCCCCCTGCTCGGCTCGACCGGGGTCGGGCCGTTCGACCTCGACGGCCTCGAGCGGCTCCTGACCGGGCGGCGGATGACGATGAGCTTCGGGATCGCCGAGGACGCGCTCGAGCTGCGCGGAAGCACCCGCGCCGAGGAGCTGGGCGACCAGCTGCGCCTGCTCGCGACCAAGATCGTCGCGCCCCATTTCGACTCGGCCTTGTTCCAGCGCTCGAAGATCGCCGCGCTGGAGAATTACGAGCTGGCCTTCTCCTCGGCCTCGTCGCGGATGGGCCGCGAGTTCGGAGCGGTGGCGCGCGGCGGCGACCCGCGCTGGCAGGCCTGGGACAAGGCCGAGATCGAGAAGCTCAACGCGAAGGATTTCGAGGCGTTCATGACTCCGCTGCTGGCCGAAGGGCCGGTCGAGGCGATCGTCGTCGGCGACGTCGATCTCGAGACGGCGGTGGCGGCGATGCTGAAGACGGTGGCGGCGCTGCCCCGGCGGCCCGAGGCGCCGACTCCGGCGGGCTCGCTGGCGGTTCGGCCGCCGCCGCCGTCGAAGGAGCCGGTCCGCTTCACCCATCAGGGCGATTCCACCCAGGCCTTCGCGGCGCTCGGCTGGAACACCTTCGGCGGCCCGGAGCGCCGGCGCGAGCGGCGGGCGCTCAGCGTCGCCGCGAACATCGTCCAGGCTCGGCTGATCGAGCGGCTGCGCGACCTCGAGGGAGCGAGCTACTCGCCCGGCGCGAGCGTCCAGTCCTCGTTCGAGTTCAAGGACTGGGGGCTGTTCTTCGCCGGCTCCGAAATCCGCCCCGAGCGCACCGACCTGTTCTTCCGGCTGGCCCGGGAGATCGTCGCCGACCTCGCCGCCAACCCGCCTTCGGCGGACGAATGGCAGCGCGGGATCAACCCGATCGTGACCGGGATCGAGCGCCGGGTCAGGACCAACGGCTATTGGCAGGGCACGATGGAGGGCTGGTCGCGCGAACCCTGGACGATCGATTATACCCGCACTTACCTGGCCGACTACAAGTCGATGGCGCCCGCCGAGGTGAGGCTGGCGATGAAGAAATGGGTCGTCGACGAGGGCGACTGGTCGATCCTGGTTTTGCCCGCTAAAACGGCCAATGGTGTCAACTAGAGCCTGTCCTGATCATGGTCCCCGGCCCTTCGACGCCGCCTGCGGCGGCGCTCAGGGTAAACTTCGGCGAAGCGGAAGGCCGGGGCCCGGCGGCACGGCCGGCGCAGCTGGATCCCGGCTTTCGCCGGGAAGCAATCCGGCATGAGCACAGCGGCATCCAACGCGGTCCAGGCGAATCCGCCCGGTCCCCGCGCGGCCGCGGCCAGCGGCTGGAAGCCGTTCCGGCTCCAGCAGCAGCCTTTCTTCGAGGACAAGAACCGCGCCTTCTGGATCCTCCAGTCGGCGGGCTGGGCGGGCTATTTCTTCCTCCGTACCCTGTCGGGCATCGCCAACAATTTCGGCTTCAGCCTCGTCATCCACATCACCCTGCTCACCGCGACGGGCTATTCGATCACCCTGCTGATGTCGTCGGCCTACCGGCGGCTCATCAAGATGCGGCCGATCATCACGTGGGTGACCTCGATCGTCCTCGTCCTCGTCGCCTCGGCCGCCTTCTCGGCGATCGAGACGTGGAGCCACGCGACCTTCGTTCGCCCCGGAATCCGGCCGGAGGGGCTGCAATTCTTCGGCTCGATCATCCTCACCGTGACCCTGCTGGTCGCCTGGTCGGCCCTCTATTACAGCATCAACTATTATCTGCTGCTCGAGGAGCAGAGCGACCGGCTGCTGAGGCTCGAGCACCAGGCGAGCTCGGCGCAGCTGGCGATGCTGCGCTACCAGCTCAACCCGCATTTCCTGTTCAACACCCTGAACTCGATCTCGACCCTGGTGCTTCTGAAGCAGACCGAGCGCGCCAACGCGATGCTCTCGCGCCTCTCCTCCTTTCTGCGCTACACGCTGGTCAACGAGCCGACCGGCCACGTCACCGTCGCCCAGGAGGTGGAGACTCTGAAGCTCTATCTCGAGATCGAGAAGATGCGCTTCGAGGAGCGGCTGAGGCCGCGTTTCGACATCGACCAGAACGTGGCCCGGGCGCGGCTTCCGTCGCTTCTGCTCCAGCCGCTGGTCGAGAATGCGATCAAATATGCGGTGACCCCGCAGGAGGAAGGCGCCGACATCGAGATCTCGGCCCGGCTCAACATCGACCGGGTGATGCTGACGGTGCGCGACACCGGTCCGGGGGCGGAGGATCATTGGGTCAAGGCGCAGCAGTCGACCGGCGTCGGACTGGCGAACATTCGGGACCGTCTGGCGCAAGCCTATGGCGCCGACCATCGTTTCGAGACTGAATCGAACAACAAGGGGGGCTTCCGCGTTACCATCGAAATCCCGTACCAGCTTGAACCTGTCGAGGAACCGAAATGACGATCCGCACGATTCTCGTGGACGACGAGCCTTTGGCCATCCAGGGCCTGCAACTGCGCCTGGAAAAGCATGACGACGTCGACATCGTCGAGACCTGCTCGAACGGCCGCGAGGCGATCCGCGCGATCAAGACGAACAAGCCGGACCTCGTCTTCCTCGACATCCAGATGCCGGGCTTCGACGGCTTCTCGGTGATCCAGGGATTGATGGAGGTGGAGCCGCCGCTTTTCGTCTTCGTCACCGCCTACACCGACCACGCCATCCGCGCCTTCGAGGCGCAGGCGGTCGATTACCTGATGAAGCCGGTGGAAGAGGACCGCCTCGCCGACACGCTCGACCGGGTGCGGCTCAGGCTTCAGGAGAAGCGCGGAGTCGAGGAGGCGGAGAAGCTCAAGGAAGTGCTCGCCGAGGTCGCACCCGACGCGATCGACCAGGCCGGCGGCCAGTTCGACGACGCCCACGCCTCGAACCGCTACGAGAAGCTCATCAACATCAAGGATCGCGGCCAGATCTTCCGGGTCGACGTCGATTCGATCGAGAAGATCGACGCCGCCGGCGATTACATGTGCATCTACACCGGCGACAACACTTTGATCCTTCGCGAGACGATGAAGGACCTCGAAAAGCGCCTCGACCCGCGCCGCTTCCAGCGCGTGCACAGGAGCTGCATCGTCAACCTCGACCAGGTCCGGCAAGTGAAGCCGCATACCAACGGCGAATGCTTCCTGGTGCTGGAGTCGGGGAGCCAGGTGAAGGTCAGCCGCAGCTATCGCGACGTGGTGGCGAGGTTCGTTCATTGATGCTTCGCCGGGGAACGTGAAACCGCCCATCCTTCGCGATCGTTGAGATCCGCATGTTCCTGCTCATCCTCCTCCAGGCCACCGCCACCCCCGCTCCCGACATCGAGCTCAACCTCAACCTGCGCGCGAGATCGGTGACGATCGAGCGGAAGGGCGAGGCGAAGCTTGAGGTACGCGGCGAAGGCGCGGGCAACCGCGTCGACGTTCGGGTCGAGCCGAAGGCCGAAGGGCGGACGGAGCTTCGCGACGTCACCGTCGACGTCCACGCCGAAGCTTCGGTGCAGGAAGGCGTGAAAATAGACGCTCAGGCTGAAACCGGCACGCCTGAGTAACGTTTGGCTCCTGTAACAGGGAGCTGCTTCATATGCGTCTTTATCCGCTGCTCGCGGCCGCCGCCGCGGTCGCCGTCTTCGCCTCGCCCGCCGCCGCCCAGGATCGCCAGGATCGCCGGAATGCCGCGCCGCGCGGCGGCACCCAATCGACGGCGTTGGCGCAACAGGTTTCGCAGGGCCAGGACCAACCCGACGTCCTGCTCGACATACCCAACCTCTCGGTCGACGAGATCAACCTCGAGGTGAACAACCTCCAGGTCCACATCGCCCTCGACGCCCGCCTCGCCAATCTGCTCAAGCTGACGGCGGGGGCCGACGCCAGCATCGACCAGGTCAAGATCGGGATCAAAGGCGTGCAGGCGACCGCGACCCTCGTCGTCCGCCTCGACAATGTGCGGGCGATCATCGAGCGGACCTTGCAGACGCTCGACAACAATCCGCAGCTGGTCTCGCAACTGCTCTCCACCGTCGACAACACGGTCAACACGGTTGGCGGAGTCGCCAACAACACGGTCGGGACGGTCGGCGGCATCGCCGGCACGGCGCTTCGCAACGGCCAGCTGCTCGACCTCGCCGCCTCTGGCCTCACCGCGGTGTCGCAGACGGTGAACGGCGCCGGCCAGACCGTCCGCACGGTCCGGGACAGGGCCGGACAGCTGCTCGAGGTGGTGACCGACAGCGCCGGCCGCATCGTCAGCTCGCGGCGGGCGCCCCGCTAGCCACCACGTCATCCCCGCGAAACGGGGATCCCGCTTCTTCGCCCTTGACGCGGGGAGTGAAAAAGCGGGATTCCCGCTTACGCGGGAATGACGGGAGTGGGGATGGCCGGGCAAAGCGACAAGGCGCGGGCGTTCGCGGCGCTTCACCGGCCGGGCGATCCGGTCGTCCTCTACAATGCGTGGGACGCGGGCAGCGCCAGAGTCGTGGCCGAGGCGGGGGCGAAGGCGATCGCTACCGGCAGCGCCTCGGTCGCCGCAGCCCATGGGTTCCAGGACGCCGAGGCGCTGCCGCTCGACCTGGTGCTCGCCAACGCGGCTCGAGTGGCTTCCGCCGTCGACCTGCCGGTGACGATCGATTTCGAGGGCGCCTATGCGGCCGGGCCGGACGGCGTGGCCGCGAACATGGCCCGGCTGGCTCAGACCGGCGCGATAGGCTGCAATTTCGAGGACCAGGCGATCGGCGGCGAGGGGCTGCACCCGGTGGAGGTCCAGACGGCGCGGATCCGCGCCGCGCGGGCGGCGGTCGGCCCCGACTTCTTCATCAACGCGCGTACCGACATCTTCCTCAAGACCCGCGCGGCGACCCACGAGCCGGCCGCGATCGAGGAGGCGATCGCCCGCGCGCGCGCTTATGCCGAGGCCGGGGCGAGCGGCTTCTTCGTTCCGGGCCTGGTCGATCTCGACCAGCTGGCGCGGATCTGCGCGGCCTCGCCGCTGCCGGTCAACTTCATGGCCTTTCCGGGGGCGCCGGAGGCCGGTGCGGTCGCGGGCGCCGGGATCGCCCGGATCAGCCACGGGCCGTTCCCCCACAAGCTGGCGATGCAGGCACTCAAGGAAGCAGCGGAGGCGATCTATGGCTAAGGTGACTGGCCTGGGCGGGGTCTTCTACAAGGTCGAGGATTCCGAGGCGACGGCGCGCTGGTACAGGGAGACGCTCGGCGTCGGCGGAGAATGGGGCGCGACCTTCGCCTTCGCCGCCGACCCGCAGGGTTATTCGCTCCTGTCGCCGTTCAAGGCGACGAGCGATTATTTCGCGCCGAGCGACAAGGGCTTCATGATCAACCTGCGAGTCGACGATCTCGACGCGATGACCGCGGAGCTGGAGGCCAAGGGGATCGAGATACTCGGCCGCCAGGACGAGGAATATGGCAAGTTCGCCTGGATCCTCGACTGCGACGGACTGAAGGTCGAGCTCTGGCAGCAGGTGGGGCCGGCGCCGGAATAGGGGCAGGCTCCTCCCCGGAACGGGGAGGGGGACCGCCGGCGAAGCCGGGGGTGGAGGGGGCCCAGCGTCGGAAGCGGCGGAGAGGCGGGCCCCCTCCACCATGCTTCGCATGGTCCCCCTCCCCGTTCCGGGGAGGAACTAGATTTTCTTCCACCGCCGCCGCTTCATCGCGGCGCCGCCGGACTTGAGGACGTTCTTCCGGAACAGCCGGGCGCCGACCCACACCGTCAGCCACACCCACAGGGCCTGCCAGGCCAGCGCGACGGCGTGCGGCCACAGCTCGGGCGACTGGGCGGCGCGGGCGACCATCGCCAAAGGCGAGCTGAACGGGAAGACGGCGGCGGCGAGGCCAATCGGATTGTCGGACGCGCCGACCGCGAACGAGGCGAACAGGAAGATCAGCATCTGGCCGACCGTCACCGGCATCGACAGGGTCTGCACCTCGCGCACCGAATTGGCTTGGCTTCCGATGCCGAGGAACAGCGCTCCGAGCAGCAGATAGTTGGCGCTGTAATAGAGCAGGACGAGAAGCATGAAGAGCGGCCAGCCGACCGCCGGCTCGGGCAGGCCGGCCCCCTGGCCCGGCCACAGGGCGAGCGCGGCCAGGGCGCCGCTCACCCAGACCGCGATCCCGACCAGCGAGATGGCGAGCATCGAGACCAGCTTGCCGAGGAAGATCGCGTCGATCGGAAGGGCGGCGGCGAGGACCTCGATGATCTTGTTCGATTTCTCCTCGAGCAGGTTGGAGAGCAGCATTCCGGCGAGAAGCACCGTCAGCATGAACAGGATCAGCTGGCCGAAACGCGCGGTCAGCGAGCGGCTGACGGCGAGCGCGCCCTGGGAGCGTTCGACCTCGACCAGCTCGAGCCGGACCGGCGCCATGCCGCGCCCCCCCTCGGCCAAGGCGCGCTGCTGGCGGGCTTCGTCGACGATCAGGCCGAGCCGCTGGCGCAGGTCGGGGTCGTCGTCGCCGGTCAGAGTCGGCCGGTCGAGGCCGCCGCTGAGCACCGCGATGAAGCGCTTGGCGGTGCTTCCGAGCAGGGTCCGGATCTGCCCCGCCTCGTCCGGCGCGGCGCGCTCGTGGACGAGGCTCGGCAACGCGCGCTGGCCGAAGGCCGGGCTCAGCCGTTGGTGAGCGGCCATGATCTGGGCGAAATCGCGGTCGCTCGACACGATTGCGACGGTGGCGTGGATGTCGGCGCGCGCCATCTTGCTGGTGATCGTTCCGAAGGCGAGCGAGAAGCCGATGATCAGGAGCGGCCCCACCAGGAAGAACAGGAAGGTCTTCGACCAGACGGTGGCGACGAAGTCGCGGCGGGCGATCACCCAGGCGGCGTGGAAGAAACCCATCATGCCGCTTCGTCTCCCACCGCGCTCTCGGCGAGCTCGCGCGCCGCCTGCTCGCCGGCGATGGCGACGAAGGCGTCGTGCAGGCCGGGCCGCTCGATCGACAATTCCTCGATTCCGGCGCCGCCGTCGATCAGCGCGGTCAGGAGCGGCTCGATGCCCGACTTCGGAAGCTCGAACGACCACAGGCCGTCCTCGCTCTCGGCGCCGGGCGGGAGGGCCGAGCGCCAGCGGCCGTCGGCGCGGCGGGTTCGAAGCCGCACCTGGGGGCGAAGCCGGTCGCGCGCCTCGGCGACCCTGCCCTCGAAGCGGACCTTGCCGCCGGCGATGATCGCGATCCGCTCGCACAGCCGCTCGGCATGGGCGATGACGTGGGTCGAGAAGATGATCGTCGCTCCGCCGGCCGCCTCGGCCCGGATCAGATTCTCGAGCCGGCCCTGGTTGATCGCGTCGAGGCCGGAGAAAGGCTCGTCGAGGACGATCAGCCTCGGGCGGTGGACGATGGTGCCGAACAATTGCACCGTCTGGGCCATGCCCTTGGACAGGCTCCGGATCGGCTTGTCGACATAGTCGCCGAGGCCGTTGGAGCGCAGCATCTCCTCGGCGCGCACCCGTCCGATCTTGAGCGGCAGGCCGCGCAGCGCGCCCATGAAGGCGACCGCCTCGCGCGCCGTCATCGCCGGATAGAGGCCGCGCTCCTCGGGCAGGTAGCCGACCAGCCGAGCCGCCTCGAGCGGCCGGGCGCGGCCGAGCAGCGAGCGCTCGCCGCGGTCGGGGTCGATGATGCCGAGCAGCATGCGCAGGGTCGTCGTCTTGCCGGCGCCGTTGGGGCCGAGGATTCCGTAGATGCTGCCCTCGGGGACGGCGAGATCGACTCCGTCGACCGCGGTCTTGCCGTCGAAGGCCTTGAAGAGGCCTTTCGCCTCAATAGCTAAGCTACTCGCCACGCGTGCCCCCTCTGCGCGCTTGTGGTAGCGAGGGACGATGTTCGAAGGCAAGCCGGACCTTGGCCAGCGGCTGCGCGGGAAAGCGGAGGAGCTCGGCTTTTGCGCGGTCGGCTTCGCGTCCGCCGACTGCGCGCCCGAAAGCGGCGCTCGCCTGCGCGATTGGCTCGCCGACGGCGCCCACGGCGACATGATCTGGATGGAGGAGACGGCGGAGCGGCGCGCCTCCCCGGCCGGGCTGTGGCCGGAGGTCAGGTCGATCGTCTCGCTCGGCATGAGCTACGCCCCGGCGGGCGATCCTCTGGCGCTGGCTGGGCACCCCGATGTGGGCCGGATCTCGGTCTACGCCCAGGGCGCCGACTATCACGACGTGGTCAAGAAGGCGCTCAAGGCGCTCGCCCGCTGGCTGGTCGAGGAGGCGGGCTGCGAGCTGAAGGTATTCGTCGACACCGCGCCGGTGATGGAGAAGCCGCTGGCTGAGGCGGCGGGCCTCGGCTGGCAGGGCAAGCACACCAACCTCGTCAGCCGCTCCGACGGCAGCTGGCTGTTCCTCGGGGCGATCTACACGACGCTGGAGCTGGCCGCGACGGCGCCGCCGCACCGGGTCCATTGCGGAAGCTGCCGGGCCTGCCTCGACGCCTGCCCGACAAACGCCTTCCCGGCCCCCTTCCGGCTCGATGCCCGGCGCTGCATCTCCTACCTGACGATCGAGCACAGGGGGCCGATTCCCGAGGAGTTCAGGACGGCGATCGGCAACCGCGTCTACGGCTGCGACGACTGCCTCGCCGTCTGCCCCTGGAACCGCTTCGCCGATGCGGCGCGGGCCAACAAGGCCTTCCTGCCCCGCGCCGAGCTGGCGGCGCCGCGGTTGGCCGACCTGCTGGCGCTCGACGACGCGGCCTTCCGCAAGGTGTTCGCCGGCTCGCCGATCAAGCGGATCGGGCGAGGGCGCATGGTGCGCAACGCGGCGATCGCGGCCGGCAACAGCGGCCTGGCCGAGCTGGCTCCGGCGCTGGAGCGGCTGACGGGGGACGAGGATCCGGTTGTGGCCGAGGCGGCGGCGTGGGGATTGGAGCGCCTTAATTCCTCCCCCGGGTTTCCGGGGGAGGGGGACCAGGCGAAGCCTGGTGGAGGGGTTCTTCAAGCGCCATAGAACCCCTCCACCGCGCTTCGCGCGGTCCCCCTCCCCGCGAAATCGCGGGGAGGAATTTCACTCCTAACGCCGAGCCAGGGCGGCGACGCAGCTGGCGCGGTCGATGTCGCGGCCGTCGGGCATCCTCGTGTCGAGGTGGGTGACGATCGGCTCGCCGCCGCCCTTGGGCGGATAGAGGTAGGCGTCGAGGACGCAGGCGGGCCCGGCAAACTGAAGCTTGCGGGCCGGGCCTTCGCGGACGTCGAGGCCGGGGCGGCCGAACTGCGCCTCGAGCGTGGCGGCGGTGCGGCCGATGACATTCTCGAGCCCGGTCGAATGGTAGGAAGCGATCGGCCGCTGAACGACCCGCGGCGTCGGCGCCACCGTCGGCGCCTCGGTCGCGGTCGACGCGCAGCCGGCGAGGAGGAGCATCGCCGCCAGCGACCCCGCCTTGGTTCGAACCGCCAGTGCCATGCCCTTCCTCCCCTGCCGGACGCAGAGTGGCAAAGCGATGCGGCGAGGGCCACGCGGCGGCGGGCCCGACTGGCTTGCGCCTGCCTCGCCTCGGCGCAATTGACGCGCGGCGCGGGGCGCGGCTAGGGCCGGCGCTCCTTTCCCCAGCAGATGAGACCAACGTGACCGACCAGCGCCTCGACGTCCTATGCATCGGCAACGCCATCGTCGACGTCATCGCCGCCGCCGACGATGCCTTCCTCGCCGAGGAGGGGCTGGCCAAGGGCTCGATGCGCCTGATCGACGCCGAGGAGGCGACCCGGCTCTACGGCCGGATGGGCCCGGGCCGCGAGATCAGCGGCGGCTCGGCCGGCAACACCGCCGCCGGAGTGGCGATGCTGGGCGGACGCGCCGGCTTCATCGGCCAGGTTGCCGACGACCAGCTGGGCGACGTCTACCGCCACGACATCAGCTCGATCGGGATCGAGTTCACCACCCCGGCCCGGCCGCAGTCGGAAGCGCCGACGGCGCGCTCGCTCGTCCTCGTCACCCCGGACGCCCAGCGGACGATGAACACCTTCCTCGGAGCGGCGCAGAACCTGAGCAGCGAGTCGCTCGACGAGGCGCAGCTCAGGCGGGCGGGGATCCTCTATCTCGAAGGCTATCTGTGGGATCCGGAGGTGCCCCGGGCGGCGATGGAGCGGGCGATCGGGATCGTTCGCGACGCCGGCGGCGACGTCGCCTTCACCCTTTCCGACAGCTTCTGCATCGAACGCCACCGCGACAGCTTCAACGCCCTGATCGATTCCGGCCGGCTCGACATCCTGTTCGCCAACGAGGCGGAGATCGTCTCGCTGACCGGCGCCGCCGATTTCGATTCGGCGGTGGCGGCGACGGCCGAGAGGGTGCCGGTGCTGGTCGTCACCCGCAGCGAGAAGGGCGCGGTCGCAGTCGAGAAGGGCGAGCGGGTCGAGGTGCCGGCCGAGCCGGTCGAGCGGATCGTCGACACGACCGGGGCGGGCGACCTGTTCGCCGCCGGATTCCTGTTCGGCCATGCGCAGGGGCGCTCGAACGTGGAGAGCCTCCGGATCGGCGCCATCGCGGCGGCCGAGGTGATCTCCCATTACGGCGCCCGCCCGGAGGCGGACCTCGAGGCGCTGGTCGCCGAGCGGCTCGGCTGAAAAGAAGAAGGGGGGCCTGAGCCCCCCTTCCCCGTCGATCAATTGTCGTAGGAGCCGTCCGGCGGGCGGATGCCGACCGGCATCGGCGCGTCCGGATCCGCCTCGGGCACCTCGACGATGCCCCGGCCGAGATGGCTCTTCCGATAGCCGTAGAGGGCGTAGAAGATGATCCCGATCACCGTCCAGACCGGAAGGACCAACATCGCTTCCTTCGGCAGGTTGAAGAATAGGAAGAGGCAGCCGATCACGGTCAGCAAGGCGACCAGCCCGACCGCCGGCACCCGGAAGGCGCGTTTCCGGTGGGGATCGGTCTTGCGAAGCTGCCAGACCGCGATCGCCACCATCA
>DASVRO010000014.1:0-6397 GCA_036388575.1 Allosphingosinicella sp.
AAACCAGCTCCGAACGCTCAGCCTCGCTCAACTCCAATGCCGCCAGCTCTCGTGCCATGCCACAGCCCTCCCACTACGAGAGCGTCGGACAAAACTGAGTCTAACTTAAGGCCGCGAACTTCAGAATCGGGACACTAGCGCGTCGTCTCAGCCGCGCCATCCCTCGCGATCGAGCAGCTCGGCCTTGCGCTCGAGCCCGTAGGCGTAGCCGCCGGGCGAGCCGTCGCCGCGGCGGGCGCGGTGGCACGGGATGAGGATGGCGATCTGGTTCGAGCCGCAGGCCGTGCCCGCCGCCCGCACCGCCTGCGGCCGACCGGCGCGGGCCGCCAGCGCGGCGTAGGACAGGCTCTCGCCGGGCGGGATCCGGGCAAGCTCGCGCCACACCGCCTCCTGGAAGACGGTGCCGCGGACGTCGAGCGGAAGGTCGTGCGGCCGCGACGGAGCCTCGACCGCGGCGACGGTGCGCTCGACCAGCTCGGCCATGGCCGGGCCGCCGGGTTCGATCGTCGCGTAAGGGAAGCGGCGGCGCAATTCGTCCTCGCCCTCGTCGAACGACAGGCGGCAGATGCCCCGGGCGGTCGCCGCGACCAGCATGGTGCCGAGCGAGGTTTGCGCGGCCGCCCAGCGGATCGTCTCGCCGCGGCCGCCGTCGCGCCAGCTGGTCGGAGTCATCCCGAGCCGGTCCTTCGCCTCGGCGTAGAAGCGCCCGGGGCCGGAATAGCCGGCGTCGTAGATGGCGTCGGTGACTCGGCCTTCGGCGGCCAGGGTCTCGGTCATGGTTCGGGCTCGCTTTCCTCGGGCATAGGCGGCCGGAGTGACTCCGGTCGCCCGCTTGAACAGTCGGTGGAAGTGGAAGGGGGAATAGCCGGCGCTCCGGGCGAGGGAGTCGAGCGAGGGCGGCTCCTCGGCCGCCTCGATCAGCCTCAGCGCCGCCTCGACCGCGGCCGAATCCCGGCTGACCTCTTCGGGCCGGCAGCGAAGGCAGGCCCTGAGGCCCGCCGCGACCGCTTCCGCGCCGGTCGCGAAGAAGCGGACGTTCTCGCGCTTCGGGTGGCGCGCCGCGCAGGACGGGCGGCAATAGATGCCGGTGGTGAGGACTCCGGTGACGAAGCGTCCGTCGGCCGCCTTGTCGCGGGCCATCACCGCCCGCCAGGCGGTGTCGGCGTCGAGGGTGAGCGTCTGTTCCATGCCGGCTTTATAGGCTTGTCCGGCCGCGCCCACATCCCGTAGCTTGCGGCCAAAGCGAAAGGAGTGCGGGATGCGGCTCGGAGCCGCCGGAGGAGGCGCTGAAACGCACCCTCGCCGCCTTCGCCCGCACCGGCCGTTACGCCCGCCGCCGGTACGAAGGCGGCTGCGGCGGCGGCTAGAGCCCGTCCCGATCAGGCTGAATCGCTTCCCGGCGGATGCCGCGCTCAATCCTTCCGCCGGAGCGACCGGACCCGCGGCCTTCGCCGGGGAGCAGCGCTTCAATTTCATCAGGACGGATCTATTATGCCGATCCGGGCAAGCCGCCGCTTCCTCGAAGCCGCCGCCGGCGATCAGAGATCTTTCCGGCTGACGATCGTCCGGGCGAGGCCCTTCGCCTTGACGAGCAGCCGGGCGACGCTGGCCGGACCTTCGTCGGCCCCGTACCAGTAGACGGAAAGCACTCGACCTCCCACCGCGGTGATGCAGCCGCCCACCGCCACGGTGTAGGATTTGATCGAAGACGCGACGGCCATCGTCCCCCCCAGATAGGCGCAAAAATCATCCTTGCCGCGCGGGGCGACGTCGCCGCTGAGGTCAACAGTCGTTCCAACCACGTCACCGACGCCCTTGCCGGCGTCCTTCAACAGCTTCCCCGACGCCAGCGCCTCGGTGAAGGCAGGATTTTCGAAGGCTTGGCCGAGACCCCGCAGGAGCTCGACGCGGCTCACCTCGGCAATAAGCGCCTGCTTGGGAGTCTTGATGAGGATATAATCGTTGCCGGCGCCCAGGTCGGGTCCCTCGACCGGGTCATCGCATGGAAAGAGGGTGAGGTTCGTGACATTTTCGCTGTCGCCCGCGGCGACCAGCTGAGCGACGTCGATCTGGAGGCCCCGCGGGAGGCAATAGCCGGATGGAAGCGGCATTTCGAACGCCACGGTGCCTACCCTGAACGAGGCGTCCATGGGCGCGGGCGGAGCGGCCGGAAGAGCCGTCGCGCCCAGACTGGCCGCGAAAAGGCAGAGCATGACCAATATCGTTCGCATTCCACGTCCCCTTCGCCCTCGCCCAGTTCGTAAGGGAGGCTTGGCCGCCTGACAATCGCGGCGATCCGCGGGGCGGAGACCGTTTCAGGCCGGCGGGCGGTTGCATCGCAGCAAAGCCCCTGCTAGGGCGCCCGCGACCTTAGCCGGGGCGCCGAGCGCGTCCCTTATCATGGGTCGGAAATCCGATTTGGAGTAGAGGCGCGCGTGGAGAATTCCGGCGGCATTCAGGCAAGCTTGGCGGGCAGGTACGCGACCGCTCTGTTCGAACTCGCCCGCGACCAGCGACAGCTCGAGGCGGTCGGCACAAGCCTCGCCGGACTGAAGCAGGCGCTGGCGGATTCGGACGATCTGAGGGAGCTCACCACCAGCCCGCTGACCCGCCGCGACGATGCTCTGAAGAGCGTCTCGGCGGTCGCCGAGGCGATGAAGCTCGATCCGATCACCGCCAATTTCCTCGGCGTTCTCGCCCAGAACCGGCGCCTGGGGCAGCTCGGCGCGATCATCCGCAACTTCAACCTGCTCGCCGCCCTGCACCGCGGCGAGGTGACGGCGGAAGTGACGTCGGCCCACCCGCTCGACGACGGGCAGATCGCCGCGCTCAAGGGCAATCTCAAGAACCGTCTCGGCCGCGACGTGGCCGTTGATTTGAGCATCGATCCCACCATCTTGGGCGGGCTGGTCGTCAAGATCGGCTCCCAGATGATCGACGGCTCCATCCGAACCAAACTCAATACCCTCGCCCAGGCGATGAAAGGCTGAAAATGGACATCCGCGCCGCTGAAATCTCCAAGGTCATCCGCGACCAGATCGCCAGCTTCGGCACCGACGCCGAAGTCTCCGAGGTCGGCACTGTGCTCTCCGTCGGCGACGGCATCGCCCGAATCTACGGCCTCGACAACGTCCAGGCCGGCGAAATGGTGCAGTTCGACGGCGACATCAAAGGCATGGCTCTGAACCTCGAGGCGGACAATGTCGGAGTCGTCATCTTCGGCAACGACAGCGCCATCCGCGAGGGCGACACCTGCCGCCGCACCGGCACCATCGTCGACGTCCCGGTCGGCAAGGGCCTGCTCGGCCGGGTCGTCGACGGCCTCGGCAATCCGATCGACGGCAAGGGTCCGATCGAATCCACGGAGCGCCGCCGCGTCGAGGTGAAGGCACCGGGCATCATCCCGCGCAAGTCGGTCCACGAGCCGGTCCAGACCGGCCTCAAGGCGCTCGACGCCCTCGTCCCCGTCGGCCGCGGCCAGCGCGAGCTGATCATCGGCGACCGCCAGACCGGCAAGTCGGCCGTGGCGCTCGACACCTTCATCAACCAGCGCGAGATCAACAAGGCCGGCGCGGAGAGCGAGAAGCTCTATTGCATCTACGTCGCGATCGGCCAGAAGCGCTCCACGGTCGCCCAGATCGTCCGGGCGCTCGAAGAGAATGGCGCGATGGAGTACAGCATCGTCGTCGCCGCCACCGCTTCCGAGCCGGCCCCGCTCCAGTTCCTGGCGCCCTACACCGGCTGCACGATGGGCGAATATTTCCGCGACAACGGAATGCACGCCGTCATCGTCTACGACGATCTTTCCAAGCAGGCCGTCGCCTACCGCCAGATGTCGCTGCTTCTGCGCCGTCCGCCGGGCCGCGAGGCCTATCCGGGCGACGTCTTCTACCTCCACTCGAGGCTTCTCGAGCGCGCCGCCAAGATGAACGAGGCCAACGGCTCCGGCTCGCTGACCGCGCTTCCGATCATCGAGACCCAGGCGGGCGACGTTTCGGCCTACATCCCGACCAACGTCATCTCGATCACCGACGGCCAGATCTTCCTCGAGACCGAGCTTTTCTACCAGGGCATCCGTCCGGCCATCAACGTCGGCCTCTCGGTCAGCCGCGTCGGCTCGGCCGCGCAGACCAAGGCGATGAAGAAGGTCGCCGGCTCGATCAAGCTGGAGCTCGCCCAGTATCGCGAGATGGCGGCCTTCGCCCAGTTCGGCTCCGACCTGGACGCCTCGACCCAGCGCCTGCTCAACCGCGGCGCGCGGCTGACCGAGCTGCTCAAGCAGCCGCAGTTCCAGCCGATGCCGGTCGAGGAGCAGGTCGTCTCCATCTATGCGGGCGTCAACGGCTTCATCGATACGGTGCCGGTCAAGGACGTCACTCGTTTCGAGAGCGCGCTGCTGAGCCATTTCCGCAGCGACCATGCCGACGTTCTCGGCAAGATCCGCGAGACCAAGACGCTCGACGACGACACGGCGGGTCAGCTCAAGTCGATCATCGGCGATTTCGCCAAGTCGTTTGCGTAAGTCCTTCGATACGCCGGTTCGACAAGCTCACCGGCTACTCAGGATGAGCGGAATGGGAATTGATCCGCTCACCCTGAGTAGGGACTGAGCAAAGGCGAAGGCCCGTATCGAAGGGTCAAAGGGAACGAAGAGAAAGAAGAATGGCCAGCCTCAAGGCGCTCAAAGGGCGGATCGCGTCGGTCAAGTCGACGCAGAAGATCACCAAGGCGATGAAGATGGTCGCCGCCGCCAAGCTGCGCCGGGCGCAGCAGGCCGCGGAGGCCGGCCGCCCGTATGCGACCCGCATGGAGAGCGTGATGGCGAGCCTCGCCGCCAAGGTCACGATCAGCCCGCAGAGCCCGAAGCTGCTCGCCGGCACGGGCCGCAACCAGACCCACCTGCTCGTCGTCGCCACCTCCGATCGGGGCCTCGCCGGAGCGTTCAACTCGAACATCGTCCGGGCCGCGCGGAAGAAAGCCGACGAGCTTACCCGCGAGGGCAAGCAAGTCCTCTTCTATCTGGTCGGCCGAAAGGGCCGCGCGGTGATCCAGCGCCTCTACCCGAAGCAGATCATACACCAGCACGACACGAGCGAGATGAAGTTCGCCAGCTTCGCCGACGCCCAGGCGATCGCCACCGACCTCATCGACCGCTACCAGACCGACGGAATCGACGTCGTCCACCTCTTCTACGCCCATTTCCAGTCGGCTCTGGTGCAGGAGCCGGTGTCCCAGCAGATCATCCCGGTCTCCCTGCCGGAGAGCGGCAGCGCCGCCGCCGGCGCGAGCGCGGCGATCGAATATGAGCCGGACGAGGAGGAGATCCTCGCCGAGCTGCTGCCGCGCAACATCGCCGTGCAGATCTTCCGCGCGCTCCTCGAGAACGCCGCCTCGGAGCAGGGCAGCCGGATGGCGGCGATGGACAACGCCACCCGCAATGCCGGCGACATGATCAACCGCCTGACCATCCAGTACAATCGGACTCGCCAGGCGGCGATCACCACCGAGCTCGTCGAAATCATCTCGGGCGCCGAAGCGCTCTAAGCAGACAAGAAGGCAAGGAAATCAGCCATGGCCACCGCCGCAAACCCCCTCACCCACAATACCGGCCGGATCAGCCAAGTGATCGGCGCCGTCGTCGACGTCACCTTCGACAGCGACCTGCCCGAGATCCTGACCGCGCTGGAGACCGAGAACAACGGCACCCGCCTGGTTCTCGAAGTCGCGCAGCACCTGGGCGAAAATGTCGTCCGCACCATCGCCATGGACGTGACGGACGGCCTGGTGCGCGGCACCGAGGTGGTGGACACCGGCGCGGGCATCGCGATGCCGGTCGGCGAGGGCACGCTCGGGCGGATCTTCAACCTGCTCGGCGAGACGATCGACCAGGGCGACGACATCGACACCGACGAGCGCTGGCCGATCCACCGCCCGGCGCCCGAGGTCGAGGACCTCACGCCGACGCGCGAGATCTTCGAGACCGGCATCAAGGTGATCGACCTGCTGGCTCCGTACGCGAAGGGCGGCAAGGTCGGGCTGTTCGGCGGCGCCGGCGTCGGCAAGACCGTGCTGATCCAGGAGCTGATCCACAACATCGCGCAGGAGCACGGCGGCCTGTCGGCGTTCTGCGGCGTGGGCGAGCGCTCGCGCGAGGGCAACGACCTCTGGCTCGAGATGACCGAGTCGGGCGTGATCGACAAGACCATGCTCGTGTTCGGGCAGATGAACGAGCCGCCGGGCGCGCGCATGCGCGTGGCGCTCTCGGGCCTGACGATGGCCGAGTACTTCCGCGAGGAGGGCGGCCAGGACGTGCTGCTCTTCATCGACAACATCTTCCGCTTCGTGCAGGCGGGCTCCGAGGTGTCGGCGCTGCTCGGCCGCATGCCCTCGCAGGTTG
>DASVRO010000015.1:0-26801 GCA_036388575.1 Allosphingosinicella sp.
ACCATTGGTTCATGCCGATCCAGGTGCAGGCGGTGCCGCCGGCCGAGTTCCAGGCCTGGATCGAGTCGGCGAAAACGAAGTACGCGCAGGTAGACGGTGCCTCGACGGGCACCTCGGTGGCGGCAGCCTCCGCGCCTGCGCCCACGCAGCAGATTGCGGCCCTGCCCCGGTGACCCCGGCGGCCGGGCTGACCCTGATCGACCTTCCAGCGGGACGGATCCATGGCGACCGCGACTGACCACGCCCATCACGGGCACGATGACCACCACGACCATACCCCGGGCTTCGTGGCGCGCTGGTTCTTCAGCACGAACCACAAGGACATCGGCACCCTCTATCTGATCTTCGCGATCGTCGCGGGGATCATCGGCGGGACGATCTCCGGGATCATGCGTGCCGAGCTCGCCTCGCCGGGCATGGACTTCCTCCAGTCCTGGGCCGGCGACATCGACCAGGCCAACCATCTGTGGAACGTGCTGATCACCGCCCATGGCCTGATCATGGTCTTCTTCATGGTCATGCCGGCGATGATCGGCGGCTTCGGCAACTGGTTCGTGCCGCTGATGATCGGCGCTCCCGACATGGCCTTCCCGAGGATGAACAACATCAGCTTCTGGCTGCTCGTCCCGGCCTTCATCCTTCTGCTCGGCTCGGCCTTCGTGCCGGGCGGGACCGGCAACGGCGCCGGGGTCGGCTGGACGGTCTACGCGCCGCTCTCGACGTCCGGAGCGAGCGGACCGGCGGTGGACATGGCGATCTTCTCGCTCCACCTCGCCGGAGCGAGCTCGATCCTCGGCGCGATCAACTTCATCACCACCATCTTCAACATGCGCGCGCCGGGCATGACCCTGCACAAGATGCCGCTGTTCGTCTGGTCGATCCTGGTGACGGTGTTCCTGCTCCTGCTCGCTCTGCCGGTGCTGGCGGGCGCGATCACCATGCTTCTCACCGACCGCAATTTTGGGACCCATTTCTTCGACGCGGCCGGCGGCGGCGACCCGATCCTCTACCAGCACCTCTTCTGGTTCTTCGGCCATCCCGAGGTCTACATCATGATCCTGCCGGGCTTCGGCATGGTCAGCCAGGTGGTGGCGACGTTCAGCCGCAAGCCGGTCTTCGGCTATCTCGGAATGGCCTATGCGATGGTCTCGATCGGAGTGATCGGCTTCGTCGTCTGGGCGCACCACATGTTCACCGTCGGAATGGACGTGAACACCAAGATGTACTTCACCGCGGCGACGATGGTGATCGCGGTTCCCACCGGCATCAAGATCTTCAGCTGGATCGCGACGATGTGGGGCGGCTCGCTGACGTTCGAGACGCCGATGATGTGGGCGCTGGGCTTCATCTTCATGTTCACGGTCGGCGGCGTCACCGGCGTCGTGCTCGCCAACGGCGGCATCGACAACAACGTCCACGACACCTACTACGTGGTCGCCCACTTCCACTACGTGCTGTCGCTCGGCGCCGTCTTCTCGCTGTTCGCCGGCTGGTATTACTGGTTCGGGAAAATGTTCGGAAAGATGTACTCGGAATGGATGGGCCAGCTGCACTTCTGGCTGTTCTTCATCGGCGTCAACATCCTGTTCTTCCCGATGCACTTCCTCGGCCTGCAGGGGATGCAGCGGCGCGTGCCGGACTATACCGACGCCTATTCCGGCTGGAACGAGGTCGCCTCCTGGGGCTTCTACATCCTCGCCGCGGGCATGGCCTTCTTCTTCATCAACATCTTCTGGTCGCTGCTGGCCGGAAGGAAGGCGGCCGATAATTATTGGGGCGAAGGCGCGACGACGCTCGAATGGACGCTGTCGAGCCCGCCGCCCTTCCATCAATTCTCGACCCTGCCGAAGGTGGATTGACGTCCTTCGATACGGGCCTTCGCCAAGCTCAGTCCCTACTCAGGATGAGCGGCGGAAGCCCAGGGAAGATCGCTCATCCTGAGTAGCCGTTGAGCCTGGCGAAACGGCGTATCGAAGGACCGTCCTGGCGAGCCTATATGACCACAGTGACCGCCACCGCCGACACAACCCTCCCCGCCGACTGGCGGGACCTGCTCGCCTTGACCAAGCCGCGGGTGATGAGCCTCGTCGTCTTCACCGCCTTGTGCGGGATGCTCGCGGCTCCGGTCCCGATCCATCCGGTGCTCGGCTTCACCTCGATCCTGTGCATCGCGCTCGGCGCCGGAGCGGCGGCGGCCCTCAACATGTGGTACGAATCCGATATCGACGCGCTGATGAAGCGGACCGCGTCGCGGCCGCTTCCGGCGGGGCGGCTCGACCGGCAGACGGCGCTCCATTTCGGAGTCGGCCTCGCCTTCTTCTCGGTGCTTCTGATGGGCCTGGCGTCGAACTGGCTGGCGGCATCGATCCTCGCCGTCTCGATCCTCTTCTACGTCCTCGTCTACACGGTCTGGCTGAAGCGGCGGACGGCGCAGAACATCGTCATCGGCGGCGCCGCCGGCGCCTTCCCGCCGGTGATCGGCTGGGCCGCGGCGACCGGCGACGTCACCCTTCTGCCCGCGCTGCTCTTCACCCTGATCTTCCTGTGGACCCCGCCCCATTTCTGGGCGCTGTCGCTGTTCGTCCGCTCCGATTATGCCGCCGCCGGAGTGCCGATGCTGCCGGTGGTCTCGGGAGCGAAGGCGACCCGCCAGCAGATCGCGCTCTACACCTTGCCGATGGCCGCGGCCGCGGTGGCGCCGTGGCCGCTCGGCCTGGCGGGGCCGTTCTACGGCATCGCGGCGGCCGCGCTCAGCCTCCTCTTCCTCCTGCTCGCCCTCCGGGTGCTCGCTAACCAGGCTACCGAGCCGGCCGGGATGAAGCCTGAAAAGCAGCTCTTCGCTTATTCGATCCTCTACCTGTTCGCCGTGTTCGGAGCGCTCGTGCTCGACCGGGTGCTGTCGTGACCGATCCGCGCGACGACGAGATCCGCCGCCGCCAGCGCAGCCGCGCCCTGATCATGGCGGTTCTGCTCGGCGCCTTCGCGGTGCTGGTCTATGCGATCACCATCGCCAAGATGAGCGGCCAGAATTGACCGAGCTCGCCCGCCGCAATGGCCGGACGGCCGCGCTCGCCGCCCTGCTCGTTCTGGCGATGGTCGGCCTCGCCTTCGCCAGCGTGCCGCTCTACCGCCTGTTCTGTCAGGTCACCGGCTTCGACGGCACCACGATGCGCGCCGAGGCGGCGCCTGGGCCGGTGGCGGGCAAGGAGGTGGCGGTGCGCTTCGACGCCAACACGGCAAGCGCTCTGCCTTGGCGCTTCCAGCCCGAGAAGAGCCGCGAGATCGTCACCATCGGCGAGCGCGAGATGGCCTTCTACACGGCGAAGAACCTCTCGGCGCGGCCGGTCAAGGGGACGGCGACCTTCAACGTCAGCCCGGTCCAGGCCGGAAAGTATTTCAGCAAGATCCAATGCTTCTGCTTCAACGAGCAACTGCTTAAGCCGGGCGAGGAAGTGCGCATGCCCGTCGTCTTCTTCGTCGATC
Source organism: Allosphingosinicella sp. (assembly GCA_036388575.1). Classification (GTDB taxonomy): domain Bacteria; phylum Pseudomonadota; class Alphaproteobacteria; order Sphingomonadales; family Sphingomonadaceae; genus Allosphingosinicella. Next base: position 3,484 of record DASVRO010000015.1, read on the forward strand.
CCAAGATCCTTCAGGATCCGGACGCGGCGCCGATCAGCGAAATCACCTTGAGCTACACCTTTTACCCGGTGGATTCGGGGGCTGAGGGAAGCTAGAGACCCACCCGTCATGCCAGCGAAGGCTGGCATCCATGCCGAGTCAGCATGGACCCCAGCCTTCGCTGGGGTGACGCCTTGAGAACGCAGAGGGACACATGGCCGGAGCGAAGAACCATCCCTACCATCTGGTGAACCCCAGCATCTGGCCGCTGGTGGGCAGCTTTTCCGGCCTGGCGCTGTTCGGCGGGCTGGTGATGTGGATGCATGACATGCCGGGCGGCGGTTACGTGGCGGGCGCCGGCCTCCTCGGCGTCCTCTTCACCATGTTCAGCTGGTGGGCCGACGTCATCCGCGAGGCGCATGCCGGCGATCATACGCCGGTGGTCCAGCTCCACCTGCGCTACGGGATGATCCTGTTCATCGCCTCGGAGGTGATGTTCTTCCTCGCCTGGTTCTGGGCCTATTTCAACGCCGCTCTGTTCCCGCCGGGGGTCGAATCGATCGGCGGCACCTGGCCGCCCAAGGGCATGGCGGTGATGGACCCGTTCGGCCTGCCCCTGCTCAACACCCTGATCCTGCTCTGCTCCGGTACGACCGTGACCTGGGCTCACCATGCCCTCATCCACGGCGACCGCGAGGGGCTGATCAAGGGATTGTGGGCGACGATCGGGCTCGGCCTGCTGTTCACCGGCATCCAGGGCTACGAATATTATCACGCGCCGTTCGGCTTCAAGGACAATATCTACACCTCGACCTTCTTCATGGCGACCGGCTTCCACGGCTTCCACGTCATCGTCGGCACGATCTTCCTGATCGTCTGCCTGGCTCGCGCCTACAAAGGGCACTTCCGGCCGAACCAGCATTTCGGCTTCGAGGCGGCGGCCTGGTACTGGCATTTCGTCGACGTCGTCTGGCTGTTCCTGTTCATCTGCGTCTACGTCTGGGGCGGCTGGGGCGCGGAGGTTCACTAACAGGCATGGCGCGAGGCGCGATCTCCGCCGTTCGCCCCGAGCGAAGTCGAGGGACGGCGTCGAGCGTAGCCGAGACCGGAGTTCGCGGAGCCTCGGCTTCGCTCGAAAGGGTGTCTCGACTTCGCTCGACACGAGCGGAGTGAGATGAAGGAACCCAGCCCGATCCACGTCGCCCTTCGCGGCCTCTGCCCGCGCTGCGCGGCGAGGACGCTGTACAGGGGCCTCGCGTCCTTCGCTCCGAAATGCCGGGCCTGCGGGCTCGATTTCGCAGGGTTCAACGTCGGCGACGGCCCGGCGGCGTTCCTGATCCTGATCATCGGAGCTTTGGTCACCGGCCTCGCCGTCGCGCTCGAGCTCGCCGCCGAGCCGCCTTTCTGGGTCCACGCCATCCTCTGGCTGCCGCTGACCGCGGTGCTGGTCATCGGCTCGCTCCGCCTCGCCAAGGGCCTGCTGCTGGCCCTGGAATACAGGCACCGGGCCCGCGAGGGACGAATCGTCTGATGCGCTTCCCGCTCCTCCCAACCCTGCTCGTCGCCGCCGCGGTGGCGACGATGATCGGCCTCGGCCTGTGGCAGCTTCACCGAGCCGACGAGAAGGAGGCGCTTCGAGCCCAATATGCCCGCAACGCGGCGCTGCCGCCGATCGCCCTCCCGATCGGAGCCCTGCCCGACGACAGCCTGCTCTACCGTCGGGCCACCGCTTTCTGCCTCGAACCGACGGCCTGGCGGCTGACCGGGGGCAAGTCGGCGGCCGGTCGGACCGGCACCCGCTACATCGCTGAATGCCGCACCGGAGTCGAAGGGCCGGGCTTCGCCGCCGACATGGGAGTCTCGCCCAATCCGCGAGCGAGCCCGGGCTGGCGGGGCGGCGAGGTGACCGGGACCATCGTCGCCGAGCCGCGGCGCTTCAGCCTGATGCAGCGCCTGCGCGGCGCCTCCGCGCCGCCGCGTCCGATGATCGTGTCCGATCGGGCCGCACCGGGCCTCGAGCCGAGCGCTCCGCCGGCCGCCGACGCCGCCAACAACAGCCTGTCCTACGCCTTCCAATGGTTCTTCTTCGCCGCCGCCGCCGCCCTCATCTACGTCCTCGCCCTGCGCCGGCGGCAGCGGGAAAAGTTGCCGCCGGAGGCCTGAGGCACTAACTGGCCCCTTCCATGCAGCTTACCCTCCTCCCCAACGGTCTCAAGGTCGCAAGCCGCGAGATGCCCGGAATCGAAACCGCGGCAGTCGGCCTCTATGCCGAGGCCGGCTCGCGCCACGAGCCGGCGCGCCTCAACGGCATCGCCCATCTGTTCGAGCATATGGTGTTCAAGGGCGCCGGCGGCCGCTCGGCCCGCGAGATCAGCGAGGCGATCGAGGATGTCGGCGGGGACCTCAACGCCTGCACCGACCGCGACGGCACCAGCTTCATGGCCTCGGTGCTCGCCGAGCACGTCCCGCTCGGGGTCGAGCTGGTCTCGGACCTGGTGCTGAAGCCGCATTTCGCCGCAGCGGACCTCGAGCGCGAGAAGGACGTCGTCCTCCAGGAGCTGGGCGAGGCGCGCGATACGCCGTCCGACATCATCTTCGACGAATTGTGGTCCGCCGCGTTCGGCGACCAGCCGCTCGGCCGGCCGGTGCTCGGCGACGAGGCGAGCATCGCCGCGATCGGAGTCGCGGACCTCCAGGCCTGGCGCGCCGGCCTGTGCCGCGGCGGCGGGCTGCTGCTGGTCGGGGCGGGCAAGGTCGAGCATCGGCGGCTGGTCGAGCTGGCCGAAAAGCATCTCGGCGGCCTGCCGGGCGGAAACGTCGACCCGCCCGAGCCCGCCCGGTTCACCGGCGGCACCAGGGTCGGCCGAGCCTCCGCCGACCAGGCCCATCTCGCCCTGGCCTTCCCGGCCCCGGCCCAGCTCGATCCCGATTATTTCGCGGCGCGGCTGTTCTGCGACCTGGTCGGCGGCGGCATGTCGTCGCGGCTGTTCCAGCAGGTGCGCGAGGACAGGGGCCTGGCTTATTCGGTCTATTCGCAAATCCATCCCTATGCCGACGCGGGCCTGTTCTACATCTACGCCGCCACCGCCCGCCGCGAATCGGCCGCCGCGGCGCAGCTGATCGAGGACATCGTCCACCAGGCGGTGGAGAGCGCGACGCAGCGCGAGGTCGACCGGGTCCGCACCCAGTCGAGGGCGGCGCTGCTGATGTCGATCGAGAGCCCGTGGGGCCAGGCCCATTATGTCGCCCGCCAGCTGGCGGTGCACGGACGCCTGGTCGAGCCGGCCGAGGTGATCGCGGAGCTGGAGGCGGTCACCGTCGAGAAGGTGCGCGAGGCTGGAGCCAGGATGCTCGCCGGACCGCGCGCCCGCGCGACGATCGGCTTTCCCGCCGTCCGGGCGGCGTGAAGCTCGCCACTCTGATCGCCGAGCCCTGGGCCGATTACGGGCTCGTCGACAGCGGCCACGGCCGCAAGCTCGAACGCTACGGCCGCTATCGCTTCGTCCGCCCCGAGCCGCAGGCCTTGTGGGCTCCGGCCGAGCCGGAATGGGACTCGGACGGGGAGTTCGTCCCGGGCTCCGACGAGGAAGGGGGCGGACGCTGGACGTTCTCGCGGCCGGTCCCGGGCGACGGCTGGGACCTGCAATGGGAGGAGGTCCGCTTCCGGGCCCAGGCGACTCCGTTCCGCCATCTCGCCTTCTTCCCCGACATGGCGCCGCAATGGGCGTGGATGCGCGGCCGGCTGGGGGAGGGGACGGAGGCCCTGAACCTGTTCGGCTATACCGGCGTCGGCACCCTGGCGATGGCCGCGACCGGCGCCCGCCTCACCCATGTCGACGCGTCGAAGAAATCGGTCGAGGCCGGCAAGGAGAATGCGGCGCTCTCGGGCATGGCCGGGCGGCCGATCCGCTGGCTGGTCGACGATGCCGGCAAGTTCGCCGCGCGCGAGGTGCGGCGCGGGCGGCGCTACGACGGGATCATCCTCGATCCGCCCAAGTTCGGGCGCGGCCCGAACGGCGAGGTGTGGCGGCTGGAGGAGGGCCTGCCCGGCCTGATCGCCGATTGCCGCCGGCTGCTCGACTCGGACAGCCGCTTCCTGGTGCTCACCGTCTACGCGGTGCGGATGTCGGCGCTGGCGATCGGCGAATTGCTGAAGCAGGCGCTTGGCGACCTCGGCGGGCGGGTCGAATGCGGCGACATGGCGGTGCGCGAGGAGGCGCGCGGCCTGCTTCTGCCGACGGCGATCTTCGCGCGCTGGTCGCGACCTTAGTCCCGCGCCGCCCGGATCGCCGCGCCGGCGGCGAACGGGGCGATGGCGACGAGGAGGAGGGACACGGCGGCGAGGAGCTTCAGCCCGCCACTGTCGGCTCCCGGCCCGACAAAAGCGGCGCCGAAGATCAGGATCGGCACCGCCAGCGGCAGCATCAAGAGGCCGGCCAGAGCTCCGGTCGTCCGAAGCCCGGAAGTCAACGCCGCCACGATCAGGCTGAGCGCGGCCAGGCCGGGCGTTCCGGCGAGAAGCCCCAGCTCGAGGCGGACCAGCACCGGTCCGGGCAGCTTCATCAGGGCCGCCGCGGGGAGGGCCGCGACCATCAGCGGCGGGCCGAAGCTCAGCCAGTGGCCGGCGAGCTTGGCCAGCGCGACGCTCTCCTCGCCGAGGCCGCGCACGGCGAATTGATCGAGCACTCCGGCGGCGCGGTCCGGCTCGATCAGGCGGTCGACCGGCAGGAGGGCGGCGAGCAGGGCCGCCATCCACAAGGCGCCGCCGCCGGTGCGGGCGAGGAGCGGGGCGTCGGGTCCGACCGCGAACGGGAAGAGGGTCGCGACAAGCAGAAAGAAGATAAGCGGCAGGATCGCGCTGCCGCCGGTCGCGGCGAGGCGGAGCTCGCGCAGGACGAGAGCGCTCATCCCAGCGCGAGCCGAGCCGCGCCGGGCAGAGCGAGCGGCTGGTGCGAGGCGGCGAGGATCGCGCCGCCGCCGGCGCGGTGCGCGGCCATCGCCGCTTCGAGCCGCGCCTCGCCGTCCGCGTCGAGGCCGTTGGCGGGCTCGTCGAGCAGCCACAGGGGCGCTCCGCTCGCCACCACCCGGGCCAGCGCGGCGCGGCGGCGCTGGCCGGTCGACAGCATCCGCACCGGCACGCCGGCGAGCGGCGTCAGGCCCATCGCCGCCATCGCCCCGGCCGGGTCTGCGCCGTCGAGCCGGGCCCAGAAATCGAGTGCCTTGGCCAGGCTCAGCTTCGGATCGAGCGCCAGGCCTTCGTCCGCCAGGGCGACCGGAGCGTTGCGCTCGACCCGCCCGGCCACGGACCGGAGCAGGCCAGCGGCGAGCCGGATCAGGCTCGACTTGCCGGCGCCGTTGGGACCGGTGACGAGCGCCGCGCCGCCCGGTTCGAGCCTCAGGTCGAGCGATCCGAACAGCCGCCGGCCGCCGCGCTCGCAGGCGACTGCCCGAAGCTCGAGCAGGGTCAACCCGCCGCCTCTTCGATCGCGTGCATATCCTCATCGGAGAAGCCGAAATGGTGGCCGGCCTCGTGGACGATGACGTGGGTGACGAGCGCCTCGAGGCTGACCCCGGTCTCGGCCCATTCGTCGAGCAGGGGACGGCGGTAGAGGTGGATCATCGCGGGCAGCTCGCCCGACAGCATCGACGAGCGCTCGCCGATCGGCCGGCCGGTATAGAGGCCGCTGAGCTCGAACGGATCCTCGATGCCGAGCTCGGCGAGCACCTCCTCCTCGGCGAACTCGTCGACCCTGAGGACGACGCCCTCGAGATGGCGGCGGAAGCTTTCGGGCATCCGGGCGATGGCGGCGTCGGCCAGCCGCTCGATCTCCGCCGCGTCGGGCGCGAAGGTTTGACGCTCGCCGGTCATCCGGGCGACATAGAGGGGAAAAGCGGGGAGAGACAATGATGCTGAGCGACGAGGAGAGGATTGCGGCGCTCGAGGCGCTGCCCGGCTGGACCTACGACGAAGCGGAGCGCGCGATTCGCCGCGACTTCAGCTTCGCCGATTTCGGCGAGGCGTTCGCGTTCATGACCCGAGCCGCGATCGCCGCCGAGAAAGCCGACCACCATCCCGACTGGTCGAACAGCTGGAACAAGGTGGCGGTGTCGCTCAGCACCCACAGCGCCGGCGGAGTGACGGCGAAGGACGTGGCGCTGGCGCGGGCGATGGACGGCTTCGCGGCCAGCTTGCCCTGAGCCCGCCTCGCCCCTAGATGGGCCTGCCTTCCAGGGCATGCGGAGCGGTGGCCGAGTGGTCGAAGGCGCTCGCCTGGAAAGTGAGTATACGCCAAAAGCGTATCGAGGGTTCGAATCCCTCCCGCTCCGCCACTACCCCCTCTCCGGCTTCCGGCTGCGATCCCGCTGGCGGCTTCGTTCGCGGATGTCACTGGAAAGACTGTACATTCCGGGCCTTGCGCGAGCCGAATCGACAACATATGTTGTTGATTGAGAGCAGGAACCACAGCCGATCCGCGGGGGCGGGGGCGGCCTTAGCAGCCGAAAAGCACATCATGACCGGATCAGGCACGATCGCGAACGTCGCCGCGGCGGCGATTGCACATTCCCGCTGGACGGAAGAGGCCGCCCACCGCTGGTATGCCGAGCTGCCATGGCTCGTGGGCTGCAATTTCACGCCGTCCTATGCGATCAACCAGCTCGAATTCTGGCAGGCCGAGACCTTCGATCCGATCGCCGTCGACCGTGAGCTCGCCTGGGCTGCGGCGCTCGGCATGAACGCGGTTCGGGTCTATCTCCACGATCTCCTCTGGGAGCAGGATCCGGACGGTTTCGCGGCGCGCATCGACACTTACCTTGCAATCGCCGACCGGCATAGCATCCGGACCATGCTCGTCCTGTTCGATTCCTGCTGGGATCCCGATCCGGCCCTCGGTCCGCAGCGGGATCCGACCCCGGGCGTGCACAATTCCGGCTGGGTTCAGTCCCCAGGAATGCCCGTGCTCGCCGACCCGTCGCAGCACGAACGGCTGCGCCGCTACGTGACCGGAGTGGTGCGCGCCTTCGCGGACGATCCTCGCGTGCTCGCCTGGGACATCTGGAACGAGCCAGACAACGGGCCGGAAGTCGCCCTGTGCAACCGCGCCCAGCTGGCGGCCAAGTCGGCCCTCGTGACTCCGCTCCTGGTCGAGGCCTTCCAATGGGCTCGCGAGGCCGGTTCGAGCCAGCCTCTGACCAGCGCGATCTGGCTGGGCAACTGGTCGGCGGATCACCGGCTGAGCCCGATCCAGCGGGTCCAGACCTCGAACTCCGACGTCATTTCCTTCCACAATTACGGCAAGGCCCGAGATTTCGGACGACGCCTCGGGTGGCTCAGGAGCTTCGGCCGGCCGATCCTGTGCACCGAATATATGGCGCGATCGGCGGGCAGCACGTTCCAGGCGATCCTTCCCAAGGCCAAGAAGCACCGAGTGGCGGCCTTCTGCTGGGGGCTCGTCTCGGGACGCACCCAGACCCATTTCGCCTGGGATCCGAGCGAAAACGACAGGATCGCCAGCGGTTCGGGCAAGTGGTTCCACGACATCCTGCACGCCGACGGCCGGCCGCACCTCCCGCACGAAGTCGAGTTCCTGCGGCGGATCACCGGCCGGGTCGACCTGGTAGCGTAGCCCCGCCTCAATGGGCGCGGTGGGTCAGCCGCCTCGACATCGAGGTCAGCTGGCGGCTGAACTCGTCGAGCTTGAAACGCAGCCCGGGCAGGAGCCCGAGCTGCATCAGGTGGATGTAGAGCGTGCCCAGGCGGAGGTGGTGAAGCTCGGTGGCGAGGCTTCGGCCGGCGAGCATCCGCAGGGCGACGGCGAGCAGCCATCGGTTGGTCCGGTCTGAGCGGAGCTCGGCGGCGAGCGCCGGCGGTACCGGAGTTCCGAACAGGCGCTGGCACAGCAGCAGGGCCTGGGCGGAGGCGCGGCCGGCGCCGAGCTCGATCGAGCGGCGGTAGAGCCGCTCGATCTCGGCCGGCGGCGCCTCGGCGAGCAAGGCGGCGACGTCGGCGATCCACTTCAGCCGGAACCAGGCGCTCGAGGCGCCGTGGACGGCGAGATAGGCGAACAGCTCGTCGGTGCTCAGAGTCGGCAGGAAGCGCCCCTTTGCCACCTCCACCGCCCGTTGGGGCGAATCGGGGCCGACCTGCGGGAGCAGCGCCGGATTGTCGGAGAGGGCGGTATGGAGCTCGACGGTGAGAGAGCCGTCCGCCGACTTCCACACCGATTCCTTCGCATGGCGGTGGAACTGCGCCAGCCCCTCCCGGGCCCGGGGGCCCGACGGGAGGTCGAGCCGGTAGCCCGCCGCCTCGAGCACCGCCGCCGCCGCCTCGAGCGCCGGGAGCGGCACGAGAAGGTCGATGTCCCAGCCCATCTTCAGGCCGACAGAGCCGTAGACGAGCGCTCCGAGCGTCACCCCCTTGACGAAGAGAAATCGGATCCCGGCCCGTTCGAGGAGCGCCGCCAGGCGAAGCGACTCCGCGGTCAGGACGAGATTCTGCCGGCCGATCCGGGCGGCTGAGGCGCGGAGCCGTTCGCCGGCCTCGGCGGGAACGTCGACCTCCGCCTGCCGGAGCGCCGCCCATGTCAGGCCCTCGACCCGGTGGCGCTCGGCGATTCGGACGGCGAGGGGCCAGTCGCCGCAAAGCGCGGCGGCGGCGGTCACCGCCGCGTCGCGCGCCGGCGAGGGCGGCCAGCGGCAGCAGGCGGCGACGAGCTGGAATTCGGGAGGCAGGTGCACGCTCGAGCCGCTTTCGCTGGGACACCCGGCTCCTAGGCGATGACCCGGCGGCGGAACAAGAGATTGCCACCTTCGCGGCCGATCCTGTAACGCGCCCGGATGTCCGCTCCGGTTGCCCGATCCCCTTCGCGAAGGACGCTTTCCGACTGGCTGCTGCTCGCCGAGGCGCTGGTGGCGCTGGCGCTGGCGTCGATGGCGATCGCCCTGCTGCCGTTCCGCAAGGTCGCCGCCGCCGCCTCGGCACGCGGCCGCCGAAAGGCTCGCGGCGACGCCGAGACGGTGCGGCGGGTGCGCGGAGCGGTGAACGGCTGGGGCCGACGGGTGCCGTGGAAGGCGGTCTGCTTCCAGCGCGGGCTCGCTCTCCACTGGATGCTCCGGCGCCGCGGCATCCGCTCGGTGCTGCTCTACGGAGTCGGGCACCGCGAGGACGGGCTCGCCGCCCACGTCTGGGTCGATGTCGACGGCGAGACGGTGATCGGCGGCGAGGAGGCGCCCGGCTTCGCCTGTCTCGCGCGCTTCCCGCCGGACCCCGCCTGACAGCCCTCCGCGAAGTTACGGCAGCGGCCAATCCCTTGAGGGTGCAGGTTTTCCTAGTCTCGCGCGCTTAACGTGGGTAAGGGACCGACGGCAGAGGGTTCTTAAACAGACGATGTTGGGGTTGAAGAAGGGAGCGCTGGTTTGCGCGCTGTCGCTCGTCGCGGGCGGGACTTCGCTCGCCCAGACGACGGACTCCGGCATGGCTCCGCCGCCGACTCCGACCCCGCCGCCCCTTCCCTCGCCGCCGCCGCCGCCGCTGCCCTCGATCCTGCCGCCGTCCGCTTCGCCGCCGGCGTCGGCGCCGGTCTCGGCCTCGCCCCTGATCATCGCCCCCTCACGCGGGCCGGCCACGCTGCCGCCGCCGTCGAGCGATCCGCTCAGCATCGATCCCGGCAAGGACCCGATCCTCCAGCTCGCCCGCAGCCAGGCGTCGCCGGAGGCGTTCCGGGCCGTCGTCGCCACCGCCGTCGAGCGCCACCCGGCGACCCAGGAGGCGCGGGCGACCAGCGCCGAGGCGGCCGCCGTGGTCGACGAGGCCCATGAGCGGCGCCTGCCCTCGGTCGACCTCAGCGTCTCCTCCTACCGGGTAATCTCGCGCGACTTCTCCAACGATCCGCAGAACATCGTCGAGCGCTCGCGCCCGGCGAACCGGACCGACGCGATCCTCAACATCAGCCAGACGGTCTACGATTTCGGAGCGGGCTCCGAGCGGGTGCTGGCGGCCGGGGCGAGGCTTCGGGCCGCAGCGGCGGAAGCCGAGGCGAGCGCCGACCGGGTCGCTCTCAACACGGTCGCCTCCTGGTACGACGTCTTCGCCTACCGGGCGATGGTGGCGCTGACCGAATCGTTCGTCGCCAACCAGCAGGAGCTTCGCGAGGCGGTCGAGGAGAGGGTCCGCCAAGGCGTCTCCGCGCCGGGCGACACCGCCCGGGTCGATTCCTACCTGGCCTCGGCGCGGACCCGGCTGGCCGGCTTCCGGCGCCAGCTCGCCAATGCCGAGGCCCGCTTCTTCGAGCTGACCGGAACCCCGGCCCCCGCCTTTCTCGAGCGGGCGCCGGTGCCGCAGACCCCGGCCCTGACCCGCGACGCGGCGGCGCTGGCGGCGATGAGCAGCCCGGCGGCGCGCTCCGCCCAGGCGATGGCCGATTCGGCCCGGCGCGAGGCGAGAGCGACCAAGTCCGACCGGCTGCCGCAGATTACCGCCGGAATCGATGCCGGCCGCTACGGCGTGTTCGAGAACGACCGGGACTATGACATTCGCGGCCGGGTGACGCTTCGCCAGCGCCTGTTCGGAGGAACCGAGGCGCGGGTCGCCCAGGCGCAGGCGCGGGCCGCCTCCGCCGATGCCCGGGCCAGCCGGATCCGCGACGAAGCGGCGCGCGACGCGGCCATCGCCTGGTCCGACGTCAAGGCGCTCGAGGAGCAGCTGCGGGCGCTCGAGGCGAGCTACCTCGCCAGCCGCCAGTCGCGCGACGTCCTGATCGAGCGGTTCATCAACTCGCGCGGCAATTTGTTCGACGTGGTCGCCGCCGAGGACAGCTATTTCGAGACAGCGACGGCGTTCATCCGCACCCTCGCCGAGTTGGACGCGGCGCGCTACGTGCTGCTGTCCCGCACCGGCAACCTGCTGGACGCGCTCGCCATCGACCCCGCCCGAGTCGGAGGCCAGGATGAGTAGCGAGCACGAGATCAAGGGCCCCGAGCCGCGCTTCGCGGCATGGCTGATGGAGCCGATGCGGCGTAACCGGCCGGTCTACCTCAAGGTCGCGCTCGCGGCCGTGCTGATCAACATCTTCGGCCTTCTGACCTCGCTCTACACGATGACGGTCTACGACCGGGTGATCCCGAACAACGCCACCTCCTCGCTGGTGGCGCTGTCGATCGGCCTCGCCATCGTCATCGTCTTCGACTTCGTCCTCAAGCTGCTGAGGGCCTATTTCGTCGACATCGCCGGCGCCTCGATCGACCGCGAGGTCGGGGAGACCCTGTTCGAGCGGCTGCTTCGGCTGCGCCTCGACCTCAAGAAGGGCTCGACCGGGTCGCTGACCGGACTGATGCGCGAGCTCGAGGCGCTTCGCGACTTCTTCACCTCGGCCACCCTGACCGCTGTCGTCGACCTGCCCTTCATCCTGCTCACCATCGGCGTGATCTGGATCATCGGCGGCTGGGTGGCGCTCGTTCCGGCGATCATGGTGCCGATCGTGATCATCGTCGGAGCGCTCACCCAGCCGGCGATGGACCGGCTCTCGGCCAAGGCGATGGGCGAGGGCATGGCCAAGCAGTCGGTGCTGGTCGAGACGATCGGCGGGCTCGAGACGGTCAAGGCCGCCGGCGCCGGGCCGCTGCTCGCGCGCCGCTGGGACAAGGCGATGGAGAGCCATGCCGACAGCTCGCTGAGGCAGCGACTGATCGCCAGCATCGGGATCACCACCGCGACTTCGGCGGGGACGATCTCTTATGCCGGCGTGGTGATCGTCGGAGTGGCGATGATCGCCAACCAGACGCTGACCATGGGCGGCCTCATCGCCTGCTCGATCCTGGCCGGGCGGGCGGTCGCTCCGCTGGCGCAGATCTCGCAGCTGCTGTCGCGGATGACGACGACGCGGACCGCCTACCGCCAGCTCAACGAGATGATGAACATGCCTCCGGAAGGGCCGGAAGGCGAGGGGCTGAAGCTCGCCGGGCTGAATGGGCGGATCGAGTTCCGCAACGTCACCTTCCGCTATCCCGGCGCCGCCGAGAAGACGCTCGAGGGGCTCAACTTCGTCATCGAGCCGGGCGAGCATGTCGGCCTGCTCGGCCGGGTCGGCTCCGGCAAGTCGACGATCGCGCGGCTGATCCTCGGCCTCTATCCGCCCGAAGAGGGGCTGGTGATGGTCGACGGCACCGACATCCGCCAGCTCGATCCGCTTGAGATGCGGCGCTACATTGGCGCCGCGCTCCAGGAGAGCGTGCTGCTGACCGGATCGGTCCGCGAGAATATCGGCCTCGGCCGCGGCCATGTCGACGACGAGGAATTGCTTCGCGCCTCCGAGCTGTCGGGGACCCACCAGTTCATGGGCACGATCGCCAATGGCTACGACCTGAGGCTCGCCGACCGCGGCGAAGGCCTCTCGGGCGGCCAGCGCCAGTCGATCGCGCTCGCCCGCGCGCTCGCCGGCAAGCCGCCGGTCCTCGTCTTCGACGAGCCGACCAGCGCGATGGATTCGCAGACCGAGACGGCGCTGATCCAGCGGCTCCAGGAAGAGACGAAGGGCCGTACCCTCGTCCTCATCACGCACCGGCCGCCGCTGCTCGCCCTGGTCAGCCGGATCATGCTGGTCGACAAGGGCAGGGTCGTCATGGACGGGCCGCGCGACGAGGTTCTCAAGCAGATCACGCGGCAGCAGACGCCGCCCACCAAGGCGGCCTGAGCGATGAACGAGCACACCCACATCGAGGACCTCACCGACCGTATCAAGCCGCGGACGGCGTCGAACGTGCTGCTCTGGGTGGTGGTCGGATTCTTCGTCGTGTTCATCGCCTGGGCGGCTCTGACCGAGCTCGACCGGACGGTGCGCGGCCAGGGGCGGGTGATCGCCAGCTCGCAGCTCCAGATCGTCTCCAACCTCGAGGGCGGAGTCATTGAGGCGATCAGCGTCAGGACGGGGCAGCAGGTCAGGGCGGGCCAGGAGCTGGTCCGGCTCGACCGCACCGCGACCGGCGCCGAGCTGGGCAGCGGCGAGGCCTCGGCCAACGCGCTCGGCATGAAGATCGCCCGGCTCTCCGCCGAGGTCGCCGGCCGCGAGCCTTCCTATCCGGCTCCGGCCGACCAGGCTGCGGCGAGCCAGATGATGATCGAGCGCTCGCTCCACGCCTCCCGCATGCAGGAGCTGGGCAGCCTGATCAACGCGGGCCAGGCCCGGGTCCAGCAGGCGATGCGCGCGGTCCAGGAGGCCCAGTCTTCCTATGATGCGCGGGTGTCGGCGCGCGACGCCCGCCGCCAGGAGCTCAACCTGATCCGGCCGATGGTCGAGCGCGGCATCGAGCCGAGGCTGTCGCTGATGCAGGCGGAGAGCGCCTATGCGGTCGCCGCCAGCGAAGCGTCCGCCGCCGCCGCGGCCATCTCCCGGGCCCGCTCCGCGGTTGCCGAGGCGCAATCCTCGCTCAACCAGCAGCGCCAGGACTGGCGCTCGGTCGCCGCCAACGAGCTCGCCACCGCCCAGGCCGAATATTCCGCCCGCCGCGCCCAGCTGCCGGCGCTCGCCGAGCGCGAGGAGCGTACCCTGGTTCGGGCGCCGCTGCCCGGTCGGGTCAACCGGGTCCTCGTCACCACCGTCGGCGCCGCCGTCGGTCCCGGCGCTCCGTTGGTCGAGATCGTCCCGTCGGAGGAGACCCTGCTGGTCGAGACCCAGGTCCGTCCGCAGGACATCGGATGGGTGCGCATGGGCCAGAAGGCCAAGGTCAGCATCACCGCCTACGACCCCTCCGTCTACGGCTCGCTCGACGGCGTGGTCACCGCGATATCGCCCGACGCCACTCTGAACGAGAAGACCGGCGAGAGCTTCTACACGGTCCAGGTGCGGACGAACTCGAACGCCCTCGTGCGCAACGGCCGCAAGCTGCCGATCGGCACCGGCATGGTCGCCGACGTCAGCCTGCTCGGTGACAAGCGCACCATCCTCAACTACATCCTCAGCCCGATCACCAAGCTCAGCGAGACCGCATTCCGCGAGTAGCATCCGGTCATTTCGGAGCCGGAGTGTTGTTTTTATGCAATTTTTTGGGATTGATATAGGCTAATTGCACTAGCCGAAGTGGCATTTCTGTGCAATCAATCCAGATTGGAGGGAACTGCACGCAACGCGTGCAGGCGGCATTATGCCCTCGGGGGATTGTAAAATGGCTGTCAACGTCACCGCTACGCGTACGACGACTCTGTTTACCGACACGGACCTCGACGGTCAGTTCGATCCCGGCGATGTCGTCCTCACCCGAATCCGCATCACCAATTCCGGAAGCGATCCGGCCACGGGGATCTCCGTCACCGATTCGCTGAGCGGCGTCACCCTGGTCGCCGGCTCCGTCCAGGTCACCCCGATCGCCTATGACGACGCCTTCAGCCTGACCGGCAACACCCCGATCACGATCAACGCCGCCCAGGGCCTTCTCCTCAACGACATGGATCCCGACGGCGCCGGCGGCAATCTCGGCCTGACCGTCACCAGCGTCGACACGACCGGCACCCAGGGCACCGTCGCCTTCAACGCCAACGGCAGCTTCACCTTCACGCCGACGACCGGCTTCGTCGGGCTCACCTCGTTCAAATATTTCGTCCAGGACGCCCAAAGCCTCGGCAACGTCACCGAGGGCATCGTCACGATGACGGTGACCGACAAGGTCTGGTACGTCGACAACACCTATGGCGGCGAGAACGGCGCCTCGGACGGCAGCTACATGAAGCCGTTCACCAGCCTCACCCCCCTCAACAACAACGGCGCCGACGCGGACGGCGCCGGGGACAGCATCTTCGTCTATCACAACGGCGGCAACTACACCGCCGGCATCACCCTCGAGGCGGGGCAGAAGCTGCTCGGCGACGGCGTCGGCTTCGTCGTCAACGCCCACAATATCGGCGGCACGGAGCGGACCGGCGGAGTCGACAACGTCTCGACCAACGCGGTGATCAGCGTGGGCAGCGGCACGGCCGTCACGCTCGCCACCGACAACACGGTCCGTGGCTTCACCCTCGACGCGAACGGCGCCAGCGTGACCGGCATGGCCGACGGCGGCGGCAGCGTCACCACCGCGGCCGGCACGCTGACGGTCAACAGCGTCAGCTTCACCGGACTGGGCCAGGCTATCGATATCGACCAGGGCGGCAATCTCGCGGTCACCGTCAACTCGCTGACCAGCACCGGCGCCGCCGGCCCGGCCCTCCAGCTCGCCGGCACCGCCGGGAGCGGCACCGGGCTGATCACCGGCTCGGTCGCCGTCACCGGCGGCACCATCTCCGGCGCGGGCGCCGGCGTCCTGCTCGGAGTCGCGGGCGGAGGCACCGCCAATTCGGGCGGCAACGTCAACTTCACCTATGGTGGCACGATCAGCGGCTCGACCGGAACCTCGGTCGAGATCCAGGACCGCACCGGCGGAACCGCCGACTTCAACGGCAACATCACCCATAACGGCACCGCCGCGAACGGCATCGTCGTCGATTCGCTCGGCGCTGGCACGGTCAATTTCAACGGCCAGTCGACCTCTATCACGACCACGACCGGAATCGCCGTCAACCTCACCAACAATACCGGCGGGACGATCAACTTCACCCCGGCGGCCGGCGGCAACGGCTTCGACGTCGTCACCGGAGCGGGCAAGGGCGTGGTCTTCACCGGCGGCGGCACCCTCGCCATTACCGGCACCGCCAACAGCATCGCCACCGCGACCGGCCAGGTGCTCGACCTGCAGAACGGCGCGATGGGCACGAGCGGGATCCAGTTCGCGAACCTGACCGCGAGCGGCACCGTCACCGGCGGTAACGCGGTCAACATCCTCAACATCGACGCGGCCGGCGCCGGCACCTTCCAGGGCGGCGCGGTCGCCATTGCCGGAGCGTCCGCCGCCAGCGCCGACGGAATCAACATCACCTCCTCCCTCTCGACCTTCAGCTTCGCCAGCGCGACGATCGACAACACCGCCGGCGACGGCATCGAGATCAACGGCCAGAGCCAGACTCAGGGCGCGGTCACCTTCACCACCGTCGATCTCGACGGGATGAGCGGAGCCGGACTCCACATCGCCGGCGCCACCAATGCCGTGAACGCCAACGGCGGATCGATCGGGGCGGGCAACGATCCCGCCAATGACGGTGTCAGGATCAACGGCGGCACCGGCGCGGTCACCGTCGCGGCGAGCGTCAGCCAGTCCTCGGGCGGCTTCCAGGTCGTCGACGTCACCGGCCACAGCGGCGGCGCGATCAGCTTCTCGGGCGCGATCACGGCCGGTTCCGGGGGCGGCGGCATCAGCCTGACCAACAATACCGGCGGCAATATCGATTTCACCGGGAACGTGACGCTCAACACCGGCACGCTCGCCGCCCTCACCTTCACCAACACCACCGCGACCGGCGCGAACGTCACCTTCACGGAAGGCTCGCTCGACATCGACACGACGACCGGCACCGGCATTAACGCGACGAGCACGACAGTCGGTGCGGGCTCGCTGACGATCAGCGGCGCCACCGGGCCCGGCAACATCGTCACGGCCGTCGGCGGGCGGGCGATCCACATCGACGGGGTCACGCTCAACGCCACCTTCAACGAGGTCAATGCCAGCGGCGGGACCAGCACCGGCGTGTTCCTCCAGAACACCGGTGCGGGCGGTCAGTTCATCGTCACCGGCGAGGGATCGACGGCGGGCTCGGGCGGAACGATCACCAGCATCGGCGGCGGCGACCTCGGCTCGTTCGCGGCGCAGGCGACGACCGGCACCGGCATCTACATGAACAACGTCGCCAACGTGTCGCTGTCGAACATGTTCTTCGGCACCGCCGCGACGACGATGAACAATTTCGGCATCCGCGGCGACAATGTGAACAACTTCACGCTGCGCGATTCCGAGTTCCGGGGCGCGTTCGGCACGAACCCCGGCTTCGACGAAGGCACAATCCGCTTCGGCAGCCAGGGCAGTCCCGGCACTACCGGGCTGAAAGGCACCGGCTTGTTCGAAGGCAATTCGATCGGCGGTGGCATCGAGGCCAATCTCGCCGTTTATACCTACGGGTCCGACACGCTCAACTTCACGATCAAGGACAGCGCTAACGACCAGGCTGTGTTCTCCAACACCGTCCAGAACGGCGATGACGCCTTCTTCCTGGAGAGCGGCGGCACCAGCAACGTCACCGTCAACGTCACCGGCGTCGACTTCAACGGCGCGAAGGGCGACCTTCTGCAGGTGATCTCGACGGGCTCGACCACCCAGAACATCGTCATCCAGAACAACAATTTCATCAACGCCCATAGCGCCCAGTTCAGCGGCGGCGGCGGCATCGCCATCACCGGCGGCGGCACCAACATCAACATCGATTATCTGGTCGACACCAATATCTTCAAGGGCATGCGCTCGTCGGCGATCTTCTCGTCGTTCGGCGGCGTCTCGGGCAACATCAGCGGCCTCGTCACCAACAACATCCAGGGGACGCCGAACGGCTCCTTCGACGTCAACACCGCGGCGACTCCTATTACTGCGAATGTCAACCGCGGCTCGCAGGAAGGCATGTTCTTCTTCGGCGGAATCGACGCCAAGACGATGGGCAGCACCAGCAACGTCAATTACGCCCTGAAGATCGACGGCAACACGATCCGCGACGTCAACGGCGTCGCCGGGATCCTGCTCCGCTCTAACCAGCAGTCCGCCGGCGGCCAGGCCCGGGTCGAGGCGACCATCTCCAACAACACAATGGCCGAGATGGGCCCCGGCATCGCCGGCGGCATCTACCTGCAGCCCGGCGGATCGTCGCTGAACGACGACAAGGGCACGATCGGCGCCAACATCAGCAACAACAACATCAACTTCTCGGTCGGCGGGGCCTCCGCCTCGGGCGACGCGGTGGTGTTCGATCAGGCCGGTGTGCCCGCGACTTTCTACATGCCGGGCTACACGAGCGCTCCGAGCGCCGATCCGAACACGATTGCCAACTTCCTCAAGACCACCAAGGGAAACGTCTTCGTCAACGCCCAGGTCAGCGGCACCGGCGGTGTGCTCGCCAATACCGGCGCGGTCCAGAACCAGGCATTCACCCTCACCGTCCCCTCTGCGATGGCGCCGGGCTTCAGCCAGGGCTGGGAGGATCTCGCGATCAGCCCGGTCACCGCGCCCCCGCGCGATGCCGATCTCATCCCCGACAATTACGGCGGCGGTGATGGCGGCGGGTCCGGCGGCAACGGCGGAACCGGCGGCGGCTCGGGCGGCGGCGGCGGTTCCGGCGGAACAGGCGGCGGTTCCGGTGGCCCGACGCCCACGCCCGACGACGGCACCATCACCCTCGCCGACCTGAGCTCGCTCATCGACGCGGCGATCCAGCGCTGGGTCGACGCCGGCGCTACCGCCGCCCAGATCGACGCGATGCGCGCCGTCCGGTTCGGCGTCGTCGACATGGCCGGAATCTATGTCGGCACCTCGAACAACGGAGTCATCAACATCGACAGCGACGGCGCCGGCTTCGGCTGGTTCGTCGATTCGACCCCCGGCGAGGACAGCGAATTCAATGGGGCGGGGACGCGGCTCACCGCCGATGCCGGCGGCGAGGCCGCGGGCAGGCTCGACCTTCTCACCGTGCTGATGCACGAGCTCGGCCACCAGATCGGCCTCGACGACGAATATGTGACCGCCGAGGGCGACGACGTCATGTTCGGCTACATGCGGGTCGGCGAGCGCCGCCTGCCGGCCGACGGCGAAGCCGACGGCGCGGTTCCCGGCTCGGTCGGGTCGACCGCCTTCGCCCTCACTCCGGTCTCCGTCGGCACGCTGCCGTCGAACAAGGCGGTCGACGTCTATTTCAAGGCGACGATCGACCAGCAGGTCGACAAATATATCGGCCCGCTGATGAACACCGCGACGATCAGCGGCACCAATTTCGCCAACGTCCTCGCGAACGAGAACAACGCGCTCGATTCGCTGACGCTTGGAAGCACCGTCTACGTCGACGCCAATCTCAACGGCACGTTCGACGCCGCCGAGGGCCGCACGGGCGTGGCGCTCGAGCTCTATGCCGACACCGACGACAGCGGCGGCTGGAACGCCGGCGACGTTCTGCTCGGAAGCACGACGACGGGCGCGCTCGGCGCCTACAGCTTCGCCGGCCTGGCGCCGGGCGACTATATCGTCGTCGTCACCGGGACGAACTTCGCCAGCGGAGGGGCCCTCGAGGACCTGCAGATCGTCCAGGGCGTCGCCGCCGATCCGGACAACAATGTCGACAACGACAATAACGGAGTCGCCGCGGCCGGCGGAGCCGTCGCCAGCCAGACGATCACGCTCTCCTACAATGACGAGCCGGACGGCACTCCCGACGTCGACGGCGACGCCGACGCCGACACCAACCTGACGCTGGACTTCGGCTTCGTCGCCAACCAGCCGCCGGTGGCGAATGACGACCCGGTCACCGTCGCCGAGGATTCGGGCGCGAACGACCTGACGTCGCAGCTGCTCGGCAACGACACCGATCCCGAGAACGATACCAGGACGATTACGTCGGCGACGCAGGGCACGAACGGCACGACCAGCGTCGTCGCCGGCGTTCTGACCTACACGCCCAACGCCAATTTCAACGGCACCGACAGCTTCACCTACACGATCGACGACGGCAACGGACACACCGACACGGCGACGGTCAGCGTCACCGTCAGCGCAGTCAACGATCCGGTCACGACCACCGCCCCGGCCGCGGCGACGCTCAACGAGGACGCCGTCGATTTCGCGGTGACCGGAATATCGATCGCCGACGCCGATTCGGCGCTGGCGCCCGCAGGCGTCTACGAAGTGGTGCTTCAGGCGACCCACGGCACCCTGAAGCTGACGACCACCACCGGGCTCACCTTCACCACCGGCGACGGCGACGGCGACACGACGATGACGTTCCACGGGACGCGCGCCGACCTCAACACCGCGCTCGCCACCCTCAAATATTCGCCGGACGCCAATTATAACGGCGCGGCGCAGATCGACATCGACGTCACCGATGAGTTCGGCGCCACCGTCGCCACCGGCAGCGGCGCCGCGACCGCGGACTTCGACAGCATAGATCTCACCGTCACTTCGGTGAACGACGCGCC
Source organism: Allosphingosinicella sp. (assembly GCA_036388575.1). Taxonomy (GTDB): domain Bacteria; phylum Pseudomonadota; class Alphaproteobacteria; order Sphingomonadales; family Sphingomonadaceae; genus Allosphingosinicella. Next base: position 23,544 of record DASVRO010000015.1, read on the forward strand.
CGCCGGCACCAACGACAGCGCAGCCCCGACGGCCGGGGTCCCTTACGTCTTCCTGACCACCGATTTCTCGGACGGCTTCAGCGATCCCGACGACAGCCCGGCCAACGCCTTCGCCGGAGTGAAGATCACGACCCTGCCGACCACTGGCACGATCAAGCTGAACGGGGTCGCCATCTCTGCCGGGGCCGAGATCACCAAGACTCAGCTCGACAATGGCGAGCTCACCTTCGACTCGCTGGCCGCCAATGCCGGCGCCTCGCCGACCTTCACCTTCCAGGTGCGCGACAATGGCGGAGTCCTCAACGGCGGAGTCGATTACGACCAATCGGCCAACACGTTCACGCTCAACATCGGCAACGCCAATGCGGCGCCGACGCTCGACCTCGATGCCGACAACAGCAACAGCGCCGGCACCGGCTTCGCTTCGACCTACAACGAGGGGGGCGCCGCCGCGGCGATCTCCGACACCGACGTCGACATCACCGACAGCGACGCCGGCGACGACATCGTCAGCGCGACGATCACGATCACCAACGCCGAGACCGGCGACAAGCTCACCGCCGGCACGCTTCCGGCCACGGTCACCGTCGACGGGACGAGCACCGACACGGTGCTGAAGCTGGTCGCCGCGCCCGGCACCAGTGCCGCCGATTTCGAGGCGGCGATCGAGGCGGTCACCTATTCGAGCACCAGCGACAATCCGACCGACGCCGGCACCAACACGGCCCGGTCGATCACGGTCACCGTGAACGACGGCCAGACGGAGAGCGCTGCTGCGACGGCGACCATCACTGTCGTCGACGTCAACGACAATCCGACGATCAACAACCTGCAGGGCGACGACGTCGGCTATACCGAGGGAAGCGCGCCGCAAAAGGTGGATGCGGGCGGCAATGCCTCGGTCGTCGACGACAGCCCCAATTTCGACACCGGCACGCTCACCGTCGAGATCACCGGCAACGAGGTCGCGGCGGAGGACGTGCTCTTCTTCGCCGAGAACGCCGATTACAAGTTCGACGCCAACCTGATCGTGTATCAGAACAGCGTCATCATCGCCAGCTGGTCCGGCGGCAATCCCGGAGATCCCTGGGTCTTCACGTTCCGGCCGGGGGCCACGGCGGCCCACGTCTCGGCGGTCATGGCGCTGGTCACATACGAGAATACCAACCAGACCACCCCGTCGACCGCGCAGCGGGTCCTGACCTGGACGCTCACCGACGGCGACGGCGGCAGCACTGCGGTGACGAGCACGGTCACGGTGACCGGGGCCAACGACTCGCCGGAGCTGACCACGGGCGGGCCGATCGCCGCGACCGAGCAGACCGCGGTCGCGATCCTGCCCGCCGGAGCCGTCGCCGACGTCGAGCTCGACGCCCGCAACGGCGGCCTCGGCGACTATTCCGGCGCGTCGTTCAGCGTGAACCGCAACCCCGCCACGAATGCGAGCGAGGACGACTTCAGCCTCGTCGCCGGGCCGAACTTCACGATCGACGGCTCGAACAACCTCAAGTCGGGCGGACTGATCTTCGGAACGATCAGCGTCGACGGCAGCGCCGGGCTCATCGTCATCAACTTCACCAGCCTCGAGACGGCCGCGACCAGCGCCCTCGTCGACGAGGTCATCCAGGGCGTCCGCTACACCAACAACAGCGACGCTCCGCCCGCCTCGGTCGATCTCGCGGTCGGCTTCGAGGACGGTTCGCCGGGCGGCGGCCAGGGCTCCGGCGCCACCGACCTCGACGTCAACGTGGTGACGGTGACCCTCGCCGGCGTGAACGACGCTCCGGTCAACTCGCTCGGCGGGACGATCGGCACCGGCGAGGACTTCGTCGACGCGTGGCTCTCCGGAATGTTGATCTCCGATCCGGACGCCGATCCGGCGACGGACGAGATCGTCGTCACCTTCGCCGTCGCCAACGGCACGCTCGACATCGACACCGATGTCGTCGGCGGCGTCGCGATGGGCGACGTGACCGGCGACGAGACGGGAACGATTACGGTCACCGCGACCCTGAACCAGATCAACGCGACTCTCTCGGCCAACAACGGCCTGACCTACACGTCCAACCTCAATTACAGCGGCGACGACACGCTCACCGTCACGACCAACGATCAGGGCGCCAACGGCAGCGACCCGGGCCTCACCGGCAACGGCACCAGCGAACAGGATGTCGACACCCGCACGATCAGCGTCTCGCCGCAGCCCGACGCGCCGGTGGCGCAGCCGGACGCGGTCAGCACGCCTGAGGATACCGTCGGCAACGGCGACCTTTTCGCCAATAACGGCTCCGGGCCGGACTCCGATGTGGACGGCGATTCGATGACCATAGCCTCGGTCTCCGGCGGCACCGTCGGAGTGGAGTTCGCGCTCGCCTCCGGCGCGCTGCTGACGGTCAACGCCGACGGCACCTACAGCTACAATCCGAACGGCAAGTTCAACTGGCTCACCGACAACACCTCGGGCGCGGTGAACACGTCGACGATCGGTGACACGTTCGAATACACGCTGACGGGCGGGAACACCGTGACGGTCACGGTGACCGTCGATGGCGTCGCCGGCGCCGGCGACCTGCTGATGGGCGATGGCACCGACAACACGATCAACGGCACACCGCAGAGCGACGACTTCAGGCTTCAGCAGGGCGGGGACGACACCGTCGCCGGCCTCGCCTCCGACGACTATTTCTATTTCGGGGGCGCGTTCGACGGCGACGACAAGGTCGACGGCGACAACGGCCGCGACGTGATCATCCTGCAGGGGAATTACAATCTGACGCTCAGCGCCACCAATATGATTGAGGTCGAATCGCTGTCGCTCCAGAGCGGCTCGAGGACCAAGTGGGGCGATACGTCCAACGCTTTGTACAGTTACAATCTCACCACGGCCAATGCGAACGTCGCGGCCGGCCAGCAGCTGATCGTCAACGCCCAGTCGCTGCGGGAGGACGAGAACTTCACCTTCGACGGGGCGGCCGAGACCGACGGCTCCTTCCTCCTGGTCGGCGGCCGCGGCGTCGACACGCTCACCGGCGGCTCGGGCAACGACGTCTTCGTCTTCGACGGCGACCGCTGGGGAGCCGACGACAGCGTCGACGGCGGCGGCGGCGTCAGGGACGCCCTGATCATCAGCGCCGGCAACGGCATCACCCATATCGAGTTCGGCGCCACCAGCCTCACCGGCATCGAGTCCATCTCGGTGACCGACCGCTATGCCAGCGATCCCAGCGCAACGCCCGACTATGAGTTCGTCCTCGATGA